>JBBQEX010000016.1:0-141332 GCA_038321315.1 Haliangiales bacterium | reverse complement strand
CGTCACCACCATGCTCAGGGCGACGCCCGAACGACGCGAGCAGCGCGCGTCATCAACATGATCAGGGCGAAGCCCGAACGACGCGAGCAGCTCGCGTCATCAACATGATCAGGGCGAAGCCCGAACGACGCGAGCAGCTCGCGTCATCAACATGATCAGGGCGGCGTGATGCCGACGATGCCGAGCAGCTGGGTGAGCTGCCCGTCATTGATCGCGAGGTCGAGCACGACGTCGCGATCGGCGCCGGCGACGTCGAGGCGCTGGACGAAGCCCTTGGCGCCGCCGAGCTGACCCTGCGCCATCGCCACGAAGTTGGTGACGAGGTTCGCCGACGCGAGCCGCAGGTGGACGTTCGCCTGCAGGAAGTCGGAGACCTCGAACGTGCCAAACGCGACGTCGGGCGGAAACCCGATCGCCCCGAACGTCTCCAGCATCGACGACTCGTGCGCGATCGCGAACCACAGCGCCTGGTGCTGATCGACCTGGTCGAGCGCCTGGTCGAAGCCGGGCGCGCCGGCGATCGACGTGCCGGCGACGAGCGCGCGATCGAGATCGGCGGGCGCGAGCGGGTTCGGGCCGAACACGGCGACGACGGTGCCCGGGCCGATCGGCCGCGCGACGAGCCAGAACGTCGGGCCGGCGATCCCCTTGGCGAGTCCGACGCACGCCCGGAACGCGGTCAGGTCAACGCCGCGCGCGACCGCGATCCCGGCCGGTGCCGCGTTCGCCTTCGTGGTGACCGCGACCGTCAACGACGCGGTGTTCGCGAGCACGTCGGCACCGCAGTGACCGAGCGCGGTGCCGTCGAGCTGCTCGCGCAGCCGCGGCTCCCAGTGCTGCCACAGCGATGTGCTGCGCAGGTGCGCGAGGTCGACCGCGCCCACCGCGGTGGCGGTCGCGGGCAGAAAGCCGAACGGATCGGCGATCGCCGCGCGGTAGTCCGGACCGTGCGCACGCGCGATCGACGCCGGCGGCGTCGACAACGTCGTCGTCGTCGGAGGCTGCGCCCAGCATCCGCCAAGCGCGAGGATCAGCGCGAGGCGCAATTAAGCGCGAGCGCGACGCTCGGCCGAGGTCGCGATGTCGAGCAGGTTCGGCAGCGAGAGCGCGTCGAGCTTGGCGAGGTAGTCCTTGTCCTTGCTCTTCTTCTCGGCGTTGCCGATCGCGGCGACCAGCTTGGCGCGGCTGCCGTACTTCTGCTTCACCGTCTCGGCGACGCGCGCGAGGCGGAGGAGCTGCTGGTTCGACGCCGTCTTCAGCGACGTCGCGAGCGCGGTCGGGTCCTCGTCCTCGCGGACGAGCGCCTCGGCGACGGTCTTCGCGAGCGCCTCCTTGGAGCCGGCCTTCTCGGCGACGCGCGCCTTGGGATGCCGCGGCACCTTGGTCGCAGCGGCCTTCGCGGGCTTCTTCGCCTTCGGCTCGGCCTTCGCGGTCGCGGTCTTCGGGGCGGGGGTCTTTTCAGTCTTCTTGGTCGCCATGTGCTTCTCTCTTACGCGAACCCAATCAGGGCGGGCTCTTGGACGGGGCATCCTGCTTTCCAGGGTCGCCTCCGTCAAGCGCCGAAAGGAGCTGATTGAGATCGTCGATGGTGAACGTGGCACCGAGGTGAACGACATCGCCGGTCGCCTTGGCGGTGATCTTGCCGACCGCGCCCCCGAGCTTGATCAGCTGGGCCGCGGCGGCGAGCTGACCGAGCTGTGTCTTGGTGAACGATTCCAGCTGGTTCGCGTCCGCCGGCGAGGCCATCACGACGCCGGCATCGAGCTTGGCGCCGGTCGTCGGATCGAGCGTCCCGAGGATCGCGCGCGGCCCCGCGGTGAGGCCGGTCACGTGCTTCACGAGGCCGCCGCCGACCCGCGGATCGACACGCCCGACACCCCAGATCGGCGCGTTCTGGTCGACCATCGCGAGCCACGCCTTCATGTCGACATCGCTGCCGATCTTGGGACCGGTGAGCGACAGCGATTCCTTGACGTACGCCTCGTTCGATCCGAGCACGATCGTGTCGGCGCGGCCGAACGCGAACACCATCTGGCGATTGCCTTCCTTGGCGGTGTAGATCGTGCGCGCGTCGGCGGTCGTCGCGGTCAGCGTGCCGCCGCCCTTGCCGACCACGGTACGCACGCACGCGGCGACATCGGCCTCGACGAACGCGCCGGTCGCGATCAGCAACACCGGGCCGGTGCCCGGTGACGTCTGGTGTGGGCCGAGCGCGAGCATCACGCGCTTGACGTTCTTGCCGAGGTCGAGCTTGCAGATGTCGCGGACCTCCTGCCAGCGCGTCGCGAGCGTCATGTCGCGGAGGAACAGCTGATCGATGATGCGCGCGACGACCGGCGCGTCGATCAACTTCGGGAGATCGATCCCGACGACGGCCTCGGCACTCGCGGGCACCGCGGCGAGGCCGGTGACCTCGGGCGGCGGCGTGACCGACTTCGTCGACTTGCCGCAGGCAGCACTCGCGGCGAGCGCGAGTACGAGGGCACATCTCATGCCCTCATCCTTACCGCATCGCGCGCTCAGGGAGTAGCGGGCGCGGTCGGCGCGGCCGGCGCCTCGACCGGCGGCTCGCCGCCACCCATCCCCCCGCCCATGCCGCCCATCATCATGCCCATGATCATCTTGAGCTTCTCGGGCGAGACCGCGATGTCGACCTTGGCGTCGGTGCCGTCGGTGCCGATCTCGAGCTTGTCGACGAAGCCCTTGAGCTGCGCGACCTTGCCGTTCGCCATCGTGACGAGCGACGCGGCCTGATCGGCCGAGTCCATGCGGACGCGGAGCGCGACCACGACCGAGTCGGTCACGTTGACCGAGCCGTAGACCGCCTTGAACTTGATGTTCGCCTGCGCCGCCGCCTCGAACACCTTCGACGAGCCGTTCATCAGGCCCCACACGGTGTCGGTGTTCTTGATCTTGGCGAACATGTCGACAAACATCGGCGAGGTCTTGAGCGCCGCGTCGCCCTTGGCGAGCTCGGCGAGCTTGGCCTTGTCGCCGCCGACCGCGATCAAGAGCGTGTCCGGGGTGACGAACGTCATCGCCGAGACCGTGCCGTCCTTGTCCTTCGAGAGGATGACGTCGCCGTCCTTGGTGACCTCGCCGCCCTTCGCGGCGATGTCTTCCTTCATCTTGTCGACCATGCAGTCGGTGGTCTTGGCCTTGTCGAGGCCGTGGATCACCATCGCGCCGGTCGGCTTGCTGCCCGGGCCGATGCCCGAAAAGCCGAGCGCGACGCTCTTGATCGTCTCGAGCGGGTTGAAGCCGCACTTGGACTTGAACTTCTCGAGCTCGGACATGTTCTTCGCGAGCTGCGGCTCGACGAACTGCTTCCACATCGAGCTGGTCTGGAGCTGCTGGAAGTTGATGCCCATCACGAGCTCGGACTTCACCGGCAGGAGCGCCAGATCATCGCCGGTCGCCTGCGGGATCGCGACGGCCGCGGCGGGCTTGTCGTTCGCCGTCGGCGCGACCATGCCGGTCGTCGGCGTGGCGGCGGTCGAGCCCGAGCCCGAACCGGTGCCGGCGTTGTCAGCCTTCTTGCAAGCGGTGCCGAGGCCAAGACCGAGGCCGAGCGTGGTGACCAGGAACAGATTGATGCGCATCTTCTGAGATCTCCTCTTAGAGTGCCGGGTCTATAGCATGAGGTCGCGCGTGTTAGCTTTCCGCCGCACATGCCGTGGCAACGCCATCGACTCCGCGACGCCGACGTCTGGGCCAAGGTCGACGCGGATGGCCAGATCCTGAAGGACCCCGAGGGGCGCGTCGAGATCGTCTACAAGGCCGAGCCCGGCGCCAAGGTGTATCGCGCCGGCGCGCGCAACCTGACGCCGCTGCCCGGGGACCTCGTCGAGATCGCGGTCGGCGATCCGGCACCGGCGTCGACCAAGGCCGTGACCGCCGCGCCCCCGGCGAACGCGATCCACGTGTGGACCGACGGTGCGTGCTCGGGCAACCCGGGGCCGGCCGGGATCGGGGTCGTCGTGATCGACGGCGACCGCACGCAGGAGATCAGCGAGTACCTCGGCGAGGGCACCAACAACATCGCCGAGCTCACCGCGATCAAGCGCGGCCTCGAGACCGTGCCGGTCGATCAGCGCGTCCGCCCGGTCATCGTCTACACCGACTCGCAGTACTCGATCGGCGTCCTGTCGCTCAACTGGAAGGCCAAGGCCAACGTCGAGCTGATCACCGGCATGCGCGCGCTCGGCAAGCAGTTCCGCGACCTCCGCTTCGTCAAGGTGCTCGGTCACTCGGGCATCGCGCTCAACGAGCGCACCGACGAGCTCGCGACGTCGGCCGTCGCGCGCCGCCGCTAACTGTTAGCTGACCCGCTGGGTCTCGGTCGCGACCTCGCCGAGCGTGACGAACGCGCGATCGGTGGCGAGCCCGGTGAGGATCGCCTCGAGCCGCGCGACCTTCTCGCTCGCGGGCAAACGCAGATCGGGCTGGCGCGCGATCAGCTCGCCGGGGATGCCGTCCTGCGCGGCGTCGGCGAAGTCGATGCCGTGGAGCTCGAAGTTGAACACCGGGCGCGGCGCCATCGCGGCCAGGATCCGGTCGCGCACGAGCGCCGGCGCGACGAGCAGCGAGGTCCCGATCGCCGGGACGCGCAGGTGCGGCGTCACCGAGATCGGGAGCTCGACGAGCGGCGCCTGGCCGCGGCGCCACGGCGCGGTCATCGCGGGCCGGTAGGGCACGGTCGGCGCGACCTGCGAGCGCGGATCGATCATCACCGCGCCGCTCGGCCGCCGCAGCAGCGCGAGCGCCGCCATCACGAGTCCCTTGGCGGCGTAGTACGCGGGCGCCGGAAAGATCGACGAGTCGTACACGTAGCCGAGGCCCGCGAGCACGTCGAGCATCACCGGCGACACGTCGTATCCCGGCGCGCGGAATCCGCGGATCTTGCCGCCGGTGATCGCGCGCAGTACGCGATCGCACTCGGCGATCTCGTAGGCGACCTCCCTCGCCGGCAGCCGCGCGAGGTCGTACGGGTGCGAGTACGAATGGTTGCCGAGCTCGTGGCCGGCGATCGCGAGGTCGGCGAGCGCCGCGGCGTTGGCCGGGTGCTCGGCGTCGCGCCCGACGACGAACCAGGTCACCGGGATCCCGAGGCGCGCGAACAGCGCCGCGGCCCGCGGCAACGCGCGCGTCAGGATCGTGTGCTCGAGACCACCGGGTGGTTTGCCGAGCCCGTGGATCCGGTAGTAGCAGCCGATGCCGTCGAGATCGATCGAGACCGCGCAGACCCTCACGGCTTCTGGCCGAAGCGGATCACCCGCGTCAGCTTCACCATACCGCGCAGCACGTTCGGCACGCGCTTCATCAGGTTGATCGCGGGCGGCCGCTTCTCCGACAGCCGGATCGGGATCTCCATGACCTCGATCCCGGCGCGCCCGGCGCGGATCACGAGCTCGCTCGAGAACAGGTCGCGATCGATCACGCAGGCCTCGACGATCGGGGTCAGCGTCTCGCGGTGGAACGCCTTGAGGCCGTGCGTGTCGGTGCCGCGGAAGTCGAGCGCGACGCGCAGCATGCCGTTGATCACCTTGGTCGCGAACCGGCGGAACAGCGGGCGCGCGTCGGAGCTGCCCTTCATCGCCTTGCTGCCGACGACCATCGCGGCATCGCCGTGCAACAGGAGGTCGAGCGCGCGGCGGTGGAAGTCGAGATCGCACAGGTCGATCTCCTCGCAGATCACCCAGGTGCCGCGCGCCTCGAGGATGCCACGGCGGAGCGCCTTGCCGTAGTTCGGCTCGCCGGTCGAGAACGTCCGGACCTCCGGACGCTCGGTGGCGAGGTGGGCGGCGAGCTCGGGCGTGCGATCGCGCGAGCCGTTCTCGGCGATCACGATCTCGAAGCTGAGGCTGGTCGCGGCGGCGAACGCATCGGCGAGCTCGCAGACGGCTTCGCGGAGGATGCCCTCCTCGTTGTAGACCGGGATGACGATCGAGACATCGGGCGCGGCTGACACGGCGGTCACGGTTTATCACGATCGCGGTTGCTGAACCGCTCGCTCTGCCCGGCTCGCATGATGTGGACGTGTTCGCGCATCGCGCGCTGGGTCGCGAGCTCGACCAGCCAGCGGACCGGCTCGTCGAGCTGCTCGTAGGACAGCGCGAACGCGCCGTGGTGGATCGGCACGAGCAGGCGCGCGCGCAGATCTTCGAACGCGTAGAGCGCGTCGAGCGGCGACATGTGGCGGGCGCGGAACGAGCTCGGCATGAAGCCGCCGATCGGCAGGCACGCGATGTCGGGCGCGTACACCGTCCCGACGCGATCGAAGCCCGAGAAGTAGCCGCTGTCGCCGCACAGGAACAGCGAGGGGCCGTCGCCGCGCACGACGTAGGCCAGGCCGCGCGCGAGATCGTCGTCGCCGTGCGAGGTCGCCGCGGCGACGATCTGGACGCCGCGCAGCTCGAGATCGGCACCGGGTTGGAGCTCGATCACCCGCGCGAACCCGAGCGGCGACACCCAGCTCGCGGCGCCCGCCGGCACCACGAGCGTCGCGCGTTTCGGCAGCCGCCGCAGCGTCGCGAGGTGCAGGTGGTCGGCGTGACGATGCGAGATCAGCACGAGGCCGACGTCGGAGAAGTCGCCGACGGCGAGCCCGGGCTCCACCGCCCGATGCACGCCGCCGATCCAGCGGCCGAGCATCGGGTCGAACGCGATCGCCAGGCCGGCGTAGCGCGCGAGCACGGTCGCGTGGCCGCCGAACGTCAGCGCGAGCTGGCCGGGCTCGACGGCGGGCTGCGGCTCGAGCATCGCCGGGCGCGGCGCGCGGAACCAGCGCGCGACCCAGTGTCCGACGAGCGAACGGTAGCGGCGGACGTCGACCGCCCGGTGTGCGCGCGCCAGCTCCGCGCTCCGCGCCGTGATCGCCTTGGCGGCCGTCAGCGGCGTCGCCGCGTCGCGCGGCGGTCGCGTCGACTCGATCTCGATCAGGTCACCCAACGTCCGCAGTGTAACCCGCCGTGATCCGAGATAGGTTTCCCGCCCGATGAGAGCGCTGTTCACCCGCCTCGCGACGCTGCTCGGCCGCTGGCCGATCGCGCTCGCGGTCGTCGCGCTGCTCGCGATCGTGGTGCTGCTCCCCGGCCTCGCGGCGACCGGCTTCTGGGAGCCGCAGGAGCGCCAGCTCGTCGACCGGATCGCGCCGCGCGACAAGCTCGCGGCCCAGCGGGCTGCCGACGAAGCCAAGGCCAAGACCGCCGCGGTCGCCGCCCGGGCCGCCGCGGTCGAGCAGGCGAAGAAGGCCGGCAAGCCGCTGCCGCCGCCGGCCGAGGAGACCTGCCCCAAGCAGGCGCCCGAGGACACCGTCGCGCGCACGCTGACGACCCGCGTGCCCGCGCTCGGCCGCGACCTCGTCGACGACAGCGACGCCGGCCGCCGGTTGCCGATCGCCCTGATGGGCATCCTCACCGTGCTCGCCGCCGCCGGGATCGCGATGCGCACGCTCGGCGCGCGCGCCGGCATCGTCACCGCGATCGTGCTGCTGTCGTTCCCGCTGCTCGTGCTGCAGTCGCGGATGATCACGACCGAGATCGGGACCGCGTGCGGCGCGACCCTGATCGTCTACGGCCTGGTCGCGCTCGGGCGCGGCCGCGGCGCGCTCGGCATCGTCGAGGCGGTGGTCGCGCTCGCCGCGCTCGCCGGCGGCTGCGTGCTCGGGTTCGTCGGCGGCGGTTTGCTGCTCGGCGCGATCGTGCCGATCGGCGCGTTCGCCGCGGCCGGCGCGCTCGGCGTGCCGGTCGTGCGGTCGATCATCCATCGCGATCGGGCCGCGATCGTCGAGGACGTCAAGGCGCTGCTCGCGACGCTGCTCGCGATCGGCGCGATCGCGCTGCTCGCGTACTCGATCTACGAGCTCCGGCGGCCCTACCCCGGCATGTTGCCGCCCGGTCGATCGATCGTCGGTCACGTCGTCGCGCCGACCGGCTGCTGGTCGACGCTGCTCGGCGGACTGTGGAAGCCCGAGGACGACCTCCGCATCATCTACGACAGCACGTTCGAGCAGATCGCGTACGGCACGTTCCCGTGGGGCATCCTCGCGCCGATCGCGATGGCCGGCCTCCTGCGCGCGCCCGACGCGCGGCACAGGCGCCTCGGCGTGCTCGCGCTCGCGTGGGCCGGGGCCGCGTGGATCGCCGGCGAGGTGTTCCAGCGCAAGGTCGGGTTCACGGTGTTCGCCGGGTTCCCGCCGATGGCGATCGCGATCGGCGGCTGGCTCGACCTCGTGATGACGCGGCCGTCGACCGACGGCGCGAGCGAGCCACCACCGATCGGCCCGATGCTGCTGATCGCGACGTTCGTCGGGCTCGCCGTGCTCGATCTCGGCAAGGACCTCCAGTCGTTCACCGAGCACCTGACCTCGATCCTGGTCGGCAGCGATGCGATCGCCTACCCGACGCAGTCGCGCCTCGCGTTCCTGCCGACACGCGTCTGGATCCTGCTCCTCGGGCTCGCGGTCGCGATCGCGTTCGCCATCGCGATCGTCGCGAAGCGGCGCTCGAAGCTCGCCGCGCGGGCGACCGCCGCCATGCTCGCGGCCACCGTGATCGTCGCGGCGTTCTGGTCGTACGCATGGCTGCCGGCGCTCGGCGTCAACCTGTCGAGCAAGACGATGTTCGACACCTGGCAGGACCTCCACCACGCCGGCGACCAGCTCGTCGTCATGGGCGATCTCGGCGACGCCCCGTTCGACTACGCCGACAGCAAGTTCGAGAAGGTCGACGCCCGCGATCAGATCGTCGCCGCGCTCGGCCGGCCGAACCGCGTGTTCGCGATCGCGCCGCAGACCGAGCTGTGCACGCTGCACCGCGAGATCGGCGGCAAGCCGTACTACGTGCTCGACGATCGCAACACGCGCTCGATCCTGCTGTCGAACAAGCTCGACGGCGCCGAGGACCACAACCCGCTGGCGACCGCGATCGTCCACACCGAGCCCAAGGCGATCCCGCAGCGACCCAAGGGCGCCGTGATCTGGGACAAGAAGATCCAGCTGCTCGGCTGGGACATCCCGAAGACCGTGTCGCGCGGCGCGAAGTTCGACGTGGTGCTCTATTACAAGATCATCGCGCCGGTCGGCGGGACGTGGACCACGCTGATGCACTTCGACGGGCCGGTGCGGTTCTCCGGCGACCACAAGCCGATCAACGATCGCTGCCCGACCTCGACCTGGCAGCCTGGCGACTACATCGTCGACACGTTCACGGTCACCGCGGGCGGCGCGACGTTCGCGCCCGGGCCGTACGAGCTGTGGATCGGGTTCTTCACCGGAACGTCACCGAACTTCAAGAACATGACCGTGACGGACGCCCCCGCGGACATGCGCGACCCGGTCGATCGGGTGAAGATCATGTCGGTCACCCTCGACTAACCAAATGGGGTATGACGACCGCGTGGCAGCGAACGATCCCACCGCGGCGCTCGAAGCGCGACGCGCACCTCGCCTGCTGGTCGACCTCGAGGTCGACTACGCGAGCGAGGACAACTACCTGTTCGCGTACATCACGAACATCAGCGCCACCGGCATGTTCATCCGCACGACGACGCCCGAACCGGTCGGCACGCACCTGAACCTGCGGTTCAAGGGATCGTCTTCGCTCGTGATCGAGGGCGAGGTCATCTGGGTCAACCCGTACCGGCCCGGCGCGCCCGACAACCTGCACCCCGGCATGGGCGTGCGGTTCGTCGATCTCGACGACGATGTCCGTACGCACCTGCTCGACCTCATCCGCCGCTTCGCCTACCTGAGCTGAACCGATGCCGATCCTGTGTGGCTCCGATCTGTCCGCGGCGTCGACCTCCGCCCTCGATGTCGCGCTCGCGCTCGCCGGCCAGCGCGGCGACCGGGAGGTCATCCTGCTCCACGTCGTCGATCCCGAGGGGCTCGAGGACGCCGCGATCGAGAGCCGGCTCGCCGCCGGGCGCGAGATGTTCGCGACGCTTGCGGCGGTGCGCACCGGAGCGGTCGTCGTGCGCCCGGTCGTCACCGTCGGGCCGCCCGATCAGACCCTGGTCACCACCGCCGAGACCGAGAACGCCGCGCTGATCGTGATCGCGGCGAGCTCGCAGCCCGGTGGCTCGCTGATCGCACTCGGCACGACCGCCCAGCGCGTCGTCGCGCAGACCACCGTGCCGGTGATCCTGATCCGCGATCCGGCGCCCTGGCTCGCGTTCGCGCGCGGCGAGCGACCGCTGCGGCTCCTGCTCGGCGTCGACGACTCGGCGACCTGCGACCTCGGCATCCAGTGGCTCCACGAGCTGCGCGCGCTCGCCCCGGTCGACGTCGTGCTCGGCGCGGTCTACTACCCGGACGACGCCGCCGCGCGCTACGGCGTGAAGGGCAAGGCGATCGTCGACCGAGATCCCGAGATCGAGCTGCTGATCGATCGCGACCTCGTCCGCCGGTTCGGCGCGCCCGGCGAGGGCCGCGGCACGGTGACGCCGCGGGCCAGGCGCGGCCTCGGCCGGATCGGCGACCACGTGCTCGAGCTCGCGCGCGACGAGCAGGTCGACGCGATCATCGTCGGCACGAACCAGAAGACCGGGCTCGGCCGGCTCGGCTCGGTGTCGTCGATCATCGTGCACGACGCCGAACAGTCGGTCGTCTGCATCCCGCCGAACCCGCGCGCGGTCTCGGGCGTGCCGGTGCTCGCGCGCGCGCTGGTCGCGACCGACTTCTCGGCGTTCGCGAACCGCGCGATCCCCTACGCGTTCTCGGTCGTGCAGGCGACCGGCGAGGTCCACGTGATCCACGTGGTCGGCGTCGACGACGAGGTCGACGAGGCCGAGCTCAACGCGCAGCTCGCGGCGCTGACCCCGACGAAGACGCCCCAGCGGCTCGTCACCCACGTCGTGCGCGGCGACGACGCGGCGACCGCGATCGCGCAGGCCGCGGCGCGGTTCGGCGTCGATATAATCTGCATCGCCAGCCACGGCCGCTCGGGCATCACACGCGCGCTGGTCGGCTCGGTCGCCGATCGCCTGCTGCGCGCGACGCGCCTGCCCGTCCTCGTGCTACGCCCCGGGTGACATGACCGGGCGCAAGGTCCTCTCCTGGCTACTCGTGCTGCTCGTCGCCGCGGTGGTGCCCGCCGTCGTCGTGCCGACGCTGATGTGCAAGGCACCCGAGGTCCAGCTCGACGACTACGGCGAGGTCGGTAAGTTCGCGCTGACCGACGAGCGCGGCCAGCCGTTCACCCAGGACGCGTTCGTCGGCCACCCGACGATCGTCAGCTTCATCTTCACGCGCTGCGACACGATCTGTCCGATCACGTCGACGCGCATGGAGAAGATCCAGGAGCTGACGTTCGACGCTGGCCACCGCATCAAGCTGCTGTCGGTCTCGGTCGATCCGACGTACGACACGCCGGCGCGGCTCGCCGAGTACGCCGCGCGGTTCCACGCGGATCCGGAACGCTGGCGCTTCGTGACCGGCCCGGTCGACGGCATCGACGGCATCAAGCAGCTCGTCGAGGGCGCGTTCATGAACTCGATGCAGCGCGACGGCAACACGCCCTCGGGCGCGCCGAACATCGCGCACAACGGCCACTTCGCGCTGGTCGACGCCTACCAGCACATCCGCGGGTTCTACGACTCGGGCGACGTCTCGCGCATCGAGACGCTGATGCGCGACGCGCGCTACCTGTCGCGGACCCAGAAGCAGTAGCCGATGCAGCGCGCGGTCGAGCTCGTCCAGCTGGCACTCGGGATCGCGATCCTCTACGCGGGGGCGGCGTGGCTGATCCGCGGCTCGGCCGGGATCGCGCGCGGTTTCGGCGTCAAGCCGCTCGTGATCGGGCTGACCGTGGTCGCGTACGGCACGTCGGCGCCCGAGCTCGCGGTCGCCACCAAGACGGCCCTGGCGAACAGCGCGCCGATCGCGCTCGGCACGGTGATCGGCTCGTGCATCGCGAACATCTCGCTGATCCTCGGCATCACCGCGCTGATCGCGCCACCGACGATCGACGGCCGCGTGATCCGCCGCGAGGTCCCGATCCTGCTCGGCTCGGCGATCATCGTGCCGATCCTGCTGCGCAACGGGGTGCTGTCGCGCAACGAGGGCATCTTCCTGATCGCGTGCGCCGTGGTGTTCACGATCGCCACGCTCACGATCTCGGCGCGCCTCGATCCCGAGGATCAGATCGACTGGGATCCGGACGACGCCGACAACGCGAAGCGCGAGCGCGCGGCCGATGCGAGCGGCGCGAACCTCGGCGGCCGCGGGCGTCCGAGGCTCAGCCGCACGATGGCGCTGGTGTTCTCGGTCGCCGGACTCGTGCTCCTGGTCGTCGGCTCCGAGCTGTTCGTGCGCGGCGGCAGGAAGCTCGCCGGCGACCTCGGGATGTCGGAGCGGATGCTCGGGCTCACCGTGATCGCGCTCGGCACCTCGCTGCCCGAGCTGATCGGCTCGATCGTCGCGGCGACCCGCGGCCACGCCGCGCTCGCGGTCGGCAACGTGATCGGCTCGAACCTCCTGAACGTGTTCCTGGTCCTCGGGATCACCGCCTACCTGCGCCCGATCGACCTCGGCGAGCGCATGCACGTGGTCGATCTGGTGGGCCTGGTGGCGATCACCTTGCTCGGCGTGATCGTGCTTCGCGGGTCTCGCCGGATCACCCGGATCGAGGGGGTCGTGCTGATCGCGGCCTACTTCGCGTTTGTCGCAGCAGCTGCAATTTTCTGAAACAAATGCGCCAGCTTGGCGCGATGCGTCGACTTCGCTGAACCTGCTATCAGTCCGTCTCGCCCGTCGCTAGCTGAAGACAGCAAACGCGGGGTTACGTGCGATCTGCCGGCGCGATAGTGATGTCCGCGATGAAGCCCTCGCTCACGTTCGCGCTCGGCCTTCTCGGTGTTGGCCTCGGTCTCGCGTCGACCGCCTCGGCCGAGCCCAGGCGCCTGTTCGTCCCGGTGGCCGAGCGTCTCCACCTTCCGCAGGGCGCCGCGGACACGCACATCATCTTCCTCAACAAGTGCGCGGGTGGCTGCCAGATCACGAACAACGGCAGCGGAACGGACTCGCGCACGAACCACTCGAGCCTCGCCAAGAGCGGCACCAGCACGCTGTCGGGCTACAGCTTCGGCGCGACCAAGTGGGGCCAGGTCGTCGCCTGCGTGAAGGCGACGTTCTCGCGCTTCAACATCAACGTCGTCGATGTCGATCCCGGCACCACCGCGCACTACGAGGTGATGGTCGGCGGCAGCGCCAACCAGGTCCTCGACCCCAACTCGTGCGGCGGCGATTGCAGCGGGGTCGGCGGCGTCGCCGAGTTCCCGTGCAACGGTCCCGGCAGCTGCGATCCGTACATCCCGAACACGATCGCGTACGACTTCGCCGCGAGCTGGGGCGGCAACGTGAACGAGGACTGCGGGACCATCGCGCAGGAGATCGCGCACACCTGGGCGCTCGACCACGTCGTCGATGCGTCCGATCCGCTGACCTACAACCCGTACAACGGGATGCGCCAGTACCACGACAACGAGAAGTGCGGCAGCGACTGCCAGGGTGGCTACGGACCATTTGGCCAGCAGGAGGTCTGCAGCGGCGGCAGCAGCGCGACCGCGACCCACGTGTGCTGGGGCACCGGCACGGCGACCCAGAACGAGGTCCAGATGATCACCGCCCTGTTCGGCAGCTCGGCGCCCGACAACACCGCGCCGACCGTGATGATCACCGCGCCCGCCGACGGCGCGTCGGTGATGCCCGGCTTCCAGGTCAAGGCGACGCTCGCCGACAACAACGGCATCGACCACGCGGAGATGATTCTCGACGGCGGCACGCCGATCAAGGTCACTGCGTTCCCGTACGTGTGGACCGCGGCGAGCAACCTGTCGATGGGTGGTCACACCGTCGAGATCAAGGCGTACGACTTCGCCGGCAACACCGCGACCGACACGGTCAGCGTGGTCTACGGCACCAAGTGCACGGCTCCGACCGATTGCCCGAACGCCGACGACACGTGTGTCGACGGCCGCTGCGTCGCTGGCATGAACACGCCCGGCGGGCTCGGCACGACGTGCACCGCGAACGCCGACTGCGCCTCCAACCAGTGCGCCGGCGACACCACCGGCAGCTACTGCGTGGTGGCGTGCGATCCGACGATGCAGGGGTGCCCGGCCGGCTTCGGCTGCGCGCAGACCGACAACCCGACGGCGGGCGTGTGCTTCCCGGGCGCCGCGAGCGGCAACAGCGGCGGCTGCGACAGCGGCTCGGCGTCGACCGGTACCGGTGGCGGCCTCGCGCTTCTCGGCCTCGCGCTCGGTGTGGTGACTCTCACGCGGCGTCGTCGGGCGTAACTGTTACGCTGGCGGCGTGATCGCGCTCGTCGCCGCCGCCGCGATCAGTCAGGTCGACACCAACGTCGTCTATCTGAACCGCTGCGCGATCGGTTGCGCGGTCGACTGCACGATGGGCCAGACCGGCCAGACCGACTCGCGCACCGACGCGTCCGGCCTGTGTTCCGGCGGCCCGCGCACGCTGACGCGATGGAAGACCTCGACCGCGAAGTGGAACGAGGTCGTCGCCTGCCTGACCGACGTGCTGTCGCCGTTCGGGATCCGGATCACCGAGACCGATCCGCTGACCGCGAAGCACTTCGAGGTGATGATCGCCGGGAGTCCGTCGGATCTCGGGCTCGTCGGGGTCGGCGGGATCGCGCCGATCAACTGCAGCCAGCCGTTCGTGCCGAACGCGCTCGCGTTCGCGTTCGCCGACAACTACGGGCTGACCGATCTCGACGTCGACACCGAGCAGATCTGCGCGGTCGCCGCGCAGGAGCTCGCGCACGCGTTCCGGCTCGATCACGTCACCGACGCGAGCGATCCGATGACCTACTACGACTGGCCGAGCCGCCGGCGGTTCGTCGACGCCCAGGTCACCTGCGGCAGCGATTGCACGAACGGGTTCTCGGCGTCGGGGCGCACCTGCACCGGCCCCGACGTCGGCACGACCGGGCCGCAGATCCACACCTGCCGCTGCGATGGCGCGCCGACACAGAACGCGGTGCAGGTGCTGACCGCGCTGTTCGGCGACGGCAGCGTGACGCCGCCGCTGGTCTCGATCACCCAGCCGATGACCGGCGACACCGTCGATCCCGGCTTTGCGATCACCGGCGTCGCGGTCGACGACGTCGGGCTCGATCGCGCCGAGCTGCGGATCGACGGCACGCTGGTCGCGACCGCGCATGTCTCGCCGTTCACGGTCGCCGCGCCGGCGGATCTCGCGGTCGGTACCCACGAGCTCGCGCTCACCGGCTACGACCTCGCCGGCACCGCCGCGCGCGTCGCGATCGCGATCTACATCGGTGGACCGTGTGCCCTCGCGAGCGACTGCCCGCAGGCCACCGACGTGTGCATCGCCGCGCGGTGTGCCGCCGGACCGGATGCCCCGCGCGGGCTCGGCGCGACCTGCGCGAACAACTCGGAGTGCGCGTCGACGATCTGCGCCGACGGCGGGCGCGGGCTCGCGTGCGTCGAGCCGTGCGATCCGCTCGGCCACGCGTGCCCGGCCGAGTTCTCGTGCGTGCCGGCCGGCTCCGGCGGCGCGTGCTATCGCGACGCGCCGCGGCCGGGTGGCTGCAACACCGGGCGTGACCCGGGCGCGCCGATCGTGCTTGGCTTCGGGCTCTGGTTTGGCGTACTCGGACGCAGGAGACGCCGATGAAGTCACTGCTCGTGCTCGCGTTGTTCGTCGGGGTCGCCCACGCCGACCGCCCGCACCCGATGTCGATCTGGGTCGATCGCGTGGCGCCGGCCGACGCCACGCCCTCGGCGCGGATCATCTTCCTGCACCGCTGCCTGTCGGGCGGCTGCCTCGTCACCGAGGGCGCCGACGACTCGCGGACCGATCGCTCGAGCATCGCGCAGGGCGAGAAGATCATCGGCGCGTTCACCCAGTCCGACGCGATGTGGAACGCCCTGGTCGGCTGCGTGAAGGACACGTTCGCGCCGTTCGACATCGCGGTCACCGACCTCGATCCCGGCACCGTGCCGCACTACGAGAACGTCGTCGGCGGCAAGCCGTCCGATCTGCGCGACGACATCCCGGGCGCCGGCGGCGTCGCGCCGGCGTCGTGCGTCGAGGTGCCGAACGCGATGTCGTTCACGTTCGACGTGTGGGGGCCGGACCCGGATCGGCTGTGCTGGACCGCCGCGCAGGAGGTCGCCCACGCGTTCGGTCTCGAGCACGAGCTCGACGACAGCGATCCGATGACGTACCTCGACGGCCCGCTGCCGAAGCGGTTCCAGGCGGTCGATGCCAAGTGCGGCGAGCTCGCGGTGCGGCCGTGCCGGTGCGGGCATCCGACGCAGAACTCGTACCTGGCGATCCTCGCGCTGTTCGGCCCGGGCGCCGGCACGCCGCCGCTCGTCGCGATCAAGTCGCCGAGCGACGGCCGGACCGTGCAGCCCGGCTTCACCGTGAAGGTCACGGCGTCCGACGACACCAAGGTCGACCACGTCGCGCTCGCGATCGACGGCGCCGACACCGGCGTGGTGGCGACGGTCGAGCCGTACTGGCTCGTCGCGCCGGCCGGCATCAGCGATGGCCCGCATGTCGTCACCGTCACGGCCTACGACGTCCAGGCGGCCGCCGCGCAGGCGACGGTGAACGTCACGATGGGCCCGCCGTGCACCGCCGACGGCGGTTGCACCGGCAAGGACGTCTGCGTGCAGAGCGTCTGCGTGCCCGGACCCGGCGTGCCCGGTGGGCTCGGCTATCGCTGCAACGCCAACGGCGAGTGCCTGTCGAACCACTGCATCGAGGACTCGACCGGCCACGAGTACTGCGTCGAGACCTGCCGCGACGGCGATCCGGCGACGTGCCCGAACGGCTTCGACTGCGTGGCCGACGCGAACGTGTGCGTGCCGCTGCCGTCGTCGGGCGGCTGCTGCAACACGGGGAGCGGCCCGGTCGCGCCGCTGCTCGGGCTCCTCGGGTTCGGGATCGTGCTACGCCGTCGTCGATGATCCGGGCGTACGCCAGAACCATCGTCGAGAGCGACGTGCTCGCCGACAAGCTCGTGCCGCCACCCGAGGGCGCGCTCGACGACGCCGAGCCCGCGCTGCGCCTCGCCGCCCCCGGTCGTCCCGCGACGCTCGCGATCGCCGCGGGCCGCACCGCGCGCGTGCCGCCGATCGAGGGCATGCGCGATCCGGCGCAGCGCGCGCGCATCCTTCACGCGCTCGCGAACCACGAGCTCCAGGCGATCGAGCTGTTCGCGTGGGCGCTGCTCGCGTATCCCGACGCGCCGCTCGCGTACCGCCGCGGCCTCGTCGCGATCCTCGCCGACGAGCAGCGCCACTTCGCGCTCTACGTCGACCGGCTCGCCGCGCACGGCGTCGCGTTCGGCGATCACCCGGTCACCGGCCACTTCTGGAACAAGCTCTCCCACCTGCGCGATCCGCTCGGCTTCGCGTGCGCGATGGGCCTGACGTTCGAGAACGCGAACCTCGACTTCGCCGGCGAGTACGCGCGGGCGGCGCGCGCGTGCGGCGACCTCGCGACCGCAGACGTCCTCGACCAGGTGCACGCCGACGAGATCGGCCACGTCCACTTCGGGTGGATCTGGCTGCGGCGGCTCGCGCCCGATCGCCCGCCGTGGGACGCCTACCTCGCGAACATCGAGTTCCCGCTCGGCCCGCGCCGCGCGCGCGGCAAGACGTTCGATCGCGAGGCCCGCCGGCGCGCTGGCTTCGACGACGACTTCATCGCGGCGCTCGAGGCGATCGAGCCGACCCGGCCGTCGGGCGAGCCGCGGTAACTAGCAGGCGTCGATGGAGCGCGACTCGGCCTCGTCGAAGTGGCGCGCGGCGAGCGCGGCGGCGGCGATGTAGAACCCGAGGCGATTGCCGTCTCCGAACGCCCACTCGAGCTCCGCGTTCGACGACAGCACGAGCAGGCCGACCTCGCCGGCGGCGACGACGTCGTGGTAGGCGTTGCGATGGTGCCCGAGCAGCTGGTGGTAGCCGCGCCGCCACGGGCCGGTCTTGGCGAACGCCGGGGCGCCGTAGCCGAGCGCGTTGTAGACGTCGTCGTTGTACGCCGCGGCCTCGGCGCCGTGCAGCTTCAGCCGCTTGACGAGCTTCCACTCGTCGGGCGGCAGCGTCATGACCGACTCGAACGCGAGCGCGGCTGGGCGGTTCGCCTCGGTCTCGCGACCGGTCGGGAACGGCAGCCGGCGCAGCGGCGTCTCGGGCCAGGTGTAGATCACGCGCGATCGGGACAGCTCGGCGTCGTCGACGAAGAACGACAAGAGGCCGTCGCGCGGCAGCGCGCGCGCACACGGGAACGTCGCGAGATCGGCGAGCCGGACCTGGAGCAGGAAGCTGAGCGTGCGACCGTCGAGCTCGGGGAACGCCATGCCGATCGGCAGATCCGGATCGCCGCCCGCGCGCGACGTGCCGAGCGCCTTGCCGGCGGGCTGCCGGTGGAAGCAGATCCGCACGCTCGGCAGCGCGAGCTTCTTGATCACCGACTTCCTGGCCTGGAGGCCCGCCGCCGCGATCAATCCGTCGAGCTCCGCGATCGTCCCGAACGGTGCCATGGCGCATGATAGGCACTGGTCGGATGATCGTGCACGCGAACCTCGACTGCGAAGCGCGGTGGGCGAACGTCACGCTGCCGCAGGCGGTGCTCCGCCGGATCAGCCTGCTCGGCACGCTCCTGGGCGCGGCGCTCGACGAGCCCGCCGAGATCTGGACGCCGGCGGCGGTCGATCCGGCGCGCCTCTTGTTCGCGGTGCGCGCGCTGCATGTCGGCACGCCGCCGCGCGCGGAGCTCGTCTGGGCCGACGCCGCCGCCAGGCCAGCGAACGATCGCCGGTTCGCGCTCGCGGTCGCCACGCGGCTGGGCGTCGCGCTGCCCGGCGCGTACGTCGCGACGACGATCGACGAGGTCGACCTGCCGGTGCCGTGGGTCGCCAAGGCGCCGTGGACGGCGGCGGGTCGCGATCGCCACCGCAGCACGTCGGCCGGGCCACCGACCGGCGAGGCGCGCGCGCATGTCGCCGGGTTGCTCGCGCGATTCGGCGCGCTCGTCGTCGAGCCGTGGTGCGATCGGATCGTGGACGCCGGGCAGTGCGCCGGGCATCCACCGCACGGCCTCGTGGTCGACGCGCGCGGCGGGTTCGTCGGGATCTGTCGCGGTGCGACCGGCCTCTTGCCCGACGAGCTCGCGGTCCTGGCCGCGACCGTCGACGCGGTCGGCAAGGAGCTCGCCGCGATCGGGCACACCGGGCCGTTCGCGATCGACGCGTTCGCGTATCGCGATCCGCTCACCGGCGCGCGGCGGTTTCACCCGCTGTGCGAGATCAACGCGCGACGGACGTTCGGCTCGGTCGCGCACGCGCTCGGCGTCGACCGGCTCGGCTTCGGGCCGCCGCCACGCGGCGCGCGCGTGCTGATCGCGGCGACCGCCGACGATCCGGTCACGGCTTGGGGTGCGTGATCTCGAGCCGCGCGATCGGGCTGACGCGCGGCATCGAGTCTCCGGGGCGGTGGAGCCGCCCGCCTCGCCCGTGGAACCCGGGGAACGGATCCTTCGGATCGACCGCCGAGAAGATCGCCTCGCCGCGGCGGGTGAGGAACAGGACCGGCTCGAAGCCGTCCTTGGTCGGCTGCGCGAATGACACTGACACGCCATTGGGACCGAACGCTTCGACCACCGAGCCCTTGGCCTCGGCGACCAGCGTCGTGACCAGCCACGCCTTGCGCTCGCTGTCCGCGAAGTCGGGGGCCTTGCTCTTCAGGAGCTCGGTGGTCAGCGCCGGGCGTGCCGCGCCGTCGAGCATCACGTCGATCGACAGGGCCGGCGGAATGGCGACCTCCTTCGGCGGCTGATCTCCGGACCACTGCTTGGCCTCGCCCTCGTTGCTCGGCTTCGAGCAGCCCGCGGCGACGATCAAGCCGATTGCCAGGAGGCGACGGATCATCTCGAAAAGTGTAGCATCCCGCGCGTCATGGCCCCGCCAGAGGTCCCGCCCGACGACGATACGGGCGGCATCCCCGAATCGCTGCCCGATCGTCCGACCGAGGCGACCGGCGAGATCTCGATGCTCCCTCCCGAGGAGGCGCAGAAGATCGCGCACGACATCCGCGCGGTCGCCGAGAGCCGCGGCGAGGACTCCGAGCCGGTCGAGCTGCTCGACATGCCGCTGCCGAGCGGGCCGCAGGGCGTCGGCCTCACCACGGTCGGCGCAGCGGCCGCCGACCCCGACGACCTCTCGGTCGACGAGCTGCGCGACGCGTGGCCGCTCCTCGACCTCGACGAGCGCGGCGACGGCCTCCGCGTCCTGCCGCGCGAGGACGCGGAGGAGTTCTTCATCGGCCTGGTGCCGACCGATCAGGCCGCGCTGCTCGTGCACTTCCGCGCCGGCCAGCGCCGCCAGTGGATGCGCCTGCTCGAGCCCGACGACATCGCCGACGTCGTGCAGCAGGCCGGTCACGAGCACCGCACGATGCTGCTCGGGCTGCTCGATGCGTCGAGCAGGAAGGAAGTACTCGCGCTGCTCGCCTACGAGGAGGACGAGGCCGGCGGCCTGATGTCGACGCGCTACGCTCGGCTGCGCCCGCAGATGACCGCCGACGAGGCGATCAGCTACCTGCGCCAGCAGGCGCGCCACAAGGTCGAGACGATCTACTACTCCTACGTCGTCGATCACGACCAGCTGCTGCTCGGCGTCGTCTCGTTCCGCGACCTGTTCGCCGCCGATCCCAAGACGATCGTCGCCGAGGTGATGGAGACCGACGTCATCCGCGTGTCCGACGAGATGGACCAGGAGACCGTGTCACGGATCTTCGCCGCCAACGATCTCACCGTCGTGCCCGTCGTCGACAAGGACGGCAAGATGAAGGGCATCGTGACGGTCGACGACATCGTCGACGTCGTCCAGGAAGAGGCCACCGAGGACGCCCAGAAGTTCGGCGGCATGGAAGCCCTCGACCTGCCCTACCTGCAGTCGAGCCGCCGCGACATGATCAAGAAGCGGGCGCGCTGGCTCACGATCCTCCTGATCGGCGAGATGCTGACCGCGACCGCCCTGGGCTTCTTCCAGCACGCGCTCGACGAGGTCACGATCCTCGCGCTGTTCCTGCCGCTCATCATCTCGAGCGGTGGCAACTCCGGGTCTCAGGCGTCGACCCTCGTGATCCGTGCGATGGCGCTCGGGGAGGTCCGCGCCGCGGATATGTGGCTCGTGTTCAGGCGCGAGATCGTGATCGGCATCGTGCTCGGACTGATCCTCGGTGCCGTCGCGGCGCTCCGCGTGATCGTCTGGGGACACTTCGGCGCGTACAGCCACATTCACGGCGGCCAGGAGTACACGTTGATCGGGCTCACCGTCGCGTTCAGCCTCGTCGGCTGCGTGTTGTGGGGAACGCTCATGGGCTCGATGCTGCCATTCGTGCTCCGCCGGTTCGGCGCCGATCCAGCGAGCGCCTCCGCCCCACTCGTCGCCACGCTCGTCGATGTCAGCGGTATTCTGATCTACTTCGGCGTCGCGACCGTGATCCTGCGCAACGTGCTGCTGTGATACGGTGACGTGCTGATGATCGCGACCCGAGTCTATCACTATCGCGATCCGGCGGCGGTGATCCTCGGGCTCAAGGAGCTCCGCAAGCAGGGCCTCACGCCGCGCGGCCTCCTGTTCATCGCGCTCGATCCGCGCGGCGAGACCTACATCGCGGTCCCCGAGGATCTCGACGCGGTCGCCAACATCCGCGTCGGCGACAAGCTGTCGCTCGTGCCGCCGTTCGAGGGCCGGTTCTTCCACTTCGACGCCGTCCATCGCCTGCCCGGCGACACCGTGCTGTGGAACGGCGACCGTCGGCTCGGTGACACCGGCAGCGCACCCGAGGTCGCGGTCGCGATCGCGGAGTGGCTGAAGGGCAGCTCGGCGAAGAACGTGTTCCTCGGCTGCGCGCCGCACGTGCCCGGCTCGTGGTGGACGATCGATCACCTGTCCCCGGTGATCGCGCTCCACGCCCAGGGCTTCCTCGACTGCGTGATCACGTCGACCGGCCTGCTCGCGCGCAAGATCGACGACACGCGCATGTTCCACCTCGAGTTCCGGACGCTGCACGACAACGCGTCGCCGAACGAGGGCTGGACCGAGGTCTTCAAGTCGGAGATGGGCAACGTCCTGCTCGTCGAGCGCCGCGTGCTGCAGTACCGCCTCGTGCTCACGTGCGAGCGCGGCCTCGTCGAGATCGACGTCTCGCACCTGCCGGACCTCGTGATCGAGACCGCGCGGGTGCCGATGCGCTCGGGCTTCGGCGTCGTCGGTCGGATCGACGGCGGCGCGTTCGCGGTCACCGCCGGCACGATCGAGCCGTGGGGCCTGACGAACATGAGCCCCGCGATGCTGGTCGGCTCGCCGACCGAATCGCTGCTCGAGCTGCCGCGGACGCTGCGCGCGATGCCTCTCGAAGACTGATACCCTGCGGGCCAATGCTCGCCGACGTGTCGCTCGGATTCCGCCACGCCTACCTCGACCACGAACGGCTGACCGCGCAGCTGACCGCGTGGTGCACCGCATATCCCGCGCTGTGCCGGATGACCTCGCTCGCCAGAACGCCCGAGGGTCGCGACGTCTGGCTGCTGACGATCGGGCCCGATCCCGAACGCATCCGTCCCGCGGTCTGGATCGACGGCAACATGCACGCGGGCGAGCTCGCCGGCTCGAGCGTCGCGCTCGCGATGGCCGAGGACGCGCTGCGCCTGCACGTCGAGCCCGACACCAGCGACCTCCCGCTGCCGCTCGCCGAGCGCGTGCGCGACGTCCTGTTCTACGTCGTGCCGCGGATCTCGCCCGACGGCGCGGAGACCGTGCTGCGACTCGGGCGCGTCGTGCGCTCGGTGCCGCGCGACGATCGCCCGAACCGCGGCACGCCGCGCTGGATCCCGAGCGACGTCGACGGCGATGGCCTCGCGCTCGCGATGCGCGTGCTCGATCCGACCGGCGAGCTGGTCGACTCGCAGGAGTATCCCGGCCTGCTCGTCGAGCGCACGCTCGAGGACCACGGCCCGTTCTACAAGCTCTACCCCGAGGGCACGATCGCGAACTGGAACGGCAAGACGATCCCGTCGCCGTTCTTCCTCGGCGACAACCCGATCGATCTCAACCGCAACTTCCCGTACTCGTGGGCGCCGGGCCACGAGCAGATCGGGGCCGGGCCGTTCGCGACCAGCGAGCCCGAGGCGCGCGGCGTCGTCGAGTTCGCGAGCGCGCATCCCGAGATCATCGCGTGGCTCAACCTGCACACGTTCGGCGGCGTCTTGATCCGGCCACCCGGCGACCGCCCCGACGCCAAGATGGATCAGGAGGACCTCGCGGTGTTCCGCCAGGTCGAGCAGTGGATGACCGATCTCACCGGCTATCCGACGGTGAACGGGTTCGACGAGTTCCTCTACGAGCCCGACAAGCCGCTGCGCGGGGACCTGTCCGAGTACGCCTACCACCAGCGCGGCGCGCTGTCGTACGTCGTCGAGCTGTGGGACCTGTTCAAGCGGCTCAACATGGAGCGGCCCGCGAAGTTCGTGCAGTACTACGAGCGGGTGTCGCGCAAGGATCTCGTGCGGCTCGCGTGGTGGGATCGCGACGAGAACGAGGGCCGCACGTTCCGCGCGTGGCGCGAGTTCGATCACCCGCAGCTCGGGCGCGTCGAGATCGGCGGCATCGATCCGCGCGTCGGCATCTGGAACCCGCCGCTCCACGAGCTCGGCGCGATGTGCCAGAGCCAGAGCCAGGTGTTCCTGCGGGTCGCCGCCCTGTGCCCGCGCCTCGCGATCGCGTCGATCGAGCGCACCGTGCTCGACGGCGGCCTCGTGCGCGTCGACGTCAAGGTCCACAACGACGGCTACCTCGGCACCTACGGCGTCGCGTCGGCCAAGAAGCTCGACTTCAACGAGCCGCTGTACGCGACCGCGACCTGCGAGGGCTGCGAGCTCGTCGATGGTGGCATGGCGCACCAGCTCCTCGGTCACCTCGACGGCTGGGGCCGCGGCCTGCACTCCGGCGCCAACCTGCCCGCCTATCCCGGCACGCGCGGCTCGACCAGCACGTCGTGGGCGACCTACGTCGTCAAGGGCAGCGGCACGCTCGCCGTGCGCGTCGGCGCCTGTCGCGTCGGCTTCGTCGACGCCCAGATCGCCGTCTAGCCATGGCCCGGTACGCCATCGGCGACATCCAGGGCTGCATGGCGAGCCTCGAGCGGCTGCTCGCGCTCGTCGATTTTCGCGCCGGCCGCGACACGCTGTGGCTGGTCGGCGATCTCGTCAACCGCGGGCCGCGATCGCTCGACGTGCTGCGCTGGGCGCGCGAGCACGACAGCGTGATCTCGTGCGTGCTCGGCAACCACGACCTGCACTTCCTCGCGCGCGCCGCCGGGGCCGCCGGCGAGAAGAAGCGCGACACGCTCGACGAGCTGCTCGCCGCGCCCGATCGCGATCGCCTGGTCGACTGGTTGCGCACGCGCCCGCTGGTTCACGTCGACGCCAAGCACGCGATGGTGCACGCCGGCCTCCATCCGCGCTGGTCGATCGACGACGCCCGCGCCCGCGCCGGCGAGATCGAGGCCGAGCTCCGCGGCCCCGGCTGGCGCGCGTTCCTCGCGCAGGTCTTCGCGTCCGGTGGCGGCCCGCCGCCCAAGTGGGACCCGCGTCTCGGCGGCAGCGATCGCTGGCGCGCGATCCTCGCGTACCTCGTGCGCGTGCGCACCGTGCGTCCCGACGGTCGCGTCGAGCCCGACTTCGACGGGGCGCCCGCCGCCGCGCCCGCCGGATGCGTGCCGTGGTTCGCGGTCGCCGCGCCCGCGTGGGCCACGCACACCGTCGTGTTCGGCCACTGGGCCGCGCTCGGGCTCGATCTCGGACCGCACCACGCCGCGCTCGACACCGGCTGCGTCTGGGGCAAGACGCTGACCGCGATGCGGCTCGACGACCGCATGGTGTTCCAGGTCAAGGCCGTCGAGCAGGCGCACTGAGCGCGACGACGAGCACGACGACGCGCGCATCGACGTTGAGGATCTGACCGTCGGGCACGATCGCGAGCGGCTCGTGCCAGTGGTCGTGCCCGCACACCGTGAAGCCGACCTGGCCCGCCTCGATCGTCGCGCGGATCGCCGGGTTGCCGCGCTGGTCCTCGTCGCCATGCGGCCCCTCGTGCAGCACGAGCACGTCGACGCCGCGATCGATCACCCGATCGACCAGCCGCAGATAGTCGTCCTCGCTGCGCCGCGCCGGCTTCTTCGTGTTGCCGATGATCCCGCCGACGCCGCCGATGCGCAGCCCGCCGAGCGTGACGACGTCGCCGTCGAGCAAGTGGACGTTCGCGCCCGCGACGCGCGCCACGTCGTCGTGGTTCCCCGCCACGCCCGCGACCCACGCGAAGTGCTCGGCGAACGCCGCCCACACGTCGGCGACGTCGCCGTACCCGCCGCGCTTGGTCGCGTCGGCCACGCTGAACAGATCGCCCGCGAGCAGCACGCCGGTGCGCGCAGCCGGCGGCAGCACGCCGTCCATCGCGAGCTCGGCGAGTCGCTCGGCGACCGCGATCCCGAGCAAACCTCGTTTGGGCACCACGCCCTGCAGATCGCTGCACGCCACGATCGCGTCGAGCCCATCGTCGATCGGACTCGCCAGCCGCGCGCGCAGGATCGGCAACCGCACCGACGCCGTGCCGCCGCTCGACGTCGCGTTCAGGTAGCGCAGCTCGTCGACCAGCGCGTCGTCGATCGTCTCGATCGCGATCACGCCACAACCGTAGCATTCACCGCATCCGTGCACCGGCCGCATCGCGCAGCACGGCGGCCGTCACGATGTTGTCGCTAGTTGGTCTTCGAGATCACGTTGATGCACGAGGCGATGTCGAAGAACATGAAGGCAAGCGCCTTCTCCTGCGGAGTGAGGTCGCCGGCGCTGCAGCCACCCGGGAAGCCGGTCGAGGCGCTCGACGACGAGCCCGATGCCACGTGCATGTCGGAGAACACGACCTTGCCGCAGCGGTTCGCCTCGGGCATCTCGTTCGGCGTCGTGAACTGGAAGTTCTGCGGGAAGCCCGTCGACGCGCCGAACCCGACCCAGCGATCCGCCTTGGACTCGTCGACTGCAGTGCAGGTCTGGCGACCGTCCTGGATGTCGATGTTGCCGAGCGTCGAGCTGCCACCGACCGAGAGCATCCACTCGGCGAACGAGACGCCCTTGGGGTTGTTGACCTGGTCGATCACGTCGGTCGCGGTGTCGTAGCCGTCCGACGCGCAGGTCGCGATGTTCGGCCACACCGCGGTGCGATGGGTCGCATCGGCCGGATCGCCGGTCAGCCAGATGTTGTGATAGTGCTCGAGGAAGACGCGCCCGCCGAGGTCCGCGTAGGCGCGCAGGTTGTCCATCGCGTCCTTGGACTTCTCGGTGACGTTGGGGCTGCACTCACACGAGAACATCGTGATGTCGTACTTCTTCAGCTTCTCGACGTCGTTCCACAGCGACTGGGCAGTGGAGAACGGATGGGCGGTGTCGTTGCCGATGTGGGTCGCGCCGTTCGCGGTGAACAGGTGGATGTGACCGTTGCCGGTCTCGCCCGAGAACTCCGACGTCGCGACGCCGAGCTTCTTGACGAGACACTCGAGCGCGTCGCACTGGCCGGTGACCATCGCGATCTTCGGCATCTCGTTGCCCTCGGTCGCCTTCGACGGCAGCGACGTCAGCGCCGCCGGAAGCGGGTTGTCCTGGCATGCGACGATGTTCGGGATCAGCGCGCGGCGGCGCCACTTGCCGACCGTGAGGATGAGCGGGACGTCGGTGCCCGACGGGACGTTGTCGAGGTGCCAGTCACCGTTCTCGGCCGACGACGTGTACTGCACCGGCTCGCCCGGAAGCGTCGTGATGCACTGGTCGCACTGCACGCCGGCCGGGAACGTGCCCGGATCGACGTTCGGGATGTAGACCGTCACGTTGTAGAGCGGCAACGTCGCGTTCGGCGCGTACGCCTTGCCCGAGATCCGGGTCGGCATCAGGCCCTGCGCGGCGCAGTTGTCGATCCGACACTGCAGCCCGACGCACGCATCGGCAGGTGCGGTCGCGTCGGCCGCGCCGTTGTCGCGCTTGGGAGTGCCACAGGCACCGGTGACGAGGATGAAGGCAGCAGCCAGGGCGATCCGCATGGCGCGTTTATACAGAGGTTGCCGCCAAGCTGGTACGACAAACGCCTACCCGGGCGATCTATCCGAGATAACTCGCTTATCGTATGCGAAGCGCGATGTGAGGTTGGGGTGGAGCGACGACTTCTACTGAGAGCACGAGGAGACCCATGCGGTTTGTATCGTTCCGGTATGAACGAGGGCTGAATCTCTCGACGAGGACCGATTTCGTGGTGAGTTCGAGAACTTTGCAGGCTCCTCGGACCTCGTGAGTATCCAGACATGTTGAATCCAACGCGCAAATCCGTTGTCTAGAGTCACTGTTTCGGACGCAGGTGCGGGTCGGCGAGGAACCTCGCGAACCGCTCGTCGTGGTGCTTGGTATCTGACGAAGCGACGAGCTACTTCTTCGGACGCAGCTGCGGGTCGGTGAGGACCTGCGAGTCGACCGGGCCGCTCGGGACGCGCTTGGGCTGCGTCAGCGGAATCGGCTGGTCGGTCGACGAGAAGTCGACATCCATCGAGTTCGACTTCGTCGAGTGTGAGGCGGTGGCCTGCTGATCGGCGGCCGCGGTGCGCGCGCGCGCCTCGTTGACGGCGGCGCCGAGGGCGCTGTTGGCGTTGATGCCGACCGCCTGCTTCATGACCTGGCCGAGGGCGTAGGCGAACTCGTCGGCGGTTGCGTAGCGGTTGGCGGGATCGGCGGCGAGCGCGGTCTCGAGCACGGCGACGAGTGATGCCGGGATGTCGGGGCGGCGATCGGCGATCGGTGGGATCACGCAGGCGCGGATCTTCTTGAAGATCTCGACGTCGGTCTTGCCGTCGAACAGGCGATCGCCGGTGAGCGTCTCCCACAGCACGGAGCCGACACCGAACAGATCGGACTGCACGGTGTTGGGCTTGCCGAACGTGACCTCGGGCGCGAGGTACGACAGCTTGCCCTTCACGGTGCCGGGCGCGGTGAGCGAGGAGGCGCGATCGCGGGCGCGCGCGAGGCCGAAGTCGGACAGCTTGACGACGCCGTTCACGCCGAGCAGCACGTTGTGCGGCGACACGTCGCGATGGATCACCGGGGCGGGCTGGCCGTTGGCGCCGATGCGATCGTGCGCGGCGCCGAGGCCGCGCAGCGTGCCGATGCCGACCGCGACGGCGAGCGGCCACGGGATCTCGCGCTTGGAGTCGCGATACGCCTTGATGAAGCCGCCGAGATCGATGCCGTCGACCCACTCCATGACGAGGTAGTACGAGCCGGCCTCGCTGCAGAAGTCGTGGACCTGGACGATGTTCGGGTGCGCGAGCTCGGAGCCGACGCGCGCCTCCTCGATGAACATGTCGATGTAGTTCTTGAGCGCGCGGAACTCGGGGCGGATGTGCTTCACGGCGACGGCGCGCTGGAAGCCGGCGGCGCCGCGAACGAAGCCCTTGTAGACGGTGGCCATGCCGCCTTCGCCGGCGATCTCCACGAGCTGGTACTTGCCGTCGATCGTATGCCCGCTGAGATCGGTCACCGCATCGATTGTATCATGCAGCGATGCTGGCTGATGTGCTCGCGGCACTCGACGCCGGCGACGACGCGCGCGCGCTCGGCCTCCTCGTCGAGGTGTGGGGCGAGCTACCCGATGACACGATCGGCGACGCGGTGGTCGCGCTCGGGCCGCGCGCGGCGCGTCACGCGCCGGTGCCGACTGGCGAGACAGTCCGCGAGCTCGACGCGGCGTGGCACGCGGCCGCGGCGTCGAGCGAGCCCTGTGTGCGACATCACCTGCTGCACGGCGCGACCGAGGGCGATCTCGCGAAGCGGCTGCTCGCGCTCGGCCCGTACGACCCACGGGTGCCGCGCGCCATCACGGCACACCTGGCGAACCCGAAGCTTCGGCGGACGACGCTGTCGCAGTTCGACCGCGGCATCAAGGCCGTGTGGACACCGATCGGGGCGCTGCTCGTGGCCGCGCGCGATCGCCGCGCGCTCGCGACCTTGATCGCGGCGCGCCGCGAGATCATCGGGCGCGTGCCGCCGGCACGAAAGGCCGATGTCACGGCGCGGATCGACGCGATGATCGCGGAGGTCCAGGCGGCGTGCGACGCGGCCCCGACGCTCGACGCGGCCGATGCCGAACGCGCGCGCGCGATCCTCGCGGCGGTGACGCGGCGACCGGCGTCCGAGGATGCCGACGCGGAGACCGCGGCGCGGTTGCTCGCCGACATCTACCGCGCGCCGGCCGACGATGGCCCGCGTGCGGTGTACGCGGACTGGCTGCTCGAGCGCGGCGATCCGCGCGCCGAGCTGATCGCACTCCAGCTCGCGCCGATCTCGCCGTACGATCGGGTCGCGCAGATCGTGCGCACCCACGAGGGCGAGCTGCTCGGCTCGCTCGCGCCGTACGTGCGCTCCCCGACGTTCGCGCGCGGGTTCGTCGCGCGCTGCACGGTCGTCGACGGCGCGGTCCCGCCGCCCGACCCGGCGTGGGCGACGGTCACCGAGATCACCGGCGGGCTGCCCGCCACCGACGCGTGTCCGATGCCGGCGCTGACCACGGCGTTGGACCTCCGCGACCGCGATCTCGTCGCGCTCGGCGCGCTCCGCGAGCCACCGCCGCTGCGCACGCTCGGCTGGCTCGGCCGCCTGTTCGACGACGACACCGAGTGGCGCACCGCCGCCGCGACCTACCAGAAGCTCGCCCCTCGCCTCGCGCACCTGCGCTACCTGATCTGGGAGTCGCCGCGCTGGCTCGTCGACGGGATGCGGCCCGAGACCGTCGCGTGGTGCTGGACCGCGGCACCGCTCCACGAGCTCTGCGTGGGCGCGCACCTGGCGACCTCCGCGGCGTGGTTCGGCGCGATCGAGGGGACGGCGCTGCGCACGCTCGTGCTCCACGACGCGCCCGCATACTCGACGGTGTCGCCGAGCGGCTGGACGATCCGGATCGAGCGCGACGCGTCGGGGGCCTGGGGCGCGCTGCGCATCGCCGCCCCGAGCGGCACGACCACCCCGAAGCTCGTCACCGCGCTCGACGGCCTCGAGCCGCTGATCGCGCGCATGCCGCGGATCACGCGCTTCACGTTCGAGCTGAGCGCGTCGTCGGCGTGGTCGGTCGCGACCCGTCGCCGGCTCGGCATCGCGCTCGATCGGCACCGCGAGCTGGTCGATCGCAAGATCTCGTGGTTCCAGCCGGTCACGAACAAACCGGGCTGAGCGACCATCGAGCCATGGAGAAGCTGACCGGCACGCCGTCGTTCCTCACGCTCGGTGCCTGGGAGCTCGGTGGGCGCGCGTTCGAGATCGCGGGGCGGCGCAAGCTCGACTCGCGCCAGGTGCTCCCGTGGTTCGCGCACGATGGCCGCCGGATCGCGGGCGTGCTCGAGCGCGAACGCCCGTCGCGCGGGCTGCGCGGCGCGCCCCTGCGCGGGCTCGAGGCGATCGGCTTTGACTTCTCCGGCGTCGATCAGGCGGGCGACATCCGCGGCTACGGGCGCGCGATCTTCACCGAGCGCACGCACGTGAATCCCGACGATGCCAAGCTCCAGATCCCGCTGCCGAGCTGGGCGCGCTCGGTCGGGTACCTCACCGAGCTCGCGCTGCCGCTCCTGCTCGAGATCGAGCCGCCGGCCGCGCGCGACCTCTTCGTGTCGTGGGACGGCGCCGATCACCGCATCGTGTTTCGCCCGGTCGACGAGCTCGTCGCGCAGCTCGAGGCCGGCGTGCCGTGCGGCGAGGAGCTCCCCGCGCTGCTCGCCGCGCTCGAGCCGCCGAGCGCGCGGATTCCGGCGACCGGGCCCGCCGACTTCACGCCGCGCGCGGTGTGGTCCGCCGATCAGCTCGCGGCGTCGCTCGCCGAGGTCGAGGTCGGGGTCGCGCGCCGGCTCGGCGATCCGCGCGCCGACGAGCTCGGGTTCCTCAAAGCCTGGCGCGTGCCGCACGGCGCGCAGGCGTTCGAGCTGGTGACGCCCGGCAGCGGCGTCGCGGTGTCGATGCTGCCGTACCTGCGCGGCCCGGCGGGCACGTACTTCCTCCTGTGGAACGAGCTGCGCCCGGCCGCGCTCGAGCGCCGCGCACGCCGTCCGCTGTTCGATCTGCCGGTGTCGCTGCGCTACGCGAACGCGACCGGCTTCTTCGTCGCGCCCGACGAGCAGGCGCTGATCGGTCGCGACGACCGCGCGCTGCTCGAGCGGCTGATCGCGCGGGCGCTCCCCGGTGCGCGCGTGCGCGGCCACGTCCGGCTCGGGCCACCCGGCGAGCCCGACAACTCGCTGTCGAGCGAGCTGCGCCATCGCTACGCCTGCGAGCTCGACGGCGCCTCGCTGCCCGCGCTGCCCGAGGGCGCGTTCCTCATCGAGCTCGGCGAGCTCGCGCGCGCGGTCGCCGACGGCCTCGTGCGCGATCCGGTCGTGACCGGCGGGCTGCTCGCGCTCGGTGTCGATCCGTTCTCGCGCGCGCGCGTCGGCGATCCGGTGCGGCGCCGGGTCTACCTCGATCGGATGACCGAGGGCTCGCAGGTCCAGGCGCGGTTGAAGACCTACTCGTCGATCGAGGCCGAGCAGCTCGAGGCCCCGACCTACGCGCGCGTGATGACGCTCCTGCAGCACGAGTTCGGGCTGCGCATCGTGTATCCCAAGGTCGACAAGGACCGCAGCTTCTTCAAGGCCGCATACCGCGTGTTCATGGCCGCCGATCGCGGCGAGGATCGCGCGCTCCAGGGCCTGCACTTCTCGCACGACTGCTTTCACTTCGTGCTCGGCAACTACACGCCGCCGCCGATGCCGGACTTCGCCCGCTGGTACGCGAGCGGCGAGCCCGCCCCGGCCGAGCTGCCACCCGAGGGCCCGGCGTGGGAGGACTACGCGAGCGCGCTCAAGCACGCCGAGGACGAGGCGACGTTCTTCTCGTTCTGGACGCTCTACCACGAGCACCTCCCGCTCGCGCGCCACGTCGGCAAGCTGACGTTCTTCGAGGCGATGCGCGACCTCGGCTACACCGAGCGCGCGACGATCTGGCCGCTGTACATCGAGCTCGTCGACGCCGCCAGGATCCCCGACGCGATCGCCGCGCACCCGGTGTTCGCCGCGCGCGCCGACGTTCGCGGGCTGTTCGAGTACATGCGCGGGTTCCGCGACTACCAGCTCGGCGACATCCGCACGGCGTGGAAGTACGCGGTCAAGGAGCCGTATCGCAGCTACGCGATCCGCTTCGGGATCTACGAGTCCGACCTCGCGACGTACCTCGCGCACGTCACGACGTTCTGCGCGCGCCTGGCGCTCGTGCCGCCCGGGCTCAATCCGCTGTTCGCCGCGTGCGCCGACGTCAAGGTCGAGCTCGCGCTGCGCGTGTGGGACGTGATGAAGGGCCTGCGGCTCGCGCGCGACGCGGCGGGCACCGCCGAGGTGCGTACGCGGTTGCTCGCGATGGCAGACGCCGAGATGAGCGCGCTCGAGGCCTGCAAGGCCGACCTCGCGGTGGTGCGCGCGACGATCCACGACGCCGAGCTCACCGCGCGAAACGAGGACCTCCTCGATCAAATCGCCGCGCTCGCGACTCGCGTCGGCGAGCTCCGCACGCGCTGGTGGGATGCGATCGCGGCGACCGGCTACGTGCCCGAGGCCAGCCTGGTCGACGAGCGCGTCCGCGAGCTGCCGCGCTGATTGCGGCGTCCCTGCAGAAGCGCACAGTGCAACCGGGCTGGTTCGCCCGTGCCGCTAGCGCGACTCTTCCTGGCCGCCCGGGCAGTACACCGCGTGGAAGGTTCCGTGCGCGGTCCCCGAGGGGAACGTGACATCGACCATCCCGTCGACCGACATGTCCGCCGCGTACGCGGTCAGCGTGACGCTACCGCTCGTCGCCCGCTGCTCGGTCGAGACGTGCCCGAACAAGTAGTTGACCTCGGCGACGTTGGCCGCGGCGGCCGCGGCCACCGGGGCGGCTGACCCGGTGGCGGTCGTGCCGACGATCAGCTCGAGCACCTGCGTCTCCGGCGGAATCGTCGACAGCCAGCCGGTCACGGAGATGTCGTTGCAGGTCAGCGGGCCAGACAGCAGATTGATGAACGGACCACCGGCGGCCTCGTCCGGGGCGAGGGGCAAGCCGATCCAGTAGGCGCTCATGACGGGCCCGATGGTTTCGGTGCCGTACATGCCCGTGACGCTCGCGGAGCCTCCGACCAAGGGGCCCTCTGCGCCGTTCAGCGACCGCGTGTCCGCGGCGATCCCCGACGAGTTGCTGGACGAGGTGCAAGCCGCGCCTCCGACGGTCAAGGCGAGCAACGCGGGTGTGAGAACGGTACGCAAATGGAACATGGCAGCGAGCGCTGCAAGAAGCCGACCGCGCCGCCAGGGTCAGCTGCCGGCCGCGAGCGCCGCGCGCGCGGTCTCGAGCTCGGCCATCGCGGCTTCCCAGCGCGGCACCAGCTCGTCGAGCTTGTCGGCCGCACCCTGGAAGTCGGCGAGCAGCTTGTTGCGGCGTGGCGCGTCCTCGTAGACCGAGGGATCGGCGAGCTCGGCGCCCCGGGTCTTCTGCTCGGCCTCGAGCACGCCGATGCGCTCCTCGAGCTGCGCGACCAGCTTCTCGAGCGGGCCGACCTTCTGGTTGCGCTTCTGGCGCTCGTCGGCCTCGCGGCGCTTGCGGGCCTTGTCGTCCTCGACGGGCTTGGGTGCCGGCGCCGGCTTGCCCTTCACGGTGCCCTTCGGCGTCCGGCGCTGCGCGGTCTCGGTGTCGGCCGCGGCGACCGCGATCCGGCGCTCGTTCATCGAGTAGAGGTACTCGTCGAGCGTGCCCGGGTAGGTCTCGACCTTCTGGTCCTCGACGTTCCAGATCCGCGTCGCGAGCGTGCGGATCAGCGAGCGGTTGTGGCTGACGAACACGAGCGTGCCGTCGAACGTGGTCAGCGACTGCGCGAGCGCCTCGCTCGACGCGAGGTCGAGGTGGTTGGTCGGCTCGTCCATGAGGAGCAGGTTGCCCGGCTTGACGAGCAGCCGCGCGAGCGCGACGCGGGCCTTCTCGCCACCCGACAGCACCTTGACGGGCTTGTCGACGTCGTCGCCCGAGAACATGAACGCGCCGAGGATCGAGCGCACGCGCGACGGCGCGGTCTCCGGCGAGCGTCGCTGGACGACCTCCATGACGGTGGCCGACAGATCGAGCGTCTCGGCGTGGTGCTGCGCGTAGTAGCCGACCTCGACGCCGCTGCCGAGCTTGATCGTGCCGCCGTCGCGCGGGATCTCGTCGGCGATCATGCGGAGCAGCGTGGTCTTGCCGGCGCCGTTGACGCCGATGATGCCGATCTTCTCGCCGCGCCGGACCGTGAGGTCCATGCCCGGCTTCGGGAAGATCACGTGGTCGCCGTACGCCTTCTGCAGCTTGTCGATCTTGACGATCTCGGCGGCGCACCGCGGCGTCTCGGGGAACGTGAAGCGCATGACGCCACGCTTGCCGTAGGTCTCGACGGTCTCCATCTTCTCGAGCATCTTGACGCGCGACTGGACGGCCTTCGCCTTGTTCGCCTGTGCGCGGAACCGATTGATGAACACCGTCAGGCGATCGCGCTCGCGCTGGAGGTTCGACGCGCGCCCCTCGAGGATCGTCTCTTCCTCGGCGCGCGCCGCGACGTACTTCTCGTAGTTGCCCGGGTAGCTGCGGATGCCCTCGAGCTCGAGCGAGACCACCTTGGAGATCTGCTCGTTGAGGAACTCGCGATCGTGCGAGATCAGGATGAAGCAGCCCTTCCAGGCCTTCAGGAACTCGGAGAACCACGCGACCGACGGCATGTCGAGGTGGTTGGTCGGCTCGTCGAGCAGGAGGACGTCGGGGCGCTGGAACAGGAGGCCCGCGAGCACGGCGCGCATCTTCCAGCCGCCGGAGAACTCGCCGAGGTCGCGGTGCTCGTCGCCGGTCGCGAACCCGAGGCCGGCGAGGATCGCGAGCGCCTCGTGCTCGCCGAAGAACCGCTCGAAGTGATCGATCTGCGCGTGCAGCTCGCCGATCTCGGCGGCGAGCTCCATCACGGTGTCCTCGTGGGCGTCGGAGCCCTCGCGGGTCGCGAGCTCGAGCGCGGCCTCGGTGTCGGCGAGCCGCTTGTCGAGCTCGCTGCGGCCCGGGACCGACGACAGGATCATGTCGATCAGCGAGCGACCGCCCGAGATCGAGATGTCCTGCGGCAGCCAGCCGATGCGCACGCCGCTCGCGCGGGTGACCTTGCCATCGTCGATCTCCTGATCGCCGGCGATGATCTTGAGGAGCGTGGTCTTGCCCGAGCCGTTCGGGCCGATCAGGCCGACCCGGTCACCGTGCGACAGGCGCAGGCCCGCGCTCTCGAAGATCAGGCGATCGGCGAAGAACAGCGTGACGTCGTCGAGGACGACCAGGCTCATGGCGGAGCGCTGAATAGCACATCAGCGTCGGTCGCGGCGCAACCCGATCGCCGCAAGCGTCAGCCCTGTATGCTGCGCGCGACGTGGCCTCATCCCGCCCCGCGAAACAGCACCCGCTCGCCGCCGCGCGCGCCGCGGCGACCGAAGGCGACTTCGCGACCGCCCTCGCCCACCTGCTCGACGCCTGGCGCGCGACACCCGCGATCGCGCTCGCCGACGCGATCGACGCGATCGGCGTGCGCGCCGAGCGAGGCCTGATGCCGCCGTCGGGACGAACTCCCAAGGAGCGCGCGGCGGCGTGGACCGCGGCGGCGACGAGTGGCGACCCGGTCATCCGCGGCCTCCTCGTGACCTCCTTGACCGACACCAAGGGCAACGCCGAGACGCTCGCGCGCCTGATGCTCGTCGACCAGTGCGACGATCCGCGGCTCGCCAGCGCGATCGTCGCGATGCTCGAGGTGCCGCCGTACAACGTGACGGTGCACCGCACGCAGCCGTTCTGGAAGCACGTGCTCGCGCGGCTCCCCGAGCTCGGCGACGCGCGGATCCTCGCCCGCGCGCGCGCCTGCCCGCCGCGGTGGGCGGCCAACAAGACGCTCAACCCGCCCGAGGTCGAGATGCTCGGCAAGAAGCTCGCGAAGCTGGTGCCGGCGCTCGAGGCGGCGTACGGCGATCCGCCGGAGCTCGCCAGCACGGACGCCGATCACCTGCGCGCGATCGTCGACGCCGCGCGCGCCACCGACGGCGGGGCCGACCAGGCGCAGGCGCTGCTCGCCGCGATCTACGCGAACCCCGCCGACGATGCACCGCGCCTGGTCTACGCCGACTGGCTCGGCGAGCGCGGCGATCCGCGCGGCGAGCTGATCGCGCTGCAGCTGACCGCGGATCCGACGCCCGCGATGCGCCGGCGCGCGGCCGCGCTGGTCGACGAACACGCGACGCGCTGGCTCGGTGCGATCGCGCCGCAGCTCCGCAAGGCCGGGATGCGGTTCGAGCGCGGGTTCCTCGCGGCCTGCAAGGTCGGCATCCGGCGCGACGCCGCGCCCGATCCGATCTGGTCGACGCTGGTCGAGGTCACCGGGGGGATCCCCGACGCCGGGCCGGGTGGCCTGCCGGCGCTGCGCGTCGCGACCGAGCTCGACAACGGCGGGCTCGAGATCCTGCTCGCGATGAAGCCGCGCCCGCGACTCGAGATGCTCGGCTGGGTCGCGAGCTTCGATCCGCGCGATCTCGTCGAGGCGATCCCGCTGCTGCAGCAGCTCGACATCCCGACCCTGCGCCGGCTCGAGCTCCGCGGGTTCGCGCCGCGCGACGATGAACGCGCACCGGCCTTCGCGGCGCCGGCGTGGTGCGACCTGCCGATCACCGAGCTCGCGGTCACCGGCGAGCCCGACACGTTGCAGGAGTGGATCGCCGCGGTGCGCGGCTCGAAGCTCACTGGCTTCGAGATCATCGAGAGCACCTGGAACGAGCTCGACTGGCGGTTCGGCGTGACGCGCGCGAGCCCCGCGACCGCGTTCGATGGACTGGTCGTGGTCGGCCCGCCGACCGCGAAGCCACCGCGGCTCGCCCAGTTCGCGCTCGAGGTCGGCCGCGTGCTCGAGGGCTTCGCCGCGGATACCCTGACCTCGATCCGGATCGCGCTACCGAAACGCGACGCGTGGAAGCGGGTCGACGCTGGCCTGCGCGACCGGATCACCCGCGCGCTGGCGTACCAGCCACGCGCGACCCCGGTGCTCGATCATCTCTAGTGCTTGCGGCGATCACTGCGCGCGACGAGCGTGCTCGGTAGCTCGCCGCTGGCTTCGCGCGCGCGGAGCTCTTCGCCCAGGGCGCGCAGCGCGGCCAGGTGATCGGGCTGCTCGCGATAGCGATCGACGAGCTCGCCGTAGAGCTCGCGCACGGTGTCGCCGTCGGGCGGCGCCGCCATCGCGGCGCGGATCACCGCGATGTACCACCGCCGCGCGAGCTCGCCGCCGACCTGCTCGGCGAGCGCGTCGCCCTCGGTGCGCGACGCGAGGATCGCGTCGGACTCGAGCAGCGCGCGGAGGCGATCGACCGTCATCGCGACGAGCCTAGCTCAGGTTCAGAAGATGTGCCCGAAGTTGATGTACAGGCCGGAGTCCTCGCTCGATCGGCCGTAATCGATCGTCACCAGGGTCGCGAGGTTCCACGAGATCCGCAGCGCGCCGCCGTAGGCGAGCCGCCACTGGTGGAGCCCGAGCTGCTCGGCGCTGTCGAAGCTGCGCCCGGTGTCGAGGAACGGCGCCGCGATCAGCGCGAACTTCTGCCGCTTGACGGTGAACCGCGTGAACGTCCAGCGGACCTCGGCGTTGAGCAGCGTCATCGCGTTGCCGACGAAGCGGTCCTGCTTGAACCCGCGCATCGTGCGGTGGCCGCCGAGGCCGGTGCGCGGATCCTCGGTGAACGGCAGCGTGTCCATCGAGAAGAACGGCGTGCCCTTGGACTGGATCTGGATCACGCCGCGGCCCGCGAGCACGAGATCGGTCTCCGGCACGGGTGACCAGTACCCGCGCGCCGCGGCGAGCACGCGCACGTAGTCGAAGTCCGAGCCGAGTGCCCGGGTCCCGGCGTCGACCGCGAGATCGGCGTACACGCCGCTGTTCGGATCGGGCTCGAAGTCGCGGGTGTCGTACGACAGCCCGAAGCGCAGGTAGTTGTCCCAGCCGCCCTTGCAGCCGTTCAGCACGCTGCGATCGATGCAGTCCTCCTGGAGCCGGGTGCGCGCCTCGGTCGCCTTCACGGTGGCGCCGGCATCGTCGGTCGCGTCGACCTGCTTGCCCGAGTAGTCGTGGATGACCGCATACGAGAACCCGAAACCGGCGAGCGCGCGGACCTTGCGATCGAAGAACAGCCGTTCGAGGCTCCAGATCCAGATCGGGCGCTGGAGGTCGTACTGGTCGTACTTGGCGTAAGTCGTGTTGCCGGTGATCTTGTTCTCGTCGGCGAGGTAGTCGTCGTACTTCTCGTAGCCCTTGTCCGAGCCCGTGAAGTGGAGCGGCTGGGTCGCCGGGGCGCTGCCGATGCCGAAGTAGTTCTGGTTGACCGCGCGGTAGTAGATCAGCTGGCTGCGGATGCGATATGGCGAGTCGAAGATCTGCGGCGCGTCGTAGTCGAGCCAGTGAAACTGCACGCCGCGCGTCGAGACGAACGCCTGCAGGAACACGCGCTGGAGGTACGGCGTCGTCGCGAATCGCGGATCGGTCTTCTTGCCATCCCAGAAGTAGTACGCCCGCGCGCCACCGCCGACGCCGATGTCCGTCGAGTACGCGAACAGCGGCAGGCCGGTGACGTAGCCGTTCTCGTTCTTCCTGGCGAGATCCTCGGGGGTCAGCGTGTCGGCGCGCACGCTCGCACCCGCCCACATGATGATCGCCGCGACCGCGAGCCCCCTGATTCCCATGGATCTGGACGGTAACAAGCCTGGCGAGTTGATCGGTGCACGGGCGCCGCCTACCTTTGCGGCATGCGCGCACCCCGCCGGACGTTCGCCACGCCGTTCGTCCTCACGCTCGCGCTGCCGTTCGGCGCGTGCGTCGCCGACGGTGGCGTTCACTCGAGCTCGAATCAACCGCCGCCCCCGCCGCCGCCGCAGAACGAGCCGGTATCCACCGCGCCACCGCCGCGCCCGCCGGTCGCGGTCGTGAATCCGCCGCGCCCGATGCCCGAGGAGCCGCCGCCGACCCATACGGTGAATCCGCCCGCCCCGCAACCGGAGCCCCCGAAGCGGCCGCCGGTGATGAACCCGCCGCGGCCGGTGCCGGTCGACACCAGCGTCGAAAAGTTCGATCAGCACTGGACGGTCAGCCGTCACGGCGCCGCGTGCACCGCGTTCAACGACGACGCGTGCAAGATGCCGAACCACAAGCCGGGCGACCCGATGCCGACGTGCAACCCGCCGATGCCGTCGGCCTACAAGTGCCCGAGCGACCTCGCCGATGGCGCGTCGCTCAAGATCGTCAGACGCGCGAGCGCGACCCAGTGTGTCGTCGACGCGCCGGCGTTCAAGTGCCCGTACAACGCCAAGTGCAACCCGCCGCCGCCGCGCGTCGTCGATTGCCCGTGACCTGCCCATGAACAGAGTCCGTGACGAGTGGCGGGCGCGGATCGTCGCGGAGTACACGTCCGCGGCGATCACGCAGCACCTCGTGCTGTGGCTGATCCAGGCCGGCGCGCCGCCCGATCTGATCGATGCCGGGCTCGCGATCGTCGCCGACGAGCTCGCGCACTCGCGGCTGTCGCACGAGGTCTACGTCGCCGCGGGCGGCAGCGCGCCACCCGCGCTCGATCGCACGCAGCTCGAGCTCGCGCGTGGAACCGGGTCGCTCGAGCTCGCGATCCTGCGGACCGCGGTGCGCGTGTTCTGCCTCGGCGAGACCGTCGCGGTGCCGCTGTTCCGCCACCTCCGCGAGCCGTGCACCGAGCCGGTCGCGCGGGTCGCGCTCGATCGCATCCTGCGCGACGAGGTCCGCCACCGCGACTTCGGATGGGACCTGCTCGACTGGTTGTTGACGACGCCGTTCGGCGGCGACATCCCCGCGATCGTCGGCGGCGATCTGCCGGCGATGTTCGCCGAGCTCGAGCACACCTACGGCGTCGGCAACGAAGCCATCGCCACCGACGACGGCGCGATCACCGACGAGCAACGCGCCTGGGGCCTCGCCGCGCCGCGCGACTACGCGACGATCCTGGCGAAGACGATCGCCAAGGAGTATCGGCCGCGGTTCGCCGCTCGGGACATCGCGGTTCCCTGAATTGGTCGGACCATGATACTCAGGTGGGGATGCGAATCGTCCTCGTCGGGGTTGTCGTCGTCGCGATGGTCGCCTGCACCAAGCCCGACTCGGCGCCGCAGATCGAGGATGTCCCCGACACGTTCTCGTTCGGGCCGTACACGCTCGGGCCGAGCCAGGAGATCTCCGATCAGTGCGTGCAGATCACGCTGCACAACGACGCCGCGGTGTTCGTCAACCAGGTCGAGCTGACGACCGGCGTCGGGTTCCATCACTCGAACTGGTTCTTCGTGCCCGAGAACGAGTTCCTCGGGCCCAACGGCGAGAACGACGACGCCACGTTCAACTGCGCCGCGCACAAGTACAGCGAGCCCGCCGCGGCGCTGTTCGGCGGCGTCCTGTTCGCGCAGTCGACCCAGGCGCCACACGAGACCCAGGCATTCCCCGACGGCGTGGCGTTGAAGATCCCGCCGCACAGCAAGCTGTTCGCGCAGCTGCACCTGCTCAACACCGGCGACACCACGCTCCAGCTGTCCCCGACGATCCGGATCGGCCAGATCCCCGAGGCCGCCGTGCACACGCTGCTCGCCGGGGTGTCGTTCGAGGACGAGGCACTCGGCCTGCCGGCGCACGCGAGCTCGGCGTTCACGCTCGAGTGCGACATCGCGGCGAAGCACGAGTCGATCCTCGGCCGCGCGCCCGACTTCAAGCTGTACTACGCGCTCGCGCACTACCACTCGCTCGGCACGCGGCTCACGGTCGACGCCGTCCGCGCCGACGGCACGAGCACGAACATCTTCACGACCGACAACCGGGCCGGCGACGTGCTCGGCGGGCCGATCGATCCGCTGTTCGACTTCACCGGCTACGCCACGATGCGGTTCTCCTGCCAGTACGAAAACCCCCGCGACCAGATCGTCGGCTGGGGGATCGGCGACCAGGAGATGTGCGTGTTCCTCGCGTTCTCCGACTCGCCCTACCACTGGGGCGGCGGGGCGACCAGCCGCGACGCTCCTGGCCCCGGGACCGATGTCGGCGGCGTGATGACGTTCGCCCATCACTGCGACGTCTACGGCATCGACGCTACGCACTGACGCACATATAGTGCGCGCGTGAAAATTCTCATCACCGGAGCGGGTGGCCAGATCGGCCACGACCTGATCGGAGCCCTGATCGCCGCCGGCCACGAGGTCGTCTCGACCGACCTCGCGCCACGTCCGCCGAGCCACGCGCACGCGGGCGGCGAGTGGCAGCGCCTCGACGTCACCGACGCCGCCGCCGTGCAGCACCTGTTCACCGAGTCGCGCCCCGAGCTCGTCTTCCACCTCGCCGCGATCCTGTCGGCGGCCGGCGAGTCCAATCCGCGGCTCGCCTACGACGTCAACCAGACCGGCACGTGGAACGTCCTCGAGGCGTGCCGACGCGCGAAGGTCAACCGGCTGATGTTCACGTCGAGCATCGCGGTGTTCGGCCCGCCGCCGTCGGGCCCGCTGCCCGATCCGGCACCCGACGACTCGCCGCTACACCCGGGCACCATGTACGGCGCGACCAAGGTCGCCGGCGAGCTGCTCTGCGCGTACTACCGCAAGCGCTACGGCATCGACTGCCGCGGCGTACGCTTCCCCGGGCTGATCTCGGCGGCGATGCCGGGCGGCGGCTCGTCGGACTACGCGCTGTTCATGTACGTCGACGGCGTTCGCAAGCACGCGTACGAGGCGTTCGCGCGCGCCGACACGCGGATCCCGCTGATGTACATGCCCGACGGCGTCCGCGCGCTGCTCGAGCTCGCGCTCGCCGATCGCGAGAAGCTGACGCGCACGATCTACAACATCGCCGCGATGTCGCCGCGCGCCGACGAGATCGCGACGTCGGTCAACCGCGCGATCCCCGAGGCCAAGTTCACCTACAAGCCGGATCCGGTGCGCCAGGGCATCCTCGACTCGTGGCCCAAGGCGATCGACGACAGCGCGGCACGGCGCGACTGGGGCTGGAAGCCGAAGTACGACCTCGACGCGATGACCGATGACCTCGTGCCGCGGATCCGCCGCATGCTCGAGCTCGGCGCGATCCTGTCGTCGCATTAAGTGACCGACCTCGCGACCGCGGTGATCCGTGCCGGGACCGATCGCAGCGACGTGATCCGCGCGCGCGGCGCGGGTGCGCTGCGCCTGCTGACGCCGCGCGCGGCCGGCAAGGCGGCGTGGATCGTGACCAGCAGCCTCGGCGGCGGCCTGGTCGACGGCGACGACGTCGCGCTCGACGTCACGATCGAGGACGGCGCGACCTGCGTGGTCACGACGCAGGCGTCGACCAAGGCGTACCGCGGCACGACCCGCCAGCGGCTCGACGTGCGCGCCGGTGCGGGCGCGAGCGCGATCGTCGTGCCCGATCCGATCGTGCCGTTCGCCGACGCGCGCGTCGCGTCGACCACGCGGATCGAGCTCGCGGCCGACGCGTCGCTCGTCCTCGTCGACGTGCTCACCGCGGGCCGGCTCGCGTTCGGCGAGCGCTGGGCCGCGTCGCGGATCGACAGCACGCTGACGATCGTGCGCGCCGGCACGACCCGGCTCCACGATCGCGTCGTGCTCGACCGCGCCGACGGCGACGTCGCCGCGCGGATGGCCGGCTACACCGCGCTCGCGACCTGCGTCGTGATCGGCCCGCGGGTCGCCGAGCTCGCGCGTGCGATCGCGCTGCCGGAGCTCGCGCGCGACGCCGCGATCATCGCCGCGATCAGCCCGTTCGACGATGGCGCGATCGTGCGGATCGCGACGCGCGCGATCGAGGACGTGACGAGCTTTTCCCGAACGCTGCTCATGCCCGCCTGCCTCGCGCTCGGCGAAGATCCGTGGGCCCGCAAATGGTGATCCGGTGTTCGAGCTTTCGAGCGAGGTGGTGATCAGTGATATCCACGACGCGTGCGCCTCGCTCCGCGTGATCTCGACAAGCTGATCCTGCACCAGGCCGGCTTCCTCGCGCAGAAGCGCCTCGCACGCGGCGTGCGGCTCAACTATCCCGAGGCGATCGCGCTGATCGCGACCCAGTTGCTCGAGCTGATCCGCGACGGGCGCTCGGTCGCCGAGCTGATGGACCTCGGGCGCACGCTGCTCGGCCGCCGCCAGGTCATGGCCGGCGTTCCCGAGCTCGTCGCCGAGGTCCAGGTCGAGGGCACGTTCCCCGACGGCACCAAGCTCGTGACCGTGCACCATCCGATCGTCGCCGCCGACGGCGATCTCGCGCTCGCGCTGTACGGCAGCTTCTTGCCGGTGCCCGACCTCGCGACCTTTGGCGACGCGCCCGACCCGATCGTCCCCGGCGAGCTCCTGCCGGGCGACGGTGAGATCGTGCTCAACGCCGATCGGCCGACGCTCGAACTCTCGGTCACCAACACCGGCGACCGCCCGATCCAGGTCGGCAGTCACTATCACTTCATCGAGACCAACCGCGCGCTGGTGTTCGATCGCGCCGCGGCGACTGGCATGCACCTCGACATCCCGGCCGGCGCGGCGATGCGGTTCGAGCCCGGCGAGCAACGCACCGTGCGGCTCGTGCCCGGTCGTCGGCCCGGTGACTTCGCGCAGGAGCCGCACTCGTGAGTCACCCGCTGCAGCGCCGCCACTACGCCGAGCTCTACGGGCCGACCGTCGGCGATCGGCTCCGGCTCGGCGACACCGGCCTGGTGTGCGAGGTCGAGCGCGACCACGCGACCTACGGCGACGAGTGCAAGTTCGGTGGCGGCAAGGTGCTGCGCGATCGCATGGGCCAGTTCGCCGGTGCCGACGACAGCGAGGCGCTGGATCTCGTGATCACGAACGCGCTGATCATCGACTGGACCGGCATCTACAAGGCCGACATCGGCGTCAAGCACGGCCGCATCGTCGGGCTCGGCAAGGCCGGCAACCCGACGGTGATGCGCGGCGTCGGCTCGGCGATGATCGTCGGCGTCACGACCGAGGCGATCGCCGGCGAGGGCCTGATCGTCACGGCCGGCGGCATCGACACGCACATCCACTTCATCTGCCCGCAGCAGGCCGACGAGGCGATCGCGAGCGGCGTGACCACGTTCGTCGGTGGCGGCACCGGGCCGACCACCGGCACCAACGCGACGACGTGCACGCCGGGCGCGCGCCACATCGAGCTCATGCTGCAGGCGACCGACTCGATCCCGCTCAACATCGGGCTGACCGGCAAGGGCAACACGTCGATGAGCAACGGGCTCGTCGATCAGATCCGCGCCGGCGCGATCGGCCTCAAGCTCCACGAGGACTGGGGCACGACGCCAGCCGCGATCGACTGCTGCCTGACGGTCGCCGACGACGAGGACGTCCAGGTCACGATCCACACCGACACGCTCAACGAGTCGGGCTACGTCGACGACACGATCGCGGCGTTCAAGGGCCGTACGATCCACACCTATCACACCGAGGGTGCCGGCGGCGGGCATGCCCCGGACATCCTCCGCGTGTGCGGCGAGCCCAACGTCATCCCGAGCTCGACGAACCCGACGCGGCCGTACACCGTCAACACGCTCGACGAGCACCTCGACATGCTGATGGTGTGTCACCACCTCGACCGCGAGATCCCCGAGGACGTCGCGTTCGCCGAGAGCCGGATCCGCGGCGAGACGATCGCGGCCGAGGACATCCTCCACGATCTCGGCGCGCTGTCGATCATCTCGTCCGACAGCCAGGCGATGGGGCGCGTCGGCGAGGTCATCACGCGCACCTGGCAGACCGCGCACAAGATGCGCGAGCAGCGCGGCCGGTTGCCGTCGGAGCGCGGCGACAACGACAACAACCGGATCCGGCGCTACGTCGCGAAGTACACGATCAACCCGGCGATCGCGCACGGCCTGTCGCACGACGTCGGCTCGATCGAGCTCGGCAAGCTCGCCGACCTCGTGCTGTGGCGCCCGGCGTTCTTCGGCATCCGTCCCGAGCTGGTCCTGAAGGGCGGCTTCGTCGCGTGGGCGCAGATGGGCGATCCGAACGCGTCGATCCCGACGCCGGAGCCGCTCTACATGCGCCCGATGTTCGGCGCGCGCGGTCGGGCGCTCGGCGCGACCTGCCTCGCGTTCGTGTCGGAGCGCGCGTTCCACGAGGGCCACGTCCGCGCGCTCGGCCTGCACAAGCAGCTGTCGGTCGCGCGCGGCATGCGCGGCATCGGCAAGCGGCACATGAAGCTCAACGACGCGCTGCCGAAGATCGAGGTCGACCCCGAGACCTATCGGGTGCGCGCCGACGGCGTCGAGCTGACCTGCGAGCCGGCGCGCACGCTGCCTCTCACCCAGCGGTACTCGCTGTTTTGAACTGGCGCGTCCTCCAGCTCGCCGACTCGGCGTTCCCGACCGGCGGCTTCACGCACTCCGCGGGCCTCGAGGCCGCGCTCCACGCCGGCCCGGTCGACGTCGAGCAGTTCGCGATCGAGCTGGTCCTTGCGACCGCGCGCCAGGCCGGGCCGATCGTCGCCGCCGCACATGCCGGCGCACCGTACGGCGAGCTCGACGCGTTCACCGCGTCGACGCTGTGGAGCCACGTCGCCGCCCGCGCCAGCCGCACCCAGGGGCGCGCGCTGATCGATGTCGCCGCGCGCGCGTTCGCGATCCCGAGCCTGGTGGCGCTGCGCGCGCTGGTGATCGCGGACGTCCACCCGGGCCACCTCGCGCCGGCGTTCGGTGTCGTGACGCGCGCACTCGACGTCGAACGCGACGACGCGCTCGCGATCTACCTGCACCTCGCGGCGCGCGGCCTCCTGTCGGCCGCGGTGCGGCTCGGCGCGATCGGCCCGACCGCGGCGCAGGCGATCCACGGCCGGCTCGATCCGGTGCTCGCCGCCGGCCTCGCCCACGCGCGCGGCGCGACGCTCGACGACGTCGCGCAGGTCGCGCCGATCGTCGAGCTCGTTCAGGCCACCCACGACCGGCTGTACACGCGACTGTTCCAGAGCTGAGGCCCCATGATCCACAAGCACGGCGATCACGCGCACGACCACCCGCACACCCACGAGCACCACACGCATCCCGGGCGGTTCGCCGAACGCGACGCGATGCAGGCTCGGGACTTCGCCGCCCGGGCGTTCACCATCGGCATCGGCGGCCCGGTCGGCAGCGGCAAGACCGCGCTCGTGCTCGCGCTGTGCCGCGCGCTGCGCGACCGCGTGAAGCTCGGCGTCGTCACCAACGACATCTTCACGCGCGAGGACGCCGAGTTCCTCGCCCGCCACGAGGCGCTGCCGCTCGCGCAGATCCGCGCGGTCGAGACCGGCGGCTGCCCGCACGCCGCGATCCGCGAGGACATCTCGCCGAACCTGCTCGCGCTCGAGGATCTGATGGCGCGCGAGCGCCCCGAGCTCCTGATCGTCGAGAGCGGTGGCGACAACCTCGCCGCCCAGTACAGCCGCGAGCTGGTCGACTACACGATCTACGTGATCGACGTCGCCGGCGGCGACAAGGTCCCCCGCAAGGGTGGCCCCGGCATCACGCAGAGCGATCTGCTCGTGATCAACAAGACCGATCTCGCACCGCACGTCGGCGCCGACCTCGACGTCATGGCGCGCGACGCCGCCCGCATGCGCGGTGACGGCCCGACCGTGTTCGCCCAGGTCACCAAGGACGTCGGCGTCCAGGCGATCGTCGATCACGTCCTCGCGGCACGGCGGTAGGCAACCGATGTCCGCGCGCGGCGGTCTCATCCAGATGCGCTCGATCGTCGTCTTGTTGGCGATCGCGAGCCCGGCGATGGCCGGCGAGCTCGAGGCCGTGATCGTGCCCGCCAAGGGCTACGACCTGTTCCTGCCCGAGGGCGATCCGATCAAGCAGCCGCCGACCGTCGGCGTCTCGATCGCGCTGCGCGACGCGGCGACGCACCAGCCGTCGCCCCGGCACTTCAAGGCGACGCTGACGCTCGACACCTCGCACCTGCCGGGCGCGTGCGTCAACGGCCCGCGCGCGAGGTCGCAGGCCGCCGAGCCCGCCGACCTGTACTTCGACCCCGGCAAGAATCCGCGCGGTCGCGTCGGCGACGCCGGCACGACGCTCGCGCTCGCCGATGGCGGCACCCGTGCCACGATCTCGTCGCGCGACTGGGGTGGGTTCGCGACGCTGCACGCGCACGTCGTGGTCGACGGCGGTGTCGCGCTCGACGCGGTCACCGCGACCGGCGACCTCGGCCTACCGATCCCCAAGGACGACAACGCCAACCACGTCGCCGATTACTGGGAGGTCCTCGGCAACGTCCGCCGCGCGACCGATCCGGACGCCGACGACGAGGTCTCGCCACCGCTCGCGATCCCGGGTGATGGGATCGGGCTCGCCGACGAGTATCGCGGCTTCTTCGAGGACGACGCGCAGGGCAAGCGCGTCCACGTCCGGCTCAACCCGAACCAGCGCGACGTGTTCGTGTCGCTCGCGCTGGTGCCGGCCACCGACCGTCGTCGCGTGCTCGCGGCGCTCGCGACGTGGGGCACGATCACGAACGCCGAGGTCCACCTCGGCGAGGCCCCGACCGCGCTCGCCGTCAAGCTCGACCGCCCCGCCGCGCGCACCGCGGTCACCGCGATGATCTGCGTCGTCGATCCGGCCTGCACGGCGGCCGGCGTCGCCCAGGGGCTCGATCCGGCGCAGCGCAAGTTGCGCGCGGACTGGGCCAAGAAGCACGTCGACGATCTCGCCGATCGGTACCTCGCGTTCGTCGTCCTGCGCGATCTCGGACGGGTGCTGCACGCGCGCGAGCCGAGCGCCGAGCCGACCTGCCCGATGCACGCGTGGGAGACCGATCCGACGGTCGCGGACTTCATCGGCGGCGTGTGGGACCTGACGGGCGCGCCGGGCGGCAAGGCGTGGCGCTGGTGCGACGACCAGATGCGCTTGCGCGAGCCGCCCTGATATACACGCGGCATGTACACGTCCGCGAAGTCCGTCTACGCCGCGCAGCTCGCCGAGATCGAGGCCGCCGGCCTGTGGAAGCACGAGCGCCTGATCACGTCGCCGCAGGCCGCGCACATCGAGAGCGACGGCAAGCGCGTCGTGAACTTCTGCGCCAACAACTACCTCGGGCTGTCGAGCCACCCGCAGGTGATCGCGGCCGCGCGCACCGCCCTCGACGAGCGCGGCTACGGCCTGTCGAGCGTGCGGTTCATCTGCGGCACGCAGGATCGCCACAAGGAGCTCGAGGCCAGCGTCTCGAAGTTCCTCGGCACCGAGGACACGATCCTGTACGGCTCGTGCTTCGACGCCAACGGCGGCCTGTTCGAGACGCTGCTCGGCGAGGACGACGCGATCATCTCCGACGCGCTCAACCACGCGTCGATCATCGACGGCATCCGGCTGTGCAAGGCCGAGCGCCACCGCTACGAGCACGATGATCTCGACGACCTCGAGGCCAAGCTCCGGGCGACGCAGGGCAAGCGGCTCCGCATGATCGCGACCGATGGCGTGTTCTCGATGGACGGCGACATCGCGCGCGTCGACCTCATCTGCGATCTCGCCGAGAAGTACGGCGCGATCGTCATGGTCGACGACAGCCACGCGACCGGGTTCGTCGGCAAGACCGGGCGCGGCTCGGCCGAGCTGCGCGGCTGCCTCGATCGCGTCGACGTGTTCACCTCGACGCTCGGCAAGGCGCTCGGCGGTGCCTCGGGCGGGTTCACCTCGGGCAAGCGCGAGATCATCGACCTCCTGCGCAACCGATCGCGTCCGTACCTGTTCTCGAACACGCTCGCGCCGCCGATCGTGGCGGGATCGCTCGCCGCGATCCAGCTGATCTCCGAATCGACCGCGCTGCGCGACAAGCTCGAGCTCAACACCCAGCAGTTCCGCGCCGGGATGACCCAGGCCGGCCTGTCGATCCGTCCAGGCACCCATCCGATCGCGCCGGTCATGCTGGGTGACGCCAAGGTGGCGGTCGACATGGCTCGCCGGCTGCTCGAACACGGGATCTACGTCATCGGATTCGCGTTCCCGGTCGTGCCCAAGGGCAAGGCGCGGATTCGCGTTCAGTTGTCCGCGGCGCACTCGCCCGCCGACGTCGATCAGGCGATCGCCGGCTTCACCGCGGTCGGCCAGGAAATGGGCCTCATCACGTGAGCCCCGACGACATCACCGCCAGGATCCGCGCAGCCTTACCCGACGCGATCGTGGAGCTCGAGGATCTGACCGGCACCGCCGACCACTGGAAGGCGTCGATCGTGTCGGCCGGGTTCGAGGGCAAATCACTGATCCAGCGCCATCGGCTCGTCATGGCCGCGCTCGCCGAGGAGATGAAGGGGCCGATTCACGCTTTGACGCTCGATGTCAGAACACCGGGCGAACCGAAACCGTAAAAGTTACGTGCGTCTCATCCCGCCGCCATGAGACGCTCCCGACAAGGTCGTCGTGGACGCCGAAGCCGCCGAAGAAGAGCAGTTCGGCCCATACCTCGTCTACGAACGGTTGGGCGTCGGGGGAATGGCAACGGTGCACCGTGCCCTCGAGCGGGGCATCGAGGGCTTCGAGCGCATCGTCGCGCTCAAGCGCCTGTTGCCGCACCTCGCCGAGGACGCGAGCTTCATCAAGTCGTTCGTGCGCGAAGCCAAGCTCGCGTCGCTGCTCAACCACGTCAACATCGTCCAGATCTACGAGCTCGGCCGCGTCGCCGCCGAGTACTTCATCTCGATGGAGTACATCGAGGGCCGCGATGTCCGCCGTGTGCTCCGCCACGCGCGCAAGGTCACCGGCCCGCCGGCGATCCACGTCACCGTCGGGATCCTCTTGCAGCTCTGCGAGGCGCTCGACTACGCGCACGCCAAGTGCGACGACGACGGCCAGCCGCTCAAGCTGGTCCACCGCGACATCTCGCCCTCGAACCTGCTGATCACGCCCGCCGGTCACCTGAAGGTGATCGACTTCGGCATCGCGCGCGCGCAGAGCTCGCAGCTGCGCACGCAGACCGGGCGTGTGAAGGGCAAGCTCGCGTACATGGCGCCCGAGGCCGTGTCGGCCAAGGAGCTCGACGCGCGCAGCGACCTCTGGGCGGTCGGCGTGATCGCGCACGAGCTGCTCACCGCGCGCCCGCTGTTCGCGAGCAAGAACGAGTACCAGACGCTGCTGAAGGTCCAGCGCGGCGACATCATCGCCCCGTCGACGTTCAACCAGGCGTGTCCCACCGAGCTGGACGCGATCGTCGCCAAGGCGCTCGCGCGCGATCCCGACGAGCGCTACGCGAACGCCAACGAGCTCCGCGAGGCGCTGCTCGATCTGCGCCGGCAGTACTCGCTGCAGACCGGGCACCGCGACATCGCGGGCTGGCTCGACTGGGCGTTCTCCGTCGAGGTGCCCGCTGGCTTCGCGGGCAACACGAACGAGGGTACCGGCGGCAGCCAGGCGTTCGACGCGGGCCGGCCGAACCGCACGCCGCGCCCGGCGACGGTCGGGGCCGAGCGCCGCGAGGAGGACGAGGCGGTCGAGATCGCGTGGGGTGGCGCCGAGCCCGAGGACAACGCCGGCCCGATCCTGCTCGACGACATCCCCGACGTCTCGGAGAAGCACCTCGGCGTGTCGCCGATGCTCGACCTGCTCTCGATCGACGACATCCCGGCGCCGGCACCGACCCACGGGCCGATCGCGCGTGCGAAGACGTCCTCGTCGCGCCCGGCGCTCGACGAGTCCACGATCGACGAGGCGGTCGACATCGATCTCGACACCCCGCCGACCGATCCGATGGGGCAGCCGATCGTCCACGAGCAGCCGCCGGTGCGCAACACGCCGCCGCCGCCGCCGCGCACGACCGGTCGCATCCCGATCACCAAGCCGGGCATCGTCGCGCCGCGGCGCGCGAGCTCGAACCCGATCGAGGCGATCCCACCGGTCGAGTCCCAGCCGATCCAGGTCGACCTCCGGCTCGACACGCGCCCGCGCAAGCGCGTCTCGCAGGTGATGATCGGCCAGTCGATCGTCGAGCGCGATCTCAAGTCGCCGAAGAAGGCCTGGAAGATCATCACCGCGCTCCTGCTCGCCGGCGCGGCGGCCACCGCGGTGACGCTGTACGCGACGCGCGGCAAGGACACCGTGACCCCGATCGCGGAGGGCGCGGCGACCGCGGCGAAGAAGGTCGGCACGCTGAAGTTCACCGTCGAGCCCAACGACTCGACGATCACGATCGCGTCCGGCGAGGGCATCGTGTCGGCCAAGCACGACGGCTCGCCGTGGTCGATCGAGCTGCCGCCCGGCAGCCACAGCGTCACGATCGAGCACGCGAACTTCAAGCCCTACCTCGTCGCGGTCGACCTCGATGTCGACGACAAGCAGCTCCTGCGCGTCGTGCTCGAGCCGCTCGGCACGAACCCGACCGGCGAGGCCACGCTGATCGTGGCCTCGACGCCGGACGGGCTCGACGTCGTGATCGATGGGCGCGCGACCGGCCAGAAGACGACCTCGAAGGTCTCGGTGCCGCCCGGGCCGCATCAGGTCGCGCTGCGCCAGAACGGCGTCGAGGTGTGGCACGCGTCGCTGGTCGCCAAGGCGAACACGGTGAGCGAGCTCAACGCGTCGATCGCGAACAAGCCCAAGGCGGCAGCGGCCGGCGAGTCGCGGATCGAGCGCAACGAGCCGCGGCCCGAGCACAACGAGCCCCGACCCGAGCCCCGGGTCGAGCCGAGGATCGACCCGGTGGTCCAGACGCCGGACGCAGCCGCGCCCGCCGTCGTCGAGAAGCCCGCGGTGCCGATCGCGCCACTGCCACCCACGCCCACGCCCACGCCCACGCCGATCGCGCCGACGCCCGTGCCGGTCGCCCCCGCGCCGGTCGCCAAGGGGCCGCTGACCGTGCCGCCGAACAAGGTCACCAAGCTCTCCGGCGAGGTCCCACACCTCTCGGTCGGCAAGACCAGCGACATCCCGGCCATGGTCGCCGCCAAGCTCTGCATCGACGTGGCCGGCAAGGTCACCAGCGTCGACATCCTCACCAAGCTCGAGCGCCACGCCGCGTCCGATCTGATCGACGCGATGCGCGCCTGGCGCTACGCGCCGTACAAGGACGCCGGCGCGCCCGCCTCGGCCTGCTTCGTCGCGACGCTCAAGACGAAGTGATCAGCTCGGGTCGGCGACGATCACGCCCTTGAACATGTCCATCGCGCACGCGAACTCGACCTTGCCGGTCTGCGGCACGGTGATCGCGACGTCGGTGGCCGTGTTCATCGGCAGCGGGACGACCTTGCCGTCGGGGAGCTTGACCGACGCGAGGCAGTCGCCCTCGACGGTCCGGGTGAACACGAGCACCAGCTTCTCGCCGGGCTTGCCCTTGATCGTCTCGGGCGCGTAGCCGTCCGGGCCGGCCACGATCGGGATGTGGCGCAGGCCATCGGCGCCGAGCACCGAGGCCGCCGGCGCCGGGACCTTCTTCTGCTCGGCAGACTTGTTGCCACAACCGACGACGAGCACGGACGCGAGGAGGACGGCGCGAAGCATCCGCGCAAGCTATCACGCGCCGGCGACTACGCCAGGCGCGCCGAGGTCGCACCCGCCGGGCTAGGCTCCTCGGTGGCATCGACCCAGTTCTCGAACTGCAGGATCCCGAGGTCGGCGAACCGCGTGCGCTGGCGATCCGACAGCAGATCCATCTTCTTGATCGCCGGGACGATCTTCGCGAACAGCATCTGCCGGAACATCACCTGGCCCTGGTTGTTGAGCGCGATGTCCATGCACTCCTTGACCGGCAGGCCGGTCTTCTCCCAGACCTCCTGGAACAGGAAGCGATCGCGCATCAGGCGCGCGGCCTCGTAGACGAAGTCCTCGCGCTCGCGCTTCACGGTCTCGGGCTGATCGCGATAGTAGTCGCGCAGCGACAGGATGCCGAACGCGACGTGGCGGGCCTCGTCGCCGATCACGTACGACGTCAGCGCCTTCAGCAACGGCTCCTGCGTGTTGTTGCGGATCATGCCGAACGCGGCGAGCGCGAGCCCCTCCACCATGATCTGCATGCCGAGGAACTTCATGTCCCACCGGCTGTCGGTGAGGATCATGTCGAGCAGCTTCTTCAGGTGCGGGTTGACCGGATACGAGAACCCGATCTTCTCGTGGACATAGCGGTTGTAGACGTCGACGTGGCGAGCCTCGTCGACGACCTGGCTCGCCGCGACCAGCTTGCTGTCGAGATCGCGCACCGAGCCGACCAGCTGCGCGGTCGCCAGGAGCGCGCCCTGCTCGCCGTGGAGGAACTGCGAGAGCGTCCACGAGAACGTCTCGATGTTGAGCTTGGTCTTCTCGGCCGCCGACATCTTGGTGTAGATGTCGGAGCCGAACAGCGGCATGAGCTGCTCGGCGCCCATCGGCTTCTCGAGATCGACACTCGTATTCCACGGCAGGATCTCGTCGGAGATCCACTGGGCCTTCACGGCCTTGTCGTAGAGGTCGCGCAGCTTGGCGCGGGTGTCCTGATAGCCCCACGTGTACGTGACGTCGAGGAGCGCCTCGAGCGTCTCGATCGATGGACCGGTATTCGATTCCACGGCAACAGCAACCATCGGACCCTCCAGTTAGAAACTGAAACTTGTTTCAACTTTGCGCTTTGCCGGACGCGAACGCAAGGGCATTCTCGAACCCGTCCGATGCCCCGCGCGCGCCCAAAGCCTGCCGACCTGCCGACTCCCGAGGATCTGCTCGGGGTCACCAAGGAACCCGACTTTCGCCAGGAGCGCTCGCGCCGCAGCTACCTCGCGCTGCTCGAGGCCGCGGCCGTCGAGTTCGCCAAGCGCGGCTACGACGCGACCGGCACGCCCGAGATCGCCGAGGCCGCCGGCGTGTCTGTCGGCACGTTCTATCGCTACTTCGAGGACAAGCACGCGATCTACGTCGAGATCGCCCGGCGCACGATGGCCGCGGCGTACCGCGCGTCGATCGAGAACCTCGAGCCCCAGCGGTTCTTCGGCCGCGGTCGCGGCGAGGCCATCGCGGTCGTGCTCGATCACGCGTTCGACAACCTGCTCGCGCACCCCGATCTGTCGCGCAGCTTCACCGAGATGGCACTGCGCGACGCCGACATCGCCGCGCTGCGCCGCGCGCTCGAGGAGCTCAGCACGAAGCGGCTCGCGCAGCTGATCGCCGCGGTCGTGCCGCGGGCGACGATCCCGGACCCGGAGGCGACCGCCCTCGTCCTCTACACGATGGTGATGGAGACCGCGTACAGCCTCGTGCGCCGGTTCGAGCCACCCGACGTCGAGATCGCGCGCATCAAGGCCACGCTCGCGATGTTCGTCGAGCGGACGCTGTTCCCCGGGGCGTAGTCAGCTGCTCGCGACGGCGGCGACGACGGCGTTGCACGCGTCGGCCTCGGCGAGGCCGTGCGCGACGAGCGAGTGGAACACGCACGCGGTCGCGCGCGCCGCGCACGTCCGCGGCGGCGCGGGCGTGATGTAGATCGAGAGGTCGCTGTGCGACCACACCGCGAGGCCCGCGTGATCGGCGGCCTCGAGGATCCACATGCCGGCCTGGTACTTCTCGGCCTGCCACGCGTGATGCTGGCGACTGACGTCGAGCGCCTTCATCGTGGCTTCCTGGTGCTCGCGGGTCGGCTCGCCGAGCCACCGCTTCACCGCGCCGAGCATGACATCGATGTACGGGCTCTGCGCGTCGGTCGGATACTTGCCGACGACGAGCTGGCACGCGGTATACGCGGCGCGCACCGCGGCGGCACGATCGTCGCCGATCGCGCGTCCGGCCCACGCGACGAGGCCGCGCGAGACCGGGTCGTTGGCTCCGGCCCAGACTTCGGTCGTGCTCGCACCGAGGACTCGGAGGTCGGCGAGGTCGGGCAGATCAGCGGTCGTCATACGTCGAGATAGCTCCCTTCAGCTGCGGCGAACACGGGGACGGCAGTGCTCGACGCGGTGCGCGCGACGAGCTCGTCGATCATCGCGTCGGTGGCGTCGGGGCTGTGGTGGAACAGCGCGAGGCGCTTGGCACCGGCGCGCTCGGCGACCACGACACCGGCGCGTGCCGGCGAGTGGCCCCAGCCGCGGCGGAGCTCGTAGTCATGGTCCGCGTGCATCGCGTCGTGGATGAGGAGGTCCGCGTCGTGCGCGAGCATCAGCGCCTCGGGGACCGGATCGTCGGGCGTCGGATACTCGACGTCGGACAGGTAGGTGATCGTCTTGCCGTCGGCGGTGATCCGGTACGCGGTCGTCCACATGCTGCCGTGCGGGACCGGCGCGGTCAGGATCTCGTCGAACCCGGGCAGCACGATCGGCTCGCCGGGCTTGATCGTCTCGATCGACACGCCGGCGGCGAGGTTCTCGAGGCCGTTCAGCGGGCTGTAGTGCGGCGCGAGCTGCTGCTGCAGCGTCGACTCGAGCGACAGCCCGGAGATCGGGTTCGCGCCGAGGATCCGGATCTCGTTGCCCTTGATGAAGAACGGCGTGAAGAACGGCAGGCCCTGGATGTGATCGAGGTGCGTGTGCGTGAGCAGGATCGGCAGCTTGCCCTGCCCCTTGCCGAACTTGTCCGCCATCAGCGTCTTGGCGAGCTCGGTCGCGCCGGTCCCGAGATCGATCAGCAGGCGTTCGCCGCTGTTGGTGACGATCTCGACCGAGCACGTGTTGCCGCCGTAGCGCAGGAAGTCGCGCCCCGGCATCGCGAACGCGCCCCGCGATCCCCAGAAGCGGATCTTCACGGGTTGCCGATCGGCAGCGTCATACCCTCGAACGACGTCAGCACCTCGATGCCCAGCGCCGCGCCCTTGGCGAGGTAGCGCGCGGCGACCTGATCCATCTGATCGTCGCTGTGCGACGGCGCGTGGTGATAGAGCACGAGTCGACGCGCCTTGGCCTCGACGCAGATCTCGAGCGCCTGGTCGGGCGTCGAGTGACCGTAGTGCGGGAACTTCGAGTACTCGTCGGGCAAGAAGTGCGTGTCGTAGACCACGGTGTCGACGCCGGCGAGCCTGCGGACCAGCGCATCGCGCATCGCCGCCAGCGCGGTGCGATCGTCGGTGGTCAGCGGCTCGGGGCCGGCGAGGAAGTGCTGCTTGTGGAGCACCTCGGTGAACGGCGCGGTGTCGGCGACGTACGCCCACGACGAGCCGTCGCAGTCGAGCCGGTAGCCGACCGAGCCGAACGGATGGTTGAGCGCGAACGGCGTGACGTGGCACGAGCCGATGTCGAACTCGACGCCGGGCTCGACCTGGTGGAACTCGAACGTCGCCGGCACCGCCTCGAGCGGGACCGGGAAGAACTCGTGGCGCGTGATGCCGCCGATCACCTGGTGGAGCTCGTCGGCCGCGGTGAGGAGCGCGTAGACCGAGATCTTGGTGCCCGCGACGTATGCCGGCGAGAAGAACGGCAGCCCCTGGATATGGTCCCAGTGCACGTGCGAGAGCAGCACGTGATAGTTCATCGGCTCGGTCGCCTCGCGCAGGAGCTTGTTGCCGAGCCCGCGCATGCCGGTACCGGCGTCGACGATCACGCACTCCCCACGCGACGACCGGCTCTCGACACACGACGTCTGTCCGCCGTAGCGAACAGTCGCCGCGCCGGGCACGGGATAACTGCCCCGAACCCCCCAGAAGGTGATCTGCATCGTTGGCACCACAATTCTATCGTGTCTGGGCCAATTCCCCAAAAGTCGGCCGGATTTCTGCGTTGAGCGGGGCGCCGAAGGGCGCAATAACACCTCGGTGAAGTCGCAGCCGAGGATCCTGGTCATGGGTGCCGGTGGCATCGGGGGCATCGTCGCGGCGACCCTCACCGAGATCGGTGCGGCGGTCACCGCGGTGTCGACCAACGAGGCCATCCGCGCCGCGGTCGAGACCGGCGGGTTTCGCGTGGTCGACGACGGTGAGGAGCGCACGATCCGCGGCTGGGTGTCCCCGGCACCGGAGGGCCGCTACGACCTCTGCTTGCTCGCCACCCAGCCGCCGAACGTCGAGGACGCCGCGCGCACGGCCCTTCCCCATCTCAACGACGACGCCGCCGTGGTCGTGCTCCAGAACGGCCTGTGCGAGGACCGGATCGCGGCGATCGTCGGCGCGCATCGCGTGGTCGGCGCGATCGTCGCGTGGGGCGCGTCGATGCCGGAGCCCGGGCGCTACGAGCGCACCGCGTCGGGCGGCTTCACGATCGGCCGGATGTCCGGCGTGGTCGACGACGAGCTCCGCCGCGTCGGCGAGCTGCTCGAGGCGATCGGGCCGGTCGTCACCACGAACAACCTCCGCGGCGCGCGGTGGAGCAAGCTCGCGCTCAACTGCGCGGTCTCGGCGCTCGGCACGATCGCCGGCGAGCGGCTCGGCCCGCTCGTCCGTCAGCGGCGCTATCGTCGGCTCGCGCTCGAGCTGATGAGCGAGGTCGTCGCGGTGGCGCGCGCCGAGGAGGTGCGGCTCGAGAAGGTGTCCGGCACGCTCGACCTCGAGTGGATCGCGCTGACCGACGATGATCGCGCGGCGACCTTGTCCGCGAGCCTGACCGCGAAGCACGCGCTCATCCTCGCGGTCGGGCTGCGCTATCGCCGGATGCGGAGCTCGATGCTCGCGGCGATCGAGCGCGGCCGGACGCCGGCGGTCGACTTCCTGAACGGCGAGGTCGTGACGCGCGGCCAGGCGCGCGGCATCCCGACGCCGTGGAACACCAAGATCGTCGAGGCGATCTGGCAGATCACGAAGCGGGAGAAGCCGTCCTCGCGGGAGACGCTGGACGCGCTGTGCGCCGGCGACTGAGCACCGCGAGCGCGCCGAGCACGAGCACGCCGCCGCCGGCACAGCCGAGCCCGATCGCACCACCCGGCGCGGTGTAGCGCCACGCGATCGCGTGCGGCCCCGCCGGGATCGCGACCGCGCGGCGGATCGCGTCGGCGGTCAACGCGGTCGCCGCCGCGCCGTCGATCGTGACGGCCCACCCCGGCGCGGCGGTCGACGACACGACCGCATAACCCGGGCCGGTGCAGCCGAGCGCGATCGCGCCGGGATCCCACGCGTCGATCGCGCACGCCACCGGCGGCGCGGTGTCGACGTGACTGTCGCCGCCGCCGGCGAGCGCGATCGTCCCGCGCGGCACGCCCATGCCACCGCCGATCGGGAACAGCAGCGCGAACGTGGCGGCCGGCGTGCGCGCGTAGACCGCGCCGCGCACGACCGACGCGGCCGGCGCGACCGGCGCCTCGACGAGCGACCAGGTCAGCCGGTGCGCGAGCTCGGGCAACCTGCGCGAGCCGACCACGGTGCTCGGCACGATCCACAGCGCGATGCCGTAGCGATCGAGCAGCGCGCCGCCCTCGAACGCGCTGGCCTGAAACGCGGCGTCGAGGTCCATGGTGCGGGCCGGATCGTCGCTGCGCGCCGACGCGATCCCGAAGCGCGCGCCGAAGTCGCCGACGAGCGTCGCGATCTCGTCGTCGAACGGCAGCGCGCTCGCCTTGGGATCGCGGCCGACCCCGACGAGGAACTGCGATCGAAACATCCGGCGCGGCGTCGGCACGTGCTGCGCGAGCTCGGCCCAGCGCGGCTCGTCGAGCACGGCGCGATCGGTCAGCGGCGCGACGACGCCGAGCGCACCGAGGCTCGGCGCGACCATCAGCACCGCGATGATCGCGCGCGCCGCGGTGCCGGCCTCGCCCGGGCGCCACGCGATCGTGAGGGCCCCGGCGATGCACAGGATGCCGAGCATGCCGTCGATCAGCGTGCCGCCGTGCGCGGCGACCGGAGTGCGCGCGACCAGCCCGATCAGCGCGACGAGACTGCAGCCGGCGCCGATCGCCAAGGCGTAACGCGCGCGGCGCTCGCCGGCATACAGCGCGTCGACCCCGGCCGCGATCTGCGGTGCGAGCACGACGACGAGGACCGCGAGGTGGACGTGCGGCACGCCGAGGATCGCGGGCCACGCGGCGCGGCCACCGACGAGCGCGATCGCGCCCAGCGCGAGGGCGAGGGCGATCCGACGCCAGGAGATCGCCGACACGAGTCCGAGCGCGAGCAGCGGCGCGCCGACGAACACGCTCGGCCAGTCGTGATGCGCCGGGGCCGGCGCGATCAGCTCGACGAGGCGCGCGACCGGTAGCGGATCGATCGTGATGCCCGCGGTCGTCCCGGCGATCGCGAACGCCGGGATCCACTGCGCGCACGCGATCGCGAGTCCCGCCGCGATCGCGGCCGCCAGCCATCGCCAGCTCGCGCGGCGCGCGCCGATCACGATCGCGAGCGCGACCGCGTCGACGAGGACGCCGAGCTGGCCGGCGAGCCCGACGAGGCCGAGCGCGCCGCCGAGGCCGACCGCCCAGATCGCCGCGCGCGATCGATCCGGCGCGGTCGCGAGGTTCGTGGCGCACAGCGCGAGCCACGGCAGGTGCGCGATCGCAGGCAGCGAGCCGCGCAGCGCGGTCGCGACGAACAGGCCGCTGGCGCCGACCAGGATCGCGGCGACCACGGCGCCCGGGTCGCTCGCGGTCTTGCGCGCCCACAGCGCGATGCCGATCGCGGCCCACGCGAGCTGCGCGAGCATGATCCAGTCGAGCCCGCGGGCCGATCGCGCGAGCCAGATCGCGGGGGCGAGCGCGCCATGCGACGGCTCGGCCGCGAGCGGCACGCCGAGCGCGGTGCCGTCCCACCAGGTCGGCAGCGTGCCCGCCCAGATCGCGTCCGAGGCTGCGAGCCGCGCCGGCGCGACCTCGCCGTGATACGCGACGTCCGCCCAGGTCTGCCCACCGACCAGCACGCGGACGTGCGCGATCGCGAGCACGCCGACGATCAGCGCGACGACGAGAGGAGCCGAGCGTGCGGGCGTCGCCACGCGGCCGACCTTGACATGTTCCGCGTGCTCGCGGACAACGTCGGCGTGTCCCGATTCGCGATCGTGCTCGTGGTGGTCGCCGGCTGCGCCCGCGTGAAGGATGGCGCGTCGTGCGGCGAGGCCGCCGGCCGGTTCTTCAAGCTGGCCAGCGAGGACCTCGCGAGCGCGACCGCCGACGACACCACGCGCCGGCAGGTCCGCGATCAGCTGCCCGCGATGCGCGACGCGCTCGATCTCGCGTGCAAGGACGGCAAGTGGGCGCGCCCGGTGCGCGACTGCATCGCGACCGCGACCGATCACGCCGCGATCGAGGGCTGCGAGCGATCGCTGACCGACCTCCAGAAAGCCGCGCTCGACCGATCGGCACGCGGCGAGACGCCGAAAACGCCCTAATCATGGTAGACCACGATCTCCAGCACATGGAGATCGACTTTCCGTACTCGCTCTCCGATCAGGACGCGAAGTCCAGGCTCGAGCTCCTGGGTCAGTACCTGGTCAGCCGCCACGGCATCAAGGTGACGTGGGTCGAGGACAGCAAGGCCCGGTTCGCGGGCCGGTACCTGGTCGTGAAGATCGATGGCGAGCTGACGCTCGGCAACGGCCGCGCGATGTTCAAGGGCGAAGATCCCGGGTTCCTGTGGCGCAATCGCGCCAAGGACTACATCCAGGGCAAGCTCGCGAAGTACCTCGATCCGAAGACCGAAGCGACCGCGCTTCCGACCTCGTAGATCAGCGCGCCATCAAGATCTGGCGGAGCGCGAGCGACACCGCGCGATCCGACGCTTGCGCGGTCAGCCCCTGACGCTCGAGCCGGCGCTGCAGACGTTCGATGATGCTGAACAGCGAGAGGTCGTTCGATGACTTCATGGGGATGCTCACGTCCGACCGGAATGGTCGATCTAGAAGACAACGACTGGCACACCACGTTGCATTCCCGTGCCGGATTTGCCGGGTAGTCCGATGTAGGCTTGCCGTCCGTGAAGATCGCGACGTGGAACATCAACTCGATCCGCATGCGCCAGGACCGGCTCGTGGCGTGGTTGACCAAAGCCCGGCCCGACGTCCTGTGTCTGCAGGAGCTCAAGGTCGAGGACAGCGCGTTTCCGACCGAGCTGTTCGACAAGCTCGGCTACCACGTCGCGTTCCACGGCCAGCGCGCCTACAACGGCGTCGCGATCGCGTCGACCGCGCCGCTCGTCGACGTGTCGCGCGGGCTCGACGACGGCATCGAGGAGGATGGCGCGCGCGTGATCGCGGCGACCACGCACGGCATCCGGATCGTCGGCGTCTACGTCCCGAACGGTCAGGAGCTGACGAGCGACAAGTATCCCTACAAGCTCGCGTGGCTCGGTCGACTGCGGAGCTACCTCGATCGGCGCCCCGCCGGCGAGCCGCTCGTGTTGTGCGGCGACATGAACGTCACGCGCGACGATCTCGACGTGTGGGCGCCCGAGCAGTGGGCCGGCAAGATCCACTGCAGCGCGCCGGAGCGCGAGGCGATCGAGCACCTGCTCGCGTACGGGCTGACCGACGTGTTCCGCGTCCAGCACCCCGAGGGCAAGCTCTACTCGTGGTGGGACTACCGCGGCGTCTCGCTGTTCAAGAACCAGGGGCTGCGGATCGACTACGTGTTCGCGACCGCGGCGGTCGCCGCGCGCTGCATCGGCTGCGTCGTCGACAAGGACGCACGCAAGGGGCAGGACGCCTCCGATCATGCGCCGGTCGTGGCCGAGCTTTCGGAGTAGAGTTGGCCCATGCGGTCGTCCGTGATCCTCGCCGGCCTCCTCGTCGGTGGCGTCGCGTTCGCGAACGGTCGGCCGCCGCTGACCAACGGCATCACGTTCCGGCCCGGCGACGCGCACTCGGTCTACCTGCGCACCACGTTCGGCCTCCTGATCAGCCACGACGACTGCTCGTTCCGCTGGGTGTGCGAGCAGAACATCGGCTACTCGGGGATGTTCGATCCGAAGTACGCGGTCGCGACCGACGGCACGATCTTCGCCACGACGTACACCGGCCTGCGCGTCAGCCGCGACAACGGCTGCACGTTCACGAGCGCGACGTCGGAGCTGCCGGTCGGCTCGCCGAACCGGATCGCCGACGCGTGGATCGACAACATCGACATCGGCCCGACCGGCGAGATCTGGGTCACCACCGCCGACAGCGGCAAGCCGAACGACGTGTATCGCTCGACCGACAACGGCGTCACGTTCACGTCGCGCAACAAGAGCTCGCCGACCGTGTGGTGGAAGAGCGTCAAGGTCGCGCCGACCGACGCCGCGCGCATCTACATCACCGGCTACGAGGTCGCCTCGCCGTCGACCGACGGTGGGGCCCCGATGCCGAAGGCGCACCTCCTGCGCAGCGACGACAGCGGCGACCACTGGATGGAGTCGGCGCTCGCCGGCGTCGAGTTCGGGCCGACCGCGACCAGCTACGTCGTCGCGGTGCATCCGACGGACGCGAACACGCTGTTCTATCTGTCCGAGTCGTCGACCGCGCCGAGCGGCGACAAGCTGTATCGCTCGAGCGACGGCGGCGCGACGCTGCAGCTCGTGCTGAGCTCGCCGCACAAGATCAAGGACGTGCTGATCACCGATCCGACGCATGTCGTCGTCGCGCTCGGCGGCGCCGGCTCGTTCGAATCCAAGGATGGCGGCGCGACGTTCGCGCAGCTCGGCAACTGGCAGGATCCGCAGTCGCGGCCGCCACAGCTCAACTGCCTCGGCAAGCGCGGCGGCGAGCTGTTCGGCTGCGGCGCCAACTGGGTCCCCGACTACAAGGCGCTCGCGCACTCGACCGACGGCGCGACCTGGCAGAAGGAGTTCCGCTTCGTCGAGATCGCCGGCGCGCTCGACTGCCCCGCTGGCACGCCCGGCAAGGATACCTGCGAGCCGCTGTGGACCGGCGCCGGCGGGCTCCAGCAGCAGTTCGCGACCACCGGTCCGCAGTGCACCGGCTCGGGCAGCGCGATCGTCGCCGACGTCGTGCCGCCGCCCAAGTCGTCCGGCGGCTGCTGCGATGCCGGCACCGCTGCCGCCGCGACCTCGATCCCGCTGGTCGGCCTCGTCGTGTTCGCGCTCCGCCGCAAGCGCAAGCGCGCCTGCTGCAGCTGACTCACGCGCGCCACGACGGGTGCCGGAGCACGACGCCGAGCTCGCGCGTCATCCGCGTGTTCGCGATCCGGCGATCGGCGGTCAGCATGCCCGCGACCTCGAGAGACACCGACGACGCGGGCACGCGCGGCGGCGGCGCGACGCCGAGCTCGGCCGCCAGCGTGTCGGCGACGACGCCGATCGGATCCGGTGCGTCATCGGCGATGTTGATCGGCCCGGTGATCGAGGACAGCCCGGCACGCACGATCGCCTCGACGAGATCGTCGACGTGGATGCGGCTGACGTGGCAGGTGCCATCCCCGACGATGCGGTAGGTGCCGGTGCGGAGCCGGTCGACCAGCCCGCGGCCCGGGCCATGGATGCCGGCGACCCGCAGGATCGCGGTCGACACCGAGCTCGCGGCCAGCGCGGCCTCGGCGGTGACGCGCGCGCGGCCGCTGGTGGTGATCGGCGCGAGCGGCGCGGTCTCGTCGACCCACGCGCCCGCCGCGGGGCCGTAGACGCCGGTCGACGACACGTAGACCAGGCGGCGCGCGGCCCGCGTGGCGCGCACGAGCGTGCGGATCTCGCCGGCCGGGTCGTCGCCGGGTGGCGCCAGGCACACGACGATGGCGTCGCCGGTCGGCAGCGTCTCGAGCGAGGCGCGGTCGGCGAGGTCGGCGACCTGCCCGACGTGGGTCGCAGGCAGCGCCGCGGCCGTGCGGCGAGTCACGGTGACCGCGTGCCCCTCGGCGACGAGCCGGTCCGCCAGCCGGAGGCCAGTGTAGCCCGCGCCCAGCACGATCCACGTTGTTTGCGCCGCCTGCCGATCCATCGCTACGATCATTATCTGCGAGCCGCCGTCGTTTTCGCGATCTTCTGCACCACCTGTACGCCCCGGGTGCCGCTGCCGATCGATCACGCCGAGGACTTGCCGGTCGACCAGGTGCGGCACTTCGCGATCTGGTATGGCGGCGCGCGTGTCGGCTCGGCCGTCGAGTCCGAGACCTGGAGCGCGGCCGGCCTCCACCTGCGGCGCGACGAGACGATGCGCTTCTTGCGCGGCGATGCGCCGGTCACGATCGCGACGACGATCGACATCGCGACCGACCGCGATCTCGCGCCGAGCCGCGTCACCTGGGTCGAGCGCTCGGGCCGCGAGCGCCGCGGCGAGGCGACCCGCGATCCGATGCGCGGCTGGACGGTCGACGTCGGCGGCGAGACGCTCGCGATCGCCGATCCGGCCGCGATCCCGGCCGAGCTCGCGCCGCTGATCGTGCGCCGGCGCGGCGGCTTCGCCGGTCCGGTGTTCCTGCCCGCGCGCGGCTTCGTCACCGGCCAGGGTCGCATCGAGCACGTCGCGCCGGATCGCCTCGTCGCGCGGCTCGCGATCGCGAACGGGCCGCTCGCGCTCGCGACGATCGACCTCGAGCGCGACGGCACCCAGGCGCGCGTCGTCGACGGCGAGGGCGTGATCGCGCTCCGCACGACGGCCGACGCGGCGAGCGCGCCGTTCCCGCTCGTCGACCTCGTGGCGGCGTCGTCGATCGTCGTGACCGGCGAGCGCCCGCGCGGCCAGGTCGCGCTCGCGCTCGACACCGATCCGCCGCTGCCCGCCCTGCCCGGCCAGCGCCACCTCGCGAACGGCCGCGTCGAGCTGTCGGCGCGGTTCCCGGGTGCGCTACCGCCGGGCTTGCTCGGCGCCGATCGCGGCGCGGAGATCATCGCGCTGGTGCACGCGGTGCGCGGGCGGATCGCGCCCGATCTCGGCGCCGGTCCGACGTCGAGCCGCGACGCGATCGCGGCGACCGCGGGCGACTGCACGACCTTCGCGCTCGCGTATCACGCGCTCGCGACCGAGCGCGCGATCCCGACGCGCGTGGTCACCGGCCTCCGGCTCGACGGCGATCACCTGGTGCGCCATCGCTGGGCGGTGTCGTGGACCGGGCGCGCGTGGATCGCGGTCGACGTCGCGTTCGGCGAGGCGCCCGCGGGCGGCGAGCTGATCGGGCTCGCGATCCACGACGCCGACGACGCCGGCCTGGTCGCCGGCGAGGCCGCTCTGACCCGCGTGCACGCCGCGAGCTTCTAGCCCGCCGCGCGACAGGCCCACAGCGCGCGCTGGATCGCCGCCTCGTCGAGGTCGTCGCCGATCAGCACGATCTCCGAGCGCCTCGGATCGGCGCCCCACGGCTCGCGATAGCTCAGCTCGGTCCGGATCCCGGCGCGCTCGACGAAGCCCCGGCGCGCTTCACCGGCGACATGCACGAAGCCCTTGGCGCGCACGAGCCGCGGCCCGAGCGCCTCGATCGCCGCGAGCACGCGCTCGCCGACCAGCGGCGCGTCGTCGGCGAACGACACCGCGATCAGCTGGTTCGCGTGGTGGTGCGCGCCGTGCCCGTGGGCGTGCGCGTTCGGCCTGGTCGACCACGCGCGCACCGCACGCGGCTCGACGACCCAGCTCGTCATCGCGCGCCAGCCGAGCTCGTCATCGGGAAAGGCCGCGCGTTCGGCGTGCGGCGCGTGGGTATCGAGCATCGCGTGGAGCCGGCGCACGGCCTCCGGCGAGGCGACGTCGAGCTTCGCGAGCAGGACCCGATCGGCGGACTCGACCTGGCAGCGCGCCTCGTCGCGGGTGGCGATCGCGTCACCACCGGACTCGGCATCGACCACGCACACCACGCCTGCCGGCGTGACGCGATCGAGCAGCTTCTCGTTCGCGGTGCGCGCGCGCCACGACTCCTCGCCCGACGCGGCGCGCGCGAGTCCCTCGAGGATCGCGGCCGGCTCGGCGATTCCGGTGGTCTCGAGCACGACGTGATCGGGCGCCGTCCGCCGCACGATCTCGCCGATGCCATCCCACAGGTCGTTCTTGATATCGACCTTGCAGCACACGCAGCCGCCGGCGAGCTCGAGCACGTCGCCGCCGCGCCCGACGATCAGCTGGGTGTCGATCGAGATCCGGCCGAGCTCGTTGACCAAGACCGCGATCCGCTTGCCGCCCGCGTTCGCCAGCATCCGGTTGAGCGCGGTCGTCTTGCCCGCACCGAGCCAGCCCGTGAGGATCGTGAACGGGGTCACCGGCGATACAGGACGCGCTCGACCGCATTGAACAGCGTCTCGCGCACGAACGGCCGCACGATGAACGCGTCCGGGCCGGTCTCGGTCGCGACGTCGAAGATATCGATGTAGCTCGACGTCATCATCACGATCGGCACGTCCGCGGTCAGCTCGTCGGCCTTGATCCGGCGACACACCTCGGCGCCGTCGATCTTGGGCAGGTCGCTGTCGAGCAGGATCACCTCGGGCGGCTCGAGCTTGACGCGCGCCAGGGCGCTCGCACCGTCGCGCGCGATCTGGACGACGTGACTGCGCCCCGACAACACCTTCACGATCATGCGGACCACGTCCGGCTCGTCGTCGATCACCAGTACTCGCGCCATGGCCCCTACTAGTCCTTGTCGATGACCGAGCGCAGGCAGGTCTGCGCGACCGGCGACTCCCAGTCGCGCTTGTTGACGAAGTACGCCTGGATCATGCCCTTGCGATCGATCAGCACGCTGTCGGGGACCGCGTCGACGCCCCACTTCTGCGCGATCGCGCCGATCGAGCCATCGCCGGACGGCGGATCGAGCCACACGTTGAACGAGGTGCCGTCGGGCAAGGCCTTGTTGTAGGCGTCGAGCGCCTGCGCCATCGTCGGCTTGGGCGGCGGTGGGGCCGCGGTCGGATTGAGCGAGTGCACGAGCGACACGAGGATGTCGGTCCACGAGCGATCCGACGCGAGCGCGACGACCACGAAGTCGTTGCTCGCCATCTCGGCCGCCATCGCCTGGAGCGCGGGCTTCTCGGTCTTGCAGACGCCGCACCACGAGCCCCAGAAGTTGAGCAGCACGACCTTGCCCCGCAGGTCGGACAGCTTGACCTGCTTGCCGCTGTGATCGAGCGCGGTGAAGTCGGGTGCGGGAATCGGCAACGCGCACGGCTGCCCCGACGGGCACAACGGATCGTCCTTGCCGAAGCGCGGCTTGTCGGACTCGCCGTTGCCGTGCACGCCGCGGCAAGCTGCCACGGACTCGCGCGCCGCCGCCGTGGGCACCATCCAGAGGAACAGCGCGAGGACGACGACACCGACGAGCGCGACCGCACCACCGACCAGGATGACCTTCGGATCGATGATGATTCCGCGCTTCTTGCCGTCGGCCATGATCGGAAGATAGCCGAGATTGGGCTATGCTCAAAGGCATGTCAGTGCGCGGCGCGCTGAGCACGATGCCGGCGGAAGACGTCCTCGAGTGGGTCTCGATCCGTCGGGTGTCCGCGCCCGTCACGTTCGAGCGCAAGGGGCTCGTGCGCAGCCTCGTCGTCGAGGACGGCTCCGTGTTGTGGGCGAGCTCGAACCAGCGCCACGAGCAGCTCGGGGCGATCCTGGTGCGTTCGGGCGTCGTGGCAGAACGCGCCCTCGCGGACGCGCTGGAGACGCGAGCGGAAACCGGCGTGCCGCTCGGAAAAGTCCTGCTGATGTCGGGCCTCATCACCGAGCTCGATCTGGTCGAGATCCTGGCGACCAAGATCCGCGAAACCGTGACGGATCTGCTGACCTGGACCGAGGGCTCGTTCGATGTCGTGCCGCGCCCTCACCCCGCGGCAACGGGCGTCACCGCGCAGCTGCCGATCGAGATCTGTCTGACCGTGGCCCGCCGCCGCACCGCGCGGATGAACGAGGCGATGAACGTGCTCGGCGCCGATGACGTCACGTTCTACGTGCCGCCGAGTGCGTCGGCCCCGCCGGCGACCGACAACGACGTCGTCGATCCGGCGAAGCTGTGGGTGATGGCAGGCGATCGCCACGCCGCCGGTGACATCGCCGCCGCGTTCTCCGGCGAGCGGTTCGCGACGTTCGACGCGCTCGCGCGCATGGTCGACGACCAGCGCCTCGTCATCGATCGCCGACACCGCGAGCGCACGAACTCCGCGGTCGAGCTCGCCGCCGGGGCGCGCGGCCGGTTGCGGGCGGGCGATCGTGCCGGCGCGCTCGCGATGGCGAGCCAGGCGCTGCATCAGGACCCGAGCGACGCCGAGGTCCGCAAGACGTTCGCCACGACCGAGCGCGCGCGCGTCGCCGAGATCGCGAAGTCACTGCTGTCGCGCCATCGCGTCCCGCGCCTGATCGCCGAGGCCACCGCGGCGCTCGGGCTCAGCGAGGTCGAGATCGAGCTCAGCAAGCGCGTCGATGGCCGCTGGGATCTGCTGTCGCTCGTTCGCTCGGCGAACCTGCGCGAGGCCGACGCGCTGCTCGCGTTCGCCCATCTCGCCGAGGTCGGCGTCGTCGAGCTCGAAGGCGGGGCGCCGAAGGGCGCCTGAGACATCGTGGCCGAAGTTCCCGCGGCGAGCGCGCTCGATCGGACCCGGCTCCTCCCGCGCAGCGGCATCGGCGCCGATGGCCCGTGGCTCGTGATCGCGCCGCCCGGGAACCCGATCATCCGGCTCGACGCGCGCCTGCTCGATCGCGTCGAGCTGATCGGCCGCTCGCCGACCGCGCCGCTCGTGTGGTCCGGGATGGCGACCGCCGGCGTCGCCGCCGCCGCGCTGTCGTTCGTGCCCGGCGGCGTGTTCGCGTGCATCGGCCTCGCGTACCTCGCGCACGAGCGGTTCAGCGAGGCGCGCCGCCGCACGCGCAGCCGCGACCTCTTGCTCGCCCTCGGCGATCTCGAGGTCGCGCTCCACGTGATCGATGGCCCCGAGGCCGCGAAGAGCATCGCCGAGCAGCTCGCGCCGTACACGCGCGGCGCGCCGATCACGCGTCCCGAGGTCTACGAGGACGCCAAGCTCCGCATGCGCGCTCAGGCCGAGGGCAAGGGCGAGGAGGCCGCGCGCCGCGAGCTCGGCCACGCGCTGCTCGTCGGTGGCGACGTCGTCCGCCTGCGCGGCGACTACCTCCAGGTCGGCCAGGTCGCGTTTCGCATCGCCGAGGTCCGCGAGATGTCGCAGCGCGGCGCGAACCTGCCGCTCACCGGCGGTCGCCTGCTCCAGGCCGCGCTCGGCCTGCTCGTGATCGCCGCCGAGGAGCGCGCCGCGGTCGGCGAGGATCTCCAGTCACTCTCGAAGCGCGTCGCCGACTACGAGGCGTGGTCGGGACACTCGGCGGGCCGTTAGGGCGCTGCGCAGTCGATCAGACCTTCAGCTCGCGCCACTCGTGGCCGTCGCGCTTCATCATCTGATCCGCCGCCTTGGGTCCCGCGCTGCCGGGCTCGTACATGTTGACCCCCGACGTCGCCTCCCAGACCTGGAGCACCGGCTGGATCAGCTCCCACGCGCGATCGACCGAGTCGCGGCGGTTGAACAGCGTCGGATCGCCGCGCATGCAGTCGAGGAGCAGCCGCTCGTAGGCCTCGGCGATCGGCCGCTTGAACGCATCGGCGTACGTCATGTTCATCACGACGTTTCCGACCGAGATGTTCTCGCCCGGCACCTTGGCGACGAACCGCAGCGAGATGCCCTCGTGCGGCTGGATCCGCAGCGTGAGCACCGCGGGCTGGAGCACGCTGCCCGCGGCCTCTTCCTTGAACAGCACCAGCGGCACGGCCTTGAAGTGGATCGCGACCTCGGTGAGCCGCTCGGCGAGCTTCTTGCCCGCGCGCAGGTAGAACGGCACACCCTGCCAGCGCCAGCTGTCGATCATGAACCGCATCGCGGCGAACGTCGCGACCTGCGAGTCGGGCGCGACGCCCTGCTCGTTGCGATAACCGCGGTACTGCCCGCGGATGCTGTTGTTGGCGACGTCGTCGAGCGTCAGCGCGCGGACCGAGCGCAGCAGCTGGGATTTCTCGTCGCGGATGTCGTCGGCGGAGAACGACGCCGGGACCTCCATCGTGACCAGCGACATCACCTGCAGCAGGTGGTTCTGGATGATGTCGCGCACCACGCCGGTCTGCTCGTAGAACGCGCCGCGGCCCTCGATCCCGATCGTCTCGGCCGCGGTGATCTCGACGTAGTCGATGTGGTTGCGGTTCCAGATCGGCTCGAAGATCGAGTTGCCGAAGCGCAACACGAGGATGTTCTGGACGGTCTCTTTGCCGAGGTAGTGGTCGATCCGGTAGATCTGGCTCTCGTCGAGGTAGCCACCGATCATCTCGTTGAGCGCGCGCGCCGTCTTCAGGTCGCGCCCGAACGGCTTCTCGACGATCACCCGGCACGCCGGCACCTCCGGCTTCTGGACCTGGCGCTCGATCAGCTTGTGCGCGTGCAGCTTCTCGAGGATGACCGGGAACATCGACGCCGGCGTCGACAGGTAGAACACGACGTTGCCGCGGGTCTGCTTCTTGACCGACGCGAGGCGCGCGGCGAGCTCGGTGTAGACCGCGTCGTCGTGAAACTCGCCGCCGACGTACTCGAGCATCGCGGCGAACTTCGCCCACATCTCGGGGACCACCGGCTGGCGCGAGAACTCGGCGACCGGGCCCTTCAGCTTGTCGGCGAACTCCTGGTTCGTCGTCTTCTTGCGCGACACACCGATCAGCACGGTCGGCTCGGCGAGCGCGCGGTCGAGCATCAGGTTGTAGAGCGCCGGCGCGAGCTTGCGGCTCGTGAGATCGCCGGTCGCCCCGAAGATCACGATCGCGGTGGGCTCGGGACGCCGGCGCTTGCCGACCTCGCCGAGGATCTCGCCGAACACCGACGACGTATCGATCGGAGGTGGGATGGTCTCGCTCATACTCAACGACCCTTCGCCATGTTCGCCGCGGCATCGACGAACCACTGGAGGTCCGCCGACGTCACGGCCTGCACCGGAAACTTGCCGACCGGCCCTTCGAGCACCTCGGCGAGCCGCGCCGCCTTGTCGTGTCCGCAGATCAGGAGGCGCACGTGGCGCGCCGCCGCGATCGCCGGGAACGTCATCGTGATCCGCGTCGTCTTGCCGCTCGTCACCGGCGAGTCGACCGGGTTCGCGACGACCCAGTCGGTCGCGGTCAACGCCGGCGTGCCCGGGAACAGCGAGGCCGTGTGCCCGTCGGGGCCCATGCCGAGAAACATCAGGTCGAGCACCGGCGGCGTGCCGAGCGAGCCGACCAGCTCGGCCGCGTACGCCGCCGCTGCGGCCGCGTGATCGGCGCTGTCGCCGACGATCCGGTGGACGCGTGCCGGATCGATCCCGAGCGGATCGATCAGCGTCTCCTTCACCATCCGGTAGTTCGAGTCCTTGTGATCCGGCGGCACGGTGCGCTCGTCGCCAAACCACAGGTCGACCTGGTCCCACGCGAGCGCGGACTTGCCACGCTTCGCGAGGATCTGGTGCAGGAGCTTCGGCGTCGAGCCGCCCGACAGGGCGATCGCCGCGCGGCCGCGGGCCGCGATCGCGTCGGAGGCGATCGCGATGAGCTCGTCCGCCGCGCCGGCCGCGAGCGCTTCGGGATCGGCGAACAGGCGGACGTTCTCACCCATGGCTTACTTCTTCTTGTCTTCGACGTGACCGCCGAACTGGAACCGCATCGCGGACAGCAGCTTGTCGGCGTACGACGCCTTCTCGCCTTCCTGGCGCGACCGGAAGCGCGCGAACAACGACGCGGTGATCACCGGGGCCGGGATGGCCTCTTCGATCGCCGCGTTGACCGTCCAGCGACCCTCGCCGGAGTCGGCGACCTGGCCGCCGAACTTGTCGAGCTTGACGTCCTCGGCCATCGCCTTCGCGGTCAGATCGATGAGCCACGACGACAGCACGCTGCCGCGACGCCACACCTCGGCGACCTCGGCGACCGGGATGGTGAGGCGGTGCTCCTCGGCGACCTGCGAGTTGCCGGCGTTCTTGATGATGTCGATGCCCTCGGCGATCGCCTGCATGATCCCGTACTCGATGCCGTTGTGGACCATCTTCGTGAAGTGGCCGGCGCCGACCGAGCCGCAGTGCAGGTAGCCCTCTTCGGCCGTGCTGTTCGACGTCCGACCCACGGTCGACTCGACGTCGCCCTTGCCCGGCGCGAGCGACTTGAAGATCGGATCGAGGCGCTTCACGGCCTCGTCGGGGCCGCCGACCATGAGGCAGTAGCCGCGCTCGAGGCCGTAGACGCCGCCGCTGGTGCCGGCGTCGACGTAGCTGATCTTCTTGCTCTCGAGCAGCTTCGAGCGGCGGATGTCGTCCTTGAACATCGAGTTGCCGCCGTCGATGATCGTGTCGCCGGCCTCCATGTGCTCGGCGAGGCCAAGCACGGTCGACTCGGTCGGGCCGCCAGCCGGCACCATCACCCACACCGCGCGCGGTGCCTTCAGCTGCTGGACGAGCGACTTCAAGGAGTCACTGCCGGTCGCGCCCTCGCCGACGAGCGCCTTCACTGCATCGGGGCTCCGGTCGTACACCACACACGTGTGCCCCGCGCGCTGCAGGCGGCGAACCATGTTCGCGCCCATCTTACCGAGACCGATCATTCCGAGTTGCATGTGAGTTATCTCCGGCGTGCCTTGTAGAGGTTGATGAGCCCGTTCGTAGACGAATCGTGAGTCGTGACCGGCGCGGGGCCGGCGAGCTCGGGGAGGATCTTCGACGCGAGCTGCTTGCCGAGCTCGACGCCCCACTGATCGAAGCTGTAGATGTCCCACACGATCCCCTGGACGAAGATCTTGTGCTCGTACAGCGCGACCAGCGAGCCGAGCGTGGTCGGCGTGATCTTCTGAACAAGGATCGACGTCGTCGGCCGGTTGCCGGTGAACGTCTTCTGCGGGACGAGCGCATCGATCTGATCCGCAGGCGTCTTCGCCGCGACCAGCTCGGCGCGGACCTCGTCGCCGGTCTTGCCCTTCATCAGGGCCTCGGGCTGCGCGAAGAAGTTCGCGAGCAGGATCTCGTGGTGCTTCCCCAGCGGCCGATGGGTCTCGACCGGCGCGATGAAGTCGCACGGGATGACGCGCGTGCCCTGGTGGATCAGCTGATAGAACGCGTGCTGGCCGTTCGTCCCCGGCTCGCCCCAGATGATCGGGCCGGTGTCGTGGTCGGTGATCCGGTTACCGCTCCGGTCGACGCCCTTGCCGTTGCTCTCCATGTCTCCCTGCTGGAAGTACGCGGAGAACCGATGCATGTACTGGTCGTACGGCAGGATCGCGTGCGTCTGCGCGTCGAAGAAGTTGTTGTACCAGATGCCGAGCATGCCGAGGATGACCGGCAGGTTCTCGGCGAGCGGCGCGGTGCGGAAGTGCTCGTCCATCGCGAACGCGCCGGCGAGCAACTCCTCGAAGTGGTCCATGCCGATCACGCAGGCGATCGACAGGCCGATGGCGCTCCAGAACGAGTAGCGCCCGCCGACCCAGTCCCAGAACGGGAACATGTTCTCGACGTCGATGCCGAACGCGGCGACCTCCTTGGCGTTGGTCGACAGCGCGACGAAGTGCTTGGCGACCGCGGCCTTGTCACCCAGCTTCGCCAGCGACCAGTCGCGCGCCGAGGTCGCGTTCGTGATCGTCTCCTGCGTCGTGAACGTCTTGCTGGCGACGATGAACAGCGTGCGCGCCGGATCGAGGTGCGCCACGGTCTCGGCGAGGTGCACGCCGTCGATGTTCGACACGAAGTGCACGTTGAGGTTCGCCTGCCAGTACGGCTTGAGCGCCTCGGTCACCATGACCGGCCCGAGATCCGAGCCGCCGATGCCGATGTTGACGATGTCCGTGATCGTCTCGCCGGTGTGGCCCTTCCACGCGCCGCTGCGGACCTTGTCGGTGAACCCGCGCATCTTCGCGAGCACCGCGTTGACCTCGGGCATCACGTCCTTGCCGTCGACGAGGATCGGTCGGTTCGCGCGGTTGCGCAGCGCGACGTGCAAGACGGCGCGGTGTTCGCTGCCGTTCAGCGACTTGTCGCCGGCGAACATCTTGTCGCGCCACGTGGTGACACCCTGCTGCTCGGCGAGCGCGAGCAGGAGCTCCAGCGTCTCGGTTGTCGTGCGGTGCTTGGAGTAATCGACGAACAGCCCGCAGGCCTCGCGCGACATCTTCGCGAACCGCTGCGGGTCGGCGGCGAACAGCTCGCGCATCGTCGTGTCCGCGACCGACGCCTTGTGGCGGACCAGGGCCTGCCACGCCTCCGAGGAAGTGACCTTCGACATGCGTTGGCAACGAGCAAATCACACGTGGGACCCGAAAGCCGTCCCCGGGGCACTAGAGCTTCATGAATCCGGATTCCCGATCAAGCGCAGCTCGAACGTGCACCCCTGCCCCGCCGCGGAGGCCGCCTCGCAGCTGCCGCCCCACGGCAACAGGAGCTGGCGCGCGAGCTCGCCGAGGTGGGCCGCGCGATCGCTGCCCATACCGTTGTCGGCGACCGTGACGACGACGTCGTGCGGCTCGCGGGTGATGCGCACGGTCACCGCGCTGTTCGGCAGCGCGCGTGCCGAGCGCGCCGAGGTCGCGACCAGCTGGGCGACGACGAGCGCGAACGCGCCGGCCATGCCGCGCGCGGGCGGGGTCGCGCCGAGATCGACGAGCAGCTCGAGCTCGCCGCCCGAGACCTGCGCGTGGACCAGGCGCAGCGCGAGCTCGACCGCCGCGGTCGCGTCGAACCAGCTCGGCGCGTCCTCGATCGCGAGCGCCTGGACGAGGCCGTCGAGTCGGTGCGAGACCTCGGTCGCGCCGAGGTACGCGCTGCCGATGTCCTGGCGCAGCGTCTGGAGCGAGCGCCACGGGTACGGGTTCGGCCCGGTCGACGTCGTGACGTGGCGCTCGAGCTGATCGACGACGAGCGCGAGCCGATCGCGCAGTGCCCGCATCGGCTCGGCGAGCTCCTCGGCGACCTCGGCGACCAGCTCGAGCTCGTTCATCGTTGCCTCACAGCGAGCCACCGAGCAGGAACCAGGTCTCGCCGACCGCGCCCGTGCCGTTGACGCCGTGCGCGTAGCCCAGCTCGAACGTGCCCGGGATGTAGTTGCCGAAGTACGCGTCGAGCCGCAGCGCGCCGCCGACCCCGACGCGGAGGTTCCGCGCCGCGTCGAACGTGCCGTCGAACGCCGTGCCGATGTCGGTCATCACCGCCATCTGCATGCGGCGCACGTAGAGCGGCAGCGTCGCGAGGCCGCGCTCGACGCGGAACAGCTCCTGGCGATACTCGAGGTTCACGAGGTCGAACTGGTTGCCGGTCAGCGTGCGCGCCTTGTAGCCGTGCAGGTAGCCGATCGGCGAGCTGCGCGTGCTGTTGACGATCGACTGCACGACGTCCTGCGCCGGCACGCCGCCGAGCCCGAACCCACCGCCGCGCACGAGATCGCCCGCGCGCAACGAGCCGGTCAGGCGCACCGCGAGCGTCGGCGTCACGCCGAACAGGTGGTGGAACATGTCGAACGCGTAGCTGACCGTGACGTTGTGGTAGCGCGCGCCGAACGCCGGGTGATCGAGCCGCAGGCTGACCGAGGTGTCGAAGCCCTCCTGGCTGCCGACGCCGAACGTGGTGCCGTGCACGTTCGAGAACCCGAGGCGCGTCGCGACCCCGGCCTGGACGTAGTCGGTCGCCGGCTTGACCGGCTGGCGCATGTTGGGGTCGTCTGGGACAACCGGGCCGGAGACCTTCCGGAACCAGTCGACGTCGTAGTCGATCGACGCGGCCCACTGGTTGCCGGGGCGCGACTCGAACGGCACGCTCGCCGACACCGTGCCGGACCAGTCCTCCTCGGTGTAGGTCTTGCCGACGCCATCGATCTTGAGGCCGCCGCGATCGAGGAGCGTGCGCGCCGCGGCGATCCGCACGTTCGGCCGCCAGCCCGAATAGCCGTACGACGCGCCGATGTTCGCGGTGCCCTGGTCGAGCGCCGACGACACGCCGAGCGAATAGCCGTGGAGGCCGAGCGCGTCGCTCCCACCGGTCTGGATCGACGCGGTCGGCGAGCTGCCGAACGCGAACTGCCCGGTCCAGGTCTGCGGCGCGAGCGTCTCGAGCGCGCGGTACGGGCGCGGCACGCTGACCGCGGCCTCGTCGTCGTGGATCACGACCGCGGGCGGCTTGTCGTCGACGTAGTCGCGCGCGGGAAGCCACGCGGCGCGATCGAGCGGGAGCTCGAAGAGGTCGGAGCCACCGGCCGCGACCGCGCCCTCGTAGACGAGCCGCGTGCCGTCGGGCGACGGCCGGCCACGGATCGCGCCGCCGAGCACGTTCGTGATCTGCCAGGTCGACCGATCGCGGGTGTCGAACGCGAAGATGTTCTGGATCCCGGTGCGATCGCTGTCGAAGTAAACGTAGCGACCATCGGTCGACCACACCGGGCACATGTCGATCGCGCGATCGTGCGTGAGCTCGTCGATCTTGCCGGTCGCGAGCTCGACGACGAGGATGTCGCGATAGCCACCGTCGCGCCACGCCGAGAACGCCAGGCGCGTGCCGTCGGGCGACCACGCCGGCTGGTATGCCTGGTCGTAGCGCTGGCCCTTCCATGCGATCGCGATCCGCGCGTCGGGCACGAGGTCGGCGACGGCGATCATGCTCTCGCTCTTGCCGTTCATCGAGAACGCCACGCGACGCTGATCGGGCGACACCGCCGGATCGCGGGCGCGCGCGCCGTGCGTGATCCGGGTCTCCTGCCGCGTGCGCGCATCCCACCGGAAGAGGTCCTGGTAGCTGTACTCGCGTCGCACGATGCGGCCCTGCTCGTAGACCAGGGAGCCGTCGTCGAGGACCTGGAACGGCCCGATCGCGTCGAGGTGGACGACATCGCGCGCCTTGGCGAGCCGCTCGACCGGCGATCCCGCGACCGGCATCGCACGGACGGAGAGCAGCGAGTGGCCGTCGTACTGCGTCCAGTACAGCTCCTTGCCGTCGAGCGAGTACTTGGCATCGACGTTGACCTCGGCGCTGTGGGTCAGCGCGACACCGGTGCGCAGGCCGCGACGCTCGGCCGCCATCTCCTGCAGGCCGTAGCGATCGCGCAGATAACCTTTCCAGTCGTCGTACAGCTCGGTGAATGGCTTGCCGACGACCTTCTCGATCTGGCGGTTGATCGCGAACGGGATCGGATACGCACCCGACGCGTGCGACATCGCGCGCAGCGTGTCGTCGCCGAACCGATCGAAGATGTAGCGCAGGAAGTGGGAGCCGTAGACGTACGCCGCGTTGCCGCGCGGGAACTGGCGCGGCGCGCCGTTGACCTCGTCGAGCCGGAGGTCCTTGCCGTCGTGGCGCGCGATGCGGATGAACTGATCGAACGTCGTGCCGCGGTTGCGCCCGCCGGCGGAGCGCTTGGATTCCTCGTAGGTCGCGATGCCCTCGATCACCCAGCGCGGCATCACCTGGTTCGGCGCCCAGGTCTTGCCGTAGATCTTGTTGTAGATGTTCGGCAGCCCCGACATCGTGTCGAGATGGAGGATGTGGGTGTACTCGTGCGCCACGAGCCCGTACAGCCAGTCCTCGTGGTCGTCGAGCTCGGTGATGCTCGACGGCCCGGTCAGGTAGAGCTGGATCGCGTTGCGCGGCAACACGCCGGCGAACCCGTTCGCGCTGTCGGTGTCGTCGACGAGGACGATGATCGTGCGCTCGCTCGGCGCGTGATCGAGCGCGGGCGACAACGTGCGATGCGCGTGCTCGGCGACCACGCCGACGCGATGCGCGATGTCGTCGTAGCCGGTCCAGTAGTAGATGACGAAGTGCTCGGTCTCGACGGTCTTGTACGTCCGCAGCGGATCACCGGCATGTGCCACCGTCGCCAGGCAGACGAGCGCCGCGACGACCGCGGCCCGCATCTCAGTCGCGATCCTTGCGCGGCGTCAGCCCGAACACGTAGGCCGACACGATCGCGCGCACCTCCGCGGCGGTCGCCACCTTCATCAGCTCGCCGACCAGCCACTCCGACTCGGTGACCTTCATCGCGCGGATCGTGGCCTTGACCTCGGCGACCGACACCGCGCTCATCGACAGCTCGCGGATGCCGAGCCCGACGAGCACCGGCGCGAGCATCGGCTCGCCGGCCATCTCGCCGCACACCGTGACCGGGATGTTCGCGGCCTTGGCCGCCGACGCGACGATCGCGATCAACCGGAGCAGCGAAGGGTGCAGCGGCTCGTAGAGGTACGAGACGTACTCGTTCACGCGATCGACCGCCATCGTGTACTGGATGAGGTCGTTCGTGCCGATCGAGAAGAAGTCGCACTCCTTGGCGAGCACGTCGGCGAGGATCGCCGAGCTCGGCATCTCGATCATGATGCCGACCTTCATGCCTTCGTCGAACGGCTTGCCCTCGGCGCGCAGCTCGGCCTTCATCTCGTCGAGCACCGCGCGGGCCGACCGCAGCTCGCTGACGCCCGAGATCATCGGGAACATCAGCTTCAACGGCCCGTGGACCGACGCGCGCAGGAGGCCGCGCAGCTGCGCCTTGAACAGCGGCTTGCCGAGCTCGGCCAGACACAGCCGGATCGAGCGGAGCCCGAGCGCGGGGTTGGCCTCCTCGAGGCTGGCGGCCTTCATGAATGGCGCGAGCTTGTCGGCGCCAAGGTCGAACGTGCGGATCGTCGCCGGGCGGCCGCGCAGCTTCTCGAGCACCGTCTTGGCGGTCTCGTAGTGGCGCTCCTCGTCGGGCAACACGTCGCTGCCCATGAACAGATACTCGGTGCGGTAGAGCCCGACGCCCATCGCGCCGTACTCCAGCGCGTCGTCGATCTCGGTCGGCCCGTCGATGTTGCCGTAGAGCTGGATGTCGGTGTTGTCGCGCGTGCGCGCGGGCAGATCGCGCGTCGCCTGCAGCGTCGCGTTGGCGGCGACCTGGCGGCGCTGCTCGTCGCGGAACTCGGCGACGGTGATCGCGCTCGGGTTGATGATGACGATGCCGGCGAGCCCGTCGATCAGGAGGAGGTCGTCGGTCTCGACCAGCTCGGTGATCGTCTCGAGCCCGACGACCGCGGGGATCTCGTGGGCGCGCGCGATGATCGCGGTGTGCGAGGTCTTGCCGCCGGCGTCGGTGATGAGGCCGGCGACCGCCGCGCGATGGAGCTGGGCGGTGTCGGCCGGCGACAGGTCGTACGCGACGACGATCGCGTCGGGCGGCGGGTTGAGCGGCCCGGTGTCGCGGCCGAGCAGGTTGCGCAGCACGCGCTCGAACACGAACTCGACGTCGCTCTTGCGCTCGCGGAGGTACTCGTCCTCGATCGAGTCGAACACCTCGGTGATGTCGTCGACCGCCTTGCGCAACCCCCACTCCGCGCAGATCTTGTCCTCGCGCATGTAGTTGACGGCGGCGCCGACGAGGTGCTCGTCGTGCAGCATCATCTGGTGCGCGGTGATGATGTGGTAGTCGCTCTCGTTCTCCGACGCGAGCTTCTCCTTGACCTTCGACAGCTGCTTGTCGCTCGCGGCGATCGCCTTGTAGAGCCGCGCGACCTCGCTATCGAGATCGTCGGGCTCGATGTGGTGGCGCGGCGCCTTCAGCGTGTCGCGGCCGATCAGGTACGCGCGACCGAACGCGATGCCGGCCGAGACACCGAGGCCCTGTCGCCGGATCTCCGGCCGCGCCTCGGACATTAGAGGGACCTCGCCTGCGGCTCGGCGCTCTCCGCTCGAACACTGGTTCGAGCGCACGGGGACCCCGCCTGCGGCTCGCTCTCCGCTCGAACACTGGTTCGAGCGCGCGTCGACCCGGCCTGCGGCTCGCTCTCCGCTCGAACACTGGTTCGAGCGCGCGTCATGGATCTTCGCCGAACTTTTCGTCGACGAGCTGGACCAGCGCGGCGACCGCATCGGCGGCCTTCTCGCCCTTGGCCTTGATCGTGATCGCGGAGCCCTTGCCGGCGACCAGCATGAGCACGCCCATGATGCTCTTGCCGCTGACCTCGCTGCCGTCCTTGGCGACCGTGATCTCGCACGGATACTTCGCCGCGAGCTGGACGAACTTGGTCGCCGCGCGCGCGTGCAAGCCGCGCTCGTTGATGATCATCACCGTCTTGTCTGCCGAGTCCGTCACTCTCCACGCTCCACGTCGCGATGGCGGACCAGGATATCCCACTCGGAGCCCAGCCGGCGACGGAGCTCTTCGACGATCGCGACCGAGCGGTGCCGCCCCCCGGTGCAGCCGATACAGGTCGTCACGTACAGCTTGCCCTCCTTCTGGAACTGCGGAAGCGTGAAGCGCAGGAGGTCCTCGATCCGATCGGTGAGCGCGAGCCCGGTCTCGCCGAGCACGTAGCGCGCGACGTCAGGATCGCGGCCGTCCATGTGGGTCAGCGTCGGCTCGAAGTACGGGTTCGGCAGGAACCGCACGTCGAACACCAGGTTGAACTCGAGCGGCAGGCCGTGCTTGTAGCCGAACGACACCAGCGTCACGGCGAGCTTGCCGGTGCCGCCGTAGCGATCCTGGATGATCGCCTTTAGCTGGTGCATGTTCATGTTCGAGGTGTCGACCACGGCGGCGCCGTGGCGCAGCTCGATCATCAGCTCGCGATCCTTGCGGATGCCCTCGGATAGATCGTCGCCCGACAGCGGGTGCCGGCGGCGGGTCTCCGAGAACCGGCGCAGGAGGACCTCGTCGGTCGCGTCGAGGAACATGACCTCGAGCCGGTGGCCGGCACCGCGCAACCGGGCGAGCGCGTCGCGCCAGCCGTGCAAGTTCTTCTTCTGGCGCGAGTCGACCGCGATCGCCACCTTGTCGCGATCGCCTTCGTGCGCGAGATGCTCGACGAGGTTCGAGACCAGCGGCACCGGGATGTTGTCGATGCAGGTGAACTCGATGTCCTCGAGCGCACGCAACGCGGTGCTCTTCCCCGCACCCGACAACCCCGTGACCATGACGATCTGCATTGGCTATTCCACCGCATCCGGATCGTGCCCGAGTGCCATGGCCCGCGTAAGCTTGTCGCGAAAAGCTTGGGCGCTGTGAATGCCCTGCACCTTTAAGAGTTGGTTGCGGGCGGCGACCTCGATCAAGGTCGCGAGGTTTCGCCCCGGTCGCACCGGCAGCCGCACGGTCGGGATCGACACCCCGAGGATCTCGTCGTAGCTGTCGTCGAACCCCAGCCGCTCGTACTCGACGCCCGACTCCCACTCGTGGAGCTCGACGACGAGCTCGATCTTCTTGGTCTCGCGGACGGCCGCGATGCCGAACAGATCCTTGATGTTGATGATCCCGAGGCCGCGGATCTCCATGTGGTGGCCGAGGATCCCGGCACCCCGCCCGCTCAGCGCGTTGCCGCTGCGCCGGCGGATGCGGACGACGTCGTCGGCGACCAGCCGGTGCCCGCGGACCACGAGGTCGAGCGCCGTCTCGCTCTTGCCGATGCCGCTCTTGCCGGTCACGAGCACGCCGATCCCGAGCACGTCGACGAGGACGCCGTGGACCTCGGTCGACGGGGCGAGCCGATCGCCCATCCAGACCGTGACCGCGGTGATGAAGTCGGCGGTCGTCAGCATCGAGATCGCGAGCGGCACGCCGTCGCGCTCGCACAGCGCGTGGAGCTCGGTCGGCGCGACCAGCCCGCGGCAGACCACGACGCACGCCGGCTTGCTCGCCATCACGGTCGAGAGGCCCTGATCGCGCGCGATCGGGTTGCCCGCGAGGTAGTCGATCTCGGTGCCGCCGAGCACGAGCACGCGGTGCTCGTGGAGTTGCTCCGGCCAGCCGGTGAGCGCGAGCCCCGGTTTCTGGATCCGCGGAACGGTGATCGATCGGTCGAGCCCCGCCTGCCCCGCGACGGGCGTCACCTCGAGCTCGGCGCGCCCGAGCAGCTCCCCCACCGTGATCATTTGCATGCGGCTAATACTTCGCGTCCTCTTCCGAGACCACCTGGTACATGGCCTCGGCATCGCTGGCGAGCAGCAACCGCTTGCGAAACTCGGGGTCCTTGAACACGCGGCTGATCCGCGCGAGGGCCTTCAGGTGCGCCCCGGTCGAGGACTCCGGCGCGACGAGCACGAAGAACAGGTAGGTCGGCGCGCCGTCCATCGAGTCGAAGTCGACCCCGGCCTGGACGCGACCGAGGCAGGCGACGATCTCGCCGACCGCGGCGAGCTTGCCGTGCGGGATCGCGACGCCCTCACCGATCGCGGTGGAGGCGAGGCTCTCGCGCTCGATCAGGACCTTCGACAACGTCGCGCGATCGATCCGCGTGTGGTGCGCGGCCATGTAGGTCGCGAGCTCCTCGAGGATGCTGCGCTTCTCCGTCGCCACGAGCGCGGGTACGATCATTTCGCGCTTGATGAGGTCGACGATCTTCATGACAGCTCTTGCAGGCTTCTACGACGTGGGTGGCGTTTCGATCAAGCCATACGCGCCGTCGTCGCGCTTGTAGACGACCGCGACGCGATTGTCCGATTCGAGCCGGAACACGAGGAAGGGCTCGTGGAGCAGGTTGAGCTGCACGATGGCGTTCTCGACCGAGAGCGGCTGGGCGTGGAACTTCTCGGTCGGGACGACCTTGAACTCGGGCGGCGGCGGGCTGGAGTCGTGCGACGCCCCGGCCTTGCCCTCGAGATCCTTGAACGTCTCGGAGACGATCGAGTGCGACCACGGCTCGGGCGCGACGTGGTGCGGGCGCGCCTTCATGCCCTCGAGCTTGCCCTTGTACTTGCGGACCTGGCGCTCGATCTTGGCGATGCAGAGATCGATCGAGCTGTACATGTTCTCGGTGATCTCGTGGCCCGCCACCTGGAGTCCGTTATGGAGGGCGAAGGTGACATCGATGCGATGGTTGTGACGTTCCGTCGACAGGACGACGTGACACGAGATCGGATCGGGGAGGTACTTGCGCACCCGTTCCATCCGCTCCTTCGCGTACGCCTTCAGGGCCTCGGTCGGTTCCATATGGCGGAACGTCACCGCAAATTGCATCGAGCCTCCTTGGGGAAACTGGCGCCGGCGAGGGCGCCGTGTGGTTCGATCATACGCCGCTTGGTCGAAGGGAGATCGCGGTTGCGCACGATTAGTCGGCCGCGAGGGTGGCGAGCTGTTCGAGCAAGCTGACCGCGACGACCCGGGCCGGGCCGAGCAGGTCCGCGAACGTGCTGTGGCGCCGCTGTAGGATGTCCAGGATCGTGTTGACGTCGACGGTCAGCCGGTGCGCGATCCGGTACGCCCGGCGGCGCTCGGCGCGCGCCTCGACCTTCGCGCGCCCGACCTGGATCACGATCGCGGTCGCGCTCCGGTCGAGCTGGTCCTTGATGTGAAATCGCGCGCGCTCCGCCTGCTCGATGACGAGGTCGAGCTTCTCGACGAGCACGAGCGCGAGCTCGTAGACCCGCGCGTTCGGCGACACCCAGTCGGCGTCCGGCGCATGAAACGTCACGACGGACTCATTCATGACGCGACCTGGTCGCGTCGGGAGGGCGCGGCCCTCACTTGTTCCGAGGGCATGCCAGAATGCTGACACGGATCCGCCATGAACCTCGCCCTGGTTTGCGACCGCGAGCTGCTCGTCGAGTCCGACATCTTCACCGATGCGTGGCGCCGGCTCGTCGTCGACCTCGAGGCCTGCCTCGGCACCGTGGCGCGGATCACCCACCGGCTCGCCGCCGACGAGCCCGCCGACTTCATCTTGATCATGTCGGTCACGGATATCCCGACGCTGCTCCGCCCGTACCCGGCCGCGACCCGAGCGGCGCTCGCCACGCGCCTCGTGCCGCTGATGGAGGCGCAGAGTCGCGCCGAGATTCTCGACGACCTGGTCGAGCCGCTCGACCTGCCCGCGGCGATCGATGACCTGTCGCTCGCCGAGTGGTGCATCGGCTCGCGCGCCGGGTTCTTCGGCCGCCGCGATCTCTGCATGCCGGCGACCAGCCCGTTCACCTCCGAACGCTACTGCTACGTCCGATCTCCGTCTCCCGCCGCGTTGCCCGCGATGCTCGCTCACTACCTCCGGACGCTGCACTCGGCGCGGGCCTGACGTAGGATGCGCGCGGGAGGGTCCATTGAAGAATTTTTTCACCACGATCACGTTCGTTGCGATTTTCGGAGCCGCGGTCAGCGCGCGGGCCGATAGCCCCGACAAGAAGGCGCCCGTTCACGGATGGACGCCGGTCCAGCAGTACATGGGCAACAGCGCCCGCGGCGACTACGGGTACATCGACCTCTACGGTGCGGCGGTGCTCGCCGACGAGCTCGGCGACAAGCTGAGCATGGCCGGTCGGCTGTCGTACATCGAGGAGTGCATGAAGGGCGCGAAGCCCGACGCGACCGCGTCGCTCCAGTGGGCGATGTGTGGCCAGGACGTCAAGGACTTCGACCCGGCCAAGCTCGAGGCCGAGCTCGTCGCCGAGAAGGTCGACGCCGGAGAGAAGAAGCGCATCGTCGAGGAGGCCGCGCAGGTCATCGCCGAGGCCAAGAAGGTCGGCGCCGCGATCGAGGCCGCCGCGAAGTCCGACAAGGGCTTGACCGCGGTGCTCGCGCTCGGCACCACGGCGCGCACCGAGTGGGCCGCGTTCGCGCAGAAGAACAAGGATCAGCTCGCGATGCTCGACAAGCTGCAGGACGCGGTGCGGGCGAACAAGGAAGGCCTCGGCGGAGCCTGCTTGAAGACCGCCGCGCCCGCGTTCCAGAAGCTCGTCCACGTGTCGAAGCCGCCGTGGCAGGACGACGGCGACATCATGGACTTCTACTATCGCCACCTGCCCGAGACGACCGAGGCCTATATCTCGACGCTAACCTACGCGGCGTGCGTGCTCGCGTTGACCGACAAGGGTCGCGGCCCGTACACGGTCGCCGCCAACCGCCCGATCGGCGCGCCCGGCATGGCGCGGCGCGGGCCGCGGTCGTTGACCGCCGCCAAGGCGTACGATGACGCCTTCCAGCCGAAGTTTGCCGACCGCGACTTCAACGTGTCCAGCGTCAAGTCGCTCCGCGGCAAGCTGGTGCTGGTCGGCACCGACCTGGTGTCGTCGATCGGCACGCCGACCTACGGCAAGGTCGCCAAGATCGTCAAGAAGGACGACGAGCTGAGCACGGTCTCGTTCGCGGGCGACCAGGTCGAGGAGTGCCTGCAGTGGAAGGAGACCAGCAAGGTCCAGCAGGTCACCAACGGCAACGTCAGCTACGAGAAGGTCTGCGTGAAGCGCGGCATGGTCGACAACCAGGAAGGCGCCACCGATGTCCCGACGGTGCTGCTCACCGGAATGGCCAAGGGCATCGACGTCGTGCTCGTGTTCGGTTTCCCGGTCGTCGCCTACAAGTCCAAGGAGAAGGTGCTGACCGCGATCTGGGGCGTCGCGAAGTAGCGCGGCAGACTCAGAAGACCTGCTTGCGCTTGCTCGAGCTGAGGATGCCGAGCTGCTCGCGATACTTGGCGACCGTGCGGCGGGCGATATCGATGCCGCCCTTCTTCAGGAGCTCGACGATCTTCTGATCGCTGTGCGGCCGCTTCGGATCCTCGGCCGTCACCAGCTCCTTGATCTTCGACTTGACGGCCTGCGACGCCAGGTCCTCGCCGTTCGTGCGCGAGATGCCCGAGTTGAAGAAGAACTTGAGCTCGAAGATGCCCTGCGGCGTGTGGACGTACTTCGAGGTCGTCACGCGCGACACGGTCGACTCGTGCATCCCGATGTCCTCGGCGACATCGCGGAGGATCAGCGGCTTCAGGTGCGCGATGCCCTTGTCGAAGAACTCGCGCTGGAACTTCAGGATCGACTCGGCGACCTTGATGATCGTGCGCTGGCGCTGCTGGATCGAGCGGATGAACCACTGCGCCGAGCGCAGCTTGTCCTGGACGTAGTCCTTGCTCGCCGCCGAGTTGCCCATCGCGTTGCGATAGAACCCGCTGATCTTCAGCTTCGGGAGGCCGTCGTCGTTCGGCACCACGAAGTACTTGTCGCCGACCTTGTGGATGTAGATGTCGGGCGTGACGTAGTGCGGGTCGTCGGACGAGTACTGGCGACCCGGTCGCGGGTCGAAGTCCATGATGACTTTGGCGGCCTCGTAGATCTCCTCCAAGGGCTGCTTGAGGTCCTTCGCGATCGCCGCGTAGTTCTTCTTCTCGAGGTTGCCGAGGTGGCTCTTGATCATCTTGACGGCGAGGTCGTCGTCTTGCCCCGCCGCGACACACTGGATCAGCATGCACTCGGCGAGCGAGCGCGCGCCGACGCCGGTCGGATCGAAGGTCTGGATCTTCTCGAGCACGATCTCGGCGAGCTCGGCGGGGACGCCGAGGTCGGCGGCGAGCTCGTCGAGCGGTGGGTCCTTGATGTAGCCATCGGCGTCGATGTTGCCGAGGATGACCATCCCGATCTCGAGCTGCTCGGGCGGCAGGTTCGTCATCTTCAGCTGCCACGCCAGGTGATCGTGGAGGCTCGGCGGCTTGGTCAGCGTCTGCTCGAGCGACGGCATCTCCTCGGAGTCGCCGCGGAAACCCGGACCCGCGCTCGGGCCGGACGAGTAGCTGTCGAGGTAGTTCTCCCAGTCGATCTCGTTGACCGCCGAGGCATCGCCCTTGATCTCGGTCTGGGCCACGCCATCGACCATCGACCCTTCGATCGGGGTCTCGGTCGAGCCGGCCTGCTCGAGCTGGTGGAGCTGCTGGATCTCGCCGCCCATCTCGTCGCGCTCGCGGGACCGCTCGGCGTCGAGATCCATCTCGTCGTCCATCAGCGGGTTCTCGAGCATCTCGTCGTGAACCAGCTCGGTCAGCTCCATGCGGGACAGCTGCAGCAGGCGGATCGCCTGTTGCAGCTGGGGCGTCATGACCAGCTGTTGCGACAGCTTGAGCTCCTGTCGCATTTCCATTCCCATGGGGAACTCCTTGAATTCAGCTAGTTAGCGAAACGAACGAGCTTCGACCACCATGGTACGAGGCTTGAAGCTCAGCGTACCGGATCCATCAGGTCGCGTAAAGGCCCAATGGCCCGGCTCTTGCTTCTCGTCGCGGCTAGGCTCGTTCGCGGTGCGCGAGCGACGCCTTCACGAACCGCGCGAACAGCGGGTGCGGCGAGCTCGGGCGCGACTTGAACTCGGGGTGGAACTGGCATCCCACGAAGTACGGGTGGTTCGGCAGCTCGATCATCTCGACCAGCCGGTTGTCGGGCGACAGCCCCGACAGCACCATGCCGTTGCGCTCGAGGGCGTCACGGTAGTTGTTGTTGATCTCCCAGCGGTGGCGGTGGCGCTCGGAGATCTCGACGTTGCCGTAGGCCTCGGCCGCGCGCGTGCCCGGCTTCAGCTTGCAGGGGAACGCCCCGAGCCGCATCGTCGCGCCCTTGTCGGTCACGCCCCGCTGATCGGGCATCAGGTCGACGACCGGGTGCGCCGTCGTCGGATCGAGCTCGGTCGAGTTCGCCTTGTCGAGCCCGCACACGTTGCGCGCGTACTCGACGCACGCGAGCTGCATGCCGAGGCAGATGCCGAAGAACGGCACCTTCTGATCGCGCGCGTACTTCACCGCCGTGATCTTGCCCTCGGTGCCCCGCGCCCCGAACCCGGGCCCGACGAGGATGCCGTCGTACTCGGCGAGCATGGCCGGGCCGACCTTCTCGATCTCCTCGGAGTCGATGTGCTTGATGAGCACGCGGCAGTCGTTCGCGATGCCGCCGTGGAGCAGCGCCTCGTTGAGTGACTTGTAGGCCTCGGCGAGCTGGACGTACTTGCCGACGAACCCGATCGTGACCTGGCGCTTGGGCTCGATCACCCGGCGCACGACCTCCTCCCACGCCGACAGCTGCGGCCCGCGCGACCAGATGTTGAGCAGCGCCGACAGCTTCTGATCGAGGCCCTGCGCCGACAGCATCAACGGCAGGCGGTAGATCGTGTCGACATCCGTCGACTGGAACACCGCGTCGCCGGTCACCGAGCAGAACATCGCCATCTTCTTGAGCAGATCCTTGTCCAGGCCAGCTTCGGCGCGCACCACGAGCACGTCGCACTGGATGCCGATCTCGCGGAGCTTCTGCACCGAGTGCTGCGTCGGCTTGGTCTTGAACTCGCCGGCGGCCTTGATGTGCGGCACGAGCGTGAGGTGCACGCTGACCGAGTTCTGCGAGCCGAGCTCGACGCGCAGCTGGCGCACCGCCTCGAGGAACGGCAGCGACTCGATGTCGCCGACCGTGCCGCCGACCTCGACGACGAGCAGGTCGAAGCCCTCGGCGCAGCGCAGGATGCGGCTCTTGATCTCGTCGGTGATGTGGGGAATCACCTGCACCGTCGAGCCGAGGTACTCGCCGCGGCGCTCCTTGCCGATCACCGTCGAGTAGATCTGGCCGGTCGTGATGTTGTTGAGCCGCGACATCTTGGTCGACACGAACCGCTCGTAGTGCCCGAGGTCGAGGTCGGTCTCGGCGCCGTCATCGGTGACGAACACCTCGCCGTGCTGCGTCGGGTTCATCGTGCCCGGGTCGACGTTGATGTACGGATCGAGCTTCATGTTCGCGACCCGGAGGCCGCGGTTCTCCATGAGCGCGCCGATCGAGGCGGAGACCATCCCTTTGCCGAGCGACGAGACGACGCCGCCGGTGACGAACACGAACTTGGTCTGCTGCGCCATGCGGCGTTCTACCCAGCGGTCGCGCACGACGCAATCGTCGATGTCGGGCGATCCAGCGTCGCGATCTCAGCGGACGTTCGTGCTTCCAACCAATGTCGCCGCGGGCGTATGTTCGCTGATCCCGGCGTCGACTACTCAGAGCTGGCGACGCCAGCCCGAGATCTCGACGGTCGAACGCGCGTGCCCGTTGCCGTTGGTCACCGCGGCCGGCCGCGCTGCTGCCGGTGCGGTGATCGTGTCGAGCGCGGCCGCGATGATCGCGGCGGTCAGCGCATCGGCATCGGCCCGCGGCGCGAGCTCGGCGGCGTTTCTCCCGATGAAGCCGGTGTCGTAGACGCCCTCGATGAACTGCGGGTGGCGCAGGCAGCGGCGGTGGAACGCGAGGTTGGTCTCGATCCCGCGGACCTGGTACTCGTCGAGCGCGCGGCGCATGCGCGCGACCGCAGCGGCGCGGGTCTCGCCCCACACCACGAGCTTCGAGATCATCGGATCGTAGTGCACCGGGATCTCGGCGCCCTCGTAGCAGCCGCTGTCGTTGCGGACGTACGGACCGTCGGGCACCCGGAGGTGCGTGATCTTGCCGGGTGATGGCAGGAACTTCACCGGATCCTCGGCGTAGATCCGGCACTCGATCGCGTGGCCGCGGCGGCGGGCGTCGAGCTCGTCTTGCGTCATCGGGAGTGGCTTGCCCTCGGCGACATCGAGTTGCCAGCCGACGAGATCGACGCCGTAGATCATCTCGGTGACCGGATGCTCGACCTGGAGCCGGGTGTTCATCTCGAGGAAGTAGAACCCGCCGTCCTCGCTCAGCATGAACTCGCAGGTTCCGGCGCCGAGGTAGTCGACCGCGCGAGCGGCCGCGACCGCAGCGGCGCCCATCTTCGCACGCAGCTCGGGCGTCATCAGCGCCGATGGCGACGGTGCCTCCTCGACGACCTTCTGGTGGCGGCGCTGGATCGAGCAGTCGCGCTCGCCGAGGTGGACCAGGTTGCCGTGGCGATCGCCGAACACCTGGATCTCGATGTGGCGCGGACGCTGGATCGCCTTCTCGAGGTAGACCGTGCCGTCGCCGAACGCGGCGGTCGCCTCGCGGCGCGCGCCATCGAACGCCGCGGCGAACTCGGCCTCGCCGGCGACCAGGCGCATGCCCTTGCCGCCACCGCCCGCCGACGCCTTGATGAGGACCGGAAACCCGATCTTCTTCGCGGCGACCAGCGCCGCCTCGGAGGTCGGGAACCCCGCGTTGTCGGGCCCGTTGTCGCCCGGGACGACCGGCGTGCCGGCCGCCATCACGGTCTTCCTCGCCTCGGTCTTGCTCCCCATCTTGCGCATCGCGTCCGACGACGGCCCGATGAAGGTGATGCCGGCGGCGGCGCAGGCGTCGGCGAAGTCCTCGTTCTCCGACAAGAAGCCGTAGCCCGGGTGGACCGCATCGGCGCCCGACGCCTTGCAAGCTGCCAGGATCTTGTCGATCACGAGGTAGCTCTCGCTCGAGGCCGCGGGGCCGATCGCGACCGCGGCGTCGGCCATCTGGACGTGCGGGGCCGCCCGATCGGGCTCGGAGTAGACCGCGACGGTCTCGATTCCGCGTTCCTGGCAGGTCCGCATCACGCGAACGGCGATCTCTCCACGGTTGGCGACAAGCACGCGGCGAATCGGGGGCATTGGGTGCGGGACCATACACAAGTTCCTCGGTTCGTTGCATTGCGCACCGCCGCACCCTAGAATCTAGATAAATCGGTGCCTTGCAGAAATGTGAGACACCGCTTTGGGAGAGCACTTTGGTCGATCCAAACACGCGACAGGGCAAGCGCACGCCAGTCACGCTCAAGATCAAGTTCAAGAGCGAAACACTCGAACAATTCATCGAGCGCTATGCCGTCGATGTGAGCCAGGGCGGCATCTTCATCCGCACGAAGGAGCCGCTCGCCGTCGGCACGCAGATGAAGTTCGAGTTCCAGCTCCGCGATGCGTCGCCGCTGATCGCCGGTGAAGGCACCGTCGTGTGGACGCGCGAGAACGATCCGAGCCGGCCCGCGATCGCGCCCGGCATGGGCGTGCGGTTCGATCGGCTCGCCGACGGCAGCCAGTCGATCCTCGAGCGGATCCTCGCCGAAAAGGCGAAGCAGGCACCGCAGCGGCCGCTGAAGGAGACGACCAAGCCGCCGCTGTTCACCGACACGCCGACGCGCGTCGCGCCGGCGCCGATGCAGGAAGCGCTGCTCGGCAACGCCGACAACAATCGTCGCAAGCGTGCCGACTCCGCCGATCAGAGCGACGAGAAGACGCCGCTGCCCAAGCCGATGCCGTTCCACTCGGACGCCGACGACTTCTCCGAGGAGGCGTTCGAAGAGGCGACCAAGGTTCGCGCGCTCGACGAGCTGGTCGCGCAGACCGCGCTCGCCGACGGCGGCAAGGCGACGCCCGACGAGCTCGCGGCGCGCCGAAACCTGTTCCGTCCCGAGGACAACGTGTCGGGCACGCTGCCCGCCGAGGCCCAGGGCCAGACCAAGACGCCGTCGAACCTCGGCGATCGCGACTCCGCGCCTGGCCTGCCGAGCCCGCCCGAGCAGCCGGCGCGCCCGTCGCCCAAGATGCTCGACACCACGCCGTCGCCGCGCGAGTCGTCGCCGTCGCAGCCGCCGCTCAACCAGCAGAAGACGCGGCTCGGCCTCGAGCCGGTGATGGCGAAGACCTCGGCGGTCTCCAAGGACGCGCTGACGATGCCGTCGGGCATCCACGTTGTCCCGCAGGGCCCGACCGGCGGCTCGCTGAACGCCGCCGCCACGTCGTCGCAGAACCTCCCGCAGGCCAAGCGTCCGAGCTCGGCGCCGATCATCATCGGCATCATCGTCGGCGTCGCCGCGATCGGGGCCGCGGTGTGGTTCTTCCTGTTACGCGAGCCGACCGTCGAGTCGCTCGCGCCGCTGCGGAACCCGATCGTCAACAACGGTACCGATGGCTCGGCCGGCTCTGCCACCGTCGGCTCCGCGACGATGGAGACGCCGATCCCGACCGACGGCAGCAACGCCAAGCCGGTCACGAACGGCTCGAACGGCAGCGCGACCGCGATGACGAACGGCTCGGCTGGCTCGGCCAGCGAGAAGCCGGTGCCGGCCGCGGCGATGGTCGACACCGTGATCGGCTCGACGATCGACAAGACGATGATCGAGGTCGAGGGCACCGAGCTGAAGGGCCCCGCTCCGCTCACCGCCAAGCTCGAGAAGGACAAGAGCTACCGGATCAAGCTGAGCGCGTTCGGCTACGTGCCGGCCGAGTTCGACGTGAAGGGCGGCGACGCCAAGATCAACCACAAGCTCGACGCCAAGAAGTTCATCGTCACGATCAACTCGACGCCGCCGGGCGCCGCGATCTCGGTCGATGGCGTGGTCGGCAAGTCGCCGTTCGAGCTCAAGGCGCCGCCGAAGAAGGCCGTCCGGGTTCGCGTCGTGCGCGCCGGCTTCAAGCCCGCCGAGGTGTCGATCGATCTCGACAAGTGGACCGACGGCGACACGATGACGTTCACGCAGGACGTGAGGCTCGCCGTCGCGCCGATCAACGTCCCGGTCCCGGTCCCACCGACCGCCGGCTCCGGCTCCGGCTCCGGCTCGGCCGCCGAGCCCGCTGGCAGCGGCACGACACCGCCCCCGCCGCCGAATCCTGGCTCGGGTAGCGAGCCGACGCCAGACTTCGCGAACCCGTAGCGACCGCGACGTGCCGCTCGGCGACGGCGAGCGCGGCGGCGACTCCGATGCGGTGCGCGCCGCGTACGCGGAGCTGTCGATCGACCCCGCGCTCGGGCCGTCCTCGTGTGTTCGCGCGCCGCCGCGTCGTACCGAGTCTAGCTAGCCGACCTTGAGCCACCGGGCCGGGTCGCCGACCTTGGGGCGCTCGCCTCCGCGCACCAGGTAGCGAACGGCGGCGGTGATGCCGTCGAGCGAGAGCGGCCACATGCCGAACACGCTGGCGATCACCTCGATCGTCGTGCCCGGCCAGAACCGGTCGGGCTCCGGGTTGAGCCAGGCGCTCGACCGGAAGTGCGCGTTGAGCCGCCGCAGCCACTCGTGGCCCGAGGCGCGCGTCTGCGACGACAGGTACATCGAGCCACCCGGATCGAGCAGCTCCGCCGGGTGCATCAGCGCGTCGCCGACGACGACGAGCTTCTCGTCGCGATCGCTGCCCGAGATCAGATCGGCGACCGGGACGGGCTTTCGAAACAGCGCGTCCTCGTAGACGTTGTTGTAGACGCAGTTGTGGAAGTAGTAGCTGCGGAACTTCGCGAACCGGCCGCTGCGCGAGGCCGCGGTGAACACGCGCGACATCAGCTCGCTGTGCGGATCCATCGAGCCGCCGACGTCCATCAGCAGCAGCACCTTGACGCGATTGCGCCGCGGCGGCCGGAACACGACCTCGATCTCGCCGGCGTTCTTGCACGTCTGATCGACGGTCTCGTCGAGATCGAGCTCCTCGATCGCGCCTTCGCGGCCGAGCCGGCGCAGGCCGCGCAGCGCGACGTCGATCTGGCGAACGTCGAGCACGACGTCGCGGCGGTACTCGCGGAACCGGCGCTCGTCGGCGACCGCCATCGCGCTGCGCCCGCCACCACCGCCGACCCGCATCCCCGTCGGATGCTGGCCATTGTTCCCGAACGGCGAAGTCCCACCTGTGCCGATCCAGCGGTTGCCGCCGTCGTGGCGCTCCTTCTGTTCCTTCAGCCGCTGCTCGAACATCTCGCGGAGCTTCTCGAAGTCGAGCGCCTTCATCGCCTCGCGCTGCGCGTCGGTCAGGCCCTCGAGAGCGCGCGGATCGTTGAGCCACGACCGCAGCTGCTCGGTGAGCACGAGCGAGTCGGTGTGGATGTCCTTGAAGTACGCGAGGAACGCCTCGTCGTACGCGTCGTAGTGCGCGATGTCCTTGACGCAGATCGTGCGGCACAGGTGATAGAAGCCGTCGAGCGAGCTCTCGTGCAGGCCGAGCGCGAGCCCCTCCATCAGCGCCATCCACTCGTGCGTGGACACCGGCAGCTTCTTCTTGCGGAGCTCGAACAAGAAGTCGATCAGCATGGGTTCACGCCTTCGCGCGCTTGCCGAGGAGCTCGATGTCCTGCTCGGTCTTGAGCAGCGTGCCGATGAACGGCAGCCCGCCGGACACGCGCGACAGGTCGACGCCCGCGCGCTTCAACACGGTGATCCAGTCGATCAGCTCGCTGGTCGACGGCTTCTTGCGCAGCTTCGGCGTCGCGCGTAGCCCGAAGAACAGCTCGAGCGCGTTGTCGAGCACCTTGTCGGTCAGGTCGGGGTGATGGACGCGAACGATCTGCGCCATCAGCTCGCGGGTCGGGAACTGGATGTAGTGGAACACGCACCGGCGCAGGAACGCGTCGGGCAGCTCCTTCTCGTTGTTCGACGTGATGATGACGACCGGGCGCTCCTTCGCGACGACCTCGCGGCCGGTCTCGTCGATCCGGAACCGCATCGCGTCGATCTCGAGCAAGAGGTCGTTCGGGAACTCGATGTCGGCCTTGTCGATCTCGTCGATCAGCAGCACCACGCGCGACGGCGCGTCGAGCGCCTGGCCGAGCGGCCCGAGCTTGATGTAGTGCGCGACGTCGCGGACGTCGTGGCCACCGTCGACATTGCCGAACCGCGAGTCGTGCAGGCGCGCGACGGTGTCGTAGACGTAGAGGCCATCCTTGGCCTTGGTCGTCGACTTCACGTGCCAGCGGATCAGCGGCAGGCCGAGCGCCCGGGCGAGGTTCTCGGCGAGCAGCGTCTTGCCGGTACCGGGCTCGCCGCGCACCAGCAGCGGGCGGGCCAGCGCGACGGCGACGTTGACCGCGTGCCGGAGGTCGTCGGACGCGATGTACGTGTCGGTGCCGTGAAACTGATCGAAGGTCTGGTCGTACGAATCGTCGGACAAGGACATCGCCGACAGCGTAGCAGGTGACGCGTTTTCAGCGCTTCTTGCCGGTGACGTAGGCGTCGAGTACGCCGTAACCCCACGTCAACACACCGACGACACCGGCGATCGGGCCGAGGATCGGCAGCGAGACGATGGCGCCGGCACCGGCGATCGCGGACACCACGAACACCCCGAGGGCCTTGTCGGTCTCGCCGTTCACGAGCTGGCCAAGCCCGGGAAGCACGACGCTACACACCGCCGGGACCACCCCGCTACCCCCACCGCGCCGGACGAGTGCTTTGCTCATGGGACGTAGCTTAGAACGAGGCCGTCGCTCCGACCATGAACATCACGTAGTGGCTCTCGATCTTGCCCTGGTTGACCGGGCTCTGCGCCTGGACGTTGTCGTTGACCGCCGGGTTGGTCGGGTCGAGGCCGTTGCGATTCGCGACCGGGGTCTCCTTGCCGGTGCCATCGCAGCCGAGCTCGCCGATCAGGCCCGACGGGTTGCAGCTGCCCGGGTTGGTCGACGTGCCCTCGAGGATCACGCCGCCGCCGATGTTGAACTCCCAGCGCTGCATCTTGTAGCCGGCACCGACCGCGATCGTCGTGCGCGCCGCGCCATCGATGTCGGCGCGAAGCCAGCCGTCCTTCGCCGCGCGGGTGTCGTACGCGAGGCCGCCGCGCAGGATGACCTCGTTGGCGTCCATCGGGATCCGGTAGCTGCCGCCGAGGCGCGCGCCGACCGTGTCCTTCAGGCCGTGGTGGATGAACGATGGCTTGAGGTCGAGCGCCGGGCTCGGCATGCCGTTGACCTGGATGTACGCGGTCGCGTCGACCACGACCTTGTAGTTGCTGACGCGATCGGCGCTCCAGTGCTCCCAGTCGAGGTCGAGCTCGAGGTCGCCGCGCTCCTTGCCGTCCCTGTCGAGGAACTTGTAGCGACCGCCGACCTGCGCGCTCATCGGCAGGGCGAGATCGACGCACGCGTTCTGGTGATCGAAGTTGCCGCCGCCGCCCGGCTGGCACACCGGATCGGCCGCCGACGGGCCGATCGTCGGCTCCTGGCCACCGATCTGGAGGCCGTGGCCGTTGATCGACGACGCGGTGCCGGTCGCGACGATGTTCGCTTGCGACGTGTAGTTCGCGGCGACCTCGATCTCCGGCGTCGGGCGGAACGTCGCGCCGAGTCCGAACACCGGGACGAAGTTGTCCTTCGCCTCGATCGTGATCTGGCCGTCCTTGGTGACGTCCTCGGAGAAGTTCGTCGTCGTCCAGATCGTCGTCGTCGACTTGATGTTCGAGATCCCGGCGGAGAACCGGGCGCCGACGTCGAGCTTGGGGCTGATGCTGTAGGCGGCCGCGACCGACGGCAGGATCACCGCGGCGTCCTGCTTGATGATGTCGTAGCGCGTGCCCGGCGGCGGCTTCGCGAAGTCGCTGTTGAACTGGTAGTTCTGGCTCATGTCGCGGAACGGATACGCGTTCGGCGCGTAGACCCCGATCGCGACGTGGAGTCCGGGGACCTTGCCGCCGAGATCGCTGACGATCGCGAACACCGGCACCGGCTGGAAGCTGCCGAACCCGAGCTTGGGCTTGACGTCGTTCTTCACGGTCGGGAACGGCGTGCCGTCGAACGGCTCCTTCGACGCCGCGTCCTGCTGGACGTCGTAGGTGCCGCTGCGCGAGAACTGCATCGCGTAGCTGATGATCGCCGCGGACAGCGTGATCGTCGTGCCCTTGGTCTTTGCCAGGTTCGCGGGGTTGAGCGCGAGCGCTTCGCCGTCGTCGGACGACACCGTGCCGGCGCCGGCACGTGACGTCGAGACCGCGCCTGCACCGGGCAGGAACAGGCCACCGGCGAGCGCCGGCGACGAGGCCACGAGGGAGAACAACGCGAAGGTGAGCCAGCTCTTCCGGTTCATCAAGGCCGCGAACCTAACTCAGGTCGCGGCCCTTCGTCGCTCGGAAATCCCGATATGCGTCAACAGGATGGCGATCGCCGCGGGAGTCACGCCGCTGATCCGCGACGCCTGCCCGACGGAGCGCGGCCGGATCAGCGTGAGCTTCTCGACGACCTCCCTCGACAGCCCGGGGATCTGCCCGAAATCCAGGTCGTCCGGAACCCGGACCGAGTCGGCGCGCGCCAGCTTGCCGGCCTCGGCCTCCTGGCGATGCAGGTAGCCGCTGTAGACGATCTCGATCGCGACGCGCTCGAGGGCGCGGGCCGAGGCGTCACTCGCCGCGATGCCGCCGACCGCCGCGATCTCCTCGACCGCGCGCCAGTCGAGCTCGGGGCGGCGCAGCAGCTCGGCGAGCGTCGCGCGACGACTGACCAGCGGCGCCGACGCGTGGCGAGCGAGCACCGCGTTGACCGCGTCGCTGCCGACCACCGACGCGGCCGCGGCGCGCGCGTGCGCGGCGGCGAGCTCGGCCTGCCACGCGGTGAAGGCGGCGAACCGCGCGTCGTCGACCAGGCCGAGCGCGCGACCGATCGGCATCAGGCGATCGACCGTGTTGTCCTCGCGCAACAGCAGGCGGAACTCGGCGCGCGACGTCATCATGCGGTACGGCTCGCGCGTGCCCTGCGTCGTCAGATCGTCGACCAGGACGCCGCAGTAGCCCTGATCGCGCCGCACGATCAGCGGCTCGGGGTGATCCTTGCCGTAGCCGAGCGCGATCGCCGCGTTGATCCCGGCGAGCAGGCCCTGCACCGCCGCCTCCTCGTAGCCCGACGTGCCGTTGATCTGGCCCGCGTGATACAGGCCGGCGACGCGGCGGGTCTCGAGCGTCGGCAGGAGCTCGCGCGGATCGATGAAGTCGTACTCGACGGCGTAGCCCGCGCGCGTCATCTCGGCGCGCTCGAGGCCCGGGATGGTGCGGAGGAACTCGAGCTGTACGTCGTACGGCAAGGACGTCGAGATCCCGTTGGGATAGATCTCCGCGGAGTCGATGCCCTCGGGCTCGAGGTAGATCTGGTGGCGCTCTTTGTCCGAAAACCGGACGACCTTATCTTCGAGCGACGGGCAGTAGCGCGGCCCGGTTCCCTCGATTTCCTTGCGGTACAACGGCGACCGCGGCAGCCCGGCGCGCACCGCGTCGTGCGTCCGCTGGTTGGTGTAGGTCACCCAGCACGCGACCTGCGGCAGCGGCGGCGCGAACGTCTCGGCCTCGGCGCGCGCGCGCCAGCGGAACAGCGGAGGTGGGGTGTCGCCGAACTGCTGCTCGAGCCCGGCGACGTCGACCGTCCGGGCGTCGAGCCGGCACGGCGTCCCGGTCTTCAGGCGCGCGAGCGGGAACCCGAGATCGGCGAGCGAGTGCGACAGCCCGATCGCGGGTGCCTCGCCGGCGCGGCCGCCGGCACCGCGCGCCTCGCCGACGAAGATCGCGCCGCGCAGGAACGTGCCGGTCGTCATGATCACGGCGCGCGCGCGATAGCGGACGCCCATCGTCGTCGTGACGCCGGCGATCCGCTTGCGCGCGCCGTCCTCGATCGTGCCGAGCGACGCGACCTCGCCCTGGCGCAGCGCGAGGTTCGCCTGCTGCTCGAGCCGGCCGCGCATCGCGTCGCGGTAGCGCCGCTTGTCGGCCTGCGCGCGCGTCGAGCGAACCGCCGGCCCCTTGCTCGCGTTCAGCCGGCGAAACTGGATGCCGGTCTCGTCGGTCACGCTCGCCATCTCGCCGCCGAGCGCGTCGATCTCCTTGACCAGGTGGCCCTTCGCGACGCCCCCGATCGCCGGGTTGCACGACATCTGCGCGACCATCTCGAGCGAGCCGGTCAGGACCAGCGTGCGCGCGCCCATCCGGGCCGCGGCGAGGCCGGCCTCGCATCCGGCGTGGCCCGCGCCCACGATGATGACGTCGTACGTGTCGGGGTAGTCGAAGATCACGAGATCAGAGAGGTGTAGCGTCTTCCAGCGGTTTGTTCTCGGGATCTTCGTTCGGCGCGCGTCCGCCGCCCCGCCCGCACGCCGGATCGCCGGTCGGCCGGAACGGCGCGAACTTGTAGACGTCGAGGGTGAGACGGACCAGGAGGTCGCTCGGGTGCTCCTGATCCGGCGCCTTGCCATGATCCCAGCTGATCGACTTCACCTTGGTCGAGCCGCACGGATCGCGCAGGTTGCGCTTCACCAGCTTCTGCTCGTCCTTCATGCCGTCCATCTCGGAGAACGAGCACACGCCGGGCGAGCCGCAGCTGAACGTGAACGTGTCGTACCAGCTCTTCGTCTTGGTCCCGAGCTCCTTGATCGTGAACGCCGCGGACACGCCATCGGGGTTCGACGCGCGGAGCTCGATCGCGTGCTCGCCAGTCGACAGGTCGACATAGAAGCACTCGTCGGGGTGTTCGGCGCTCTTGTAGAGCACCGTGCCGGCGAACGAGACCCACAGCTCGTGGGGCGACGGCCCGATGTGGATCTCGTAGCGCTTGCGGTTCGGACCCTCGGGGAGCCCGGCGCCGCCATCGCCCGCGGCGTTGGCCGGCCGGCACGTGCACTTCTCGCCGCTGCACAGCCCACCGACGAGCGGCCCCGACGTCTGCTTGGGCGGCGGCGGACCGATCGAGATCTGATGCGCGGTGCCCGAGCAGGCGATCAGGAAGGCGAGGACGACGACCCGGTTCATCGCGCTATCGTACGGGCAACCGGAGCAGGTGGGCCGGAGTCCAAGCGTTGATCTTCGCCGCCTTCCGCGGTATCTACCCGGGTGTTACTCCAATGAAGTCCTTGATCTGCGCCATCGCTCTCGTCGTCTGTGCCTGTGGTGGCAAGAACGGCGGCGGGCCGGTCGAGTACTCGGTCTCGGCGCAGAAGAACTACGACAAGGGCATCAAGGAGCTCGACGCCAAGGACTGGATCGCGGCGAGCAAGTACTTCGGCTTCATCAAGAGCCGGTTCCCGTACTCCAAGTTCGCGGTCCTCGCCGAGCTCCGGCTCGCCGACGCCGAGTTCGGCGCCGAGCAGTTCCTCGAGGCGATCGACAGCTACCGCCTGTTCTCGAAGTTCCACCCGACGCACGAGATGGTCACCAACGGCTACGCGTCGTTCCGCATCGGCGAGGGCTACTACCGCCAGCTGTCCGGCGACTTCTGGCTGTTCCCGCCGTCGTACGAGAAGGATCAGTCGTCGACCGAGGACGCCGCCAACGAGCTCAAGAGCTTCCTCGACAAGTACCCGGACTCGCCGTATCGCGACAAGGCCAAGAAGTTCCTCGTCCAGATCGGCCAGCGGCTCGCCGATCACGAGTGGTACGTCGCACGCTACTACTGGGATCGCGGCAAGCCGATGGGCACCGTGCTCCGGCTGCGCCGCCTGCTCGAGCGCTACCGCGGCGTCGGCTACGACGAGGAGGCGCTGTGGTTGCTCGGGCGCGCCTACGTCGCGGTCGACATGCGCGATCGCGCGCGCGGCAGCTGGCAGGAGCTCGTCGACAAGTTCCCCGGCGGCAAGCGTGCGGACGAAGCGCGCAGCGCATTGACCTCGCTTCGCTGATAGAATCGGGAGCGATGAGCTCCCCGGATCGCGTGGAACAGCTGATCGCGCTGGGCCGCGAGCACTACAACGCCAACGAGCTCGACCGCGCCGAGCCCTTCCTCGCCGAGGCCGCGTCCGCGCGCCCGAACTTCCCGGACCTCTACAACATGCTCGGCGTCGTCTATCACAGCCAGGGCCGGTTCTCCGACGCCGAGGAGGCGTTCGAGAACGCCCTCCGACTCAACCCGCGCTACACCGAGGCCGCGCTCAACCTGTCGGTCACGTACAACGATCGCGGCAAGTACGACCGCGCGCGCGAGGTCTACAGCAAGGCGGTCTCGGCGTCGGTCGGTGCCCCCAACGCGCTCGATCGCTTCGCCCGCGGCAAGCTCGCCAACATGCACGCCGATCTCGGTGCCGCGTACGCCGGGCTCGCGATGTTCGACGAGGCCGTGCGCGAGTACGTCAAGGCGCTCGACCTGTGTCCCGACTTCGCCGATCTGCGCGTCCGGCTCGGCAACGTGTATCGCGACATGGGCGTCTACCCCGCCGCGGTCGCCGAGTTCGAGCACGCCAAGCAGCTGCGGCCCGACTTCGTGCCCGCGCGCATCCACCTTGGCGTCACGCTGTTCTCGCTCGGCAAGAAGGACGCCGCGCTCGCCGAGTGGCAGCACGTGCTCACCGTCGAGCCGACCAACAAGAGCGCCGCGCTGTACATCCGCATGGCCAACGACGAGAACGGGCCCAAGCCCGGCAGCGCCCTGCCGCGCTAGCTACTTCTTCTGCTGCAGCACGATGACGTAGTCGTTCATCGGCCTCGCGAGCAGCTCGGCGACCTCGCCTTCGCCGGTGTCGATCACCGGCCGCAGCGACAGGACCTCGGCGATGCCGCGCCGCTTGATCCGACCGACGATCGCGGTGTCGTGGCAGTGGCCGTTGCCAGCGAGGATCACGAGGTGTCCCGTGGGGTGCGCGGCGAGCCACTTCGCCGAGGTGTCGGCCATGGTCTCGTCCCAGATCACCTGCACCATGTAGATCGCGTCGGCGCTCGGCATCGGCGGCGCAGCGGGCTCGCCCTCGGCCGGCGCAGGCTCGGGTGCCGTCGACTCCTTGCCGGGTGGCGGCTTGTGGGCGTGCGCCGCCGAGCCACCCATCTCGTCCATCAGCGTGTCGAACCACGCGCGGTGCGCGGCGACCTTCAGGTCGAGCTCGGGGACCTGGGCGCGCTCGTCGGGGGTGAGCGCGTCGAGGCCCTTGCGCACGACCTTCTTGGTGATCTCCTTGGGCGAGTTGAGCGCGAGCAGCGCGCCCTTGGCGCCGACGACGGCGTCGATCGTCGGGCCGTAGAGATCGTAGTCGTAGCCCCAGCGCTCCTCCCAGCCGGAGCGCGAGCGCAACGCGGCCGCGTCGATCCGCCTCGCGGCGTAGTCGTCGAGCACGCCCTGGAACGGGCGCTGGAACATCTCCATGCCGAGGGCGAGCTCCTTGGTGGCGCCGGCGACGTGGTGCACGACCTCGAGCTGCCACCAGTGGTGATGCGGATTCGGGTGCTCCTCGCCAACACACACCGCGCGCGCCGCGACCACCTTCTGCCAGAACTCGGCGCGATCGATCTGGTGACCGTTGCGGCCGTCGAGGATCTCGTACGGCAGCCCGGCTGCCGCGATGCCGCCCTTGCCGACTTTCTCGGCGGGCTTGCCGGTCGTGCCACCGGGATACGTCCCCGAGTGGCAGCCGAGCACCGCGAGAACTGCGACCGTCGGCGCGCGAGACAGCATGCTCGGATGCTAACACCGCAGCAGATGGAGTTGCCGTACCTGACCGCGGACCTCGCCGGCACCGGCGGCGTGTTGCGCGCGCGAGCCGAGGACTTCGTCGTCGACGAGGAGCCGGCGTATCCCGCGAGCGGCACCGGCGAGCACGTGTTCATCCACATCGAGAAGCGCGGCCAGAACTCGGCGCAGGTCGCGCAGGCGATCGCGCGCGCGCTCGGCATCCACGAGCGCGACATCGGCATCGCCGGCATGAAGGATCGCCACGCGATCACGCGCCAGTGGATGAGCCTGCCGCCGCCGATCGCGCCCGAGGCCGCGCTCGCCCTCGCGATCACGGACGTGACGATCCTCGCGGCGGTCCGCCACCCGCACAAGCTGCGCACCGGCCACGTGCGCGGCAACCGCTTCGTCCTCCGCGTGCGCGAGTGCGGCGATCCGGAGCTCGCCGCGGCGCGCGCGACCGCGATCCTCGCGCGCCTCGCGACGCCACCCGGGGCACCGAACTGGTACGGCGAGCAGCGCTTCGGGCGCGACGGCGACAACGCGACCCGCGGCCGCGCCCTCGTGCTCGGCACGCAGCCGCGCGGCCGCGACAAGCGCATGGATCGCCTGATGGTCAGCGCGCTGCAGAGCGAGCTGTTCAACGCGTGGCTGGTCGCGCGGATCGCCGACGGCAACTACGCGCGCGCGCTCGCGGGTGACGTGATGCACAAGGTCGCGGGCGGGATGTTCGACTGCACCGACGCCGCGGTCGACGACCCGCGCGTCGTCGCCGGCGAGATCGTACCGACCGGGCCGATGTTCGGCGACTCGATGCGCGCGCCCGCCGAGGGCAGCGATGCCGGCGTGCGCGAGGCCGCGATCCTCGCCGCGGCGGGACTCGCGCGCGACAGCTTCGCGAAGGTGCGCGCGATCGCCGAAGGCACGCGCCGCGACGCCGCGATCGCGGTGCGCGACGTGACCGTCAGTCACGACGCCGACGGCATCGTCGTCGGGTTCGCGTTGCCCGGTGGCGCATACGCGACCGCGGTCATGCGCGAGGTCATCAAGTGAGGGCGCGGCCCTCACGACGCGAACAGTTCGCGTCATTCAAGTGACGGCGACGCCGTCACGACGCGAACAGTTCGCGTCACGAAACAAGTCGGGCTAGGCTGCGGCAGCATGGATCTCGCGAGCTACTTCGTCAATTTTGCCCGGCTCGGCGCGAACTGGGTGCTGTGGGTGCTGATCGTCCTGTCGGTCGTCTCGGTCGGCGTGATGATCGATCGAGGCCTGTGGTTCCGCGGGCGCGACAGCGACACCGACGGGTTCACCCGCGAGCTGCGCGGCGCGTTCGAGCGCGACGAGCTCGACCGGCTGGTCGCGAAGTACAAGGACACGCCGTCGGTGCCGGTGCAGGTCGCGCTGCGCGGCGTCGCCGAGCGCGCGCGCGGCCCCGAGGCGTGCGCGGAGGCGATGCACGGCGAGAAGGCCCGCTGGCGCCGTGCCGCCGACAAGCACCTGATGATCCTCGGCACGCTCGGCAACAACGTGCCGTTCGTCGGATTGTTCGGCACCGTGCTCGGCGTGATCAACGCGTTCGATCTGCTGTCGCTCAAGACCGCGGCGTCCGAGAAGGACACGCTCCGCACGATCGGCGAGGCGCTGTCGGCGACCGGCATCGGCCTGCTCGTCGCGATCCCCGCCGTCGTCGCGTTCAACCTGTTCTCGCGCAAGCTGAAGTCGATGATGGGTGGCGCCGACGAGTGCGCGCACACCGTCCTGTCGTTCGTCTACGGCAAGCCGGTCGCCGACGCCGCACCCGATGTCGCCGACGTTCCGGTGCCGAAGTCAGGGTACGCCGATCCGAAGAAGGACGACGCGTAGGTGGCGGGCAGCGTCTACAAGGGCGATGACGACGAGGCTGGCATCACCGACATCAACGTGACGCCGTTCGTCGACGTCGTGCTCGTGCTGCTCGTCGTGTTCATGGTGACCGCGAAGCTGATCGTGTCGCACGGCGTCGAGGTCGATCCACCGAAGGCCTCGGCCGGCGGTGACGTGCAGTCGACGTTGCGCGTGTCACTCAAGTGGGCAGCCGACGGCAAGCCGTGCGAGCAGTACGTCAACGGCGACCGGTTCACGACCGACACCGACGGCATCGCCCGGATCCAGAAGATCGCCGCGGCGTCGACCAAGCCCAAGGCGATCATCGCCGGCGACCGCCGCTGCGTGTACGACGGCGTCATGCACCTGATCGATCTGACGAAGAAGGCCGGCGTGACCGGCATCGCGCTCGAAAACGTCGTCCCGTAAGCTACGCTCGACGTGCTGTGGATGCCGATTCGCGTCTGGTCGTGGCCTTCGGCGGCACGCTCGCGTTTCACATCCTGCTGATCACGATCGCGGACATCGTGCGCGTGACCAATCCGATCGCGGCGCCGCAGCCCGATCCGGATCCCGTCGAGATCGTCGACATCACGCCCCTGTCCCTGCCCGTGCCCGCGCCCCTGCCCGATCTGGTTCCCGATCCGGCGCCGGTCGCCGTCGCCACGAAGCCGGTGTCGCTCGCGCACGTCGCCACCCGCCCGCCGCCGATCGACCAACCACCACCCCCGCCGTCGAATCCCGATCCGGGCGGTGGCGCCCCGGTGGTCCAGATGGCCGACATCGCGCCGACCGCGAATGGCGTCGCGGTCGCGGTCGGAAAGCCCCACGACCGGGTGGGTCGCGGATCGGGCTCCGGCACGGGTACGGGCTCGGGCACCGGTCCTGGCTCGGGTAGCGGTGAGGTTGCGCCGATGTCGGTCGCGACGATCAAGACCAAGGCGAAGCCCCGTGGCGACTACGGCTACATCGACGCCGGACGCGACTACCCACCGGAGGCCCGCCAGCTCGGGATCGAGGGTGTCATCAAGGTGAGGCTCGTCGTCGGCGTCGACGGCAACGTCAAGCGTGCGCTGTTGCTCACCCGGCTGGGACACGGCCTCGACGAGCTCGCGCTCGCGCGGGCTCAGAAAATCCAGTTCGACCCCGCGCGTGACACTGACGACAATCTGGTCGCCTCGGTGGTGATCTGGACGTTCAATATGACGTTACCGAAGTAACTCACCTACATTGTTTGGTTCGCACGACCCGACGTAGAATGACCGTGATGCGCAATCCACGGGGAGTGGGTGCGGTTCTCGTCGTCGGGCTCGTCGCGTTGAGTGCCCCCGCCGTCGCCGACCCACCATTCGATCCTGCTATCGACCTCCAGACCTTCGACTACGCGATCGGACCGAAGAACTTCTTCACGGTGGTTGACGCGAACGTCGCAACCAAGAAGCAGCTCGCGGTCGACGCCTTGTTCACGTACCTGACCAAGCCGTTCACGATCTACGACGTCGACACGACGATGAACAACAAGATCACCGGCGTGCGATCGCAGGTGGTCAAGTCGATGACGGCCGCGCAGCTCACCGCGGCGTACGGCGTGTCCGACAAGCTGCAGATCGGCGCGAACCTGCCGCTGATCTTCGAGATGAACGGCGACGGGCTCGATCCGGCGACCGGCATGCACGCGAGCGAGCAGCTCAAGGTCACCGGCCTCGGCGACCTGCTCGTCCAGGGCAAGTACGTCCTGTATCGCAAGAACCAGCTCGGGCTCGCCGGGCTCGGCGGCGTCACGGTCCCGACGAGCTTCGGCAGCCAGGGCTCGCAGTTCCTCGGCGACAACCTGCCGACGCTGCGCGCCGGCGTCGCGTTCCAGTACGACGTCGACCGGCTGTCGTTCGGCGCCAACGGCGGCGTGCTGTTCCGGAAGCCGCGCACGATCTACAACACCACGGTCGGCCAGCAGCTGACGTGGGGCGTCGCCGCGGCGTTGCGGATCACCGAGCGGTTCTCGGTGATCGGCGAGGGCTACGGCCGCAAGAGCATGTTCGATCGCAGCCTCGACGCGAGCCCGCTCGAGGTCGAAGGTGGCATCCGCGTGTTCGCGACCAGCTCGGTCGCGGTCGTGGTCGGCGGCGGCGCCGGCCTCCTGAAGGGCATCGGCTCGCCGTCGTCGCGGTTTTTCCTGTCGGTCGGCTACGCACCCGACGAACGCGACTCCGACGGTGACGGCATCCCGAACTCGCGCGACAAGTGTCCGCTCGTTCCCGAGGACAAGGACGGATTCCAGGACGAGGACGGCTGCCCCGACGACGACAACGACGGCGATCGCCGCCCCGATGTCGACGACAAGTGCCCCAACGAGGCCGAGGACATCGACGGCTTCGAGGACGACGACGGCTGCCCCGATCTCGACAACGACAAGGACGGCATCCCCGATCTCGCCGACAAGTGCCCGAACGAGCCCGAGGACGGCAAGCAGCCGTTCCCCAAGGACGGCTGCCCGGCGAACAAGAGCGACGCCGACGGCGACGGCATCATGGACTCGGAAGACAAGTGCCCGACCGAGGCCGAGGACGAGGATGGCTTCGAGGACGGTGACGGTTGCCCCGAGCTCGACAACGACAACGACGGCGTCCCCGACGCGGTCGACAAGTGTCCGCTGTGTAGCGAGGACAAGGATGGCTTCGAGGACGGCGATGGCTGCCCCGAGCTCGACAACGATCACGACGGCATCCCCGACGCTCAGGATCAGTGCCCGAACGATCCGGAGACGTTGAACGGCTTCAAGGACACCGACGGCTGCCCCGACGCCGGCGCCGAGAACGTCAAGCTCGACGGCGACGGCCTCGTGATCACGCAGGTCCCGACGCTCGCCGGCACCAAGCTGACGGTGTCCGGGACCCAGCTCGTCGACGAGGTCGCCCAGTTCCTCGCCGGTCACACCGAGATCACGAAGCTCCTGCTCGCGGTCGCGCAACCCCAGCCCGGGAACGCCGAGAAGTTGAAGGCCGCGATCGCCGCGCGCCTCAAGCAGAAGGGCATCGTCGACGGGCGCGTCGAGATCATCGCCGCGGCGGGTCCGGCCAAGATGGGTGGCGTCGTCCAGGAGCGCGGCGGCAGCGACGCGCCGTTCGTGTGCCCGGCGGGCATGGAGGCCAAGGAGCGCCCCGAGGCACGCAAGGGTGCCGCGAAGCCGACCACCGACAACGCGGTCGTCCCGGCGACCAAGCCGGCCGGGCCCGACGAAGCGACGATGGATCGCGACGGCGACGACATCGCCGACGTCGACGACAAGTGTCCGGATCAGCCGGAGACCAAGAACGACTACCAGGACGACGATGGCTGCCCCGACACCGTGCCGACGGCGCTCAAGCAGTTCACCGGATCGATCCAGGGCGTCAACTTCAAGAGCGGCTCGGCCGAGCTCCTGCCGACGTCGTTCAAGATCCTCGACGGCGCGGCCAAGGCCTTCGGCGAGTTCCCCGATCTCAAGGTCGAGGTCCAGGGTCACACCGACGACGTGCCGCCCGGCACTGGCGGCAAGTTCCCCGACAACACCGCGCTGTCCCAGGCGCGCGCCGACGCCGTGAAGGACTACCTGATCAAGAAGGGCGTCGCCGAGGCCAAGCTCAAGGCGAAGGGCTACGGCGACACCGTGCCGCTCGTACCGTTCAAGGATCTCAAGGGCGGCGCGCTCAACACGGCACGCACGAAGAATCGGCGCGTCGAGTTCAAGCTGCTCGGCGGCTCACCGTGACCCGGTGAGGATCTTCGCCGTCGGGTAGACCTCGAGCACCTCGATCGGGCCGCCGTACAGCTTGGCGAGCCCGACATCGATGCGCCACAGCGCGCCGTCGCACGCGCTCGCCATCCCGTGGGCCTGCACGGTGTGGCCGATCACCATGCGCGCGAGCCCGAGCTTGCCGAGCGCGGCCTTGACCGCGGCGCAGTCCGGCTGGTCGCCGCCGATCGCGCGGGTCCACAGTGGACCGTCCTCCGCGGTCGCGACCGCCGGTGGCGTGTGGATGTCGCCATCGAGGAAACACCGTGCCGCGAGGTTCGCGTCGTCGAGGTGGGTGACCCAGTCGCCGAGCACGCCGGCGTGCGAGAACACGGTGTCGCCGGCGATCGCGATCACGTTGTGCTGTGCGAACCGCCGGGCGTACACGCCGCCCGAGACCAGCGACGCGACTCGCGCCCGCGCGCTGACCGGCACGGCGCCGAGCTTGGAGGTGTCGAGGTTCGGCACGTCCTCCCAGTCGCGCATGCCGCCGGGCGTGACGTAGCGGAAGTCACCGCTCGCGTTCATCAGCTCGTGGTTGCCGTTCAACACGATCACCGCGCCGCCGGCCGCGTGCGCGTCGATCTCGAGGCGCGCGAACAGGTCGACGATCGCTTGCTCGTCGTCGCCGCGATCGAGGATGTCGCCGGTCTGCACGATCCACAGCGCGCCGCCGATCCAGTGGTCGCGCGCGTCGATCGCGCCCGCCGCGCGGAGGGCCGAGCGCGCCGCCGCGAGATCGCCGTGGAGGTCGCCGATCGCGACCAGCCGCGCGGGCGCCGGGAACCGGGCAGGCACCGGCGCGAGCGTGCAACCTGCCCCTGCATCCGGCGGCGGTGCCGCGACCACCAGCGGCACGGCAGGTGCGGGCGACGGCGGCGCGGGCGCATGGCCACCGCGATCGCATGCCGCGACGGCGACCAGCGCGACGAGTGGGCGAACCTTCATCACGCCGGAGTCTACTGCGCGTCTCGTGACATGATACGCGGCGGGTGCGCCGGTTCGTCTTGGTGATCGTCGTCGCGGCCTGCGGCCGGGTCGGGTTCGACCGGAACCCCGGCGGATCCAACAGTGATGGCTCGGTCGACGCGATCACGGTCGGCGGCGACTTCGTGCCGCCGTGGCACAGCGGCACCCGGATCCGCGCGCGCGTGTGGCGCACCGCGGATGGCGAGCCGCTGTTCGGCGGCTGGCACGACACGCTGCTCGACACCGACTGCGACTCGTATGTCGCGGCCGATGGCATCGAGCGCTGCATCCCGAGCCACGTGCGCACCGATCGCTACTTCTCGGACACCACCTGCGCGAGCCCGATCGCGGTCGTGCCGACCGGCGCGCCGTGCGGCAAGGACCAGTACACGTGGCAGGCCGACGTCAGCAACAACGTCCACATCCTCGCGCTCGGCGCGGTCTACGCCGGTCCGATCTACGACGTGCTCGACAGCTGCAACCAGGTCACCGTCGGCACGAGCACCGCCCATCTGCTCGGAGCCGAGGTCCCGGCGTCGTCGTTCGCGCGCACCGTCTACCACAACGTCAAGATCGGCAACTACATCCACACGTTCGGCGGCTTCGAGGATGGCGCGCAGATCGACAACGGCGTGCTCGTGCTCCCCGACAACCGCGGCTGCTTCCCACGCGCCGACGGGATCGGGCCCGCGACCTGCGGCTACCCGTACGCGGTCACGCCGGTGTTCACCGACGCCGCTTGCTCCGATCGGATCTACGCCTGGAACCGACAGGCGACCGATCCGGCGATGCCCGCGCTCCTCGTCGCCAGCGAGCCCGGGCTGTGCCAGCGCGCGCGCACGATGCTACAGCCGACCGCCGACGTCACCATGCCGACGGCGTACGAGCGCACCGCGACCGGTTGCATCGCGCGCGCGACGACCGGGAGCACGCGCCTCCTGCGCGCGACCGTGGTCACCGATCCGTTCCCGCACGGCACCGCGGTACCGACCGCGCGCGTCGGTCGGCTCGGTCACCTGCTGTGGATCGCCGACGACGACCACGTCGCCACCGTGATCGGCGACTGGGATCAAGAGCTCGGCGTGCCGTGCCACCCATTCCTCGGCGGTGACGGTACGTTCCGCTGCCTGCCCGCCTCGCCGGTCGCGGTCCCGGCGACCGCCGATCCGACGTGCGCGACCGGCGTCGCCGAGCGAGCCGGTGCCTGCTACGGCACCCCGCCCTACGACGGCGTGACCTACGCGTCGTGCGAGGACACGGCGATGCGCATCCATCACCTCGCGAACGTCGGCACCAGTGCCTACGCCTCGGTCGAGGGCGCCTGCGTCGAGCTCGACGCCGCGGCCGGCGCGTTTGGCGATGCGATCGGGGCCGAGGTGCCGGCGATGACGTTCGCACCGCTCGTCGAGACGATCGAGTGAGCGACGGCGATCACACCGGCGGAGGCGGCGCGTTGGCGACCAGGCCGACCACGACGGTGATGTTGTCGTCGCCGCCGCGGCTGTTCGCGAGGTCGACCAGCGTCTGCGGCAGCCGGCGGTACCAGGTCATCGCGACGATACGCTCGAGCTCGCCGTGCTCGACGTAGTTGCTCATGCCGTCGGAGCACAGGAGGAAGCAGTCGCCCGCCGAGACCGGCACGCTCTTGACGTCGGCCTCGATGTCGCGCTCGAAGCCGATCGACTTCGTGATCACGTGGCGGAACTTGCTGCCCTTGGCCTCGGCCTCGCTGATCGCGCCCGAGCGCACCTGCTCGGCGATCCACGAGTGATCGTCGGACAGCTGGCGCAGCTCGCCGTCGCGGAACATGTAGCAGCGCGAGTCGCCGGCGTGGACCAGGTTGGCCTTGCCGTTGTGCACCATCACCGCGGTGAGCGTCGTGCCCATGCCGCGAAGCTCGGGGCGGTTCCACGCGGCCTCGTAGATCGCCGAGCTCGCGCGCTTGACGATGCCGCGCATGACCTCGAGTGCGGGCGAGAACGCCAGGACCGAGCCCTGCGGGATCGTCGAGTCGAGCGCGATGTTCCCCGGGTTGGCGCCAGCCGGGAACGGCACCCTGATGCCGTGCGGTAGCGTCGGCGCGTGACCGGCATCGAGCATGTCCTCGGTCGCCGCCGGCATCTCCTCGGTCGTCCGCATGCTGGTCTTCAGCTGCTGGAGGAACGCCTGCTCGAAGTTGCCGCGGGTCTCCGCGATCTCCCTGCCGAGCAGCTCGACCGCCATGCGGCTCGCGGTCGCGCCGCCCGCGTGGCCACCCATGCCATCGGCAACCGCCATGACGCCGGTCTCCGGGTCGACGAGGTAGCTGTCCTCGTTGCGCTCGCGCTTCTTGCCCGGATCGGTCTGCCCCCACGCCCACAATCTCACGACGCTGACCTCATGCCGGATACTCCGCGGTGCGCTCGCTGATGTTGCCGTCCTCGCAACGCAGGAGCTTGCCCTTGTTCTCGACCTTGGTGAGCAAGCTCACCGGACGAGTCCAGACCTTGTTCGCGTTCTTCAACGTGTCGCGCGCCTGTCCGGGGTCGAGGTCGACGCCCTCGTGGATGTGGCGAAGCAGGAGCTCGCTGCGGTTCTCGAAGTTGCCATCCTCGACGAGGATCACCGGCTGGCCGCGATTGGTGAGCATCTTCAAGAGCTGATCCTTCACCTTCTTGAAGTCCTTGCTCATGATCTCCCAGCTGCCGCTGCGCTCCTGGAAGCCGAACGAGTAGAACTTCTGCTCGATGCAGAACTCGAGCGTGAAGAACTCGTCGATGAACGTGATGTCGTTGTAGAGCTTGCGGACCTCGAACAGGCGCTTCATGCCGAGCCCGGTGCGCCGGTCCCAGTTGCGCTTCTGCTCCATCGACTCGCAATCGTCCCACTCCTTGCCGAACTGGCCGCGGTTCCAGCGGTCCTCGATGTTGCGGAGCAGCTCGACACCGAGCTTGTACGGATTGAGCTTGCCCGGCGAGGTCGCGAGCACGCCCGCGTTGGCGTCGGCGTAGTCGATGATCTCGGGCGCGGTCAGCGCCTTCGTCGTCATGATCTTCGAGTGCCAGTACGAGGCCCAACCCTCGTTCATGATCTTCGTCATCGCCTGCGGCGCGAAGTAGTAGGCCTCGTCGCGCACGATCTCGAGGACGTCGCGCTGCCAGTGCTCGATCGGGGCGTGCTCGAGCATGAACGCGAGGACGTCGCGCTGCGGGTGCTCGGGGAACCGCTTCTTGGCCTTCTTGGCTTCCTCGGCGCGCTTCTTCTTCTGCGCCTCGATGTACTCGGGCGGGTTGATGAACGAGTCCATGTACCCCTTGCTGCTCGACTTGAGCTTGCCCGAGGTGATCTCTTCGTCCTCTTCACCCTCGACCTTGTCGCGGGTCCGCACGATGTACGCCGACATCGGGTCGATCAGGTTCTCGAGCGACAGGCAGGTGTCGATGTAGTCCTCGACGACCTCCTGGCCGTGGCGCTCCATGTGGCGGCGCACGCGCGACGCGTGGTTGGCCATCCCGTCGATCATCTTGCGATTGGTCTTCGAGAAGAAGTAGTTGTTCTTGAAGAAGTCGACGTGCGCGCAGACGTGCGCCATCACGAGCTTCTGGTCGGTGAGCGAGTTGCCCTCGAGCAAGTACGCGTAGGCCGGGTTGGTGTTGATCACCATCTCGTAGATCTTCGACAGGCCCCACTCGTAGCTCTTCGAGAGCTGCTCGTAGTCCATGCCGAAGCGCCAGTGCGGATAGCGCGTGGGGAAGCCGCCGTACGCGGCGACCTCGTTCATCGTCTTGTAGTCGAGGACCTCGTAGAGGATCGGAAAGAAGTCGAGGCCGAAGCCCCGCGCGTAGCCTTCGATCTGTTCCTGCATGTCGCGCAGGTAGGCGGGGAATCGCTTGATCGTCATTGTGGCCTCGCTACCGCTCGGCGGCTCTCCGCCGCGAACTGTTCGCGGCGCGCCGTCATCGGCCTTTACCGAGGAACTCCTTGATGGAGTCCATGATGGCGTCCTTGCCCTTGATCTCCGACGTGACGACGCGCTCGTCCTCGTCGAAGTGCTCGGTCAGATCCTTGATGAACTGACCCGAGCCGTACGGCGACTCGACCTGGCCGTAGGCGAACAGGTTGACGAACGGCAGGACTTCCTTCTTCAGGAGCTCGACGCACGTGTGGGTGTCGTCGACCGACCAGTTGTCGCCGTCGGAGAAGTGGAACGGATAGATGTTCCACAGCTCGCTCGGGTACTCGTCGCTGATCATCTTCGCGCACAGCTTGTACGCCGAGCTGATCATCGTGCCGCCGCTCTCGCGCGTCTTGAAGAACGTGTCGCGATCGACCTCCTTGGCCATCGCGTCGTGGATGATGTAGCGGCTCTCGATGCCGTGGTACTGCGAGCGCAGCCAGGTATCGATCCAGAAGCTCTCGATCCGGACGATCTCCTTCTGCTCGTCACCCATCGAGCCCGAGACATCCATCATGTAGATGATGACGGCGTTGCTCTGCGGCAGCGGCACCGAGCGCCACGAGCGGTAGCGCTTGTCGTCCTTGATCGGGATGATCACCGGGTTCTTGGCGTCGTACGTCCCCATCGACATCTGCCGGCGGATCGCCTGGCGGAACGTGCGGCGGAAGTGGCGCAGTGACTCGGGCCCGGTCGTCCGGATGCCGGAGTACTTGTCCTTGTACGCGACGATCTTCTCGGTGCCCTTGGGCTGGATGCGCGGGAGCTCGAGCTCCTCGCCCATGATCTCGGCGAGCTCCTGGATCGAGATCTCGATGTCCATCAGGTGATCGCCCGGGCGATCGCTGGCCTGGCCCTGCCCCGGCTGATCGCCGTCCTGATCCTGACCGAGCGAGTCGCCGACCTCGCCCTGGCCCTGGCCGACGCCGCCCTGCTGCTTGTCGCCGTGCTTGAAGTGCGGGATGTCGACCGACGGCAGCGGGATGGCGACGGTGTCCTTGCCCTTGCGCGCGATCATCTCGCCCTGCGAGATGTACTTGCGGAGGTTCTGTTTGATCTTCCCGCGGATGATCTGACGGAACCGGCCGTGGTCGAGATCGATCTTCTGGGACATTAGGTTGACCTCGCGCTGCTCGGCGTCATGCGATCACGTCCGCGAGGTCACCCCGTTCGTTCACGAAGCACAGCCGGCCACCCTGGCGCTTGGTCCGCTGGACCATCTCGAGGAGGCCGAGCGCGCGCGACATCACGCCGGTCGGATCGTCGGTCTCGAGCTCGACGCACAGCTTCGCCAGCAGCTCGGCCAGCGTGTGGTTGAGCTCGACGGTGACCAGGCCTTTGCCAAGCGGATCCGACACTACGACTTGACGTCTCCGCGCGCGAAGATCGACGCGACGAAGTTGAGCACGTCGGTCGCCGACACCTCGTCGTAGCCGAAGTTCTTGATCAGCCGCTGCTTGACGACATCGATCTTCGCCTGCGTGTCGCGGTCGACGACCGACGACACCAGCGACGTCAGCTTGATCGAGTCCTTCTGGTCCTCGAACAGCTTGGACTCGAGCGCCTTGTGGAGCCGCTCGTTGGTCTTGTAGTCGAACGTCCGGCCCTCGATCGCTAGCGCGCCGATGTAGTTCATGATCTCGCGGCGGAAGTCGTCCTTGCGGCTCTCCGGGATGTCGATCTTCTCCTCGATCGATCGCATCAGCCGCTCGTCCGGCTCCTCGTCCTGCCCGGTGTACGGGTTCTTGACCCGCTCCTTCTGGGTGTACGCCTTGATGTTGTCGATGTAGTTCGCGCACAGCTTCGCGATCATGTCCTCGTCGGCGCTGATCGCGCGCTGGACCTCGTTCTTGACGATGTCCTCGTACTCCTGCTTGACGACCGAGAGCATCTCGCCGAACCGCTTGCGCTGATCCTCGCTCGAGATCAGCGAGTGCTGCTTGAGGCCGCTCTCGAGCTCGTTGAGGACCATGAACGGGTTGATCGCGCCGTCGGCCTTGTCGGACACGAGCGCGTTGGCGATCTTGTCCTGGATGTAGCGCGGCGAGATGCCGTCGAGGCCCTCGCGCTGGCTCTCCTTGCGGAGCTCCTTGATGTTGTCCTGCGTGAAGCCCGGCAGCGTCTTGCCGTCGTACAGCTTCGCCTTCTGGATCAGGGACAGCGAGTGCTTCTTGGGATCCTCGAGGCGCGTCAGCACGGCCCACAGCGCGGCGACGTACAGCGTGTGCGGGGCGACGTGCTTGCCGACGCGCTCGCTCGTGAAGTCCTTCGCGTAGATCTTGACCTCCTCGGACACCTTCGTGATGTACGGGATGTCGACCTTGATCGTGCGGTCGCGGAGGGCTTCCATGAACTCGTTGTTGAGGAGCTTCTTGTACTCGGCTTCGTTGGTGTGGCCGAGGATGACCTCGTCGATGTCGGTCTGCGCGAACTTCTTCGGCTTGATCTTGCGCTCCTGGGTCGCGCCGAGGAGATCGTAGAGGAACGCGACGTCGAGCTTCAGGATCTCGACGAACTCGAGGATGCCGCGGTTGGCGATGTTGAACTCGCCGTCGAAGTTGAACGCGCGAGGATCGGAGTCCGAGCCGAACGTCGCGATCTTCCGGTAGTTGATGTCGCCGGTGAGCTCGGTCGAGTCCTGGTTCTTCTCGTCCTTGGGCTGGAACGTGCCGATGCCGACGCGATCCTGCTCGGACAGGACGAGGCGGCGCACGCGCACGTGGCCCATGACCTTCTCGAAGTTGCCGCCGTAGTGGCGCATCAGCTCCTTGAAGATCAGGCGGCACGCCGGGTTCACGTCGCCGTCGGCCTTGATCTTGAAGTCGTCCGAGCCGAGCTTCAGCTTGTCGATCGTCTCGGCGCGCCACTCGCGCGGGATCAGCCGAAGCGGCTCGTCGTGCATCGGCGAGTGAAACACCTCGGAGCCGCCGGCGAGCTCGGACAGCGGGCCCGGCAACGTCCAGAAGTAGGTGTAGAGCGCGCCGTCGGGCGTCTTCGAGTACTCCTCGATGCCCTTCTTGAGCTGGCGCGCGATCGTCGACTTCGCGGACCCGACCGGACCGTGGAGCAGGATGATGCGGCGCTCGCTGCCGTAGCCCTGCGCCGCGCTCTTGAGCACGTTCATCAGGCGCATCAGCGCGACGTCGAGGCCGAACACGGCGTCGCGTCCGCCGTGGGCATCGTCGCGGAAGAACTTGTAGCGGACGAGCTTCTTCTTGTTGTCGATGTACTCCTCGACCCCGTGCGACAGCACCATGTCGTAGAGCCGCTGGTACGCGTTGCGCGTGATGGTCGGGGTCTTCCTGACCAGGTCGAGGTATTCCTCGAAGCTGCCCTCCCACGACAGTTCCTTGTACGTCGCGTAGTTCTGAAGCTCGGCGATCTGTCCAACGAGGCTCATGGATCGACGGTAGCACCGATCGGGCCTCGGGCCTCGGACCTCGGACCTCGGGAAGAACGTGATTTTTCTCAGGGCCCGTGGACGTACTTGTCGACGTTGCGTTTGTGGTCTTCGTAGGTCTTCGCGAACGCGTGGTTGCGGCTGCCCTTCGCCGTGGCGACGAAGTAGAGGAAGTCCGAGCCGTCCGGAGTCATCGTCGCCTCGATCGAGCCCTTGCCCGGGTTCGAGATCGGGCCCGGTGGCAACCCCTTGTGCGTGTACGTGTTGTAGAGGTTGTCGACGTCGTCGAGCTGCGCGCGGTGGAGCGAGTCCGCCTTGTCCCACTGGCTGCACGGGATCGACTTGGTGACCGGCACCATGCAGCCGTAGCGGATCGTGGGATCGGTCTCGAGCTTCTTGCTCGGGAACCCCGACGACGTCAACCGGTTGATGAACACCTGCGCGATCCGCGGGCGCTCGGCCGGGTCGACCGCCTCCTTCTCGACGATCGACGCCATCACGAGCACGTCGCGATCGGTCCACCCGAGCTGCGCCTTCACCTTGGCGAGCTCGCGGGCGTGCTTGGTCGCGAGCGCGTTCCACACCTCGTGATGGTGCGCGACCAGCTTCTCGAGGACCTGCCGCGGCGACGCCCCGGCGCGAAAGTCGTAGGTATCGGGGAACAGGTAACCGTCGACCGAGTCACCGGCGATGCCGTGCTTGGCGAGGAACTCGCGATCGCGCGCGAGGTCGGCGAGCGACTTCGCATCGCTCACCCCGGCGGCGGCGATCTTGTCGAAGTACTCGAGCATGTTCTGCCCCTCCGGCAGCGTGACCTTGACGGTCTTCTCCTTGACGCCCGCGACGAGGATCTTGAGCACCTCGGCCGGCGTCTCGTTGTCGGCGATCTCGTACTTGCCGGTCTTGATGTTGGTCGTGTCGCCTTTCCACATCGCGTACATCCGGAACCACGTCGGCTTGGCGATCACGCCCTCGTCGGCGAGCAGCTTGGCGACGGTCGGAAAGCTGGTGCCGGTCTTGATCTCGAACGCGATCGGCTTGCCCGCGCCGGCGTGGCGATCCTCGGGATAGTGCAGCGCGCTCAGCACGAACCAGATCACCACCGCGATCAGGAGGGCGATCACCCCCAGCACGATCGCGAGCGCGGTGCGAAACGAGCGCTTGGACATCTGATGGGGAGGAGACTACGTGCGTTGGCGGGTGTCGAGCCAGGCCTTCAGGATCAAGGCGGCGGCCTGCTGATCGATCACGGCCTTGCGCTTGTCGCGGGACAGGTCGGCCTGGAGCAGGATGCGCTCGGCCTCCGCCGTGGTGAAACGCTCGTCGACCTCGTGGCATTGCACGCGATCGCCGAATGCCGCGCGCAGCGCGTTGGCGAACACCAGGACGCGCTTGCCACGGTGGCCGATCTTGCCCGAGAGCTCGTACGGCATCCCGATCACCACATCGGTGATTCCATGAGCCGCGATCAGCGCCTCGACCGCGTGCGTGTCACCGATGGTGCCCGTGCGGGCGAGCACGGTGAGCGGGTGTGCGGCGATCTCCGCCTCATCCGTCATGGCGACCCCGATCGTCTTGCTCCCGACGTCGAGTCCGAGGGCGCGCATCACGTGCACGCACGGTGCGGGATCGTCTGCCAGATCGTCAAGACTGACTCGCGATCAGTGCCAAACGAGCGTCAGGTGGCGAGTGGAGTGGCCACCGCTGAGACGTAAGGGTGACAGACGAATTAGCCATGGGAGTTTACTCCGTGGGGTAGACGACCAAACCATTTCGCTAAGCCCTGATTTCCGCGTCGGCGCGATCCCGATCGAGATTCAGCGAGAGCTGGCATCGAACATGCTCATGTTTCAGTGCAACTGGACGACGCACTCGAGTTTCAAAGGAATACGAGACGCACCGTCAAAGTTTCCAACACACACCAGTCAAGAGAACCAACACCCATCGTATCCACGCGCGACGCAAAACGAACGTTTCGACTCGGTAGTTGACCGGCGGTCCCTCCCCTCATCCCGCTGGTCTCCCCCACTATCTGAGGCAACAAGTAGCGATGCGATCTGCGCCCCGGCCCTCCTTGGCCCCCCCTTGGAGGGCCTTTTTTTGTCCGGAATCTCGGGGACGGTTTCGTCCCCCGCACTTCAGGCGACCGCGCCCTCGAGGATCTCGAGTGTGCCGGCATCGAGATCGAGGAGCGTGGGCGCACCGAACGGCACCGCCTCGTTGCGATCGCCGTGGCCGATCGGCGCACCGATCGCGAGCGGCCGATCGCGCAGCCGCTCGATCGCGGTCGGCACCGCGCCCTCGCTGTTCGTGAAGTCGGCCAGGACGAACGCGCTGGTGTCGGCGATCGCGCCGGTCAGCGCGAGCTGCGTGAAGTAGCGGTCGATCTCGTACGGGCGCTCGCCGATCTCCTCGAACATGGCGATCGCGCCGGCCAGCGGCAGCGGCCACGGCGTGCCCACGAGCATGCACGCCAACGTCAGGTTCGCGGTGACCAGCGGGCCGCGATGCTGGCCGGTGCCGTGACACGCGAGCGACCACGGCCGGACGCCCGGCGGCGACGGATCGGTGAGCAGCGCGATCAGGCGCGCGACGTCGGCGTCGGGGAGCGTGCCGAGCTGACCGATCATCGGGCCGTGGATCCCGCGCACGCCGGCCGCGTGTGCCCACGCGAGCAGCGCGGTCGCGTCCGAGAAGCCGACGATCGGCTTGGGGTCCTTCTGCAGCAGCTCGGGATCGAGCCGCGGCAGGATCCGCATGATCCCGTAGCCGCCGCGCGGCAGGATGATCGCGCGGATGTCGGGGTCGGCGAGCATCGCGTGGAATTCGGCGACGCGGACGTCGTCGCTCGCCGACAGGTACGGCGGGATCGCGGGATCGCGCGGCGCGAGGATCGACGGCGAGACGCGAATCGCGAACCGATCGCCGAGGCGGGCGAGGCCGGCCGCGAGGCGATCGGCGGGCACCGGTCCGGCGGGCGCGACGATGCCGATCGTCTCGCCGTCACGGAGGCGCGGCGGCCTCACCGCTTCTTCGGCTGGCGACGCCGGCGCTGCACGCTGCCGCCCGGCTTGGTCGACTTCGACTTGTCGGGATCGTCGTTCGCCGCCGAGTCGTCGTCGCTCGCCGCCATGTCGACGCTCGAGCTCGCGCTGCTGGTCTCGAGGCCGAGCGCCATCGCGTCGACCGCGTCCATCACGACCGTGCGCGAGTCCTGCGGGATCTCGCCGCTCGGCCGCGGGTTCATCAGCTGCTCGAGCATCGCGGGATCGATCGCGTCCATCACGATCGTCTTCTTGCCGTCGTCGACGATCTCGGGGACCGAGTGCTCCTCGCTGATCCGGATCGGCGCCGCGACCACGGTCGCGTCGTCGGGCGGCACCGGCTCGGGCGCCCTGACCGCGATCCGCGGCTGGGTCTGGCGCGGCTGGATCGTGACCGGGCGCGAGCGCGACGGCCCGACCGGCTGCGGGATCGCGGCCATCGCCGCCGCGGCCGCCATGACCTCGTCGTCCTGCACGGTCGGCTCGGTCGGGATCTCGATCGTCTTCTCCGCGATCACCTTGGGCTTCACCGGGCGCGGCGCCGGCGCGACCACCGGATCGGCCTCGGGCAAGGCGACGCGCGCGCTCCACCACGACGCGATCGCCTCCTTGCCGAGGGTCGGCGCGATCGTCATGCCGGGCGGCTTGTCCGAGCCACCGGTCTGCTCGTGGATCGCCTTTACCAGCGCGTCGATCACGAGGCCCTCATCGGTGGTGATCGCGATCGCGGTGCCGACCGGCATCGGCGCCGGCATCTCGAGGTACGCGCTCGTCGGCCGCACCTGGGCGAGCTTCACGCGTCGCCCGAGTGGCAGACCACGGTACGTGAGGTCCACGAAGCTCTCGATCATCTGGGCCGACGGTAGCATATTGCCGGCATGGGCCTCCTCGATCGGATCCGGCAGCGCATCGCGTCGCCGCCGCACGCCGATGACGACGTCGAGGGCCGCACCAAGGCGCTCGTCGTGCACGGCAACGAGTTCGGCTTCGATCCGTTCGGGCTGTCGCGCGACCACCTCGGCGGCGCCGTGAAGTTCGCGCGCTTCCTCTATCGCAACTACTTCCGCGCCGAGGCGTTCGGCATCGAGAACATCCCGGCCAGCGGTCGGATGATCGTGGTGGCGAACCACTCGGGCCAGCTGCCGTTCGACGGCCTCGTGATCAGCGCGGCGTGCTTCCTCGAGCCGCCGGCGCCTCGCCTGCTGCGCTCGATGGTCGAGTTCTTCGTGCCGAGCGTGCCGTTCGCGTCGTACCTGTTCGCGCGCTGGGGCCAGATCACCGGCACGCCGGAGAACTGTCGCCGGCTGCTCGCCGCCGACGAGGCCGTGCTCGTGTTTCCGGAAGGCGCGCGCGGGATCTCGAAGCCGTTCTCGAAGCGCTACCAGCTCGCCGAGTTCGGCAAGGGGTTCATGCGCCTCGCGCTCGAGATGAACGCGCCGATCATCCCGGTCGCGGTGATCGGCGCCGAGGAGCAGGCTCCCGCGGTCAACGTGAAGCCGCTCGCGCGCCTGTTCCGCGCGCCGTCGTTCCCGATCGTGCCGTACCCGCCGTTCGTGCCGCTCGTCCCGCTGCCCGTGAAGTACCGCCTCCACTTCGGCGCGCCGATGACCTTCACCGGCGATCCCGACGACGACGACACCGTGCTCGACGAGCAGGTCAAGCAGGTCAAGCACGCGATCGAGTCGATGATCCACGTCGGACTCCAGGCCCGAAAACATGTCTTCTGGTAAGCGCCGCAAGATCGTCGTGACCGGGATCTCCGGTCGGCTCGGCAAGATCCTCGCGCGCCGGCTGCACCACGATCTCGACTGGGAGATCGTCGGGCTCGATCGCCGGCCGATGACCGGGCGACCCAAGGACATCACGCACCACCAGGTCGACCTTCGCAGCAAGGCGGCGCGAGACATCTTCCGCGCCGGCGACGTCGACGCGCTCGTCCACCTCGGCGTGATGCACGATCCGCGGGCGCGCGCCGCGGAGCTGTACTCGTGGAACATCACGGGGACGACCAAGCTGCTCGAGTACTGCCAGCTCTACCGGATCCCCAAGGTGGTCCTGCTCTCGAGCGCCAACGTCTACGGGCCGCGCCCCGACAACCCGCAGTTCCTCACCGAGGACGCGCCGCTGCTCGCCGCGCAGCGGTTCCCGGCGATGCGAGATCTCGTCGAGATCGATCACCTGGTGTCGACGTTCCTGTGGCGCGCGCAGGGCATCGTCGAGACCGTCGTGTTGCGGCCGGTGCACATCGTCGGCCCGGTACACAACGCACCGTCGAACTACCTGCGGATCGAGCGGCCGCCGATGCTGCTCGGCTTCGATCCGATGGTGCAGCTGATCCATGTCGAGGATGTCGCCGAGGCGATCGTCAGCGCGCTCGCGCCCGGCCGCCGCGGGATCTACAACCTCGTCGGGCCCGGCGAGGTGCCGCTGTCTGCCGTGTTGCGCGAGCTCGGTCGCGAGCCCCTCGCGATCCCACACCCGCTCGCCAAGCCGCTCCTGTCGCTCGCGTTCCGGCTCGGGATCTCGTCGTTCCCGGTCGCCGAGCTCGATTTCATTCGCTACGTCTGCATGGTCGATGGTCGGCGCGCGACCGCCGAGCTCGGGTTCCACCCGCGCTTCGGGTTGCGCGAGACGATCCAGGCCGCGCACGCATAGTCCGGAGCGACCGATGAAAACCGGGGCGTCGCGCCACCTACTTACCGTGGATTTCCGTGGCGGACTGATACAGGGGGTGTGGCCCAACGTTCACAGCCGCTGGAACGGCTGGATGTCCGCGATCTCGCCGTTGTGGCAACCTCGTCCCACTTCGGGGAGTCTTAACGGGTGGGATGACCAAATTCGCGGCATTTTTGTCAGGGAATCGACGTCCCTTCCCAACTCGGCTCCGTCATGTGTCACCCCGTTAACGGAATCTCCAATAGTTCGATCCCGTTGCCTCGATGGCACGGCGAGTGCTTCCGGTTCGACCACGCTTCGCTAAGGAACATGCCCACCATGAAGAACCTATCCCTCCTCGGTCTCGCAGTCGTGATGACCTCCGTGCTCGGCGGTTGCGAGCTCTACTTTGGCAGCCATGGCGGTGAGGACCACTGGAACTACTGCGGTAGTGACGGGTTCTACGATTGTACCGGCGACCAGTGTTCGTGGGTCAGCCAGACCTGTCCGGCGGGCCAGACCGGCTCGAACGGGAGCGGCTACGAGTGCACGTCGAGCACCGACTGCGCCGCGGGCTGCTATTGCGCGACCGGGACCTGTGAAGAGGCGGGCTTCTGCTCGACCGACAAGGACTGCGGCACCGGCTACCACTGCAACACCGACCGCGCGTCGTGCGAGCCCAACCCGCCGCAGCCGACCTGCTCGGCTGACGCCGACTGCGCCGCGGGCACGGTCTGCACGAACGGCTCGTGCACCGCGACCTGCGCCTGCACCAATGATGGCGAAGCGACCCAGCAGGGCTACGGCTACTGCGATGAGACCCGCGGCACCTGCATGACGGGCTCGGACCCGGCTGGTAGCTGCGCCGGCACCCTGACCTGTACGACGGCCGAGCCGACCTGCGCCGCCGGCCAGACCGCGCTCATCCTCAACGGTTGCTGGACCGGCCAGTGCCGCGCCATCAACCAGTGCAGCGAGACCCCGGCGTGCTCGGCCGTCGAGCACGAGGCTGACTGCCTCGACCGCGCGAGCGACTGCTCGGCCATCTACACCGGCCAGAACTGCCACACGCCGTCCGGCGGCGCGTGCCACGCGGGCGACACGAACTGCACCTGCGGCACCTTCTCCTTCGACCGCTGCCAGGGTCGCACGGCGAACGCGTCGCAGCTGACCAGCGACTCGAGCGGTCAGATGGTCGACATCTCGTCGCAGATGAACTGAACGTAACCGAACAGGCATGTTCGACGCAGCCGCCCACAGGGCGGCTGTTTTCGTTTTCGGATCACGCTAAGGTCGCGCGATGGGCTTCCAGTTCGCCGAGGCGATGACCGGCACGGTCGAGTGGGACGCACAACCCGGCGTGAAGCAGCCGTTTCGTTTCGAGGTCACCGCGAGCGCCGAGTCGACCCGCGCGCACCTGGCGACCGGCAAGGCGCAGCTGTCCGGCGTGGTCTACGCGCCGCCGCACGCCGATGGCGCACCCGCGGACGGCACGATCACGATCCGTCCGGTCGGTCAGCGCATCATCCGGTACGAGCTCGACTTCACCGGCGACCGGACCTACACGCTGATCGGCCAGAAGGACATTCGCTGGCTGCACGTTCGCAAGACGTTCACCTACCTGCCCGCGGAGATTCACGACGAGGCTGGGCGCCGGGTTGGACGCTGCGAGACGTACTTCGACCTCGCCCACGACTGGTGGAGCTTCCTCAGGAGTTTCCGGCCGATCTGACCGGCGACCCCTTTACAACGTGGTAAGAGACCCCACGATTCAAGCGCCTCCTCGGCGGGGAACCTCCCATGGGATTGTTTCAGAAGATCTTCGGCAGCCGGAACCAGCGCGAGCTCAAGAAGATGCAGCCCACCGTGGTGCGCATCGCGGAGCTCGAGCCGACGATGAAGGCCAAGAGCGACGCCGAGCTCAAGGCCATGACCGGCGAGCTCCGCACCAAGGTCGATAACGGTGCCTCGCTCGACGACATCCTGCCGGAGGCCTTCGCGGTCGTCCGCGAGACCGGGGTCCGCGTGCTCGGCATGCGGCACTACGACGTCCAGATGATCGGCGGCATGGTGCTGCACTCCGGCAAGATCGCCGAGATGCGCACCGGCGAGGGCAAGACCCTCGTCGCGACGCTACCGACCTACCTGAACGCGCTGGCCGGCAAGGGCGTCCACGTCGTCACCGTCAACGACTACCTCGCCAAGCGCGACGCCGAGTGGATGGGTCGGCTGCACGGCTGGCTCGGCCTGTCGACCGGCGTGATCGTCCACGGCCTCGACGACTTCGAGCGCCAGCGCAACTACAACTGCGACATCACGTACGGCCAGAACAACGAGTTCGGCTTCGACTACCTCCGCGATAACATGAAGCAGTCGCCGGATCGCATGGTCCAGCGCGGGCTGTTCTACGCGGTCGTCGACGAGGTCGACTCGATCCTGATCGACGAGGCGCGCACGCCGCTCATCATCTCCGGCCAGGGCGAGGCGTCCGGCGATCTCTACGTGAAGATCGACCGCCTGATCCCGCGGTTGAAGCGCGAGGAGCACTACACCGTCGACGAGAAGGCCCACCAGGTCATGATGACCGACGAGGGCGTCGAGGTGATGGAGAAGCTGCTCGCGGTCGGCAACCTCTACGAGGCCGCCAACATCCAGCTCGTTCACCACGTGAACCAGGCGCTCCGCGCGCACACGCTGTACAAGCGCAACGTCAACTACCTCGTCGATGGCGAGGGCAAGGTCGTCATCATCAGCGAGGACACCGGCCGCGCGATGCCGGGCCGCCGCTGGTCGGACGGGCTGCACCAGGCGATCGAGGCGAAGGAAGGCGTCACCGTCGAGGAGGAGAACCAGACCCTCGCGACCGTGACGTTCCAGAACTACTTCCGGCTCTACAAGAAGCTGTCGGGCATGACCGGCACCGCCGACACCGAGGCGCAGGAGCTCAACGAGATCTACAAGCTCGACGTCGTCGTGATCCCGACCAACCGGCCGATGGTGCGCGACGATCAGCCCGACCTCGTCTACAAGAACGAGGTCGGCAAGTTCCGCGCGGTCGTCGCCGACATCGAGGACTGTCACCACCGCGGGCAGCCGGTGCTCGTCGGCACGGTCTCGGTCGAGAAGTCCGAGGTCGTCGCGAACCTCCTGAAGTCGAAGAACCTGCCGTTCAACGTGCTGAACGCCAAGCAGCATCAGCGCGAGGCCTCGATCGTCGCGCAGGCGGGTAGGAAGGGCGCGATCACGATCGCGACGAACATGGCCGGCCGTGGCACCGACATCGTGCTCGGCGGCAACCCCGAGGCGATGGCCAAGGACGAGCTCGCCGAGGAGAAGGCGAAGCTCGCGCCCGACGCCGAGGCCGCGCAGCCCGCGGTCAATCGCGATGGCGCCGACGGCGAGGAGATCATCGAGCCGTTCCGCGGCGCGCACGAGCCGTCGTTCGACGAGGAAGCTCGCCTGAAGGAGCTGACCGCGAAGTACAAGGCGCAGTGCGAGGCCGAGCGCCAGGAGGTGCTCGACTCCGGTGGCCTGAAGATCATCGGCACCGAGCGCCACGAGTCGCGCCGCATCGACAACCAGCTGCGCGGTCGCTCGGGTCGCCAGGGCGATCCGGGATCGTCGCGGTTCTACCTGTCGCTGCAGGACGATCTGCTCCGCATCTTCGGCCTCGACAAGATGACCGGCCTCATGGAGCGGCTCGGCCTCGAGGAGGACGTGCCGATCGAGTCGCCGATGGTGACCCGCTCGATCGAGGGCGCGCAGAAGAAGGTCGAAGGCCGCAACTTCGATCAGCGCAAGAACGTCCTCGAATACGACGACGTGATGAACCAGCAGCGCAAGACGATCTACGCGATGCGTCGCCAGATCCTCGAGGGCCGCTACCACCGCGAGCCGACCGACGAAGAGCAGAAGCTGGGCATCGAGCCCGAGCCCGTCACGGTGTCGGGCGACTGGACGTTCGAGAGCGTATCACCCGAGGTCTCGGCCAAGCTCGCCGACATCATCGATGTCCCCAAGATCAACGAGATCGGTCGCCACGTGCGCGCCGCGTACGCGCAGCTCGGTGACGCCAAGAAGTCCGAGGTCGCCGAGGCGCTGAGCGCCAAGCTCGAGATCAAGCCGCCGCTCAAGGGTCCCGAGCCGTGGGACCAGCTGTTCGCGCGCCTCCCCGGCACGCCGGGCGTGCGGCTCGCGCTCGTGCTCGACCAGTACTTCGGCGTCCAGCTCGACGACCTGGTCGGCAAGTCGACGGCGGATCTGACGAAGTGGCTCGCCGACAAGTGGGGCGATCTCGTGGTTGGCGATACCGGCGACGAGCGCGCGCCGTGGCGCATCCTGCGCGCCGAGATCTGGCGCCAGTTCTCGACGCTCGTCGACGTCGAGAAGGTCTACGACAAGCCGCGCCCCGAGCTGCTCGAGCACGTCACCAAGCACGTCACGAACTCGCTGATCCAGCAGCGCGAGCGGCTCTACGATCTCGCCGATCAGCGGATGGGCGGCATCATCGAGCAGGTGCTGTCGACCGAGATGGCCGAGGACGAGTGGGACTGGGACGACCTCGAGGACGTGCTGCAGGAGCAGTTCGGCACCGAGTTCGAGATCAGCCACGGCACGCGCGACGAGGCGGCCGCGCAGATCTGGCCGAAGATCGAGGAGCGGCTCACCGAGCGCGAGAAGGAGCTGACGCGCCCGTTCCTGCTCTACTTCCTCCGCCACTTCGCGCTCGAAGAGATCGACGCGCAGTGGATCGAGCACCTGAAGACGATGGACACCCTCCGCGAGGGCATCGGCCTCCAGGGCTACGGTCAGAAGGACCCGAAGAAGGAATACAAGAAGGCTGGCTTCTCGATGTTCGAGGAGATGATGGGCCGCATCCAGGGCAACACGGTGACCAAGCTGTTCCAGGTCCAGGTCGAGCCGCAGAAGGCAGCGATCCCGCGGGACAAGGAAAAGGAGCGCCAGCTCGTCGAGCGCGGCGCGGCCAACAAGAGCGAAGAGGTCAACGAGGAGCAGGCGGCGGGCGACGTGGCACGCGCGCGTGCCGAGGCGCGGGCGGCCAAGCGCGGTGGCGCCAAGCCCGGCGAGCCGCAGGGTGACGACGAGGCCAAGGAGCCGGTGCGTCGCGAGCGGCCCAAGGTCGGGCGCAACGATCCGTGCCCGTGCGGGTCGGGCAAGAAGTACAAGAAGTGCCACGGCAAGGACGAGGCGGAAGTCGAAGTCTGAGCCCGACGTCGATGTGAACGCGAACGTTGACCCCGTGGTCCTCTGACGCGTTGCGCCGACGAAGATCCGCGCGACTCCGATTGATCTTCGTTCGGCGGACGCCGATGCTGCGCGCACAAACCCATGCGCATCGGCGTACCCAAAGAGATCAAGACTCAAGAATTCCGCGTCGGCATGACCCCTGCCGGCGTCGCGACGCTCGTGGCCCGCGGCCACAAAGTCCTCGTCGAGCAAGGCGCCGGCCTCGGCTCGGCGATCCCGGACGCCGACTACGAGAAGGTCGGCGGCACGATCGTCTCGACCAAGGAAGAGGTCTGGGCGTGCGACATGGTCGTGAAGGTCAAGGAGCCGATCGCGCCCGAGTTCGCGCTGATGCGGAAGGACCTGCTGCTGTTCACGTACCTCCACCTCGCCGCGGCGCACGAGCTCGGCAAAGAGCTGCTCAACCGCGGCGTCAACGGCGTCGCGTACGAGACGATCGAGCCGACCCCGGGTGACCTGCCGCTGTTGACGCCGATGTCGGCCGTCGCCGGCCGCATGTCGGTCCAGGCCGGCGCGACCTACCTCGAGCGCGAGCGCGGCGGCAAGGGCGTGCTGCTCGGCGGCGTGCCGGGCGTCAAGCGCGGCCGCGTCACCGTGATCGGCGGCGGCGTCGTCGGATCCAACGCGGTCAAGATGGCCGTCGGGCTCGGCGCGAACGTCACCGTGATCGACGTCAATCTCAAGACGCTCGCGTACCTCGACGACATCTACTCGGGCCGGATCTCGACCCAGTACTCCGATCCGCTCAGCATCGAGCGCGCCGTGCTCGAGAGCGATCTCGTGATCGGCGCCGTGCTGCTGGCGGGCGCCCGCGCCCCGCGCCTCGTGACCGAGTCGATGATCAAGCGCATGGAGCCCGGCTCGGTGATCGTCGACGTGTCGATCGACCAGGGCGGCTGCGTCGAGACCGCGCGCGCGACCTATCACGACAACCCGACGTACCTCGTCCACGACGTGATCCACTACATGGTGGCGAACATGCCGGGCGCGGTGCCCCGGACGTCGACGTACGCGCTGACCAACGCGACACTCAAGTACGTCGTGACCCTGGCCGATCGCGGCCTCGAGGGCGCGGTCAAGGAGGTCCCGCACATCGTGACCGGCATCAACACCTTCAAGGGCACCGTTCCGCACGCCGCCGTGGCCGAGGCGCTCGGCGTCAAGTACGAAGCATTTCGCTGACTTGCAGGTCCTGCAGATCGCAGGAACATTTGTCGGGCTGGAGACGGTAAACACCCCCGAAGATGCCGGCCGCTCGCGAAAAACGCAGTGAGTTCGAGGCGCAAGCCCTCGTCCACTTCGATGCGCTGTTCGGGGCGGCCTACCGGCTGACGCGCAACCCGCGCGACGCCGAGGACCTCGTGCAGGACGCCCTGCTCCGGGCCTACCGGTTCTGGGACAGCTACCAGCAGGACTCGAACTGCAAGGCGTGGCTGCTGCGCATCGTCACCAACACGTTCATCAACGAGTATCAGCGCAAGAAGCGGCATCGCGAGGTGCTCGACGCCGCCAACGCCGAGCAGGATGCCACCGACGGCGTGCTCGTGCAGGCGAGCGCGAGCGACAAGCAGTCGCCGGAGACCGCGCTGCTCGAGCGCAGCGTGTCCGACGATGTCCAGCGCGCGCTCGAGGCGCTGCCCGAGGACTTCCGGACCGCCGTGGTCCTGTGTGACGTCAACGGCCTCTCCTACAAGGAGATCGCCGAGATCATGGAGTGCCCGGTGGGCACCGTGATGAGTCGACTGTTCCGCGGTCGCAAGCTGCTCGCGACCGCCCTGCGCGAGTTCGCGGTGGCCGAGGGTTACGTGCGCGAGCCCAAGAAGCCGGACACCACTACTGACAACACGATCGATCTCGAGAAGTATCGGAAGAAGAGTTCCACATGAGCCTCTGTGACAGCATCGAAACGCTCGCGATGGCGTATCTCGATGACGAGCTCGCCGTCGAGGAACGCCGCGAGCTCGAGCATCACCTGCTCGACTGCACCACGTGCAAGCAGCATCTCGATGGCGAGCGGGTCGAGCTCGCCGTCATCCGGAAGGCGCTCGTCGTGCCGCCCGCCCCCGACCTCGTGAAGGCCCGGGTCGCGCGTGCCCTCGACGCCGAGGACAAGTCGACCCAGCGCGATCAGCGCAAGCAGCGCCTGTCGCGCTGGATGCTACCCGGCAGCGCGATGTTCGCCGCGGTCGCCGCGCTCGCCGTGTTCGTCTCGGTGCGCCCGGCCGGCGTGAAGACGACGCCCACGCTGGCCTCCGAGGCGGTCCGCCAGCAGACCAAGGCGCTGCCGCTCGAGGTCCAGGGCGTCGGCACGGCGCCGTGGCTGCGCCAGCACTTCGCGCCCACCGTGACGCTGCCGCAGTTCACCGACTCGGTCGAGCTGGTCGGCGCCCGGCTGACCGCGGTCAACGGCCACGACGCGGCCCAGCTCCAGTACGCGTTCAAGATCGGCACCGGCACGATCCCGATGTCGGCCGTGGTCATTCGCGACCTGGCCCCCGAGGCGCTCGGTGGCGGCCGCGAGGTCGCGGTCGGGGACCTGGTCCTCCACGTCATCGACATCGACGGAGTCCCCGCGGTGACCTACGTCGACGAGAACCGCACCGGATATGTGTTCATGTCGGGTCAGCTGTCGGCCAACGAGGTCGTCCGGCTCGTGGTGTCGTCGAACTTGATCATCCGCGCGCAGGACACGCTGGGTCAGTAGCTTTCCCCGTCGGGCTCCTAGGTCTATGATTTACCTGGGAGAGCATGAACCGCCGCATCCTGCTGATCGACGCCGATTCCGGATTCCGGGCCACCCTGGCCCACCACGTCGGTCGCTATCGCTTCGACATCGTCGTCGAGGCCAACTCCGACAAGGCCCTCGCGCTGACGCCGGTGCCCACGCTCGTGATCATCGCCGTCGACGAGCCGGACAAGCTCGGCTTCAAGGTGTTCCAGAAGTGCAAGAAGGGCGCGCTCGCGAAGGTGCCGGTGATGCTGGTGACCGCGACCGTGTCGCCGGCGAGCTTCACCAAGCACAAGGAGCTCAAGACCCACGCCGACGACTACCTCGACAAGCGTGTGTTGCCTCCCGACGAGCTGCTCGCCAAGATCGACACGCTGATCGGGCTCGGCGAGCTCGCCGAGGTGCCCATGTCCGACGACGATCTCGACATCCCGATGGAGGTCGACGAGATCGCGCTGTCCGACGGCGACATGGTGCTCGAGGAGCTGGCCGGCGACGACGATCCCGATCCGACGATCGCGCCGGCGAGCCCGGGCGCGATCACCGCGAAGAAGTCCGGCTTCCCCGACGTCGAGACCGTCGCGAACGCGCAGGTCGACTCGATGGTCGACGCCGAGATGGACGATGCCTTCGCCGCCTTGCTCGGCGATGACATGTTCGGCGGCGGTGACGCCAAGCCGGTCGCCGCGGCGCCGGCGCCAGCACCGTTGCCGGTCGTCGAGCCCGAGCCCGAGCCCGAGCCCGTTCCGGAGCCGATCGTCGATCACCACGAGGTCGCGCCCGAAGAAGAAGCGCGCCCGCCCAACGTGCTGCGCCTCGACGAGCTCGACCAGGACATCCCGATCGAGGTCTCGCAGAGTGACATCCCGATCGAGGTCTCGCAGAGCGACATCCCGATCGCCGACGAAGCGGTGCCCGAGGCGTTGCCCGAGCCGATCCACGAAGCGGTCCACGAGCCGATCCCCGAGCCGATTCCCGAGCCGATCGCGGACCACGCCGCGGAGGCCGAGTCCGAGGAAGATCGCGGCGAGCCGACCCGCACCGGCGCGACGATGGCCGACCTCCAGCACACCGGCTACGAGTCGTCCCCGGCGATCGCGCTCGACGCCGACGATCTCGTCGAGGAGATGGCGATTCCGGAGGAGGTCCCCCACCCGACCGAGGCGATCCTCGAGGCGCCGCCACGGCGCGCCGATCGGGACACCGAGATGTCGCTGCCCAAGCACGTCGCCGCAGCGGCGCCGACCGCGACCGAGCGTCCCGGCCTGCCGGGGGTCGATCCGGTGCGCGTCAAGTCGCAGACCACGCCGCCGCCCGGGTTCGACCTCGGGCTCGACGCGGTGGCCCAGGACGCCGAGAGCGAGCAGTCCGGCGTCTACGATCGGCGATCGCTGCGCAAGATCGACGAGCTGACCCGCACGATCAACCAGCTGAAGATCGATCTCGAGCGCGCCCGCGCCGAGGCCGGCGCTGCGGCCGGAGGCGCGCGTGGCCCGGCGCGCGAGCGCGAGTTCTTGAACCTGCGCGAGACGCTGATCCTGCGCGACAAGGAGCTCCAGAAGTCCAAGGACGATCTCGCCGCGCGCGAGCGCGAGCTGACCGATCTGCAGACCACGCATCGGACGTCGCAACAGGGCCGCACCGCGCTCGAGGCCAAGGCCTTCGAGTTCGAGAAGCGGACGCAGACCGACGCCGCCAGGCTCGCGGCGCTCGAGGCGCGCGAGCGCACGCTCGTCGCACAACAGGCCGCACTCCAGGCCGAGCTCGACGCCAAGGCGACCGCGGCGACCAACGCCGAGGCCGCGCGCGTCCAGGCCGAGCGCGATCTCGCGGCCGAGCGCGCCCGCGCCGCCGCAGGTACGAGCGAGGCGGAGCGTTCGCTCCGCGTCGAGCGCGAGCAGCTGATCGCGCGCCACCAGGGCGAGCTCGGCACCGCGCGTGGCGAGTCCGAAAAGCTGCGCGACGCCGCCCTCGCGGCCCAGCGCGCCGAGCTCGAGGCGACCCACGGCAACGCGATCGCCGCCGCCGCGGCCGCCGCGGCCGCCGCCGCCGCCGCCGCGCACTCGACCAAGCATCAGCAGCAGGCCGCCGAGCACGCGGCCGAGCTCGACAGGACGCGCAGCGATCAAACGCGCGAGCTGATGACGTTGCGCGACCAGCACCGCACGTCGCTCGACGGCACGCTCGCCGATCACGGCCTCGCGGTCCAGAAGCTGCGCGACGAGGCCGACGCGATCGCCGCGAAGGCCGCCGCCGATCTCGCCGCGGCCCGCGCGGCGCACGTCGCCGAGCTGACCGAGCAGAAGCAGAGCCACGCGGCCGCGCTCGCCGACGTCCACGGGACGCTGTCGAGCGAGACCGGCAAGCTCGCGGCGGATCACGCGCGTGCGATCGCCGACCTCGAGACCGCCCACGCCGCCGCGCTCGCGCAGTCGCGCACGTCGGCCAAGGCCGAGCTCGACAAGCACGCCGCGGCGCTGGCCGAGGCCCGCGCGGCCCACACCGGCGATGTCGAGCGACTCGACGGCGAGCTCGAGGCCACCAGGGGCGAGCTCGAGGCCACCAGGGCCGAGCACGCCGGCGCGCTCGCCGAGCTGCGCGTGATCCACGGAGACGCGCTCGGCCAGGCACGCAACGCGGCCGCGGCCGAGGCCGCGAAGCTGGCCGCCGCCCAGGCGGCTCACGCGAGCGAGCTCGAGACCGCGCAGACCCAGGCGGCCGGCGAGCTCGCGCGGCTCGCCGATCAGCACGCCGCGGCCCTCGCGGCGGCCCAGGCACAGGCCGGCGGCGCGGTCGCCGCGGTCGCGACCGAGCGCGACGCGGTCGCCGCGGAGCTCGCCGCGGCACGCGCGGCCCACGCCGACGAGGTCGCGCGGCTCGCGGCGGAGCACGGCGACGCGCTCGCGACGCACACCGAGGAGCTCGCGCGCGAACACGCCCGCGCGCTCGCGGCGCAGGCGGCCGAGCACGGCGCCCGCGAGGAGGCGATCGGCGGTCAGCTCGTCTCGCAGAAGCGGGAGATGGAGCAGCTCGTCGCGCAGCACGAGGCCCACAAGGGCGAGCTGCACGAGCGCGAACGCCGCGCGCTCGAGGCGCAGGCCGCCGAGCACGCCAAGCAGCTCGCCGCCGTCGGCGACGAGAAGGCGCGCGCGATCGAGGAGATCCAGCGCAACGTCATCGAGCACCGCGCCGCGATCGCCAAGCAGAAGGACGACCACGCGAGCGCGATCGCCGAGCTCACCGAGGTGCGCGAGCGCGAGGCCGCCGAGTCCCGCGCCGCGGTCGCCGCGGCGAAGCGCGCCGCCGACGAGACCGTCGCGAAGCATCAGGCGGATCGCGAGGCCGCCGAGCAGGGTCACGTGGCTGGGCTCGCCGAGCTGCGCGCGCAGCACGAGCGCGCGCTCGCGCTCGCGAACGGCGAGATCGTCCGGAACAAGGCGGTCGCCGAGGCCGAGCACGGTCGCGCGATCGTGGCGCTCAAGGCCGACCACGAAAAGCTGGTGCAGGAGACGGTCACCGAGCACGAGCGCGTCGTGAAGGAGGTCAGCGGCGAGCGCGACGAGGTCAAGCGCGGGCTGTCGGCCGCGCGAGACACCAACAAGCGGCTCGACGCCGAGCTCGCGTCGACGGTGCAGACGCTCGCGGATCGCAACGCCGAGCTCCGCGCGCACCAGGCCGCGATCACCGAGCGCGACGGCCGGATCGCCGAGCTCCGCAAGGAGATCGAGGGCCTCGAGACCGAGAACGCGAGCTACCAGGAGCAGGTGCTGCGCGCGTACCAGAAGATCAAGACGGACGAGGCGGTGGTCGCGCGCGCCCGCAAGGCGATGGCGATCGCGCTCACCGTGCTCGACGAACCGGCCAAGCCCGACGCCTGACGATGGCGAAGCGGAAGCTGCTCGTCGACGCGAGCGAGCTCGAGGCGATCGTCGCGGAGGATCCGGCCGACGCCTCGCGCTGGTCCGTGCTCGAGGACTTCCTGCTCGAGCGAGGTGACCCGCGCGCCGCGATCATCGAGGCCGAGCTCCGCGGCCGTGCCCAGGCCGAGGCCGCACGCGGCAAGCTGATGGGCGTCCTGTTCGGCAAGGCGCACGTGACGACGACGAATCGGTTCGTCGCTCCGAAGTGGCGCGGTGGCTACCTGCGCCGCGTCGAGTACTTCGAGCGCTCGATGGACGATGTGCTCGAGGCGCGCCACTTCGAGGCGATGATGGCGAGCCCGGCGACCCGGCTGCTCGAGGAGCTGCGCTACGCGCCGGCGTCGCATGGCAAGTCGGTCGTTCGCCTGATCGCGAGCCTGCCGGAGCGCGGGTTCGCGACGGCGCTGCGCGATCTGACGCTCGTGATGGGCGAGGCCGACGACCTGCGCCCGGTCCGGTTCGACCTCGGGCCGATCGCCCGGCTCCCACGGCTCGCGCGCCTCGCGATCCACGGGCCGCTCGCGCTGACCTATCAGGCGCCGCTCGCGCGCCTCCGCGCCCTCACGCTCGCGCCGCTCGACGCGATCTCGATCGACGCGATGCTTCCGGCGCGCGGCTATCCCGAGCTCGCCGAGCTCGACCTCGATACCTACGGATTGCAGACCGGCGGCGAGTGGAGCGCGACCACGATCCGCACGCTCGAGGCCTGCGTGCTGTCGGCACGCGCGACCCCGAAGCTCGCGATCCTCCGGCTCACCGGACCCGGACGCCGCGGGCCGCTGATCGCGGCGCTCGCCGATAGCCCGATCCTGCCGCAGCTCCGCGAGCTCCACCTCCATAGCTACCGGAACGAGGTCAAGGCCGGGATCGATCCGGCCCGGCTCGGCAAGGCGTTCGCGCACCTCGAGCGCGTCGTCCTGCCGAGGACCGCGCCGGAGCGTCGGTGAAGGTCCCGTACCGGCTCGTCCTCGCGGTCGCGTGCATCTCGACCGGCGCGCCATTCGTGCGCTGGGCGGCACCCGCACCGGCCCTCGCGATCGCGGCGCTGCGCGTCGGGTTCGCGTCGATCCTGCTGTTCGCGGTCGGCTGGCGCGAGGTCCGCCTGCTCGCGAAGCTGACCCCGCGCGAGCGCCGCCTCGTGCTGCTGTCGGGCGCCCTGCTCGGCGTTCACTTCGGATCGTGGATCGCGTCGCTCTCGTTCACCTCGACCGCGGCGTCGGTCGCGCTGGTGTGCACGAACCCGATCTTCGCCGCGATGTTCGGCACGCTGCTCGGCGATCGGGTGTCGCGGCGCGAGATCGTCGGCATCGCGATCGCCGGTGCGGGTTGCGCGGTGCTCGCCGGCGGCGACTGGAGCAGCGGCGGCGACGCCGTGATCGGCGACGGGCTCGCGCTGATCGGCGCGGCGTCGGCCGCGGCCTACCTCGTCGTCGGCCGCCGGCTGCGCGACGCTGCGCCGCTCCTGCCCTACCTCGGCGCGGTCAACGGGATCGCCGCGATCGGCCTCGTGATCGCGTCGGTCGCGTTCGGCGCGAACCTCGCCGCGCTGCCGCCGCACGCGTACCTCGCGTGTGCGGGTTCGGCGATCGTCGCGTCACTCGTCGGGCACAGCCTGCTCAACGCCGCGGTGCGCATCACGCCGGCCCACCTCGTCGCGCTCGCGATCCTCGGCGAGCCGATCGGCAGCTCGCTGATCACGTGGAGCGTGTTCGGTGAACAGCCCCCGATCCACGCGGTGTTCGGCGGCGCGATCGTGCTGGTCGGCATCGCGGTCGGGTTCATCCGCGTCGGGACGGCTTCCGACGTGGCGTCTTAGGCGGATCAGTTGTGGGCGGACCGCGCGACGGGCGCGACGTGGCCGACCGACCACAGCGCGCGCTCGATCGCGAGCAGCAGCGGCCCGAACGTCGCGCGATCGAGAGCCGAGACCACGAAGCCCTCGCGCGCCAGGGCGTCGGCGTCGGTGTCCTCGAGCTGGTCGGCCTTGTTCCACACGAGGATGCGCGGCTTGTCGGCGAGGCCGAGGTCGGCGAGGATCGCGTTGACCGCGCGGATGTGCTGGTCTCGATCGGCATCGCTCGCGTCGACGACGTGGATCAGGAGGTCGGCGTCGGCCATCTCCTCGAGCGTCGCGGCGAACGCGCGCGCGAGCTCGGCCGGCAGATCGCGGATGAACCCGACGGTGTCGGTGATGATCACCTCGCGCTCCTCGGGGAACCGCAGGCGCCGGCTGATCGGGTCGAGCGTCGCGAACAGCTTGTCCGCGGCGACCGCGTTGCCGTCGGTCAGCGCGTTCAGGAGCGTCGACTTGCCGGCGTTGGTGTAGCCGCAGATCGCGAGGATCGGGATGTCGCGCTCGGTGCGCCTCTGCCGCCGCAGCCGGCGATCGCCGGCGAGATCCTCGAGCCGCTTGGCGAGCAGGTGGACCCGCTCGCGCGCGCGGCGGCGGTTGATCTCGAGCTTGGTCTCGCCGGGGCCGCGCCCGCCGATGCCCGCCTTGCCACCGGGGCCGGCGGTCAGCCGCGACATCATCGTGTTCTTCTCGATCAGCCGCGGCAGCGCATACCGCAGCTGCGCGAGCTCGACCTGGAGCTTGCCGTCGCGGCTCGTGGCGTGCTGCGCGAAGATGTCGAGGATCAGCATCGTGCGATCGATGACGCGCAGCTCGGTCGCCTCGCTGATCGCGCGCGCCTGACCCGGCGACAGATCGGGATCGAAGATCACGACATCGGCGCCGAGCTGCATCGCGGTCACGAGGATCTCGTCGAGCTTGCCGCGACCGACGAGGAACTTCGGATCCGCCTCGGGCCGGCGCTGGACGATCACGTCGAGCACCTTGACGCCCGCGGTGCGGCACAGCTCGCGCAACTCGGCGACGCGCGCGTCGGCATCGCGCTTCTTGCCGATCTGGACGTGCACGCAGAGCGCGCGGTCCTTGCCGAGCTCGCCCGAGCGCACCATCGCCTTGGACTGGCGGGCCTGATCGGCCTCGAGGCCGGCGATCAGCTCGGCGAAGTTCGTGCGGGGTGCGGTCGCCGGCTCGGACGGGAGCTCCCTCGCCCCCGTGGGATCCAGTACCGCGACATACAGTTTTTGAGGGTGGCCTGCCGCGTCGACCGTGATCGCGGCGACCGCGTCGAGCCGGAGCAGCGCGAGATCGGTCAGGTCGTCCTTGGTCAGCGCCTCGCCGCGGAGGTGCGTGTGGACGAGTCGCAGGCCGCGAAACCGGCCCTGCCCGCCGCGCATGCGGCCGACGTCGGGGAGCACGATCTTCGACGCATCACCGACGATGACGTGGGCGATCGAGCCGCGACGATCGATCAGCACGCCGACCTGGCGATGCAGGGTCGCGCTCTCGGTCGCGAGCTGCGCGGCGAGCTCTGACGACACGACTTCGGTGGGTGCGACCCGCCGGCGGTAGAGGCGTTCGAGCGACTTGATCTCGCTCGATTTCAAGCCCGAAAGATTGCCGGTGACTTCGTCCATGCGTTTCGTCGGTCGGGCGCAATCTACCGGTTGCGACTGCGATTGCCATGGATATAGTCCAGGACGTGGCGCGTGCGTCGGGGTCTACCCATCCGCCGTTCGGACCGGCGAAGCCACGCGTATTTCGCGCGCTCGTGGCGCATCCGCAGGTCGAGGCGCTCGGCGAGCTTGCCGAGTTGCTCGGCGGGCTAGGCCTCGCGGTCGACACCGCGCGCTCGACGGTCGAGGCGCTCAACAAGCTGCGCGCGCAGCCGGTCAACGTGATCGTCTCGTACCACCTCGCCGGCACGTTCGACGGCGTCGCCTTCCTCGAAGGCAGCATCCTCCACGCGCCCGAGGCGTTCCGCATCGCGCTGGTGAGCTCGCCCGACGAGGCCGTCGAGCTCGACTATCGCCCTGCACACAACGGGATCATCATCCGGCTCGTCGCGCGTCCGAGCGAGCGCAGCCGCCTGGTCGGCCTGGTCGGCGAGGCCTGCAAGCTCCTCGCGCTGGTCGACGATCAGCGCCAGCTCGTCCGCAAGCTGTCGAACGAGCAGGCCAAGCTGCAGCGCCGCGAGTCGCTGCTCGACACCGTCGTCAAGGAGCGCACCAAGGAGCTCGAGGAGAGCTACGAGAAGCTGAAGATCGCGAACCGCCAGGCGCTGTTCGGGCTCGCCGAGGCGATCGAGGCCAAGGACCCGTATACCAAGGGTCACTGCGGTCGCGTCGCCGCGTACTCGCTGGTGCTCGCGCGCGAGGCGGGCTATCCGCTCGAGGGCCTCGAGACGCTCGAGTTCGGCGCGTTCCTCCACGACATCGGCAAGATCGGCATCAAGGACGCCGTGCTCTTGAAGCCCGGCCCGCTCGACGAGGCCGAGTGGGTCCACATGCGCGAGCACCCGATCAAGGGCTACGACATCGCGTCGAAGATCGAGATGCTGCACCCGATCATGCCCGCAGTACGCAACCACCACGAGCGCTGGGACGGCTCCGGCTATCCCGACAAGATGATCGCCGAGAACATCCCGCTCGTCGGTCGCATCGTCGCGATCGCCGACGCGTTCGACGCGATGGCGACCGATCGACCGTACAAGGCCGCGCTGCCGATCGAGGAGTGCGAGGCGGTGCTGCGGAAGACCGCCGGCAAGATGTACGACCCCGAGCTCATCGAGGTGTTCGTCGGCCGCCACCTCGGCACGCTGTATCGCGCCGACTACGACGGCCTGCCGTACGACGACGGCTACGAGATCAGCGGCGCTTCTTGAGATCGCGGCGCACGAGCTCGGCGCCCTTCAGCGTGTAGCCGACGCCCGATCGCGCGGCGTCCCACGGCAACACGATCGCGTCGGCGTCATCGGGCGGATCCTCGTTCCAGGTCTCGGCGGTGAACCCGATGGCCGGCCGCGGCTCGACGACGAGCTCGGGCTTGGCGCCGGCCGTGATGCGATAGCTAGCCTCGAGGACCTTCTTGTCGAGCTCCTTGCGGATCTCGATCTGCGCGAGCGGCTGGAGCTGGCCGGCGTGCACCGTCCACATCATCAGGAGGTCGCGGCTGCCGCCGTTGCCGAGCTCGCGCACGATCGCGGCGACGACCTGCTGGCCGCGCGGCCCGAGTGGCAGGAGCTTGACGTCGCGCACGTCGCCCGGCTTCGCGGCAGGCATCTGCACGAACGCGAACTTGTCGGTGAGCACGCCGATCACCGTGCCGCCGGCGACGATGCGCTCCTTGCCTTTGCGCTCGAGGTCGAGCTCGGCGAGCGTGTCGAGCCGGACGTCGCCGCGCCGGAGGTGCACGGTCGCCAGGAAGTCGTCGAGCAGATCGGCGCGCTCGCCGAGCACGATCTGGGCGTCGAGCGGCACGTCGGTGTCGTCGCCGCCGGTCGCCTGATCGCTGTCGTGGAACACGATGTGGAGGTCGAGCGCCGGCGTCGAGCCCGAGAAGCCGGCGAGCGCGGAGGCTGGCACGCGCGCCTCGATCGAGAAGCCCTTGGGCTGCAGCGAGTCGGCCGCGCTGGTCCGGCCCGGCGCGACGATGCGCGCCTTCGCGAGCGAGTTGCCGGGCGCGACGTCGATCGTCGTCGCCTTGCCACCCGCGGAGATCGCGATCGTGACGTGATCCTCGTGGCCCTTGCCCTTCACGCGCACGACGCGGTCGTCGGCGATGTCGAGCGCGATCGCGAGCGCGGTGCCATCCCACGCGCACCGCATCGCGATCGCCCCGTCGGGCGCCGACCCGGTGCGCGCAAGCGGCGCGCCCTGCCAGTCGTCGAGCAGCCCGTCGATCGTGAAGTCCGACACGACGATGTCGGAGCACCGGACCGCGAGTGGGGCAGCACCTGCCCGACCGGTGAGGGCGATCACCACGACGACGACAAGACTGCGCACGCCGGGACGATAGAGGAATTTTACCGAGTGCGGTTTTGGTTTGTGTGTTGACGGGCAACCTCACCGTGCGCAGGTTGCCCCAATGGTCATGCCGTCGATCCCGTTCCGCAGACTCCTGTCGCGCCTGACCGCCCTCGCGCTGTCGACCTCCGCCGTGGCCGCCGCCGCGGCGCCGCCCGATCCGGTCGCCGCCACGCGCGGCACCCAGACGGCCGACCTGGACGACGATGACGACGACGCGGACCTCGACGCCGAGCTGACCATCATCGACAACCCCTGCGTCGATCGCGCCGATGCCGCCCTCGCGCTCGGGCGCGGCCTCGCGCTCGCGCTCCACGCGATGCGGCCACTGTCCGCGACGCACCTGGTGACGTCGTGGGCGCTCGCCGACGAACCGATGCGCCGGCTCGCCGTCGCCCACGCCCTCGAGTGGATCTTCCCGGTGCTCGGCGATGGCGTCGCGATCGACCACCTGGCCCACGACGCCGACCCGGCGATCCGGCTCGCGGCCGCGCGGGCCGCCTGGGCCCGGCGGACGATGGGCGGTGACATGGGCGTCCTGGCCCGGCTCGTCGAGGACCCAGACCTGGACGTGCGCGCGGTCGCGATGTCCGCCCGCCCACTCCCGTGATACAAGCGTGACGTGTTAGAGACCCTCGCCAAGGGATTCAAGGCGGCGCGCCAGCGCCTCACGGGCGTCGCCGAGCTCGACGACGACAACATCGAGGACGCGCTCCGCGACGTCCGACTCTCGCTGCTCGAAGGCGACGTCGAGTTCCGCGTCGTCAAGCGGTTCCTCGAGCGCGTGCGCGAAGCCGCGCAGGGCAAGAAGGTCGAGCTCCGCGCCAAGAGCAAGGACTACGGCACGAAGACGATCACGCCCGAGCAGGCGTTCATCGCGATCTGCCAGGACGAGCTGACCAAGATGATGGGGCCGGTCGACACCGACCTCCAGTGGGCGAAGAAGGGCCCGACCGGCATCATGTTCGTCGGGCTCCAGGGCTCGGGCAAGACGACGAGCGTCGGCAAGCTCGCGCGCTACCTCGAGGCCAAGCACAAGAAGAAGCCGATGCTGGTCGCGGCCGATATCTATCGGCCCGCCGCGATCGAGCAGCTCCAGACGCTCGGGCGCCAGCTGGGCATGCCGGTGTTCACGCTCCCCGGCAAGGACCCGGTCACGATCTGCCGCGAGGCCAACGACGCCGCGGCGCGCGAGGGCTGCGATGTCGTGATCTTCGATACCGCCGGTCGCCTCGCGATCGACGAGCCCCTGATGCAGGAGCTCGAGGACATCGACAAGGCGGTTCGCCCGGCGAACATCTTCCTCGTCCTCGACGCGATGACCGGCCAGGACGCGGTGAACGTCGCCGACACGTTCAACAAGCGGTTGGACCTGTCGGGCATGATCATGACCAAGCTCGACGGCGACGCCCGCGGTGGCGCGGCGCTGTCGGTCAAGGAGATCACGGGCAAGCCGATCAAGTTCCTCGGCATGGGCGAGGGCCTCGACAAGCTCGAGGAGTTCCGGCCCGAGGGCCTGGCGTCGCGCATCCTCGGGATGGGCGACATCGTCGGTCTCGTCAAGGATTTCGAGCAGGTCGTCGACGCGGAGAAGGCGGAGGAAGACGCCCTCCGCATGCTCAAGGGCAAGTTCGACATGCAGGACTTCCTCGAGCAGATCCGGCTCATCCAGAAGATGGGATCGCTCAAGGACCTGATGGACAAGCTGCCGTTCTTCGGCGGCGGGCTCCCCGAGGGCGTCAACCTCGACGATCGCGAGCTCACGAAGATCGAGGCGATGATCTCGTCGATGACGCTCGAGGAGCGGGTCGATCCGCAGGTCTTCGTGACGACGTCGTGGGAAGACTTCATGTCGACGTCCGGTAGCCAGGCCAAGCGCCGGCGCGCCGACTTCGACGTCAAGCGCGTCGCGCGCATCGCGAAGGGCTCCGGCCGCAAGGAGAACGACGTCAAGGAGCTGCTGCAGAAGTTCGCGCAGATGCGCCAGATGATGGTGCAGCTCGGCGCCTCGACTGGCTTGATGGGCAAGATCCCCGGCTTCAAGCAGTTCTCGCAGATGAAGAAGCTCGCCGGCATGGACATCAACGCGCTGATGGCCGCGGGCGGCGACGGGCTCGCGGCCGGTGGGATGCCGGGGATGCCGGGGATGCCGGGCATGCCGGGCATGCCGGGGATTCCGACCGGCAACGTGCCGGGGCTGCCGAAGGGCTACACGCCGACCGGCACCAAGGCCGCGGTCGGGATCCAGGCCGCGCGCGACAAGCAGAAGTCGCGC
>JBBQEX010000015.1:0-143771 GCA_038321315.1 Haliangiales bacterium | reverse complement strand
TCGGCGCGTGCGACGCGCCGCCCGAGTTGCTCACCGCGCTCGCGATGTTCGCGAAGCTGACGGCGCGCGGCGCCGCGAACCGCCGCGCGGTCGGTCTGCCGCTGTGGCCGGCTCGCGTGCAGCGCTGGCGCGCGCCTAAGTCGTAGTCCGCGCCATCGCGATCTCGACCTTCGCGAGCGGGCGGAACTTCTGCGGCTTCTCGCCGTACGCGCGCGGCCGCGTGCGTGGCAGGTAGTGCTTGTCGATGTCCGCGATCAGCTCGGCGTCTTCCACCGGGCCGAGCATGAGGAGATATCCACCCTCGCCGAGCATCCGGATCTGGCCGCGAAGCAGCAGCTCGCCTGGAAGCTCGACCTCGATCCGCGTCGGCGACTCGACCGCACCCTCGACGACGTCGAGCGCGTGATCGGGATCGAGGGCCGCGAGGACGCTGGGGAGCGTGGCGGGCGGGCGTCGGAACAGGCAGATCGTGCTGTGCTCCTTGACCAGCACGAGGAGGTCGGTGGCCATCGACCACACGCCCCAACCCGGCAACTCGACGACCATCGGAAACTCGAACGCCTGCGTCGCGCGCTCGTGGTAACCGCGCACCACCGCGAAGCCGATGCCGGCGAGGAGGAGGAGCGGCGCGAAGGCGAGGAGCCCACCGAGGCGCCGGCCGCCCTTGGCGCTGGACCCGATGTCGGCGAACACCGGGAACAGCTGCGCGGCCGCGACCTCCTACGCGATGGCCATCGGGGTCATCACGATGCACCCGGAGCGCAGGGCAGCGCGACGACGAGCTCCTCACCGCCACGGACCTCGCTGCGCGAGACCTCGCCACCGGCGCGGGCCGCGATCGCGTCGACGATGCGGAGCTCGTCGGCGTCGGGCGAGAGGACCTCGGTCGTGCGCACGAGCTCGAGCCACGCGACGTCCTCGATCGTGCGCTCGCGGACGAGCAGCGCGATCGTGCGGGCGGCGGCGGCCTCGACGAGCAGGCCGACCACGAGGTGCTCGAGCTCCTCGGCGCTGCACGCGACCCGCGCCGCGGGCGACGCGAGCTCGAGCGCGATCGGCGGGGTGATCGCCGGGGCCGCGCGGGCGATCGCGGCGGCGACGACCTCGCCGGCGATGGCCACGTCGGTCGGAGGCTCGGCGGGCGCGGTGGCACTCGCGATCAGCCGCTGCACGACGTGCTTGAGCGCGGTGCCCGCCGCGGCGACGTCGGCGACCAGCTCGTGCGCCGGCGTGCCCTCGGTGCGGCGGTCGAGCTCGAGGCTCGCGAGCTCGACGATCTGGATGTGATCGAACAGGTCGTGGCTGTGGCGCCGCACGAGCTCGAGCGCGGTGGCGCGGCCGTGGTGGAGGCGCGCGAGGTCCCATTCGAAGGCGCGCTGCCACGCACGCAGGGCGGCGAGGGCCTCAATCCTCGTCATTCTCGTACCACTCCACCGGTTCGTAGCGATGCTCGCGGCTCGCCGGGCACTGCGCGCGGTAGCTGCAGCGGTCGCACCACGTGCCGGTATTCGGGCGCGGACCGTCACTGACCGCGAGGGCCGCGGCCTCGATGTTGTCGAGCACGTTCGGCATCACGCGATCGTGGATCACCTCGGCGGTGATCGGCGCGGCCCACTCGACCGCGCGCTCGGCGACCCAGTGGACGCCGAGCCAGAACTGCCGCACGTGGCGGAACGCGGCGGCGGCGAGCACCGCGTAGCCTTCGAGCTGATCGGCGACCGAGCTGCCGGGCACCCGCACGCCGGTCTTGTGGTCGAGCAGCGCGATGCCGTCGTCGTCGAACAGGTACCCGAGATCGAGCACGCCTCGGTAGTACGCGTCGCCGCTGTAGAACTGCGTCACCGAGAAGTCCTCGCGCACCGCGAGCGAGTACTCGACGAGCTGGCGGTTGATCCGGCGCCGCTTGCGAAACTGCGCGAGCCGCGCGGTGAGCGGTGGGATGCCGGTGCTGAGCGCGTCGAACCGGACCTGCTCGGGCTCGGTGAGATCGGTGCGCGCCTCGGTGGTCGACTCGACCAGCGTCTTGCCCATCAGGTGCGACTCGATCGCCTTGTGGATCGCCTTGCCGATCCGGGTCTCCGGCATGACCTCGGGCTCGCGCAACTTCTCGACATACCGAAAGTGAAACAGCCGCGGGCAGCGCAACGCCATCGCGACCTTGCTGGCCGACCATGGAGCGTGGATGAGCGCGCGCGTCGACGGCAAGCCACCCGAGCGTAGCCGAAAAGTTGCCGCGGGAGACCAGCTGCCCTACCACCGAGGACGATGTCCGATGCCAAGCTCTCGCCCATCACGGTCACGCCCTGCGAGGTCTGCAACGCGATGGTCACCGAGCTTCGCCGAGGGCGCTGCTGGGGCTGTTACGCGCGGTGGGTCGACGCCCGTCCGGTCGGCATCGGTGCCAAGTGCATCACCTGTCCCGAGAAGCGCCGGCGCGTGTTGAAGGCCGTCGAGCTCTACGGCGGCTGGAAGCCGATGTGCTTCAACTGCGCGGGGCAGCTGCTTCACCTCGATCCGCTGCCGTCGACGATCACCGAGCTCAAGGCGATCGTGTCGCGCGAGCGGCGCGACCTCGACCGCCGGCTCAACAAACCGGACACCCGGGTGTTCCAGTACGAGCGCCGGGTCGGCGACCGCCGGATGCCACGCTCGGTCGAGATGTCGATCGAGGAAGACATGATCATCGAGATCACGATCGAGGAGGAGCCGATCGAGGGCACCTCCGACGGCGACATGGACTTCGAGAGCGACCTCACGGCGATCCGCTCGCTGATCACCGAGCTGCGGCCGCTCGAGATGGTCGGCTGATCGCGCTCAGTGCGTGAGGCCCGTGCCGCGCGGCTTGGGCTGCGGCGGCGGGGCCACCGGGCGCGGCGCCGGGGGCGGGACGGCATCCTTGGTGCGCGCGAACGTCATCCAGCCGATCACCGGGATCGCCATCGAGAACGGCACGACCTCGCTGATGGACTTGCCGGTCAGGCGCACGGTCACCTTCATCGCGCCGCCGTTCTTGTCGATCTTCGAGGCGAACTTACCGTCGCCAGTGAACTGGTCGACGATCTTCAGGAGGTTGGCCTTCTGCGCGAGGACCTCGTCGATCTTCTTGTCGACGCCGCGGTACGACTCGAGGCCGGCCATCAGGATCTTGGCGATGCCGCGCGGGGCGATCTGGCCGGCGCGGAACAGCTCGACGATGCCCTCGGACATCGTCGCGACCTGGTCGATGCCGCCGGCCTTGGTGTCGATCCACTCCCAGCCGACGCCGTTCGGGTAGACCGAGAACGCGGCCAGCTTGTGGCGGCCGAGCAGGTCGGTCGCGAAGTTCTGACCCTTGACGCCGAGCTTGTCGATCGCCTCGCGGCGCGCGCCCTGCGACAGCGTCGCGATCACCGCGAACACCGGCTTGCCGCCGATCACCTCGGCCGCGTACGCGAGGTTGCTGCCGGCCGTGCGCGCCGGCGCCTTCCACGCGGTCTCGAGCCGGTCCTTGACCAGCTGCGGCGCCCCGGCGAGCACGACGTTGGACTTGGTCAGCCCGACCGCCGAGTTGCGGTCGATCTCGAGGAGCGTGCCGCTGCCGACCTTCGTCGTCGACTTGCCGACCATGCTGGCGACCTTGTCGAGCGTCGTGCTGGTGAACTTACCGTGGGCGACCACGAGGACCGTCGGGTCGTGCCCGGCGACGATCTGGAGGAACATCGTCGCATCATTGATGTCGGTCGTCAGGTCGACGCCGGTCACCGACTTGACCATGCCCCGCGCGCCCTCGACCTGGTTGACGGCCTGCCGCACCATCTGCGACAGCTCCGGCGACGCCTTGATCTGCGGCTGATCGGCCAGCCCCGAGAGGATCTTGTAGTTGTTCGCGATCACCGCGCCGGCGTCGAACTGGACGACGAGGTCGGCGTCGGGCATCGCGTACTCGAGGGCCTGCTCCACCGTCGGGGCTTTCGGGTTGGCGGTGACCCCGAAGCCGGCCAGGGACAGAAGGAGTGCGATGAGCTCGACGATGCCAAATCCCATGATCGGTGAGCATAGACGGTTCACGAGCCTGGAAATTTTCAAGCGCGATCGAATGCGGGATTTTTATGAACGAGCTCGAACGTCGGCGCTGGAAAAAAAGTGATGTCAAGACTGGTTCCGGAATGCACCGGCAGTAGGATGGCTTCGGTTCTCGACGCGTTGTTGACGACATTTTTTTTCGACGGGAGGCACGACGGTCATGACGACGCTTGCTGTGGTGGAAGAGATCCTGCGTGAGACCGCCATTCCCATGTCGGTGCGCGAGATCGTGGAACGGGCCGGGCTGAGGTTGCCGAGCAAGTCGAAGACGCCGGACACCGTCGTCGCGCGAGACCTGTCGATGGACCTGAAGAAACGGGGGGAGTCGTCGCTGTTCGCGCGCACCTCACCGGGCCGCTACACGTTGCGCGAGCTCGCTACCCCAGCGCAGCCCGTGGCCACTCCCGGCCATCAGGGCACCACGCCGATCGCGGCGCTGTCCACGCGCAAGCCCGCCGTGTCCGCAGGCACGACCACCGTCCGCGCGCGCACCGATCGCGAAGCCGACGGCGGCGTCGCGGGCTAGCCCGCACCCGCGCTACGCTCGCAGTCGCATGATCCGGCGCGCGGAGATCCAGGATTATCCGTGGATCGTCGCGACCGGCGCGGACGCGTACCTCGATCTGGGTGACTACACCCGGATCCTGCCGTCGTGGCTCGAGCAACCTGGCGTGCTCGCCTGGATCGACCACGAGCTCGCCGACCGCACCTCCGGGCGCGGCTTCGCGATGCTCGGGTTCTACCTCGAGGATCCCCGACAGACCGGCACGCCGCAGGTCATCGCGGACCTGCTCGCCCTCGCGGTCATCCCGCGCTACCAGCGTCGCGGCATCGGCCAGCGCCTGTTGACCCACGTCATCGAGGTCGCCGAGCGGGTCGCGCCGGCCAGCAACATCCACGCGCTGCGCTTGACCGTGTCCGAAACGAACACCGGCGCGCAGCGGATGTACCTGCGCGCCGGGTTCTCGATCGTCGATGGCTCTGCGACCTACGACCGCGGGCAACGCGCCCTGCGGATGTCGCGTCCGCTCCGCTAGCCTAGAAGATCACCGAGCCGCAGCTGAACGTCGCGTCGACCATCGGGGTCGCCGAGCCCTTGAGGGCCGTGCAGGCCGCGCCGAGGATGTGCAGCGTCGTGCCGTTCGGATCGACCGTCCAGTCGGTGCCCGGCGTCAGGTGCATGCCGTTGAGCGTGACCGTGCCGTCCATCTGCGCGGTCGCCGGGTTGACCTGGCCCGAGAGCGTCAGGTCGCACGACAGCACGCCGCCGATGATCGCCTGGAACGAAGCGGCGAGCTGGGTCGGGTCGCTACCCGGATACCAACAGCCGGTGGTGCCGGGGGTGCAGTCCGTGTTGTTCGGCGCGACGCCCTGACCCGCACGCGCGAAGTCACTCAGGCGCTTGGTGCTCGCGCCGGTGCCGACACCGAGCACGTAGACGGGAAGGGTCGTGTTGGCGCCGAGATGCGTCGCATACGCGGCCTGGATCGCCGCGATCGTCTCGCTGGTCGTATCGACGTTGGTCTGGCAGCCATTCGGATCGCCATCGGTGGCGAGCACGATGATCGGGGGGCTACCGGCCACCGGCGGGTTCGCCACGAAATCGGCGGTGATCGCCGCAACCCCCTCCGGCGTCGGAGTGCCCTTGGCGGGCAAGCTCGCGAACAACCCGTCGATGGCCGTTCGGTTACCCATCACGCGGGGCACCGCCAAGATACCTGGACACGTTCCGTTGTCGGGATCGAAGAACAGCGATGCGCCGAAGTAAACTTGTTGCTCGAATTGCGTGACCACGCCAGTCGTTCCGGTCAGCGCCGAGTGGACGGCGTCATACTTCTTCACCCCAGCGATCTTCTCGTCCATCGAGCCCGAGCGATCGATGAGGAACTCGATCGTCGGCGTCACCGGCATCGCGGTGAAGTGCACCGCCGGACAGTTCATGTCGACCGCGCTGCCGCTGCCCTGCGGATCGAGGTTGCACGTGCCCGTCGAGAAGTCGCACGTGAAGCCGTCGGCGCACGCGTGGGTCGCGTCGCATTGCGCGTCGCACTTGCCGTCGGGGCTGCAGTGGAAACCGCTCGGACAGGTTTCGGCCGCACCCGGGCTGGGATCGCAGGTCTGGCTGCACGCGGGGTTCGAGTTGAGACCTGCTTGATCGCAGATGCTCGGGTTGGTCTTCGCGCCACACGCCATCACGAGCGTTGCGAACAAGACGGACTGGATCGTGTGTGTGGTCTTCATCTGGTGCTCCCCTGGTAAGCGAACTTGATGCCGACAGCAGCAAGTCGCGGGCCTGCTAATCCTAGAGGATCTCAGGTGCTGAGATCGAATAGATCTGCATGCTTACAAGGTGGGGTCATGTGTCACTGGGTGGGCGACTCACCCCCAGATCCGCCTAAAATCATTGTGCAAAGTTCTGCACACTCCACGAATGTGAGCTTACTCGCGAAACTCGTCGGCGCCGATGTCGAAGCGAACACCCTTCGGGCGCACGTCACCTTCGAAGTCCGTCGCGGGCCCCTGATCGACCGCATCGTGTGCCGGGCTTGCCATCATCAGGTGGAAGTCCAGGTTTGGGTCCACGAACATAGGATCTGCGTTGAGGGAGCCTGCGACCGTTGTAGGGCCGATAATCGAGTCGTGGATCACGCAGGGCGTGTCGATCGGCGGATGCGCAACCGAGCTTCCCGGCGTCCAGATGATCGTCGACTGGATGACAACGTTCCCGCTCGTGCTGCACTTGACGGCGAACGCCCCCGTCCCTCCGACCTTGCCCGAGTTCGCGATCGTCGTGAAGCGTACGAATCCGACGACCCCACTTAGATTCATGGCCAGATCGTCAACACCTGAAATGATCAGGTTGGATGCGTTGAGTGTCGGGTTCGGAGTTCCTGTGGCCGTCGACAAGATCCCTCCACCCGTCAAGACCGCACCATCGATGACCACTGTGCTGCCGGCGCTCATGCTGATCGCCGTCGATGTCAACAACGTCGAGATGCGTGCATCTCGAAGAGTCAGTTTGCCGGCGACGTCGGAAGTTCCTGAAATGTTCACGTGCTCGAGAACCAGCGTTGCAGATGCAACCACATTTATCGTGTCGTCCTGGCCTTCCAATATCGTGACGTTGCGAGCGGTCATCTGAATGCCGTTGATGCGCAGGGTCTCGTTGTTCGACGTGTTGCCGATCGTCGAATCGTTGCCGTGCACGACGAGCTTCGTCGCAGAAGTGGTTGCCGGGCTGACGGCGAGCCCGAACGGATAGGTGCCGTGGTGGATGACCAGGTGCTGCCGCGAGTCGGACATCGTCGCGAGGGCGAACCCCGGCGTGGCACACGCATGATCGTGATCGCACGTGCCGGTATCGACGCCACCCGGATCGATATAGGCGACGCCAGCCGTGGGAACACAGGCGCCATCGTCGCCGCAGGCTTCGCTGTCGCACTCCGCGTCCACCCTGCAACCCCGGCAGCTGTTGCTATCGCAGATCGGGGCCGCCGCTTCGCAGTCCGCGTTCATCACACAGGCGACGCAGGTGCCGTTGTCGACCTTGCAGACCTGCGCCACATCGGGACACGCGCGGGTCGCGTCGCAACCGGCGCAGACGCCCTGATCGCAGGTCGGCGCCATCGGGTCGGTGCAATCCGTGACCTCTGTCGCGGTGGTGCAACTCGGGATGACGCACGTGTTCACCCTGCACACGTGACCGGATGGGCACGTGACAATGTCCATCGATTCGAGATTCTTACAGTCGTCTGCGGTCTCGCAACAGACGGCGGGGTTGCGCACCGCGCATCCGGCGACCGAGATCAGGGCCAACACCAACCCGCCGACCAGCTTCTGCATGGCGACGAAGCTACAACGGTTGCGATGTTGCAGGGGACGGGATCTGGAGTGCATCCCGCGGTCATCGGCCGCTGCTCCGAACGGTTGCGTACGAATCAGAAGATCGCGCCGACGCACGACGAGATGTCGAAGAACATGAAGGCGAGCGCCTTCTCCTGCGCGGTCAGGGTCGTCGCGCTGCCGCAGCTCGACGGATAGCTGTCGCCCGCCGGGCCACCGGACACGTGCATGTCGGAGAACACGACCTTGCCGCAGCGCGCGTCGGGCTTCTCGTTCGGCGTCTCGAACTGAAGCATCTGCGAACCGGTGGCGCCGCTCGGGTTGTTCGCCGGGTCGAGCTTGACCCACTGCTCGCCCTTGGTCTCGTCGACCCCGCTGCACGTGTTCCGGGCGGTCTTGTTCTGCATCAGGATCGCGTCGCGCGTGGTCGATCCCTTGACCATCGGATCGAGCATCCAGGTCGCGAACGAGGAGCCCTTGGGGTTGTTGACCTCGTCGATCGTGTCGGTCGTCGGATCACCCGGATCGTTGCCGCCGTCGTCGAACGTCGCGATCGCCGGCCACACCGCCGGCTTCTGCGTGCCGTTGTTGGTGTCCTGCGTGCTGCCCTCGATCCAGACGTTGTGCCAGTGCGACATGAACACGCGACCGCCGAGGTCGGCGTAGGACTTCAGATGGTCCATCGCCTCCTGCGGCTTGGTGTTGGCGTCCTGCTCGCCCTCGCACGACAGGATCACGATGTCGAAGCTCGCGAGCGAGCCCGCGCTGTTCGCGTTGCCCCACAGCTTCGTTTGCGAGTCGCCGAAGTTGCCACCGCCGCCGAAGCCGGCGTCGAACTTCTTGGCGCCGACGCCGTTCGCGTCGAGATCGGCGAACAGCTTGACGTGACCGGCACCCGCGTCCGACGTGATCTCGCTGTCGGCGATGCCGAGCCGACGCACGAGGCACTCGAGCGAGTCGGCACTGCCGGTCGAGATCGCGATCTTCGGCATGTCGACCTTGGGCTTGCCCATCGCGTCCTTCGCGGTCGCCGGCGACGCGTCGGTCAGGCTCTTCGGCAGCGTGGTGTCGGCGGTCGCGATCGGCGCGTCGACGCACGCGGCCACGTGCGGGATGACGAGCTGGCGGCGCCACTTGCCGATCGTGATGACGACCGGGATGTTGTCGCCGTTCGGGATGTTGGTCAGCGAGAAGTGACCGTGCTCGTCGGTCGTGGTCTGCACGATCGGGTTGCCGGGCAGGCCGTCGTTGCAGTTCGAGCACGCGAGCACGTCGGAGAACGCGCCCGGATCGGTGTTCGGGATGTAGACGCTGATGTCGAACAGCGGCAGCGTTCCGTTCGGCGCGAACACCGTGCCGGAGATGCTGGTCGGCGGCATGCCCATCTGGTCGCACTTGGTCACGTTGCAGGCGAGGCCCTGGCACTGATCGCCGAGCGTGCACGTTCCATCGGCGAGGTTGCAGTTGAAGCCGTCGCTGCACGCGTGGGTCGCGTCGCATTGCGCGTCGCACTTGCCGCCCGGATCGCAGTGGTATCCGGCCGGGCACGTCGTCGGCGCACCCGGGGAGGCGTTGCAGGTCTGGTTGCAGATCGGGTTCGACGTCACACCGACCTGATCGCAGATGCTCGGATTCGACTTGGCGCCGCAGGCCACCACGAGCGTGAGGAGCAGGGCCGATCGGAGCTCGCGCATGGGTCAAAACGTAGACCCAAATCCGACGGAGACGAACCGAACCCACCGGACAGCTGCTGACAACGCCGGGTGACCGGTCAGAACGGTCGTTTGTCACACCGAATCTTGATTTCCCGTCACCGCGCGGACGACAGTCTCCTCCCCGATGGCAGATGAACCCGCGGCCAAGGTCGTTCCGTACATCCCCGCGAGCACCAATCTGCCCGAGTTGACGATCGGCGTCGTCTTCCTCGGTGCGCTGCTCTCCGTGATCCTCGCCGGCGCCAACGCGTACCTCGGCATGTTCGCCGGCATGACGGTCTCGGCCTCGGTCCCGGCCGCCGTGATCTCGATGGGCATCCTGCGCGCGTTGCGCCGCGGCAACATCCTCCAGAACAACGGCGTTCAGACCGCCGCGGCGTCGGGCGAGGGCCTCGCGGCCGGCGTGATCTTCACGCTGCCCGCGCTCGTGATCCTGAACGAGTGGTACCGCAAGACCAACCCCGACGGCACGCTGACCGACGCGTTCCCCTACCTCGAGACCACGCTGATCGCCGGCTTCGGCGGCATCCTCGGCGTGCTGTTCACGATCCCGCTGCGCCGCGCGTTGATCATCGATCAGCCGCTCCAGTTCCCCGAGGGCGTCGCGACCGCCGAGGTGCTGAAGGTCGGCGCCGAGGGCGGCGGCGGCGTCGGCGTGCTCGTGTTGACCGGCGTGATCGGCGCGGTCGTCAAGCTCGGCGCGACCGGCCTCAAGCTGTGGGCGGAGATCGTCGCGTTCGGCGGCTTCCTCGGCGGCAAGGCGGGCGCGAAGCTCGCGACGATCACCGGCAAGGGCGCGGCGATCGGCGGCACGCGGCTGCCGTTCACGTTCGGCATCAACGCGTCGCCCGCGCTGCTCTCGGTCGGCTACATCGTCGGGTTCAACGTCGCCGCCGTGATCTTCGCCGGTGCCGCGCTCAACCGCTGGGTCGCGATGCCGCTGTTCGCCGCGCTCGGCGATCCGGGCAGCGTGATCGTCGATCCCGACGCGCACGCCGCCGCGATGCAGTTCGCCCAGCACCTCGATCCCGCGTCACTCGACGCCCACGTCGCCGCGCTGGTCGGCACGCTTGCCGAGAGCCTGCGCGATCCGAGCGGCTGGACGACCGTGATCGACCTCATGGACCCGCTCGCGTTCATCGAAGGCATCGCGCGCCGCGTCTTCCTGTTGACGCAGGAGTTGCCGGATCTCGATCCGGTCACGACCGCCGGCGTCTACCACAAGTTCGTCACGCGTTACCTCGGCGTCGGCGGCATGCTCGTCGGTGGCTTCTTCTCGTTGTGGAAGCTGCGCAAGTCGTTGCTCGGCGGCATCACCGCCGGGCTCGCGGCCTACAAGCGCGCGCGCGCCGGTGGCGTCGAGCAGGTGCCGCGCACCGAGCGCGACATGCCGATGAACATCATCTTGATCCTGATCTGCGCGTCGGTGATCCCGCTGTTCTTCCTGTTCTGGAGCTTCACGCACTCGCCCGGCATCGCCGCGGTGATGGCCGTCGTCATGATCGTCGCCGGGTTCCTGTTCTCGGCCGTCGCGTCGTACATGGCCGGCCTGGTCGGCTCGTCGAACAACCCGGTCTCGGGCATCACGATCTCGACGATCCTGGTGTCCGCCCTCCTGCTGCTCGGGCTCGGGCTCGACAACCAGCACGGTCCGATCGCCGCCGTGCTGATCGGCGGCATCGTGTGCTGTGCCGCGGCGATCGGCGGCGACAACCTCCAGGATCTCAAGTGCGGCCAGCTGGTCGGCTCGACGCCGTGGAAGCAGCAGGTCATGCAGATCGTCGGCGTCGTCGTCGCCGCGCTCGCGATGGCCCCGATCCTCAACCTCCTGCACAACGCCTACACGATCGGCAGCCCGAAGCTCCCCGCGCCGCAGGCCAACCTGATGGGCACCGTCGCCAAGGGCGTGTTCGCCGGCGGCCTGCCGTGGAACATCATCGGCATCGGCGCGGTGATCGCGGTCGTCGTGATCGCGATCGACGTGATGCTCGAGAAGCGCAAGGCGAAGTTCCGCGTGCCGGTCATGGCGTTCGCGGTCGGCGTCTACCTGCCGTTCGATCTCAACGTGCCGATCATGCTCGGCGGCATCGCCGCGTGGCTCGTCCAGCGCGTGCTCGACAAGACCAAGGCCACCGAGCACCGCCGCGGCGAGGTCGAGCGCATGGGCCTGCTCGCCGCCGCCGGCTTCATCACCGGCGAGGCGCTCCTCGGCATCGGCCTCGCGGTCCCGGTCGCGATCAAGCAGGACGAGAACGCGGTCGCGCTGTTCAACGGCGACTTCGCCGACTTCAAGCTCCCCACGCTCGTGTTCGTCGCCCTCGCGCTCACGTTGCTCTACAAGCTGGCGCTGCGGCCACCGGCCGCGCCCAAGCCGAAGACCTGAGCCTACGGGCGAAGCGTGGTCTGCGTGAACGTGCCCGCACGCGCGTTGACCGCGTGCGTGTGGAACATCATCGGGCCGCCGTTGACCGTGGTCGTCCCGTTGACGCCGAGCAGGAAGCCGACGCCGGGCGTCGATGTCGACATCAGGTTGCTGTCCGGAATGCCGGTCGACGCGAAGTAGCAGACCTTGCCCGCAACCGGCACGGACGAGACGGTGGATCCGGACAGCTTCGCGCCGTTCGCGTCGGTGACCGTCACGGAGATCAGGCCCTTTCCGGCGAGCCCGTAGCCACAGTACTGGCTGGAGACACCGTCGATATCGGCGGGCTTGATCATCGTGACAGCGATCGTGGCGTCGTCCGCGGTCCACGGACTCGACGGATAGACATAGGTGTCGTCATACATCCCGCTGACGGCGTGGAGAAACCCGTCGAACGGGAGCGCGCTGTTCGGGATCTGAACGGAGAAGGCGCCATTGGCATCGGTCGTCGTCGACCCGAACGGGATCGTCTCGTCGCTCGAGCGAAACGCGGCGATCGACGCCCCCGCGAGTGGGGTGAACGAGACGCCGGCGAACGCCGTGATCTGGCCCGACAGCGCGATCGTCGTTCCGGGTGCGGCATCGATGGTGGCGTCGATCGCGGCGCCATCACTGCCACCGTGCGCGTCGGGGTTCGTGTTGGTCGCGGTGACGTCACCGAGCCCGAGGATCTGGCTGCAACCGCCGAGCAGGACAGCGAGGAGTACGGCACGCATCAGAAGCCTCCTTCGAGCGACAGGCCGACGGTCGTGGTGCCGACGCTCGGCGCGAGCCGGAGCGCCGTGCGATCGGGATGCGCGGGCGCGGTGAACAACAGATAGCCACCGACCGCGGCGATGACGACGCCCCCGATCACGAGGCCGGTCGACAGGTTGGCGTCGAGGTGGGCCTGGTCGGACAGGCGCTTGCCCTCGTCGAGCTGGTTGGTGTCGCAGCTGAGGTCGTCGCCGCACAGCTTCTTGACGTCGCTCCACTTGCCGCTGGCGAGGTTGCCGAACACCAGCCCGGTCGCGAGCACCGCGACGCCGGCGGCCCCGACGACGATCGCGTAGGTCTTGCGATGCGAGGTCGGCGGCGTGTCGCGCTCCTCGGCCGGATCGTCGGGGATGGCGGGCTCGGCCTTGGTCGCGACGACCGGCACGGGCTTCACGGGCTTCACGGCCACGGTGGGATGCACGAGCGTCAGCGTGATCGTCGTGGTCTCGGCTTCCTTGGTGACCTCGGCGGTCGCGGTGAAGTCGGCGTAGGTCGGCGCCTTGGCGACGATCGTGTAGCTGCCGAGATCGACCGGGTTGCTGACGCCGACCAGCGGCGTGACGTCCTGGCCGTTCATCGTGACGACGAGGCCGGTGGGTGGCGTGGTCGCCGCGATCAGGAGCTTTGGCAGGCGCGGCTCGAGATCGGCGGCCTGCTTGGCCGAGTCCTTCTTGCGCGCTTCCTTGGGATCCTTCTGCGCGAGCTCGCGATACGCGAGCCACGCCGAGGTCAGCTTGCCGATCTTCACGTAGCAGCCGGCGAGGTTGTAGAGCGTGCCGGGCGCGGGATCGAGCTTCTGGCTCTGCGCGAACGCGGTGCACGCCTCGGCGAACTTGCCCTTCTTCATCGCGTCGCGGCCCTTGTCGAACTCGGCGGTCGCGGCGGCGGCGGTGGTCGGTTGGGCGTGGACGGAGCCGGTCGCGGCGCAGAGCAACGTGCCGGCGATCACGATGTGCATGGCGCGCTCAGAACCGATCATTACCGAGGTCCTCCGTGGGCTTGGTGGGCTTCGTCGTCGTCGTGGTGTGCGGCTTGGGCTTGGTCGCGGGTGCGGCGTCGATCGCGATCGGCGCGATCGGCGCGTCGACCGCGGGAGCCGCATCGATCGGTGGCGGTGGGGCGGCGTCGATCGCCGGCGGTGGCGTGGGTGGCTTGATCGCGACGCTGGCGGCGGCATCGATCGGCGCCGGTGGCGGTCCGCCCGCGGCGGCGATGTCGGCCGTCTTGCCCGACATCGCGACGCCGACCGCGACGCCACCGATCGCGAGCACGGCGACGACCGCGGCGACGATGCCCCAGCGCGGGCCGCTGCGGGCGGGTGGCAGATGAGCGGTGCCCGCGGCGGCGCCGAGCGTCGTCGGCGGAAACCCTGTCGTCGCCATGATCGTCGCGGGCAGCGGGCTCTGCATGCCGGGCACGCTCGGCGACACGTTGAGCACGCGCGCGACGCCGGTCGCGACGGCCGCGGCGGTCGGTCCGCCGTACGGCGCCAGCGCGCTGGCGAGCTTGGCGAGATCGGGAAACCGGTGCGCCGGGTCCTTCGCGAGGCAACCCTGGATCACCTGCTCGAAGCCGGGCGGCAGCTGGACCGACATCACCGGCGGCGTCGGATCCATGACGATGTGGAGCGCGAGCTCGGTGATGCTCTCGCCGATGAACGGCTGGCGACCCGAGACCAGCTCGGAGAGGATGATGCCGATCGCCCAGATGTCGCTGCGCGCGTCGCAGTCGCGGGTCGAGCGCAGCTGCTCGGGCGACATGTAGCCCGGCGAGCCGAGCACCGACGACGTCTTCGTCAGGTTGAAGTTGGCGTCGGCCTGCGCCTTGGCGATCCCGAAGTCGAGGACCTTGATGAGCGGCGTGCCATCGGGGCGCTGGGTGAGGAACAGGTTCGCCGGCTTGAGATCGCGGTGCACGACGCCGAGCGAGTGCGCCTCGCCGACGCCGAGACAGGCCTGCAGCACGTAGTCGACCGCGGTCGCGACCGGCATCGGGCCGTTGTGCGTGATCATCGTCGACAGATCGCGGCCCTCGAGCAGCTCCATCACGATGTACGGCGCGCCGGAGTCGAGCGTGCCGACGTCGGAGACCCGGCAGACGTGCTCGCCGCGCAGCTGCGCCGACGCGCGGGCCTCGCGCACGAAGCGCTCGACGACGCCCTGGTTCTGCAGCATCTCGGGCAGCAGGAACTTCAACGCGACGCGCTGGTTCAGGTGGATGTGTAGCGCGGCGACGACCACGCCCATGCCACCGCGGCCGAGCACGTGCTCGACGCGATACTTCCCCGCCAGCAGTGTGCCCGCCTCGAACACGCGCCCGGAGGATAACACCGATTCCGACCGCGACCTTGGGTGTAGGTTGCGTCAGCACGTCGAAGGCCGTCGTGCGTTGAACAGGTAAGGGCAGCGCCCTTACGCGGCGAGCAGCTCGCGGCATGAGGAGAGATCGTGAAGCACCCAAACGTCCGGCGCGTGACCGCGCTGTTCACCCTGTTGCAGGTCGTCTCGTGCGGCGGCAAGCAGCCGCCGAAGACCGGGCACGGCAGCGCGTCCCCGATCTCCGATCTGGTGCTGGTCCAGACCAAGGATCTGCCCGACGGCCTCGACCTCGCGGTCTCCGAGGCCCGCCAGGGCGCGCCGGCGTTCGATCGCGGCAAGCTCGCGCCCGCGCAGAAGTTGCCCGACGGCGAGGCCCAGGCGCTGCTCGCGCGCGGCCAGCCGATCGCGGCGGATCCCGACGACAAGCAGGCGTTTGCGCTGCGGCCCGGATCGCAGCCGCCGCCGCGGACGGGCAAGGTGATCGGCGGTCAGTTCCCGCCACCGGCGAGCTCGCTGTTGCCGCCGCCGAGCGTGAAGCCCGGCGAGCTGCGCGTGCTGCGCTACATGCCCGAGGGCAAGGTCCCGCTCGCGCCCGAGCTGTCGGTGACGTTCAGCCAGCCGATGGTCGCGGTGACCTCGCAGGACGACGCGGCCGGCGTGCAGCCGGTCAAGCTCACGCCGACACCGGCCGGGCGCTGGCGCTGGCTCGGCACGCGCACGCTGCTGTTCGATCCGGCGGTGCGGTTCCCGCAGGCGACGACCTATCAGATCGAGGTCCCGGCGAACATCCACAGCGCGACCGGTGAGGCGCTCAAGGAGGCCGTGAAGTTCACGTTCGAGACGCCGGCGGTCACGTTGACCGGCAGCTCGCCGAGCCCGTACACGCCGCAACACCTCGACGTGCCGATGTTCGCGCGCTTCGATCAGAAGATCGATGCGAGCGCGGTGCTCGCGAAGATCCACGTCACCGCGAACGGCAAGCCGGTCGCGATCGCGATGCTCGACGCCGCGGCGATCGCGAAGGACAAGCAGCTCGCCGCGACGGTCGACGCGACCAAGAAGGACGAGCAAGATGGGCGCTGGCTCGCGTTCCACGCGACGCAGCCGTTCCCGACCGATGCCGCGATCGACGTCGAGATCGCGGCCGGCACGCCATCGGCCGAGGGCCCGAACCTGACGACCGCGCCGCAGCACTTCGGGTTCCACACGTTCCCGCCGCTCGCGATCACGCAGAGCACGTGCGGCTGGGGCAGCGAGTGCCACCCGGGCATGCCGTACTACATCCAGTTCAACAACCCGCTCGACGGCGACAAGTTCGATGACAGCCAGGTCACGGTGACGCCCGCGATCGCCGGCGAGAAGATCCAGCAGAGCGGCAACTCGCTCACGATCACCGGGCAGACCAAGGCGCACGCGAGCTATCACGTGACGATCGCCGGCGGCCTGCGCGACGAGTTCGGCCAGACGCTCGGCAAGCCCGCCGAGCTCGACTGGACGGTCGGCAGCGCGATGCCGACGTTCTTCGGGCCGAACGGCATGGTCGTCGTCGATCCGGCGGCCAAGCAGCCGACGCTCGACTTCTTCTCGACGAACTACGAGCAGCTGAAGGTCCGGCTCTACAAGGTCGCGCCGAGCGACTTCGACGCCTACACGCTGTACCTGCGCGAGCGCTGGAACCACGACCATCCGCCGACCGTGCCGGGCAAGAAGGTGTTCGATCAGCTGGTCGCGACGCCGCGCACGCACGACGAGCTGGTCGAGACCTCGGTCGATCTCGCGCCCGCGCTCGCCGGTGGACTCGGCGACGTGATCGCGGTGGTCGAGCCGTATCCGTGGAAGCAGACCTACGAGCCGCCGACGCTCGTCGCGTGGGTGCAGTCGACCAGGCTCGCGATCGACGCGCACGTCGACGGCGATCACCTCGTCGCGTTCGCCACCGAGCTCGCGACCGGCAAGCCGGCAGCGGGCGTCGCGCTCGAGATCCGGCCGTTCGGGATCGCGGCGACGTCGGACACGACCGGGCTCGCCAGCCTGCCGCTGTCGCGCGGTGGCGCGAAGGGCCAGCATTTCCTCGTTGGCACGCGCGGCAACGACGTCGCGTTCGTCGCCGAGAATAACTATTACGGCGACGGCGGCTCGTGGACCAAGCAGGCGCGCGGCACGAACCTCGCCTGGTACGTGATCGACGATCGCCACCTCTACAAGCCCGGCGAGGAGGTCTCGCTGAAGGGCTGGCTGCGCACGATCGGGCTCGACAAGGGCGGCGACGTCACCGGCCTCGACGGGGCGGTCTCGGGCCTGACGTTCAAGGTCAACGACTCGCAGGGCAACCAGATCGCGATCGGCGACACCAAGGTCTCGGCGGTCGGCGGGTTCGACGCGAAGTTCACGATCCCCAAGACGCCGAACCTCGGCTACGCGTACATCCAGTTCTCGACGGTGGGGCGGCTGGGCGGTCAGCCGTACACGCACGGGTTCCAGATCGAGGAGTTCCGCCGGCCCGAGTTCTCGGTGTCGACCGCAGCGAGCCAGGGCCCGTTTGTCGTCGGGGGGAGTGGTGAGGTCGCGGTCAGCGCGAAGTACTACGCGGGCGGCCCGCTCGCCGGCGCCGAGACGCGCTGGCAGGTCACGACGAGTCAGACCAACTTCACGCCGCCGAATCGCGACGACTACGTGTTCGGCAGCTGGACGCCGTGGTGGGGCTATCGCAGCTACTTCGAGGATGACGAAGGCAACTACGGCCGCGGCTACAAGCCGCCGAAGACGTGGACGCTCGCCGGCAAGACCGACGCGACCGGCGCGCACGCGATGCACCTCGACTTCTTGTCCGTGAAGCCGGCGATGCCGATGAGCGTCGTCACCCAGGCGACCGTGATCGACGTCAACCGCCAGGCGTGGACGTCGTCGACTGCGCTGATCGTGCACCCGTCGCTCGCCTACGTCGGCGTCAAGACCAAGAAGCCGTTCGTCGAGCGAGGTCAGCCGTTCGACGTCGACGTCGTCGGCGTCGATCTCGACGGCAAGGCGATCGTCGGTGCGCGGATCGAGGTGAAGTCCGTGCGGCTCGACTACGAGTACAAGAAGGGCCACTACGTCCAGAAGGAGGTCGATCCGCAGACCTGCGCGATCGTCGCCGCGAAGGACGCCGTGCCGTGCAGCCTCGCGACCAAGACCGGCGGCACCTATCAGCTGACCGCGACGATCGTCGACGCCAAGGGCCGGCCGAACCAGACCAAGCTGACCTACTGGGTGTCGGGCGGCGACCAGCCGCCGGCGCGCGAGGTCAAGCAGGAGGTCGTGCAGATCATTCCGGACAAGAAGGCGTACGCACCCGGCAACACCGCCGAGCTCCTCGTGCAGGCGCCGTTCTATCCGGCCGAGGCGATCGTGAGCTGGCGCCGCTCCGGCATGGTCAAGGTCGAGCGCGTGACGTTCGACGGCCCGACCAAGGTGCTCACCGTGCCGATCACCGACGCGATGACGCCGAACCTCACCGTGCAGGTCGACCTCGTCGGCGCGGCGGCGCGCACCGATGATCACGGCGTCGCCGATCCGAAGCTGCCGAAGCGCCCGGCCTACGCGGTCGGCTCGATCGATCTCCCGATCCCGCCGAAGCACCGCGCGCTGACCGTCACCGTGTCGCCGGCCGAGGCCAAGCTCGCGCCCGGCGCGTCGACCCACCTCGCGCTCGACGTGCGCGACGCCAAGGGCCAGCCGGTCGCCAACGCCGAGGCCGCGGTGATCGTGGTCGACGAGGCGATCCTCGCGCTCGCCGGCTACGAGTTCCCCGATCCGATCGGCGCGTTCTACCCGCAGCGCGACGGCGGCACGCGCGACTACTACCTCCGCCAGTACGTCACGCTCGCGAAGCCCGATACCACGACGCTCACGCTGACGCGCGGGGCCAGCGCGGGGAGCGGCATGCTGTACGAGGCAAGCGTCGATTCCGCACCGACGACGCCGGCCGGCACACCGCCGCCGCCACCGCCGGCGCCGCCGTCGGCCCAGGATCGCGGAGGGCGGGAGGAGAACAAGGACGTGAACCAGAAGCAGCCGAATCAGCCGCAGACCGGGCCGATCGCGATCCGCTCGAACTTCAATCCACTCGCGGCGTTCGCGCCGGCGGTCTCGACCGACGCGAACGGCAAGGCGACGGTCGACATCAAGCTGCCCGACAACCTGACGCGCTACCGGATCATCGCGGTCGTCGCCGCGGGCGACAAGCAGTACGGCAAGGGCGAGAGCGCGGTGACCGCGCGGTTGCCGCTGATGGTGCGGCCGAGCCCGCCGCGGTTCCTCAACTTCGGCGACACGTTCCGGCTGCCGGTCGTCGTGCAGAACCAGACCGACGCGCCGATGACCGTGAAGCTCGCGATCCGCACGACCAACGCGACGATCACCGACGGGGCCGGTCGCAGCGTGATGGTGCCGGCGAACGATCGCGTCGAGGTGCAGTTCCCGGCGGCCGCCGAGATGGCGGGCACCGCGCGGTTCCAGATCGTCGGTACGAACGGTCGCGACAGCGACGCCGCCGAGCTCGCGCTGCCGGTGTGGACGCCGGCGACCACCGAGGCGTTCGCGACCTACGGCGTGATCGACGACGGCGCGATCAGGCAGCCCGTCGCGCTGCCGGGCAAGGTCGTCACGCAGTTCGGCGGCCTCGAGGTCACGACCGCCTCGACCAACCTGCAGGCGCTGACCGACGCGTTGCTCTACCTCGTGCACTACCCGTTCGAGTGCGCCGAGCAGCGCTCGAGCCGCATCCTCGCGATCGCCGCGCTGAAGGACGTGCTGGTCGCGTTCAAGACCAAGGACATGCCGACGCAGGCCGCGATGGAGGCGAGCGTCAAGATCGACATCGAGCACCTGTCGCAGATGCAGAACGGCGACGGCGGCTTCGCGTACTGGGATCGCGGCCACCCGTCGGAGCCATACCTGTCGGTCTACGTCGCGAACGCGCTCGCGCACGCCGCAGCCAAGGGCTTCTCTGTCCCCACGGATGTCCTCGTGCGGGTGAAGCCGTACCTCCAGAACATCGAGCGGTTCTACCCCTGGTACTACAGCGCCGACGTGCGCCACGCGATCAGCGCGTACGCGCTGTACACGCGGATGGCGCTCGGCGATCGCGATGTCGCGAAGGGCAAGAAGCTGCTCGCCGAGGCCGGCGGCGTCGACAAGGTCACGATGGAGACCGACGGTTGGCTGCTCGGGCTGTTCGCCGGCGACAAGGCGGCCGAGCCCGAGCGCAAGGCGATCGTGCGCTACGCGATGAACCACGTCAGCGAGACCGCCGGGGCCGCGAACTTCACGACCGGATACGGCGACGGTGGCTACCTCTTGCTGTCGTCCGATCGCCGGGTCGACGCGGTGATGCTCGAGTCGCTGATCGCCGAGCAGCCGAGCCTCGATCTCATCCCGAAGGTCGTCACCGGTCTGCTCGCGCATCGCAAGGCGGGCCGCTGGCTCAACACGCAGGAGAACACGTTCGCGCTCCTCGCGCTCGACCTCTACTTCCACACCTACGAGAAGGTCACGCCGGACTTCGTCGCGCGCGTGTGGCTCGGCGCCGACTACGCCGGCGACCACGCGTTCAAGGGCCGCACGACCGACTACTTCCAGCTCGCGATCCCGATGGCAGCGGTGGCCACGCACGACAAGGCCGACCTCGCGATCCAGAAGGACGGCAAGGGCCGGCTGTACTACCGGATCGGGATGACCTACGCGCCGGCATCGTTGAAGCTCGAGGCCGCGGACTACGGCTTCGTCGTCGCGCGGAGCTACGTCGGCGTCGACGATCCGAAGGACGTCACGCGCGGCACCGATGGCGTGTGGCACGTCAAGGCGGGCGCGCGCGTGCGCGTCGAGCTGCAGATGGCGAACGAGAATCGCCGCTATCACGTCGCGCTCGTCGATCCGATGCCCGCGGGCTTCGAGGCGATGAACCCGAGCCTCGCGACGACCGGCGCCATCCCGACCGATCCGAACGAGCAGAAGAGCCGCGGGGCGTACTGGTGGTGGTACGGCCCCTGGTACGAGCACCAGAACCTGCGCGACGAGCGCGTCGAGGCGTTCGCCGCGCTCCTGTGGGAAGGCGTGCACCGCTACAGCTACGTCGCGCGCGCGACCACGCCCGGGAACTTCGTCGTGCCGCCGACCAAGGCCGAGGAGATGTACATGCCGGAGACGTTCGGGCGCTCGGCGAGCGATCGCGTGGTCGTCGAGTGAGGTAACGTCCGCGCGTGACTACCCTGGTGTTCATCGACGGCAACGCGCTCCGGCTCGCGGAGATCGCGCAGATCGTCGAGGCCGAGGTCAAGATGGAGTCGCTGACCGCGGGGTTCGCGACGAGCGCGCCGGAGCCCGAGCAGAAGGCGCGCGACAAGGTGTCGGCGCACCCGAGTCCGGACATCTGCTTCGCCGAAGCCGTCGACCTGACGACGATGGATGGCCGCAGCCTGCGCCTCGAGCTCGACTCGGAGAACGAGACCCGGTTCTGCAAGTGGTGGCGCGAGACGCCCGCGAAGATGGAGCTCCGCGTCGCGCTCCGCACCGGCACGGAGATCCGGGTGTTCTCGGTGACCTGCCTCGGGCAGATCGCGCCCAAGCCGGTCGGCCCGCTGATCCTCGGCTGGGACCGCGTGTTCGTCCCCGACGGCGAGGACGCGACGCTCGCGCAGCTGTCGGAGGCCGGCGAGGTCGCGACGTTCCGACGCGCGGCCTACACGGAGCTCGCGGGCGCGCTCGGCCTCGCGGTGCGGTGATGGCGCGCGCCCGGTTCGAGGATCGCGCGACGACACCGTCGCGCGGGCCCGCCGACATCTTCAAGTGGAAGCTCGGCAAGAAGGAGCCGCGGCGTGCCGACTGGGACGTCATCGATCGCGCGCGCCCCAAACACGTCGACGGCGGCGACCTCGCGCTCGCGAGCGGCGCGCCGTGCGCGGTGTGGATCGGCCACGCGACGTGGGCGCTGCGCCTCGGCGGCCAGGTCATCGTCACCGATCCGGTGTGGTCGCGCACGCTCGGCGGCGCGGTCGGCCGGCTCGTCGCGCCCGGCGTCGCGCTCGCGGCGATGCCGAAGATCGACGTCGTGCTGGTGACCCACGATCACCGCGATCACATGGATCTGCCGACGCTGAAGCAGCTGCCCGACGACGCGACCTACATCGTGCCGCTCGGCAACGGCGCGCGGATCACCGCGCTCGGCAAGCGCACGGTGGTCGAGCTCGACTGGTGGCAGAGCCACACGCTCGGCACGCTTGCGATCACGCTGGTGCCCGCGCGCCACTGGTCGATGCGGATGCCGTGGAACCGCAACGACACGCTGTGGGGTGGCTACGTGATCCGCGCGCCCGAGGGCGTCGCGTATCACTCCGGCGACACCGCGTGGGGCGATCACTTCGCCGAGATCGGCGCCCGGTGCGGCCCGATCGACTGGGCGATGTTGCCGATCGGCGCCTACGCGCCGCGCTGGTTCATGGAGCCGCAGCACATGGATCCCGACGAGGCCGGCCGCGGCTTCGAGGCCCTCGGCGCGCGCAACCTGCTCGCGATGCACTGGGGCACGTTCCGGCTGACCGACGAGGCGATCGGCGAGCCACCCGAGCGGCTGCGGGCGTGGTGGCAGGCGCGTGGCTTGCCGGCCGAGCGCATGTGGATCCTCGACGTCGGCGAGTCGCGTAGCTTCTAGGTCTCGCACGCGCGGCGCGTGACGTCGTGGCGGTAGGCGAACAGCCGCGCGAGCTGCCGCCGCACGATCGGCTCGCCGAGCCGGCCGAGGCCGCCGAGCGGCAGCGTGCACGTGATGTCGTCGACCAGCGTGCAGCTCGTCGGCGTCACCGGCGTGACGACGTGACGGTGCAACCAGGTCGCGAACGGGCCTTCGCGCATCGTGTCGGCGAACATGCGGCCGGGCTCGTACTCGACGTGCTCGGCGACGACGCGCTGCCAGAAGCCGAACACGCGGACGCGAAGCTCGACGACGGTGCCGATCGCGAGCGAGCTCGGCGCGCGCAGGATCTCGGCCTTCTGCCACGGCGGCTGCAGGAGCGCGAATGCGTCGGGGCGCTCGTGGAACGCGAACACGGTCGCCGCGCTCGCCGCGATCGAGGTGGTGTGGACGACGTGCATCAGCGCAGCCTCACTTCTCGAGACAGCGCGCGGCGGGTGAGGTGCGATCGGCGGCGACGAGCAGCTTGATGCGCGCGAGGCCATCGGTGCCGAGCGCGGCGCGGATCGGCGCCGGCGGATCGAACGCCAGCTCGGCGCACAGCGCGGCGGCGGCGGCGAGCGCGACGCGAGCGTCCGGGTCGTGCGCGACGGCCTCGGCGAGCGCGCCGCGCGACGCGGCGGGGACCGGCGATGGCACGAGCGCGGCGGCGGTGGCGCGGAACGTCGGATCCGGATCGGCGAGCGCGCCCGCGAGATCGAAGCCGAGCGCGTCGGCCGGTGCGAGGTCGACCGCGATCTCGAGCGCCGCGGTCCGGACCTCGGGCCAGCGATCGCGGCGCGCGGCGAGCGCGGCCCAGGCGTCGTGCCACGCCGCGAGATCGTCGGCCGCGAGGTCGTCGTCCGCGACCGGCGCGTGCGCGAGGTGCGCGGCGATCGCGAGCGCGGCGCGCGCGGCGGGGATGGCGATCCGGAAGTCGGGCCCACCGGCGAGTCGGGCGAGCGAGCCGAGCAGCTCGGCGCGATCGGCGACCGCGGGCGCCGCGGTGATCCCGGCGAGCACCGTGATGCGATCGGGAGCGGCCAGCGCACGCTCGACGACGACCGGGCCGGCGAGCATGCCCTGGCGGGCGGTCTCGTCGAGGTCGCCGCGCTCGAACGCTGCCCGCATGGCGGCCAGGTGGGCGATCAGGAGGACCAGCAAGCGGGGATCGTCCGCCATCTGGCGGGAAAGTTCGAAAATTGCTTCCGAAAAATTGACATGGTGATTGGGCGTTCAGTACGGTGAGTCCGTTCAGTGAAGATCTCGCTGAACTCCGATCACCCGACCCCAAGGCAGGACATGGCCGACCAGCTGACGTCGCGACAGCGCGAAATCCTTGATTTTATCTCGGCCTCCATCAACGAGCGTGGCTTCCCGCCGACGCTGCGCGAGATCGGCGAGCACTTCCAGATCCGCTCGACGAACGGCGTGAACGATCACCTGAAGGCCCTCGAGAAGAAGGGCCACCTCCGCCGCGAGGACCTCAAGTCGCGCGCGATGCGCCCGGTCAACTTCGGTCCGGATGGGGCCGAGATCATTCCGCTTCGCCGGTCGGCGAACGGCACCGGCAACGTCGCGATCGTCCACAGCGACGACGACATGGCCGAGGTCCCGATCCTCGGGCGGGTCGCCGCGGGCCAGCCGATTCTCGCCGTCGAGGATGCCACCGATACCGTCCGGGTCGACCGCATGCTGCTCGGCAATCACCGCGAGGTGTTTGGCCTCCGCATCGTCGGTGAATCGATGATCGACGACGGGATCTTCAACGGCGACTACGTGTTCGTGAAGAAGACCTCGGCCGCGGCAACCGGCGACATCGTCGTCGCGATGATCGAGGGCGAGGCGACCGTCAAGCGCTACTACCCGGAGGGCGACCGAATCCGGTTCCAGCCGGCGAACTCGAACATGTCGCCGATCTACGTGCGGCGCTCGGAGTTCAAGTCGGTCGACATCATCGGCATCGTGGTCGGCATCTACCGCAAGTTGTAGCTGTCGCAGCGCTACCCGGAGCCGGCACGAACGGCTCGATTTGTCAGGATATTTCCGGGCGGTGCGCGAGGGGTTCTCGTGTCAAACTTGGCAAGCCCCGTGGCACGTCGTACGCGCGCATATCGAGCTCGATGGCTACTGGGGCCCGCACTCGCGATCTCGTCGATCACCCAGGCCGGGATCATCGTCGGCTACGGCGTCACGCGTCCGACGCCGCTGCCCGTGCTCACGATCCACATGGATGGCGAGGGCGACGGTCAGATCCTGGTGACGCGCGTCGGCGCCGCGCGGCCGATCCTGCGCTGCGCGGCGAAGGAGTGCTCGGTCCCGATCGCGCCCGGCACCAAGGTCACGCTGTCGGCGGTTCGCGGCGAGCGCACGACGTTCGGCGGCTACCAGCCGTATCCGATGCGCGTGCCCAAGGAGCTGCGTCCGCTGCTCGGCGATCCGTTCGGCGAGTGCCTCGATCGCGACATCCTGACGAACCCGAGCATCGACGTGCTGACGTGCGGCGTCACGATCCGCCAGGACGTCGAGATCAGCGCCGACTTCGGACTCCAGCCCGAGGTCATGAAGGTCGAGCTGCCGCCGCCCGATCTCGCCGAGCTCAAGAAGCTGCCGGCGGTGAAGCCCGACGCGCCACCGCCGCCGCCGATCGATGCCGAGAAGCTCGACGACAAGCCGCTCGTCGTCGCGATCCTGCCGCCGAAGCCGATCAAGCCGCCGCAGCTCAAGCCGCCGCCGCCCCCGCCGCCACCGCCGCCCGAGGCTGCCAAGCCCAAGCCGCCGCAGCCCCCGCCACCGAACATGGTCGCGGTCGAGGTCAAGGACGACAAGCACGTCGTCGACAAGGCGCCCGACGACGCGAAGCAGATGAGCGACAAGAATCGCGACGTCTCCGAGGAGACGCGCGCGAAGCAGACCAACCTCGACAAGGAGTCCGAGGGCCAGACCGTCGCGTCGCGCGACTCGAAAGATCAGACGAGCAAGGACGTCGGCGGTCCCGACGACAAGGTCCGGCAGAACGAGGACACCAAGCCGACCACCGACGAGCACCTGAAGGAGTCCGATCACTCCGGCAAGGACGAGACCGCCAAGGGCGTCGTGAAGGGCGACGGCGGCGAGAAGGGCGACGACGGCAAGGGCGAGAAGGAGCCCGGCATCCTCGCGATGCGTGGCATCGGCGGGCGCGGTTCGGTCGTCGATCAGAACAAGGACGGCAAGAAGATCGGCAAGAAGGGCGTGCCCGGCATCAACACGCCGCTGCAGATCAACGACTACGAGCGGCTGATGGGCAAGGACAAGGTCGAGGAGGAGCGCCAGATCGCGGCGCGCCGCATGGGCAGCCGCAAGGGTCGCTGGGAGAAGAAGATCGACGCCATCAAGAGCTCGCTCGAGAACTTCGTCCCCGACGTGCGCCCGGGCAACCAGACCGCGTTGAAGACGCGCGCGAACCCCTACGCGATCTACGTCGCGCGCATGCACCGCCGGATCCACGAGCTGTGGGGCTTTGGCTTTCTCGAGGAGCTCGACAGCCGCGGCGCGAACGATCCGCTCAACGATCCGAACCTGTGGGTGAACCTCGAGGTGTCGGTGAACGCCGATGGCACGCTCCACAAGGTCACGGTCGCCAAGACGTCGGGCAAGACCGAGTTCGACGTCGCCGCGGTCGACACCGTGATCTCGTCGGGGCCGTACGAGCCGACGCCCGAGGCGATCCGCTCGGTCGACGGTCGCATCTACCTGCGCTGGGGCTTCTATCGCAACTGGCGCCAGTGCGGCACGTTCAACGTCGAGCCGTACATCCTCACGTCGGTGCCCGAGGGCAACGATGTCGGCGTGCTCGATGGCCCCGAGCAAAAGTCGGGCAAGATGCCCAAGATCACACCGAAGCATCACCCGATCGGCGAGGGCACGGTCACGCCCGATGACGGCCATGGCAAGGACAAGGTCTCGCCCGACTCGTCGGTCACCGAGAAGGAAGCCGTGTTCGCGGCGAACCAGTGGATCTCGGCGTTCGCGACGGCGTCGGTCGAGAAGCTCGCGAAGCTCTCGACCGTGCCGTTCTACGCCGGCGGGAAAGTTGCCGCGGAGACGTCGGCCGATCTCCAGGAGATGTATGGCAACCTGGTCGTCGAGTCCGGCCCGATGAAGGACTGGAAGCTGTTGAAGCCGAGCGAGTACGGCGGCAACGGCTCGGGTCTCCCCGAGGGCAACGTCGTGGTGCAGGTCACGACCGCCAAGGCATCGTTCGCGGTCGTGCTGACGCGAACGCCATCCGGTGCGTATCGCGCAACCCAGCTCGCTCGGTAACGTCTAGCGAGACAAGCTAGGTCGCTACAGCGTCGCTGCTGCCGAAGACCTTCAAGACCTTCGCAGCGAACAACCCCTTGGGCCCTTGGGCTTCTTCATACTCGACCTGCTCACCCTGGGCGAGGGTGCGGAAGCCTTCCCCGGTGATCGATGAGTAGTGGACGAACACGTCCTTCCCATCATCGCGGCTGATAAAGCCGAACCCCTTGGCATCGTTGAACCACTTCACCGTACCGAGCGCCATACTGCCTCCTCGACACTAATCACACGTCCAAAGTTCGGCTCACCAGAGCGAGTAAGCCGACCTCCGTTGAAACATTCCAGGTGCACTCGGGACAACCAAAATTTCTTGGAAAGCGATCCAGGTGTACAAAAGTTCATCATCACCGAAATCCTGGAAAGGACACAGGTAACCGGGATGACGGACGCAATTCGACCTGTAGCAGATTTGTCCGTGGGACCTGTGCGTTGGTCATTGCTGATGGGGCTTTTCCGGACCGGTTTCTCGATCGTTGCGACCGTCGCGATCGGGTGCAACACCCCCCCGAGCGCGCCGGCCGGAAAGCCCGCGGTCGTGCGCGCCAAGCCGCTTCCGGCCCGGCCGATCCACGCGATCCACGGCGCTCCGATCGCCCTGATCGCGATCACCGCGGAGGGCGATGCCGCGGTCACCGCGGACGAGCTCGGCGCGTTCCGGCTGTGGCCGTCGTTCGATGGCACGAAGGAGCCGCTCGTCATCCAGGCGCAGGCCCCACGGGCCCTGACGATCGCGCACGACCGCGATGGCTTCGCGATCGCGGTGCTCGATCGTGCCGGGCTGATCGAGATCGTGGGGCTCGGCCCCGATGGCACGGAGCGGTCGCGTGTCGCGCTGGACGGCGCGGCGATCGCCGTGACCGCGACGTCGCGTGGGTTCGTCGCGATCGGCGAGGACCGCGCGCTCGCGATCACCGATCTCGCGGGCACGGTTCGCGCGCGCCTCGCGCCCGAGCCCGGCTGGCGGATCGAGTCGCTCGCGGCGGCCGGCGACAAGCTGCTCGCGATCGCGACGGTGGTCGACGGTGGCGTGCACGGCCGCTGGATCGACATCGAGCACGCCGCGTGGGGGGCACCGACCCGCCAGCTCCAGGGCCTCGTGCCCACCGGCATCGTGCTCGCACCCGACGCGCTGACCGTGCTCGGCAAGGGGCCGGCGGAGGCGACCGCGCACACGGTGTCGGTCTCGCTCGAGACCGGGCAGGCGACCGAGCTCGAGGCCTGTACGAGCGGCGCGTTGCTCGGGTTCGTCGACGCCGACACGCTCGCGTGCTTCGACGGCGATCTCGTCGCGTGGTGGCACGGCAAGGAGCGCGTCAAGTCGACCGCGGTCGCGAACGGCACCGCGCAGACGATCGGCCTCGCCGGTGGCATCGTGGTCGCCGGCTATCAGGCGCAGCTCGCGCTGGTCGCGCCGATGCATGCCGAGTACCTCGGCTACGACGCCGCGACCGTGCCGAGCGCGCGCTACACCGCGGCCGGCATCGTCGTCGGGCGCGGCGAAGCGGTCGTGCACCTGCTCGACGCCGACTTCCAGAGCAGGCCCGAGCTCGCGTTGCCGCCGACGACGAATCCGTGGCTCGACGTCGTGCCGATCGACGCGCGCTACACGCTGACGCTGCGGGACAAGCAGATCGCGGTCTACGATCGCGACACCCGGCAACTCGGCCCGGCGCTCGCGTACTCCGGTCGCGAGGACCAGCTCGACTTCGAGCCGGCGACCGGGATCCTGCTCGGTGCCGACGCGCGTGGCAAGACGATGCAGCTCGTCGACCCGATGACCGGCGCGCTCGGCAAGCCGCGCGCGCTCGATGTGCCGCTCGCGTTCCTCGTCGATCCGGCGCTCGCCGACGGCGTCGCGGTGCTCGCGGCCGACATCGCGAGCGAGCCGGGCCTTCGGGTCACCGAGTACACCGCGAGCGGCGAGCCCCGCAAGTCGTACCTCGTGCGCGGCGAGCTTCGCGCGATCGATCGCGCCGGGCGGTTCTACATGGCGGTCCCGGGCGTGCCGCCGGGCGATGTCGCGATCTTCGAGCGCGGCGAGCCGGTCGGCACGCTGCCGAACATCGCGTCACAGATCGTGCGTCCGAGCCCCGATGGCACGACGATCGCGACCGCGAGCCCGACGACGATCTCGCTGCTCGAGCGCGACGGCACGGTGCGCTGGGCGATGCCGGCGATCGCGGTGACCGAGCTGGCCTGGCAGGGAAACGCGCTGATCGCACAGTTCGCGACCGGCCTGGTGCGCTACGACGTCGCGACCGGGCAGGCGCTCGCGCGCAAGTGCGGCTGGGGCTTCGGCCGATTCGAGACGCCGCGCACGTCGAGCACCGAGGAGAGCTTCGTATGCGATTGATCTGTGTCGCGCTGATCGCCGCGTGCTCGTCGCCCGCACCGACGCCGGAGCCGGAGCTCCAGCCATCGCCGCCATTCCCGGCCCCCGCGCCGGTCGCGCCCGCGCCGCTGATCGCGTCGCCCCACGGTAACGCGATCACGACCGTGGCGATGACCGACGAGGGTGACGCGGCGGTGACCGCCGACGCCGGCGAGCGCCTGCGGATCTGGCCGACGCTCGACGGCACGCACGAGCCGGTCGTGCTGACCGGCGGCGCGCCGCGGCACCTCGCGATCGCGCGCGACGGCGTCACGCTCGTGATCGCGATCCTCGACACCGCGGGCAACCTCGAGCTCGTGCGCGCCGACCGCGACGGGCGGGTGCTCGGACGCGCGCGGCCGCCGGGCGAGCAGCCGTACCTCGAGGTCGCGGCGATCGCGAGCGGCATGCTCGCGCTCCGCGCCGATCGGGCGATCGAGCGGTTCGATGCGCGCGGCACGTCGCGCGGCGTGCTGTTACCCGACACCGGCTCGCGCGTCCTGTCGATCGCGACCCGGCACGGCGCGGCGATCGCGCTCCTCGACACCGGCGACGGGCCGTCGAAGTTGCGCTGGATCGCGGCGACCGACCAGCTGCTGTGGAGCACGACGGTCGAGCTGCCGGTCACGCTCGAGCGGATCGCGCTGGCGCCGGGCCATCACCGGATCGCGGGGATCGTGCGCGGCGGTGCCAACGCCGCGATCGTCGAGCTCGCCCCGAGCGTCGCGGTGATCGGCAATGTCGCGACCTCCGACGATCAGCCGCGGCCGTTCGGGTTCGTCGACGACGATCATGCCGTGTTCCACCTGCCATCGACGCTCGAGTGGTGGATCGCGCCGAAGCCGTTGCCGTCGCTGTCGCCGCCGACCGACGACCCGTGGAACCGCGTCACCCAGGCGCCGCCGGCGGGGCTCCCGCTGGTCGCGGTGCCCGACACCGGTTCCGCGATCGGCGACGGGCTCGTGCTCGCCGGGATGGAGACCGCGCTGATCCTGGTCACCCCGACGACCACGCACTTCCTCGGCTATCGCGAGCTCGCGATCGGCGCGGTCACCGCGCACGGCCCGGCGATCACGATGACCACGAACGGCCACGTGCTGTGGATCGATGGCGCGCTCGGCGTGGCGAGCGCGACGGCGACGGCCGAGCAGGAGTCCGGGATCGTCCAGGTGCTCGACGCACACCACGTGCTCGCGACCCGGTTCGAGGCGACCCGACCGGCGGTCCTCGAAGACCCGCTGACGCCGCCCGCGGTGAACACGGTGCTCGTGCGCGACACGACGACCGGCAAGGAGCTCGCGATCGGGAAGTTCCCGGCCTACACGAGCTACGGCTACGATCCGGCGACGCGCGTGCTCGCGATCAACGACGACCCGCGCGTCGCGCGCTACCGGCTCGACGCCGAGCTCGCGAGCGCGACGAAGCTGCGGCCGCTCGCGGCACGGCCCGGCAGCACGATCGTGCCGTGCACGAGCGGCGCGGTGGTCGCCGCGGCGACCTCGAGCGACGACGAAGGCAACCTGACGTTCGCGACGTTCAGCGAGTCGCCCGGCACCTCGGCGCTGCACGCGAGCACCGTCGCGGTGATCGGCACGATGATCGGGATCGATCCGGCATGCCGGCTCCTGGTCGGGCGCATTGTCGCCGGCCGACTCGAGCTGTGGCGCTACACCGGCAAGGTCGCCACCAAGCTCGCGGCGATCGCGGCGCCGGCGGCGAGCCTGCCCGGAGGTGTCGGTGGCGCCGACGCGCGCGGCGCGTTCGACTCGACCGGCGCGGCGGTGGCACTGATCGCCGGCAACGAGGTCCTCGTGGTCGACCTGCCCGCCGGCACCGTCCGATGGCGATTTTCGCTCTGGCAGCCCCACTCGATCGTGTTCACCGGCGACGATCGGGAGGTGATCGTTGCCTCTCAGGGTTTGCTCGCACTCGACGCCACCACCGGGCATCGCGTGACGATGGCGTGCGGCTGGCACTTCGGGCTCACGCTCCAGCCATCGCCCACCGCCGGCTCGTTCGGCGCGACCACCGTGTGCGAGGAGTCACCATGAAGCTCGCGCTTGCCCTGGTCGCGCTCGCCGCGTGTCACCACCCGGCGCCGAAGGTCGATCCCAAGCCGATCGCGAAGCCCGATGCCGCACCCGCGCCGGTCGCGGTCGTCTCGCCGGTCGCGCCCGCGATCATCAAGCGCATCGATCAGAAGCGCGCGATGATCGAGGCCCCGCACGCCGGCCAGATCCGCGTGTTCGCGACGACGCCCGACGGCACGGCCGCGATCAGCGCCGACGACAGCGACGGGATCCGCCTGTGGCCCGCGCTCGACGGCTCGATGGAGCCGCGGGTCGTCGATCTGCCGCGGCCCAAGCTGATCGCGCTCGGTCGCCAGGGCGCCGACTTCACGGTCGCCCTGGTCGACGAGGTCGGCGGCCTCGTGATCGCGACGATCGACACCGAGGGGCGCACCAAGCAGAAGGCGACGATCGAGTCCGAGCTCGCGTTCGTCGGGATCGCGATGACCGCGCTCGGCCCGCTCGGCTGGCGCAACGATCAGACGATCGTGCAGCTCGACAAGGACGGCACCGCGCTGTCGATCCTGCCGGTCGAGCCCGGCGAGCGGCTCGTCGCGCTCGCGATGAATGGCGAGCATGCCGTCGCGATCCTCGAGACCGCGATCGACGACAAGACCCGGCGTCATCCGCGCACGCTGAAGCTCGGACCCAAGCTGACGTGGGGCGAGGCGGTGCCGGTCGACGTCGACGTCGGTACGATCGTCGGCCTGTCGCCGAGCGGGAAGCACCTGGCGACCGTGATGCTCGAGCCCAAGACCGGCATCCACGTCGTCGTGCTCGACCTCGCCACCAAGAAGCTCGACGCGAACTACACGAACCACCAGGCGACCGCGATCGCGATGGTCGACGAGGACAAGGTCGCGCTCTTGCAGCCCGGCTCGATCGAGTTTCTCGACGCGAAGCAGCCGAGCGTGCCGGCCGACCTCGCGGGCTTCGAGCCGTTCGTGGCACCCGCGCGCCAGCCGTACGGCGTCGGCAACGGCCGCGTGATCACGCCGCGCAACGACGAGCTCGTGCTCGCGTCGCCGGTCGAGACCAAGTACCTCGGCTACGGGCTGCAGTCGCCGAACGTCGCCGCGACCGGCGGCAACGGTCGCTTGCTGGTCGGGCTCGGCGAGAACTTCGCGCTGCTCGACAAGGATCTCAAGCAGGTCGCGTCGGTCGACGTGCTCGCGCCCAAGGCCACGAGCATCCAGGAGGTCCACTGGCTCGGCGGCGACGACTGGCTCGTCGAGTCGACCAGCCAGAACGACGGCAAGACCGCGCTCGCGCTCGTCGATCTCGGCAAGCGCACGCGCAAGGAGCTGCGCACCGCGCTGCCGGTCGCGCCGATCGTGATGTTCGAGCCGACCACGAACATCGTGACGCTGTCGCTCGGCGACGCACCCGAGGCGCTGAAGTACAGCCCCGAGAAGAAGACGCTCGAGCGGCTGATGGCGCTGCCCAAGCCAAACGGGTTCGAGCAGCGCGAGCTCATCCCGGTCGCGCCGTCGCTCGCGAACGGCACGCAACTGATCTCGGTGCAGATGCGCGACGTCACGACGCTGCGCTGGAGCAAGTCGGCGACCAACGCTGATGTCGGCGCGAGCGTCACGCTCGACGGCACGCTCGCCGGCACCGATCGCGCGGGCCACGTGTTCGTGTGGCAGAACGGGCCCGACAAGAAGCTCGCGCTGGTCGGCTTCCTCGATGGCAAGTCGTTCGGCACGCTGCCGACCGAGGGTCCGACGACGGTGTGGCCCGATGACAAGGGCACGCGGATCGCCGAGGTCTCGGGGCGCGCGGTCAGCCTGGTCGGGCTCGACGGCAAGCCGAAGTGGACGCTCGCGGTCCAGGCCGCGAGCGAGGCGCACTGGCTCGACGACGGCGCGCTCGCGTTGATCAGCGCGGTCGGCATCGCGCGGATCGACGCGGCCACCGGCAAGATCACGGCGACGCGCTGCGGCTGGCAGTTCGGGCTGGCGAGCTCGCCGCATCCGTTCGCGCTCCGCGGCGAGCCGATCTGCGTGCAGCCCGACCCGGATTCACCATAGCCCGACCTGTGATATCGTCGTCGGCGAGAACTCATGCATAAAACACTCGTCGCACTCGCGTTCACGTCGTTCATCGGTTGCAGCTCGAACAACACGAACACCACCCCAACGCCGGACGCGTTCGTCCCGCACGTCGATGCGCCGATCAACACCGGGCCGCACCTGACGACCTACAACTGGGGCTTCTCCGATATCGCCTTCAACGTCGCGGGCAACGACACGGTCGAGACCGCGACGGGCTGCCCGGGTGGGACCTTCGACACCGCCGCCGTGATCTCGCAACAGGCGAGCTCGACCGGCGTCCCGGTCGGCACGTGCGCGGCGAGCTCGACCACGGGCGTGACGTGCTACGTCGATCTGTACGACTGCACGGCGCTGACCGGCACCGAGACGCTGCCGGAGGCGTACTACCTGCAGTGGATCGCGATCACGAACCACGCGGGGACCCAGCTCTACGCCGACACCGCGAGCGCGCTGATCGACGAGACGATGGACAACACCGTGACCGCCGACATCCTCAACGACGGTGGCTACTTCCAGTTCGACTGGGCGCTGAAGAACGCGTCGAACGCGTCGATCACGTGCGCGGACCTCGCGAACGACGGCATCAGCCTCGACAGCACGGTCGCGAACTCGACCAACGGCCTGAGCGACGCGTTCGACTGCGTCGACGGCACCGGCATCACGAGCGGCCTCCCGGCCGGGAGCTACGCGCTGAGCGCGTCGATCCTGAACGCGCAGCAGCAGGCGCTCGGCACGACCGACGTGGTCGGCAACAAGACGATCGCGGTCCAGAACGCGATCACCGACCTCGGCACGATCACGATCAAGCTGAACTGAGCGGCTACCAGCGCGCGACGATCGACGTCGCGCTGCCGATCGCGAGGCGCGAGCGATCGAGCCCGTCGATCACCAGGATCGCGCCGGCGTCGATCGCGACGCCGAGCGGTCCGATGATCGTGACGACGGTGCGGATCCCGGCGCCGATCAGCGGCGCCCGCTGATCGAGGTCGACGCCGACGTCGGCGTGGAGATCGAGCACGAGGCGCGGGCGGGACGCGGCGGCCTCGAACATCAGGCCGGCGCATGCGAGCCCGTGGTGCGTCCGGTCGGCGGCGCGGATCGCCAGCAGGCCGCCGAACCGCCCGAACCTGCCGCCGGGCTCGACATCGACCTCGCCCTCGACGCGCAGGCGCGAGCCGCCGGCGTTCCCGGTCAGCAGGAGGGCGCCACCGACGCCGAGGCTGCCGTGGAACGGACGCGGTGGCCGCGGCGGATCGTCGAGCTCGTCGGCGCGCGCGACGGTCGCGAGACTCGCGACGATCGCGAGTGCCAGCCTCACGCGACTTCGATCCGCCCGGTCGTGCGCACCGCGGTCCCGGGTGCCAGCTCGTGGGCGGCGAGGATCGCGACGTCGGGGAGCTCGGGCTCGAGCAGCGCACGGAGGTGGCGGCGGATATCGCCGCTCGCCAGGATCACGCAGCCGGCGAGCGGCGTGGAGGCGCGCACCGCGGCGACGATATCGGCGGCGATCGCGGGCTCGAGCGCGAGGATCTGCGCGCCGTCGCGACGATCGATCGCGCTGCGCACGGCATCCTCGATCATGCCGTCGATCGTGTAGACCGCGAGCTGACCACGCGGTGCCCAGCGCGCCGTGATCTGGCGACGCAGCTGGCCGCGCAGGTGCTCGACGAGCGCCGGGACATCCTTGCCGCGGAAGCCGCCCTCGACGGTGGGGGCGAGCGCGATCGCCTCGACGATCGTCGCGAGCTCCGCGATCGGCACCTGCTCGCGCACCAGGCCGCGCAGGACGTCGGCGAACACCGCGAGCGACACGACGCGCGGGATGACCTCCTTGACGAGGACCGGCGAGTGCTGCGCGCACTGATCGACGAGCACGGCCGCGCGATCGAGCGTGACGAGCTCGGCGAGCACGCCGCCGATCGCCGCCGGCAGCGCGGCGGTCAGCGTCGCGAGATCGGTGACGTCATCGAGCCAGGCGACCGGCGTGGCGGCGACTGCGAGCGCGCACCCGCGGTCGACCGTGGGGTCGCTCGCGATCGCGAACGGTGGGATCGCGAAGCCGCAGCGCGCGCTTGCCTCGGCGCGCAGCGTGCCGAGCGCGGCGTGGAGCGCGGTCGGGTTCGCCGCGAGCGTGGCGTGGAGCGCGGGCGCGAACCGCAGCGCGAGCGCCGGTCCGCGCGTGCCGGTGGCGCCGGGCTCGTCGAGCGCTGGTTTGCCGGGCGAGCTCCGGCGCATCGCCATCAGCGCGGCCGCCGCGGCGCAGAGGCCGAGCCCGAGGAACGGCAGGAGTGGCAGGCCGGGCACGAGCGCGAGCCCGACGAGCAGGATCGCGACCGCGACCAGCACGCGGGGCTGGCCGCCGAGCTGTTCGCCGAGGTCGTCGCCGAGCGGCCGATCGCCGGTCGACGCGACCCGCGTGACCAGGAGGCCCGACGCGACCGCGACGAGCAGCGCGGGGATCTGCGCGACGAGGCCCTCGCCGATCGAGAGCAGCGAGTAGGTGTGCATCGCGGCGCTCGCCGTCATCCCGCGCGAGCCGACGCCGATCACCATGCCGCCGACCAGGTTGATCACGACGATCACGATCGCGGCGATCGCGTCGCCCTTGACGAAGCGCATCGCGCCGTCCATCGCGCCGTAGAGCTGCGACTCGCGCTCGAGATCGGCGCGGCGCTGCTTGGCGGTGGCGGCGTCGATCGTGCCGGCCCTCAGGTCGGCGTCGACCGCCATCTGCTTGCCCGGCATCGCGTCGAGCGCGAACCGGGCCGCGACCTCGGCGACCCGCTCGGCGCCGCGCGCGACGACGATCAGCTGGACGATCGTGATGACCGCGAACACGACGAGCCCGACGACCAGGCTCCCGGCCACGACCGAGCCGCCGAACGCCGCGACGACCTCGCCGGCATCGGCATCGGCGAGCACGAGCCGGGTCGCGGAGACCTCGAGGCCGACGCGAAACAGCGTCCCGACCACGAGCAGCGTCGGGAACGACGCGAAGCCGAGCGGCCGCCGGGTGAACAGCGCGGCCATCAACAGCGCGACGGCGAAGCCGATGTTGAGCGCGAACAGGACGTCGAGCAGCGGGCGCGGGAGGGGGATGATCAGCATCGCGACGACCGCGATCACGACCGCGGCGATCGCGAGCTCGGCCGGGCGGACCCGCGGCGGTTTCATCCCGGAATCTCTTCGATCTCGTTCGGGTCGAGCTCGATCTCGCCCTCGGCACCCTTCCAGTCGGTCTCGACGCTGTCGTGCGGTCCACCGAGCTGGCGGACGAGCGACAGGTGGATCTGGCTGCGGATCATGCGGAGCACGCTGTCGAGCTCGTTGGCCGGCAGCTTCAGGCGGCCGCGCAGGATCTCGAGCGTGCCTTTCACGAGCTGCTCCTTGGCCTTCTCGAGCCAGCGGAACGCGGTCACGCGATGCACCCGGTAGATCGCGCCGATCTCGTCGATGTTGAGGCCGTCGACGTGGTGGTAGCGCAACAGCGTCTGCTCGCGAGGCCCGAGCTGCTTGAGCGAGTCGCCGAACGCGGACTTGAACTCGGCCGAGTACGTCCGCTTCATGTACTCGACCTCGGGATCGTCGGTCGCGATCGCGTGCTGCGCGATCAGGTGATCGTCGTCGGCGAGGATCTCGCGCTTGCCCTTCCTGAGGTCGTTGAGGCACGTGCGGACCGCGACCGAGCGCACCCAGCGCCGCAGATCGCCGCGGCCGCCGTACTCCGCGATCTTGCCGGGCGAGGTCGGCGCGCCCGCCGTGCCGCCGCCGACGAACAGGCGCTGGCGCACCAGCTGCTTGACGTCGGCGAGCCGCGGCCCCGTGATCCGCATGCGGGCGAGCGCGATGTCGACCTCGCGCATGTAGTCGCGATCGAACGCGTTGATCGCCGCGGTCATGCCGAGGGCGCAGGCGCAGGCGAGGTGGAGGTCGGCGGGACGCAGGCCCTCGAGCGAGGCCTCGGCGAGGTCGCCGGTGACGTGGCGCGCGACGAACTCGACGACCGCCTTGCCGTCGACCGGCAACCCGGGCCACGCGGCGTGGCCTTCGGCCACGATCGTCCACAGGCGGTGGTCGAGATCGGTGATCGCGAGGAGGCTGGCGCGGACGTCGGCCGGCGCGGCGGCCAGAAAAGGCGGCACCAGGCTGGGTGAAGTCGTCGACACCGCCCGCGAGTGTATATGCAATACTCGATGGGCGTGGAGCCGAACCGCAAGGTCCGCAAGCAGGGGCTCGAACACTTCATCAAGTTCGTCCGCGAGCTGCCGGTCCCGTCGCCCCAGGCGATGTTCCAGGCGCTCCACGATCTCGGCTATCGCGGCCAGGATCACGCGCGGCGCGCGCTCTGCTTGATGGCCTACCGCCACGTCCGGCGGATCAAGCGGATCTACGTCGACGGCGTCGACCGCGCCGACCTGCCGCGCAAGGCGAACTTCCTGTTCGTCGGGCCGACCGGCAGCGGCAAGACGTTCCTGGTCGAGAGCCTGTTCGGCAAGATCCTGAAGCTGCCGACCGCGCTGGTCGACATCACGACGTACTCCGAGACCGGCTACGTCGGTCAGGATCCGTCGACGATCCTGACGCGCCTGTTGCACACCGCCGACGAGAACCCGATGCTCGCCTCGGTCGGCATCGTCTGTCTCGACGAGTTCGACAAGATCGCGTCGGGGCAGAACAACGCGATCTTCGCCGGCGCGGGCACGACCAAGGACGTCACCGGGATGGGCGTCCAGCGCGAGCTCCTGAAGATGCTCGAGGCCAGCGAGGTCGTCGTGCCGCTCGACCTGACGCACAGCTCGTACGCCGACCACGTCGTGATGTCGACCGCCGACATCGCGTTCATCGCGGCTGGCGCGTTCTCGGGGTTCCAGCAGATCGCGCACCGGCGCGCGATGCGCGACCAGATCGGCTTCGGGCGCGACCAGAACGGCGACGCGTTCGACGCCGACAAGATCGCGGTCGACTTCTCGGCCGACCAGGTCGAGAACATCGCCAACTTCCAGTCCTATGGCTTTCTGCCCGAGCTGGTCGCGCGGTTCACCCGGATCGTGCCGTTCAAGGCGCTCGACGCGACGACGCTCAAGGACATCCTGCGCTCCGACGTGATCTCCCGGATGACCAAGGAGTTCAAGCTCGAGGGCTTCGACCTCCAGATCGACGAGGCCGTCCTCGACCACATCGTCGGCGACGCCCAGAAGCGCGAGACCGGTGCCCGCGGGCTGTCGTCCGCGCTGACGCGCCACCTCGAGGACGTCGCGTTCGGTGCGTTCGGCGTCGAGAAGACCGGGTGCGTCCATGTCGCGCTGGTCGGCGGCGACATCGCGGTCGACGTCGGGTAGCCGCAATAGTCGTGCGCGATCTCGCGTTGTGGTATTCGCGAGATACCGATGGACAAGATCGTCGTCGAAGGCGGCAGCCGGCTGGTCGGCAAGATTCCGGTCGGCGGCGCGAAGAACGCCGCGCTACCGATCCTCGCGGCGATGCTGCTCCCGAGCGGCCCGTCGACGCTGAAGAACGTGCCCGGCCTCGCCGATGTCACGACCATGGCGAAGCTCCTGCGCGTGCTCGGCTGGGACGTCGACTCGGCGGGCAAGGGCACGTACGTGATCGCGCCGCCGACCGGGAGGAAGAAGCCCAATCTCGAGGCGCCCTACGATCTCGTGAAGACGATGCGCGCGAGCTTCCTCGTGCTCGGCCCGCTGGTCGCGCGCTACGGCCGCGCGCGCGTATCGCAGCCGGGTGGGTGCGCGATCGGGGCGCGCCCGATCGACCAGCACCTGATGGGGCTGCGCCTGATGGGCGCGAAGGTCACGCTCGACCACGGCTACGTCGAGGTCGAGGCCAAGCGGTTGAAGGGCGCGACGATCGTGCTCGACATGCCGACCGTGACCGGCTGCGAGAACCTGATCATGGCGGCGACCCTCGCGAAGGGCCGCACGGTGATCGAGAACGCCGCGCGCGAGCCCGAGGTCGAGGAGCTCGCGCTCGTGCTCAACAAGATGGGCGCGCGGATCCAGGGCGCCGGCACCTCGATCATCACGATCGAGGGCGTCGACGAGCTGTCCCCGATCGAGCACACGATCATGGCGGACCGGATCGAGGCCGGCACGTTCGCGGTCGCCGCCGCGATGACCCGCGGCGACGTCCTGCTCGAGGGCGCGCGGCCCGAGCACATGGACGCGATCATCGCGAAGCTGCGGGTCGCCGGCGTCCACGTCTCGGCCGAGGCCGGCGGCATCCGCGTGAAGGGCACCGGCGAGCTCAAGGCGGTCGACCTCATCACCCAGCCGCACCCGGGCTTCCCGACCGACATGCAGGCGCAGTTCATGGTGATGGCCTGCATCGCCAAGGGCCAGTCGGTGATCCAGGAGAACATCTTCGAGAACCGCTTCATGCACGTGCCCGAGCTCGGGCGCATGGGCGCCGACATCCAGATCAGCGGGCGCGCCGCGGTCGTGCGCGGCGGCATGAAGCTGACCGGCGCGGCCGTGATGGCGACCGACCTGCGCGCCTCGGCCAGCCTCGTGCTCGCCGGCCTGGTCGCGAGCGGCAAGACCGACGTCTTGCGCGTCTATCACCTCGACCGCGGCTACGAGTCGATCGAGAAGAAGCTGCGGGCGGTCGGCGCCAAGATCAAGCGGGCGAAACAATGAGGCTCGAAGCATCCTTCGAGCCGAACCGAGCTTTTGCGAGGTCCGGACAATGAGACTCGAAGCATCCTTCGAGCCGAACCGAGCTTTCGCGAGGTCCGAACAATGAGGCTCGAAGTCCCGGTCAAGCTCGCGCTGCCCAAGGGCCGCATCCTCGACGAGGCCGCCAAGATCTTCGCGCGCGCCGGGTACGACCTGTCGCCGGTGTTCGGCGACACCAGGAAGCTCGTGCTCGACTGCGGTCCGCTGCGCGTGCTCGTCTTGCGCAACAGCGACATCGCGACCTACGTCGCGTACGGCGCGGCCGACCTCGGGGTGGCCGGCAGCGACGTCCTCGACGAGGAGGGCCGCGAGCTCTACGAGCCGCTCGACCTCGGGATCGGGCGCTGCCGGATGATCGTCGCGCAGCGCGCCGACGCCCGGGTCGACCCGCAGGCCCACCTCCGGATCGCGACGAAATACCCCAAGACCACCCGCGCGTACCTCGCGCGCCAGGGCATCACGGCCGAGGTCATCAAGCTGGCCGGCGCGATCGAGCTCGGCCCGTTGACCGGGCTGTGCGAGCGCATCATCGACATCACCCAGACCGGGGAGACGCTGCGGCAGAACGGGCTGGTCGAGGTCGACACCGTCGGCGAAGTCTCGTCACGGCTCGTCGTCAACCCGGCGCGCCTGAAGCTCGACGATCGGATCGCGGGCGTCATCGACGCGCTGGAGCGCGCGCTGTAGTACGCTCCGTCTCGAGTTGTCGTCTGACTTGCGCCCTTACGTCGCCGAGGAGATCCGGCTTCACCCGCGCGTCGCCTATCAGGGCGTGCTCGCCGAAGAAGGTGCCGCGACCCGCGTGGCCGCGTCCTTGCCGGCGCTCCAGCGCTTCCGCCACGACTACGCCGGGGCGATCTCGATCGTCGACTGGGACCACCGGCTCCCATCGCAAAATCTCATCCTGCGGATCTACGGCTACTACAGCGAGGACACCCTCGACGCCGGGTACGAGGCCTTCGACGACCGGCTCGAGCAGATCGCCGACCGTGACAAATATCCCGAGTTCGACGTGCCGGACTTCGATGGGCTCGCGGCCGATGAGGCCTACGAGATCGAGCTGTCGACCACGGGGCAGATCGGGCGATGTCGCCTCACCTCTGCCTGGCGCCGGACCGTCGCGTCACGCGATGCGGCGAGCGCCGTGAACCTCGTGCAGACCTGCGACGAGTACCAGAAGCTCGTCGCAGCCTCCCCGTCGCGACCGACCTATCTCGGCGATCTCGAAGCCGTGTCCTGGACGCCCCCGTGCGAGACGGATCACGAGAAGTGGACCCTCGACGTCTGGTACCTGCTCGCCTTCGACGGTCGCATCGGATCGGGGCGAAGTTTCCTCGCCGACCTCGAGTCCAAGCAGATCGTCTCGGTCCGCGACTTTTCAGTCAGAACCGGTTAGCTCGATCTTGTAGGGGGCCCGTGCACGGCGCGTATGCTGCGCGCGAAACCGGGGGTTCCATGTCCAGCCGCGTCCGCTCGCTCTCGTTGATCTTGGTCGCCATCGTCGCCGCCGCGTGCGGACCGACGACACGCAACGGCGACAATGGTGGTGGCGATGGTGGGACGAATCCGTCGTGCACCGATGGGCAGACCGAGGCCTGCTACGACGGCGCGCAGGGCACGCAGGGCGTCGGCCCGTGCGTCGGCGGGATGCACACCTGCATCGGCAGCACCTGGGGACCGTGCAACGGCGAGGTCGTTCCGGTCGCCGAGATCTGCGGCGACAACATCGACCAGAACTGCAGCGGCGTCGCCGACGAGGCGATCGACGCCGACGGCGACGGCTATGTGACGTGCCCGACCGATGGCTCGAAGGCCGACTGCTGTGATTCGACCGAGTGCGCCGATCCCGCGCACGTCAACCCGGGCGCGTACGACGTGCCGGGCGACCACGTCGACAACGATTGCGATGGCATCGTCGACAACGGTGACGCGCTCTGTGACACCGGCCTTGCCAGCAACAGCTCGACCGCGATGGACTACGCCAAGGCGATCGACATCTGCCGCACGGCGACGGTTGCCGGCAAGGACTGGGGCGTCATCGAAGCGAAGCTGACGCTCGCCGACGGCACCGGTACCCCGGCCGATGTCTCGCACTCGATCCGGCCGCACTTCGGTACCGGCACGACGCCCAAGCTCGGCAGCTCGCTGATCGAGCTCAGCACCGGCCATGCGGCGGCGACCGGCGAGACCAACCCGGCGTTCCTCGACTTCGGTGTGCGCGGAACCGCGATCGGCTCGACCGGCAACAACAAGACGTCGCCGTTCCCGCAGCCGTTCTACATGAAGAACGGCAACAAGCTGCCGAGCGCTCCGGGTTGCACCCAGTCCGCGCTCGGCACGCCCCAGGCGTACGACCCGGTCATGCTGACGCTGAAGATCCGCGTGCCGACGAACGCCAACTCGTTCACGCTCGACACGAGCTTCTTCTCGTCCGAGTTCCCCGAGTACGTGTGCTCGGACTTCAACGACTTCTTCGTCGTGTTGCTCGACTCGACCTACACCGGGACGCCCGCCAACCCGACCGACGGGAACCTCGCGTTCTACAAGAACACCACGAATGGCCAGGTCTATCCGGTCGGCGTCAACCTCGCGCACGCGGACGCCGGCCTGTTCCAGCAGTGCAAGAACGGCGCGACCGGTTGCGACACGCTCGGCGGCGCCAGCGCGATCACGACCTGCACCGGCGTCGACAACCTCGCCGGCACCGGCATGGATCGCACCGAGGCGAACAGCTGCGATGCGGACTCGATCGAGGGCGGCGGGACCGGGTGGCTCGAGACCAGCGGCAACGTCAAGCCCGGCGAGATCATCACGGTGCGCATCGCGGTCTGGGACGCCGGCGACCACGTGCTCGACTCGCTGGCCGTCGTCGATGCGTTCCGCTGGAACGCGGTGCCCGCCGATCCGGGCACCGTCATCTTCTGAGCTTCTAGTCGCGGGAGCGACCGAGGGTGCGTGCCAGCTCGACCGCGAGCACGGCGCGCACGTCGGCGAGCGCGATCGCGGGATCGAGGGTGGCCATCGAGGTCATCACGCGCGACTCGAAGCCGCACGGATTGATCCGGCCGAAGTAGGCGAGGTCGGTCGTGACGTTGAGCGCGAGCCCGTGGAAGCAGACCCACTTGCGGCACGCGATGCCCATCGAGCACAGCTTCCGGCGTGCGCCGTCGACCGTGGTCCACACGCCGGTCTTGCCGGGCTCGCGATCGGCGGTGATCCCGAACCGCGCGCAGGTCTCGATCACGGCCTGTTCGAGGTTGCGCAGATAGCGGTGCAGGTCGCGCTCGCCGTCGACGAGCAGCACGATCGGATAGGCCACGAGCTGACCGGGGCCGTGATAGGTGACGTCGCCGCCGCGCTCGATGCCGATCACCTCGACGTCGCCGGGCGCGAGCACGTTCGCCTCGGCGGCGCGGCTGCGGCCGAGCGTGAACACGTGCGGATGCTCGACGAGCAGGAGCGTGTCGCGGATCGCGTCGCGCTGGCGGTCGGCGACCATCGCGAGCTGGCGGTCCCAGACCTCGCGGTACGGGCGCTCACCGAGGTCGACGACGTCCCACGCGGTCATCGATTGATGATGTGGATCGCCTCGCCCATCGCGGCGGCGGCGCTCTCCATCATCGCCTCCGACAGCGTCGGGTGCGGGTGGATCGTCAGCCGGAGGTCATCGATCACGGCACCCATCTCGATCGCGAGCGCGCCCTCCGAGATCAGGTCGGCGGCACCGTTGCCGACGATGTGGACGCCGAGGAGCTCGCCAGTCTTGGCGTCACCGATCACCTTGCAGAAGCCCTCGGTGTCGTTGACGCTGAGCGCGCGGCCGAGCGCGGCGAACGGGAACTTGCCGACCCTCAGCTCGGTGTGCCCCTTGGCCTTGGCCTCGTCCTCGGTGAGCCCGGTCGACGCGATCTCCGGATCGGTGAACACGACCGCGGGGATCGTGCGGACGTCGAACGCGGCCTTGTGGCCCGCGATGATCTCGGCGACGACCTCACCCTCCTTGGTCGCCTTGTGCGCGAGCATCATGCCGCCGATCAGATCGCCGAGCGCGTAGATCCCGGGGACGTTGGTGCGCAGCTGGTCGTCCGCGATCACGAAGCCGCGCTTGTCGAGCGCGACGCCAGCCACGTCGAGGCCGAGGTTCTCGCTGTTCGGGCGACGGCCGATCGACAGGAGGATCCGATCGGTGTCGATCGTCGCGAGCTTGCCGTCCCGTAGCTCGACGGTCAACACGGCGCGGTCGCCCTTGTCCTCCCACGACTTCGCCTTGGTGTCGTACATCAGCTCGACGCCCATCTTCTTGAGCTTGCGCTCGACGACGGCAACGCAGTCCTTGTCCATCGTGCCGAGCAGGCGCGGCGTCGCTTCGACGACCGTGACCTTGGTGCCGAACTTCGCGTACACCATGCCGAGCTCGAGGCCGATGTAGCCGCCGCCGATCACGATCATCCGCTTGGGGACGTGGTCGAGCGCGAGCGCACCGGTCGAGTCGATCAGCTTGCCGGTGTTGTCGACCTTGAAGCCCGGGATCTCGATCGGGCGGCTGCCGGTCGCGAGCACGATGTTCTTCGCGATGATCGACTCGGTACCGGTCTTGGTCGTCACCGTGATGCGGTGGCCGTCCGCGCCCGACTTCTCGAGCTTCGCGCTGCCGTCGAGGATCGAGACGCCGTTGCCCTTCAGGAGGGTGCGCACCCCGCCGGTCAGCTTGTTGACGACGCCGCCTTTCCACTGCTGCAGCTTGGCCATGTCGAGCGTCGGTGCGCCCGGGATCGAGATGCCGAGGTCGCCCGCGTGCGACATCTTCTCGAACATCTTTGCGGCATGGATCACGGCCTTGCTCGGGATACATCCGACATTGAGGCACACGCCGCCCATGTACTCGCGCTCGATCACGAGGGTCTTCACCTTCAGTTGACCGAGCCGGATCGCGGCAGGGTAACCACCGGGGCCGGCACCGATCACGACGGCATCGAAACGTTGCTCCGACATGGTCCGTCCATACCATGAGAAGATCGCTCCGTGATGAGCCTGTTGCGTGTCATCAGGGTCGCGTCGATCGTCGTCGGCGGTTGTGGATTTTCGAGCAGCATCGTCTCCGGGGATGGCGGGTCCAACCCGGACCCCGACGCGCCTTCGATCCCGGGCGACGAGAACTTCCCCCCGATCGATGGCCCGCTCCCGACCGGGACGCTGACGCCGGGTGGGGGCATCACCGGTGGCGCGATCGCCGGCGTGGTCGATGTCTACGTGATCGACGAGCTCACGGGCGTGGCGATCGCGAACGCGACCGTCACCGTCGGCGCGAGCAGCGGCACGACCGACGCGAACGGCCTCTTCATCGCGCACGCCGCGTCGATCACAGGCAAGCAGACCGTGCTCGCCGCGATGACGAGTTACCGCACCGAGATGTGGGTCGGCGTCACGGGCTCGAGCGTCACGATCCCGCTGCGGCCGACGCCGCTCGCACCACCGCCGTCCGGCACGATCACCGCGACGATCACCGACTTCGCCACGCCGGCGCCGCCGCCGAACCACTACCGCTTCGGCTTCGCGACGTACTCGCAGTCGGACCTCGCGTATCCCGGTGGGAACGAGCTCGCCCAGAACGGCAACACGTGCTTCGGCGCGACCTGCACGGTCACGGTCACCTCGCGCACCGGCACGGTCGCGTTCGCCGCGGCGATCTACGACGTCGACCAGCACGGCGTCGGCATGCAGGACGACACCTTTGCCGTCCAGACCTACGCGATCGCGACCGGCGTCGCGGTCGGCAGCGCCACCACAACCAACCTGAATCTGACCAAGCTCCCGGACACCGCGCTCAACGACGCGACGCTGGCGCTCGGTTCGCCGCCGTCCGTGCTGTCGCGCGTGCAGGGCTTCATCGCGATCGACGTGCCGATCGAGGGCTCGATCTACTTGCCGGCCGTGGTCGGCAGCGGGATCAAGATCCCCAAGCTGGTGAACTACGTCGGCTCGAGCTATCGCGCGACCGGCGTCGCCAACACCGGCGGCAACCTGCCGGAGAGCACGCTCGTCCACCGCGGCAACATCGGCACCACGCTCGATCTCGGCGGCACCTGGCTCGGCGTGCCGTCCGCGGTGACCGCGACGACCTCGGCCATCGCGTGGACCGCGCCAGCCGGCACCACGATCACGCGCGCCCGGTTCGCCGGAGTCGCGGGCGATGTCCTCGAGGTCGTCACGTTCGACGCCACGGCCTCGGTAAATCTCCCAGCCGCGCTCGTGACCAGCGGGATGAAGGGCACGGTCCAGGCGGTCCGCGGCACGTTCGACCCGACGAGCTTCGGATTCGTCACCGATGTCGCGAAGTTCGACGCGCACGCCACGGTCACGTTCACCGTGCCGTGACCACGAGATCCCCTTGATCGCTGGCCGTTCCGGCCGAGCTATCTGGGCATGCGCACCGCCGTCATCGTCGATGACTCCCCCATCGTCCGGATCCAGCTCCGCCAGATCCTCGAACGCATCGGAGCCAAGGTCCTCGCCGAGGGCGCGAGCGGCGATCAGGTGGCGGCGCTCTACGCGCAGCACCGCCCCGATCTGATCACGCTCGACATCGTGATGCCGGGCAAGGATGGCGTCACCGCGGCGATCGAGCTGCTGCGCGATCACCCCGAGGCGCGCATCGTGATGTGCACGTCGCTCACGACGCGCGACAAGATCCTGGCCTGCCAGAAGGCGGGCGTGTGCCACTACGTGCTGAAGCCGTTCGATCCGCGCCGGGTCGAGCAGGTGTTCGAGTTCGCGTTCGAGCACACCACGGTGCGCGAGCCAGCGAGAGCGGCGCGATGACCACCTGCCCGCGCTGCGACCGCGCGAATAGCGCGAAGCGGCGCTACTGCGGCGAGTGCGGGCACTTCCTCGCGCCGGCTTGCCGGCGCTGCGACTTCGCGAACGACGCGGACGATCAGTTCTGCGGCGGGTGTGGCGGCGATCTGATCGGTCACGTCGCCGTCGCCGGCGCGGGCGGCTCCGCGATGCCGCTCGAGCTGCGCGAGCTGTTCTCGGTTCCGGTCACCACCGCCAGCAGCTCGGTCGTCGAGCTCCCGGAGGCCGGCGTTTCTCAGGACGACCTCGATCGCCTGTTCGGAGTCGGCACGTGAGCGCGGTCGCCGGGGTGACGCTCAAGCCGGCTTCCAAGCGCGTCCCGATCGAGCTGCTGCAGGACCGCGCGCCGGCCCTCGCCTCGCTGTCGCGCGCGGGCTTCGCGACGCTCGAGGAGCTCTACGATTGCGCCGCGCTGCAGTTCAAGCTGCCGCGGTTGCCGCTCGATTCGATCGAGCTCGCGATCGATCTCGCGAACGTCGTGCCGCGCGAGCTCGCCGAGAAGCACAACATCGTCCCGGTGTTCGCCGGCGAGGGCGAGGTCTCGATCGCGGTCTCCGATCCGACGCAGCTGCCGCTGTTCGACTGGCTCGCGCGCCAGCTCAAGCGCCCGCTCACGGTCGTGCTCGCCACGCCCGCCGAGCTCGCCCGCGCGCGCGCCCGGCTCTACGAGAACCGCGCCGCGGTCGCGCTCGAGGCCACCGACAACCTCTCCAAGGAGGATCTCGCCGCGGCCTCGAACGTCGTCAACTCGATCGTGGCGGCGGCGATCGAACAGCGCGCGAGCGATATCCACATCGAGGCCACCGAGCGCGAGACGATCGTGCGGTTCCGCGTCGACGGCGCGCTCCGTCAGGTCGACGCACGCCCGATCGCGCTGCATGCCGCGATCGTGTCGCGCATCAAGGTCCTCTCGAGCCTCGACATCTCGATCCACCACGCGCCGCAGGATGGCCGCATCAAGCTGCCCGGCGCCGCCGGCGACATCGATCTGCGCGTCAGCGTGCTGCCGACCTACTGGGGCGAGAAGGTCGTGTGCCGGCTGCTCGACAACAAGCGGGCATCGCTGCCGCTCGACGCGCTCGGCTTCGACCCGGTCCACAAGCGGGCGGTGCTCGCGATGGCCAGTGCGCCCTACGGCCTCGTCCTCGTGACCGGCCCGACCGGATCCGGCAAGAGCACGACGCTGTACGCCGCGCTCAACGCGGTCAAGAGCGCCGAGTCGAACATCATCACCGTCGAGGATCCGGTCGAGTACCAGCTCGCCGGGATCAACCAGGTCCAGGTCTCGCCCAAGCGCGGCCTCACGTTCGCGAGCGCGCTGCGCTCGATCTTGCGGCAGGACCCAGACGTCATCCTGGTCGGCGAGATCCGCGATCAGGAGACCGGCACGCTCGCCGCCGAGGCCGCGCTCACCGGCCACCTCGTGCTGTCGTCGCTGCACACCAACGACGCGGTGTCTTCGATCATGCGGCTGACCGAGCTCGGCGTCGAGCCGTTCCTCGTCGCGCCGTCGCTGCTCGGCATCGTGTCGCAGCGGCTGGTTCGCGCGGTGTGCAAGGCTTGCAAGGAGGCGTACACGCCGGAGGCGGCCGAGCTCGCGACCATCGGGTTGCCGTCGGTGCCGGCGGGAACCCGCGTCGCGCACGGGCGCGGTTGCACCGCGTGTCACGGCACCGGCTACGCGGGCCGCGTCGCGATCCGCGAGGTGCTCGAGATCGACGACCCGCTGCGCGCGATGATCGGCGAGCGCGCGACGGTCGAGCAGCTCCGCACCCACGTGCTCGAGCACGGCTTCAAGACGATGCGCTTCCAGGCCATGCGCCTCTGGCTGGCCGGCGTGACCAGTTCGCGAGAGGTGATCCGTGCCACCCGTTCCTGATGCCAGCACCGTCCGCGACTTCCTCGCGCACACGATCGCCGTCTTGCACGAGGCCACCGGTGCGTTCGCCAAGATCGCGACCGCAACGACGCCGACCGACGCGCACGACGACACGATCGCGATCGCGATCCTCGTGCGCGGCCACCTGTCGGGGCTGACCTGGACGTTCCCGGTCGAGCTCGCGCGCGATGCCGTGCGCCGCATGGTCCCACCCGAGATCGCGCGGGTACCCGAGCTCGACGGCGCGCTCTGCGAGGCCGCCGCGGGCGAGCTCGCGAACATCCTGACCGGACGCGGCGCGCGCATCCTCGAGGCCCACGGGGTCGCGATCGAGCTGACGCCGCCGATGCGCGTGACCGGCGCGGCGCCGGGCACGATCGCGCGGCTCGAGACTTCACGGGGCGTGGTCGAGGTCGTGTTTCACCGCGCTGCCGTGGGGTTTCGATGATCTTGATCGCGTTCCTCGTGCTCGGCTGTCTGCTCGGCGGTGTGGTCGCGTGGTGGATCTCGCGGCTGAACCTCGAGCGGCTGCGCGCGACCGACCTGCGCCGGGAGTCCGTGCGCGACAAGCACCACGTCAAGCGCGAGCACGAGCGGCTCGAGGCCCTCGTGGTCGCGCGCACCGTGGCGCTCGATCGGCGGCAGCTCGAGATGCGCCTGATCTTCGATCACGTCGACCAGGGACTCCTGACCGTCGACGCCGACGGCACGATCGCCGGCGAGCACTCCGCGGCGGTCGAGCGCTACCTCGGCCCGATCCCGGCATCGAACAAGTTCGTCGACTACGTGCGCGCCTTCGCGCCGCTCGCGGCGGACTGGGTCGAGATGTCGTGGGACTCGCTCGCGACGCGCGCGATCCCGGTCGAGCTCGCTCTCGCCCAGCTGCCGTCGCGGTTTGCCGTCAACGGCCGCCACCTCCTCGCGACCTACAAGCCGCTGATCTCGTCCGGTCGAGTGAAGGTGCTCGTCGTGGTCTCCGACGACACCGCGGTCGTCGAGCGCGAGCGCGCCGAGCGCGACGAGCGCGAGATCACGAACCTCGTGACGCGCATGCTCCACGGTCGCGCCGCGTTCGTCGCGTTCTGTTCCGAGGCCGACCGCTACGTCGCCGAGATCCCGTGCGAGCCCGACACCGCCGAGTTGCTGCGGCTCGTCCACACGCTGAAGGGCGTCATGGCGATCGAGGGCATCGCGTCGGTCGCCGAGGCGTGCCACGACCTCGAGACCGCGCACGCCGAGGGCAACCAGGTCGGGGTCGCGGCGTGCGCGCTCGAGATCGCGGATCGCTGGGCGCTCTTGCGCGCGAAGGTCGCGCCGCTGCTCGACCTCACCGACGAGCGCCTCGATCTGTCGTTCGCCGATCTCGAGAAGCACGAGACCTCGATCGCGCGGCGCGTCCCGTACGACGAGCTCGAGCGCCAGGTCGCGGTCTGGCGGCACGATCGGGTCCCGCCGCGGCTCGAGCGCTACGCCGACCAGGTGCGTGTGCTCGCGAGCCGGCTCTGCAAGGATCCGATCGAGGTGCGCGTGGAGGCCGACCCCGACCTCCGCCTGCCGACCGGCCGATTCCGCGGCTTCTGGTCGACGTTCGTCCACGTGATCCGCAACGCGGTCGATCACGGCATCGAGACGCCGTCCGAGCGCGCGCTCGCCGGCAAACCACCGATCGGGCTGGTCGTGCTGCGCGCGCACCGCTCGCCGGGGCAGACCGTGATCGAGCTCGAGGACCGCGGGCGCGGGATCGATTGGGAGCGCATCGCCGAGCGTGCGCGGGCGTGCGGCTTGCCGGCCGAGACACACGCCGATCTCGAGGCGGCGCTGTTCCACGACGGCCTGTCGACGCGCGACCAGGTCAACGACCTGTCGGGCCGCGGCGTCGGGTTCGGTGCGTTCCGCCAGGCCTGCAACCTGTCGGGCGCGCGGCTGACGATCGCGAGCAAGCTGGGCCACGGCACCACGCTCACGGTGACGTGGAGCGACGCGATCATCGCGCAGGCGACGACGCGCGTGGTCCGCGCGATCCACGCTACCGGGAGCTGATGCTCTTCTTGGTGGCGTCCTCGAGGTGGAGCTCGGCGAGCTGATTCTGGAACTTGACGCGCATGAGCATCAGCTGCTCCTGGGTGTCGACCAGCGCGATCGTCGCCTTCTGCGTGCGGTCCGACGTCTCGACCAGCTTCTGCTTGAGCGCGGTCATCAGGTCACCGCCGGTCTTCACCGCGCGCAGCGTCACGATCTGCGCGTGGAGCTCGCCGGCGCGCTCGCGGTACTCGACGAGCTGGTCGCGCAGCGTCTGGATCTTGTCGACCAGATCGGCCGCGGCGTGGTGGGTGACGAGCAGCGTCGCGATCTGGTCCTTCAGCTCCTTCGACGCGCTCGGCTCCTCGATGTACAGCTGCATCATGCCGAGCACCGCCGGGTTCGCCAGATCGAACGTGCGCTCGATCGGCGTCGCCTCGGCGATCGTCACGACGCGGGTCTCGCCGGCACCGAGCTGGACCTCGAACAGGTGGGAGTCGCCGACCCGCTTGAACGGCGGCGGCTCGTCGACCAGGTTCCAGCCGGTCTCGAGCCGGTGGCGCAGGTAGACCGTGGTCGGCTCGGTGAGCCGGCTGGTCACCTTGAACGTCGTCGTGCGGCGGTGCTGGAGCTCGGCGGTCACGACGCCGCGCTGCACGGTCTCGAGGCGCGCGATCCGGTCGGCCTCGGCACCGGTGCGCTCGACGACGACCTGCTTGTCGGCCGCGAACGGCACGACGATCGAGGCCTTCGGCGGCACCGGCTCGGTGATGCCCTCGCCGATGAACCGGCCATCGCCGTAGACCGTGACCGGGCCCGGCTCGAGCGTGTCCTTCGTCGGGTTGTCGAGGCGGACGGCCTTGAACGCGAACCGCTGATCGCCGCGCTCGGAGATCGGATCGTAGAAGTACACGATGCCACCCGAGGTCTCGCTGTGGACCATCGCGACCATCGCCGAGCTCCCGGCCCGCACGGTCATCGCGTGATCGGCGAAGAAGTGACTCTCGCCGACCGGCGCGTCCGAGCCGCTCCGCGGGGCGCTCGGGGCCGCCGTCGGCGCCGCGGTCCGCGCGCCCGCCGCGACCGCGAGCACGCGCACGCGATCGGCCTCGCCGGGCCCGATCTTCGGCACGACGTGGATCTTCTGGGCCGGCACGCCATCGTCGACCAGCTTGTTCTTGACCGCCTGGCCGCGCGCGGCCGCGGCTTGCTCGTGGCCGGGCGCGCCGTGGACCTCGATCAACACGTCCTTCTTCATCGCCAGCACGCGGTCGACGGTCGCCTTGAGCTTGTCGTCGCCGGTCTTGATCGGCGGCGGCGGCTTCGGCGGCTCGTAGGTGGACGTCGTGCCGGTCGTGTTGACGCCGTCCACGTAGTACTGCGAGTCGATCGACGAGGATCCCGAGAAGCTGTCACCCTGCGATCCGGCGGCGACGCCAGCGGTCGCCTGGAACGTGCGACCGGGCACCGGGACCCGCTTGAGGTACGCCTGGTCGATCGCCGCGGCGCGACCGGTGACCGCCACGACCTCGCCCTTGGCCTGCTCGTTCGAGATCTTGCCGTCGACCGACGCGCTCGTGTTCGCCGCGACCGTGACCCCGCCGCGCTCGACGGTGACGTCGGCGTAGTACATCGTGATCTGGTAGGTGCCCGGCGGGACGTCGAGCGTGTAGTTGCCGTGCTCGTCGGTGATCGCGGTCTGCGAGCCCGGCAGCGAAGGCGAGGTCGCGATGATCGTCACGCCGGGGAGCGCGTGGCCCGACTGCTTGTCGACCACGCTGCCGTGGACGCCACTCGCGCGCGCCGTCGCGGTGGTCTTCGAGCCCGGCGCGGCCTCGAGCTTCGCGGCCTCGGCGTCGCTGCGGATCTCGGTGGTGTCGAGCGACGCGAGCTCCTCGGTGGGCGCGTCATCGTACGGCGACACGCTCTGCGGCGGCGCGACCGCGAAGCGATCCTCGCCCTGCAGGAGGTCGCGATCGACCTGGCGCACGCTCCACAGGTCGTAGCGGAACGCCATCGCCGAGCTGGCGCCGACGCCGACGAGCACGCCCTTCCAGTCCTCGGTCGTCGTGTTGTCGACCACGGCCCAGCCCTCGAGCATCACCTTGTTGTTGTCGCCGACGACGACGCGATAGCTCGGCTTCCAGGCTGGCGCGTCGGTCACGTAGGTCACGAGGACGTCGGCGCGCGCGCGGTCGCCGGTCTCGAGCGTCATCGACAGGTAGCTGCCGTTGTCGGCCTCCTTTCGAGGGATGGTCACGGACAACCGCTTGCCGGTCCTGCGATCGATCACGGTGAGCGACTTCAAGAAGTCGTCGACCTTGTCGCGCGGAACGTGGACGACGAGCCGGCCGTCCTCGACGATCGCGTTGCGCTCGTAGAACGCGACGCCGTTGCGATAGATCACGACGCGACCGAGCACGCCGCCGTCGACGTGGGTCGGACCGTGGAGGTGACAGCCGGTGGCCGCGATCGCCGCGAGGAGCAAGAAGGCCCTGAGGTTGCGCATGCGACTCAGTTAGCCGCGCGCGCCGCGGACGCGCCATGACAGCGTGCTAACCGCTCCACCCATGCGCGATGCGACTGCGGTGTCGCACCCTGCGGAGTTGTCGCAGCTACCTCCGGTGCGAGAGGGCGCTCTCGAGCGCCTCGATCATCACGTCGCGCGGGCACGGCTTGGTGAGCACGCGGAAGTACAGCCCGTCGGTCGTCGTCGCGAGCTCGGCGGCACGCTCGAGGTTGCCGGTCAAGAGCAGCCGCACGATGTCGGGGCGACGCGCGCGGACCTCGGTGAGAAACGCGGTGCCGTCCATCTCGGGCATCTGCAGATCCGAGACGACGATGACGACCTGGAGATCGGTCGCGAGCAGCTCGAGCCCGACCTGCGCGCTGGTCACCGGCACGACGTCGTACCGCGTGCGCAACGTGTTCGATCGCTCGGAGCACGGCGTGCTCGTCGTCGACCCACAGAATTCGCGGCTTGGTCACCACGAGCGACTATCGACCGAAATCGGCGCGAACGCAGGTAGCGACGCGGCTTCCCTGCTGGAGATCGGACGCACGTCAGTGCTGATGGGGATTTTTCGCACGCGCCGCCGCCGAGAGCGCTGCGAGTTGTTCTTGCAACAGCCAGGTCGGCGTCTCGTAGACATCATCGACCAGCGACGACAGCGGTGGTGGCCCGGCCGCTTCGGCGCGAGCGATCGCGTCACGGACCTGCGTCTCGATCGTCGCCGCGAGGGCCTCGCGCTCGCCGCCCGCGAGCCAGCCGCGCGCGAGCATGTAGGTCTCGAGCCGAAGGATCGGGTCGCGGCGACCCTTCCAGATCTCGGTGACCGCCTCGTCGCGATAGCGTGAGGGATCGTCCGACGAGCTGTGCGCGCTGACGCGGTAGGTCAACAGCTCGATGAATGTCGGCCCGTCGCCGCGGCGGGCCTTGTCGGCGGCGTAGCCGACCGCGTGGTGGACGGCGAGGACGTCGTTGCCGTCGGCGCGGATCGGCTCGACGCCGTAGCCGAGCGCCTTCAACGCGATCGTCTCGGCGGCGGTCTGCAGGCTACCCGGCGTCGAGATCGCCCACTGGTTGTTCTGGCAGATGAGGACGCACGGAGCCTTCATCACGCCGGCGAAGTTGAGCGACACGTGAAAGTCGCCCTCGCTCGTGCCGCCATCCCCCATGAAGCCGAACGCGCAGTTGCCATCCTTCTTCAACTTCATCGCCATCGCGATGCCGACCGCGTGCGGGATCTGCGTCGAGACGCACGATGACATCACGACGTAGTTGTGCGCGCGGTCGCACGGGTGACACGGCATCTGCCGGCCCTTCGACGGGTCGTCCGCGTTGCCGAAGATCTGTGAGATGTACGAGTCGAGCGACATGCCGCGGAACAGGCCGACCCCGGCCTCGCGCAGCGCCGGCACGATCCAGTCGTTCGGGGCGCTCGCCGCCGCCGAGCCGACGATCGCCGCCTCCTGGCCGACCGCCTCGCCGTAGAACCCGATGCGGCCCTGGCGCTGGAGCGCCATCATGCGGGCGTCGGTCACGCGGATCCGCACCATGCCGTCGAACAGGCGGCGCGCGAGCGTCGCGTCGACCGTCGCGAGCACGGCCTCGGCCGCGGTGTCGGCGGGCGTGCCGTCTTCGCGCAGGAGCTGGAACAACCCGCGCGCCTTGGTGTCATCGCTACCTGCGAAGTAGGCGTGGCGCATGCCGCGCAGCGTACTACTTACAGCGGAGCGAAACGTTCGCGAGCGCGGTCGTCTGCCAGCGAACCTGATCGTTCGTGCCGGGCGTCAGCGAGCCGGTCTCGAGGCTCTTGTTCGCGTACATCCCCGAGAAGTCCCACGTCGCGGTCAGGATGCCGAGCTCGCCGGCCTGCGCGGAGTACGTGCCGACGTCGTCGCCCTCGGCGGTCGCGAGCTGCGCGCTGCCGTCGGGGCACAGCAGCATCTGGTCCACGCAGATCCCATCGGGGTTCGCGGCCGCACACGCCTCGACCGTCGCGAAGCCCTCGGCGGGCTTGGTGAACGCGGTCGCGATCGGCAGGTGCTCGAGCGGCGCCGCGGTCCACCACGTGCGCGTCGCGAGATCCTGGCAGAGCGTGTCGGCGTGATCGAGCGTGACCTCGTTCATCTCGACCGCGGTCCAGTCCCCGTCGTGCGCGAAGTCGAACGCGAACGCGCCGGTCGAGCCCTCGGTCACCGCGGTCCCCGAGATCCGACCCTCGATCGGCGCGGTCGCGATCGTCGCGATGAAGCCGCCGTTCGAGCACGCGATCGCCGAGTCGCCGTTCGGCCGCGCGTACACCAGATCGCCACCGCCGCTGAACCCGCCGCAACTCGGGGCGAGTGGGCAGGCGGTGAGCAGCGAGCCGGCGGCGAGGAGGAGCGAGAGGCGAAGCGTCGAGGTCATCATGGACCGACATATCGCAAGGCCGGGACCACCCGGCATTCATGTGATCTCGCAGGTTTAGCGATCGCGAGTCAGATCGGTCACCGGGTGCGACACGACAGCGGTGTCAGGGGTGGGCGTCGAGCTCGAGGTGGCGGACGTCGAGGCCGATCGCCCAGACGTTGGCGCCGGTCGGCGTCGCGACGACGCGGAGCTTGTTGCCGGCCTTGGGCATGTCGAGCGCGGGCGTCCAGGTCGCGCCGCCGTCCGCGGTCGCGAACCCGTTCGGGATCGCGCCGATCCAGCCGTGGCGATCGTCGACGAAGCCGATGCCGAACTCCTGCACCTTCGGATCGTCGACCACGTGCAGCTCGGTCCAGCTGTCGCCGCCGTCGATCGTCTTGACGACGAACCGAGGCTTGGTCGCGGTCACGCCCGACTGCGGATCCTCGGACGCCTCGCCGGTGTAGTTCTGCAGCGTCGCGTAGCCGACGAGCCGGCTGGGGAACGCCCCTTTCCAGATCAGCTCGAAGGGACGCGTCGAGCGGTAGACGACCTTCCAGGTCTGCCCTCCATCGGTCGTCTTCTCGATCAAGCCGTTGCTCTTGGCGACATCGGGATCGCTGCCCGCGAACACGAAGCCGGTCGACACGTCGAGGAATTTGACGTCGAGGATCATCGCGATCTCGGGCGGCAGCGGCAGGCGCGTCCACGCCGCGCCACCGTCGAGGCTGCGAAACAGCGCCGCCGGTCCGCCGACGCGACCGCCGACGTGAACGAGCTCGCGATGCAGGCGGTGGCCGGCGTTGACCGCGTCGAGCGCGAGCACGTCGATCGCGCACACGCCGCGCGCGCCCTCGGGGCTCGGCAGCGCGACCGGCTGCCACGTCGCGCCGCCGTCGTCGGTGCGATACAGGAGCTGCGCGTCGGTCACGCCTGGAAAGGACTCGGGCCCGAGGTTGCCGACGAAGCCGCGCTTGTCGTCGAGGAACGCGAGCGCGCGGACGTAGGTCCCCGGCTTCTCCATGACGGTCTTCCAGGTCACGCCGCCGTCGTCGGTGCGGAACACCTTGCCGGCACCGTTGCCGTAGAACCCGACCGTCGGCGACACGAAGTAGATGTCGTCCTGCTTGCCCTGGTAGGGCTCGGTCTTGCTCTGTTGCCAGCCGCCGCGCGCGACGAGGTGTGCGGGCGAGGGCGGCGCGATCGGCGCGGCGTGATGGCACGCGGCGAGGACCAGGACGGCGAGCGCCGCGCGCACGCTCAGACCATTTCCATGAACATCGTCGTCGGGTCTTCGAGCAGCGCCTTGACGTCCTGGAGGAACATCGCGCCATCCCAGCCATCGGCGAGCCGGTGATCGACGGAGATCGACAGGTTCATCAGGTGGCGGATCACGATCTGGCCGCCGCGCACCGCGGGCTTCTCCTCGATCTTGTGGACGCCGACGATCGCGACCTCGGGGAAGTTGATGATCGGCGTCGCGAGCACGCCGCCGAGCTTGCCGAGCGAGCTGACCGTGAACGTCGAGCCCGACAGCTCGTCGCGCGTCGCGGTGTTGTTGCGCACCGCCTCGGCGAGCCGATCGATCTCGCGCGACAGGTCGAAGATCGAGCGGTGATCGGCGTCGCGCACGACGGTGACCACGAGGCCGTGCGGGCCCTGCGCGGCGATCCCGACATGATAGTACTTCTTGCGGACGATCTCCTGCGTCGACTCGTCGAGGCTGGCGTTCAACATCGGCCACTTCTTCAGGCCCGACACGATCGCCTTCACGATGAACGGCAGGTAGTTGAGCTTCACGCCGCGCTCGGCCGCCCGCGCCTTCGCGCGCTCGCGAACGAGGACGAGCTCGGTCATGTCGATCTCCTCGACATACGTGAAGTGCGCGGCGGTGCCGACCGAGCGCGCCATCGACTCGGCGATCTTCTTGCGCATGCCCCGCAGCGGGATGCGCTCCTCGTCGCCGCCCCTCGCGATCGCGACCGGCGCGTGTGCGGCGCGGGTCGGGACCGGCGCGCTGCCGGGCGTGAACTTCTTGACGTCGTCGGTGGTGACGCGACCGTGCTTGCCGGTCGGCACGACACGGCCGAGCTCGACGCCCATCTGGCGCGCGAGCCGCCGGGTGGCGGGCGTCGCGAGCACGCGCTCGCGCGAGGCCGAGACGTCGACGACCTCGATCGCATTCGCGGCCGCAGCCGGACGATGCGACGGAGTCGGGCTCGGGCTCGGGCTCGGGCTCGGGCTCGATGCGATCGCGCCGTCGTCGATCTCGACGAGGATCTGGCCGACCGGGCAGATCTGGCCGTCGGTGAAGTTGATCTTCAGGATCGTGCCGGCGCGCGGCGACGGGATCTCGACCGTGGCCTTGTCGGTCATGATCTCGACGATCGGCTGGTCGAGCTTGACCTTGTCGCCGACCTTGACCTTCCACGAGACGATCTCGCCCTCGACGACGCCTTCACCGATATCAGGGAGGTGGAACTTGAACGCCATCTACCACTCCAGCGTCTGGCGAATCGCGGTCACCACGCGATCCGGGTTGGGCAAGTACTCGTGTTCGAGCGTGTACGGGAACGGCGTGTCGAGACCGGTGACACGCAGGATCGGGGCTTCGAGCTGGTCCATGATGCGCTCCTGGATCGAGGCGACGAGCTCGGCGCCAAACCCGCAGGTGCGCGGCGCCTCGTGGACGACGACACAGCGGCCGGTCTTGCCGACCGACGCGAGGATCGTGTCGATGTCGAACGGCGCGAGCGTGCGAAGGTCGACGACCTCGACGGAGAGCCCGGCGGCCTCGGCCTTGGCCGCGGCCTCGAGCGCGATCGACACCATGCCGCTCCACGCGAGCACCGTGCACTGCGTGCCGGCGCGCGGCACGCTCGCCTTGCCGAGCTCGATGACGTAGTCGCCATCCGGCACCTCGCCCTTGCTGGCGCGATAGATCCGCTTGGGCTCCATGAACAGGACCGGATCGTTCTGCCGCATCGACGCGAGCAGGAGGCCCTTGGCGTCGTACGGGTTGCTCGGCGCGACGACCTTGAGCCCCGGCGTGTGGATGAACAGCGCCTCGGGCGACTGCGAGTGATAGTGACCGCCGCGGATCCCGCCGCCGACCGGCGTGCGGATCACGACCGGGCAGCTGTACTGCCCGCCCGAGCGATAGCGGAACTTCGCCAGCTCGTTCACGATCTGATCGAACGCCGGGAAGATGAAGTCGGAGAACTGGATCTCCGGCACCGGACGCAGGCCGTAGAGCGCCATGCCGATCGCGGTGCCGATGATGCCGGCCTCGGCGAGCGGCGTGTCGATCACGCGGTCGGCACCGAACTCGTCGTGCAGCCCCGACGTCGCGCGGAACACGCCGCCGAACTTGCCGACGTCTTCGCCGAGCACGACGACGCGCGCGTCGAGCTTCATCTGGAGACGAAGCGCGTCGCGCACGGCTTCGATGATGTTCATCGTGGGCATAACAATCCCGCCGCAGATGTATCACGGCAGGTCCGTGCGTATGATGCGCGCGTGATCTGGATCTTGCTCGTGCTGCTCACCGTGGTCGGCGGCGCCACCGCCGTGGGGATCGCCGTGCGGGACGGTAAGGGACGCAAGCAGATCGGCGGCAAGCCCCAGCTCTCGCTGCCCTCGGTTGGCGACAACCTGATCGAGCGCACCGTGCGCGAGATGCGCATCAACGACATCCTGACGATCGACGGCCGCGATTTCCTGGTCGAAGGCATGCTGTCCTACGACGAGGACGGCCACCGCTGGACCGCCGGCCGGGTGGTCGACAACAAGGACATCCGCTGGCTCGTGATCGGCATCGAGCGCGCGGGCGCCGGCGCGACGCGGCTGATGACGCTCGACGAGGCCACGCAGATCACCGGCTATCCGCCCGAGGCGATCGTGGTCGGCGAGGTCCGCTTCGCCCTCGACAAGCGCGGCGCGGCGACCTGCAAGTTCGAGGGCGACGTCGGGGCGCTCGGCGGCATGACCAAGGATCGTCCGGATGCCCACGTCGAACGCTGCCGCTGGTGGCTGTACTCGGCGCCCGGCGACGACACGTTGCTCGTCGAGCAGTTCGGCGCCGACTACCGCGTGCTGCGCGGCAAGAAGATCGTCGACGGCACGATCGAGCTGATGCCCGGAAGCTGACTCAGCGCGGCAGATCAAACGTGAACGTGGTGGCCTCGCCAAGCACCGAGCGCATGACGAGATCGCCGCCGTAGCTCCGCACGATCTCGCGCGCGACCGGCAGGCCGAGCCCGGTGCCCTTATCGAGCCCCTTCGTCGTGTAGAACGGCTCGAACACGCGGCCGATCGAGTCGGGCCCGATGCCGGCGCCGGTATCGCTGACCTCGCAGATCACGCGCGAGCCCTCGCCGCGCAGGGTGATCGCGATCGTCCCCGGGCGGTGCGGGACCTCGCCGATCGCGTCGACCGCGTTCACGATCAGGTTGACCAGGATCTGCTCGATGCGCGTGCGGTTAACGGTGACGTCGAACGCCTCGGAGCCGAAGTTCGCGATGACCTCGATCCGGCGGATGTGCCCGGCGCCGCGCAGCATCGAGATCACGTCGCGCACCACGGTGCACAGATCGAACTTCTCGACGTGGTCCGGGCCAGGCTTGGCGAGCTGGAGGAGGCGGCGGCCGTGCTCGGTGATGTGCGCGCCGACGCGCTCGAGGTCGGGGAGGATCGTGAGCATCAGCGCGGCGAGGTTCTCGCCGGCCGCGATCGCCTCGGCGATCTCGTCGACCGCGGCGACCTGGATCTGCGCGATGTTGCGCAGCTCGTGACCGACGCCGCCGGCGAGCGTGCCGAGCGTCGCGCGGCGCTCGGCGAGCAGCAGCTGGGTCCGCGTCGCGTCGAGGTTCTCCTCGATCGACGACTTCGCGGCGCGGAGCTCCTCCTCGACCTCGCGGCGCCGGATGATCTCCGCTTCCTTCTCGGCGAGCAGCCGGCGGAGCTCGCGGATGTCGCGCGCGACCAGCACGATGCCCTGAAGGACGCCCTTGTCGTCGAGCACCGGCGACCCCGTGACCGACACCGGGATCTTGCCGGCCGCCTTGGTGACGAGCCAGGACTCCTCGCGGCGCAGCACATCGCCGTCCTCGATGCGGCGGCGCACGACGGTGCGCAGCCCGGAGTTGTCATCGACCAGGAGCTTCGCGATCGACAGGTTCTTGATCTCGTCGATCGTGTAGCCGGTCAGGCGCGTCGCTGCCGTGTTCGACCGCGTGATGCGACCCTCGGGATCGACGACGAGCACGGCGTCGACCATGGCTTCAATGACGTTCTCGAGCACGTACCGACGAGACAACTTATCACGTCTGATTACGCGCTACAGTGGAGCGTGGCTCGGTGTCCAACGTGTCACCGTCGTCTGGCTTCCGGACAGCCGTGTCCAGACCATCCGAGCGCGGTGATCGATGTCGTGAATCCCGACACCCACCCCGCGCCCCCGGATTGGGCGCAACCGCTCGGTTCGCTGCTCGGCAGTGGTGGGTTTGCCTCGGTCTGGGAGATCGTCTCGGGCGGGGTCTTGAAGGTCGCGCACGCCGACCACGAGCTGTCGCGCGCCCGCCTTCGCCGCGAAGCCGAGGCCCTCGAGCGGATCGGCGCGCCGTCGGTACCCGAGATCCTCGGTCACGGTGTGCTGCCCGACGGACGACCCTGGATCGCGATGGAGCGCGTAAAGGGCCCCACGCTCGCCGACCTGGTCTCGGCCGGGCGCATCCCGCTCGAGGACGTCATCCGGATCGGCGGCCAGGTGCTCGACGCGCTCGCCGGCGTGCACGCCGCCGGCTTCGTGCATCGCGACATCAAGCCCGACAACATCGTGCGCAGCGACGGCCGCGTCGTGTTGCTCGACCTCGGGCTCGCGCGCAAGTATCCCGACGACCCCGACGATCCGACGCGCGCGAACGTCCAGGTCGGTTCTCTCGAGTACATCGCGCCCGAGCAGCTGGTCGACGCGAGCGCGGTCGATCCGCGCTCCGATCTGTACGCGTTCGGCTGCGTGCTGTTCGAGCTGATCGCCGGGCGCCCACCGTTCGTCGGCGACGCCGCGACGCTCGAGCGCGCGCACGCGGCGATGCGCCCGCCGCCGCTCGGCACGCTCGTCACCGTGCCGGCCGCGGTCGAGGCCCTGGTCACCGATCTGCTCGCCAAGGCTCCCGAGCGCCGGCCCGCGAGTGCCGAGGCGGGCAAGCAGCGCCTGCACGCGCTCCGCCACGATCGGGCGCCGGCGGTCGAGGCGCGATCGATGTCGGTGATCGCCGAGGGCAAGCAGCCGGTGGTGCTCGTGTGGATCGAGCTACCGCGCGTCGATCGCGCGATCCTCGGTAGCCTCGCGGCGCGCAAGGTGCTCGTGCTGTCGCAGCGTGGGCGCCGCGTGCTCGGCGCGCTGATCGGCGGCGACCACGCGGACCCGGCGGTCGCCGCGATCGCCGCGGCGCGAGATCTCGTCGCGATCGGCGCGCGCGTCGCGCTGCACCTCGACCTGCTCCGCGTCGCGCCGAGCGCATCGGGGCTCGCGCCGGTCGGCGACGCGATCGACACGCCGGAGTCGTGGCTGCCGCAGGGCGCGTGGACCGGCGCGCTGTTCACCCGGGCGTTCGCCGCGGTCGTCCAGACCCCGACGCGCGCCAGCGAGGTCGAGGGCCTCGGCGAGTTTCGCGCGCCCGTCGAGGCCGATGCCGTCGTGCTGTTCGGACGCGAGGCGCTCCTGTCGGATCTGGTCGCCCACGCGGGCGCGACGATCGCCGGGCCGCAACCACAAAATCCCGGGTTCGCCGTGATCACCGGCGACCCCGGCGTCGGCAAGACCGTGGTCGCCGCCGAGCTCGCCGCCCGCTTGCGCGGTCTCGGCGTGCGCGTCGAGCTCGTCGCCATCCCGCCGCCGGGCACGACCCATGCCGCGTACACCGCGCTCGCGAGCCTCGTGCACACGCCGCCGCCCGGCGTCGCCGTGGTGCGGGCGATCGGCGACGCGCTGCGCGCCGCGGCCCGCGCGCGCCCGACCGCGATCGTGATCGACGATCTCCAGTTCGCCGATCACGACCTGCTCGACGCACTCGAGTACGCCACGCTCGGCGGCGAGCCGCTGCCGCTGTGGATCGCCGGCGTCGCGTCGACCCGGCTCGACGAGCGCCGCCCGAGCCTCGGCCAGCGCGCCGACCGCCATCGCCGCGACGCGCTCGGGCCGCTCGACGACGAGGCCGCGATGGGGCTCACCGCGAAGCTGCTCGAGCCGGCGCAGTACGCGCCGCTGCGCGCGCTGCGCAAGCTCGTCGAGCTCGCGCGCGGCAACCCGCTGCACCTGACGATGCTCGCCCACGAAGTCCACGAGCGCGGCGCGGTGCGCACGCGCGCCGGTGGCGAGCACTTCCTCGACACCACCGCGCTCGATGCGCTGCCGCCGATCGCGCTCGGCCCGTGGCTCGCGGCGCGCGAGCTCGCCGGCGCCAGCGTCGAGCTGGTCGCGCTCGCGAGGCTGTGCGCGGTGCTCGGCGGCGAGTTCGATCGCGCGGAGCTCGCCGCGGTCGTCGAGCTCGTCGAGCGCGCGGGTGGCGCATCGACCCCGATCGACGTCGACGTCGGCCTGCGCGAGCTCGCCGCGGCCGGCCTCGTCGTCGCCGCGATCGGCGGCTGGCGGTTCCGTCAGACGCTGCTCGAGGAGGGGCTGTACACGACGACGGCGGAGCCCGATCGCGTCGCGATCCATCGCGCCGCGCTCGCGTACTGGCAGACGCAGCCGGCCACCGAGTCGGCGGTGATCGCGCAGCTCGCGCGCCACGCCGAGGCCTCGCGCGCGCTCGATCTCGCGGCCGATGCGTACGCGATGCTCGGCGATCGCGCGCACGTCGAGCACCGGATCTTCGACGCCGATCAGGCGTGGGACCGCGCGGTCGCGAACCTGCCCATCGCCGACTGGCGCCGCGCGCGTGCGCTGCTCGGTCGCGCCCGCGCACGCGAGCGCCTGATGCGACTCGCCGACGCGCTCGCCGATCTCGCGGAGGCGGTCGGGATCGCGGTCGCGATCGGCGACCTCGCGCTCGAGATCGAGACGCGGCTCGAGGAATCGACGGTGCACGATCTGCGCGAGGACTTCGCCGCCTCGCGCGAGGCGGCGGCGGCGGCGCGCGTGCGGAGCTGGGCGCTCGCCGAGCGCGACGATCTCGTCGTCGACCTCGAGCTCGCCGAGGCGCGCGGTCACTTCCGCGATCAGGCGATGGACGAGGCGATCGCGGGGCTCGACGCGGTCCGCGCGCGGGCGCGCGCCATCGGCAAGCTCGAGACCGAGATCGTCGCGGGCGTGATGCTCGGGCCATCGCTCGTCGCGCACGGCGAGCTCGCGCGCGCGACCACGCTGTTCGAGGAGCTGATCGCGGCGTGCGAGGCGTCCGGCGATCGGTTCCACCTCGCGGCCGCGTACGGCAATCGCACCTGGTTGTGGTCGGCGCTCGGCAAGCCGGAGCGTACCGCCGAGGATCTCCGCTTCCTCATCCAGCTCGCCCGCGAGAACGGCCAGCCGATGCTCGAGCGCAACGCGACACACAACCTCGCCGAGGATCGGCTGTGGCAGGGCGCGATCGACGAGGCGATCCGGCTCGCGCAGCGCAGCCTCGTGCTCAAGCGCGATCACTCGGAGGGCCCGACCTACGCGGACGAGCTGCTCCTCGCGCGCGCGTTCGCCGCGGCCGCCCAGCGCGACGAGCTCGCGACGCTCCTGCCGCGGCTCGTCGGACAGGACGTGTCGGAGGACGATCACGTCGTGCTCCGCGTGCTCCAGCTGGTCGCCGAAGCCGCGGTCCCGGAGGTCTGGGCTCCGGTGGTCGGCGGGCTGTCCCAGTTGCCCGCGGAGACCCGGCTCGAGCTCGCACACCTGGCGTTCCAGCACCACGCGCTGTCGGGGCCTCAGCAGATCGAGATCCAGAAGCTCGCGGAATCAAACCTGTTTTGGGCCGGGAGATTTGGCCAAGACGGCAGGTGATACTCATAGGACGTTGACCGGAGGGATCCAGCCGACCGACGTTCCGGGTTTCCACCTCGCTCACCTGATCGGGGAGGGTGGCTTTGGTCAGGTGTGGCGCGCGACGCGCGATGCCGATGGCGCGGTCGTCGCGATCAAGATCCTCCACCTCGAGCTCGTTCGATCGTCCGATGCGATGCGCCGGTTCGAGCGCGAGCTCGAGGCGATCCAGCGACTCACCCATCCGAACGTGGTGTGCGCGCTCGACCACGGCGAGCTCGCCGACGGTCGCCCCTACCTGGTCCTCGAGTACGTCGAGGGCCCGAGCCTGCGCGAGGTCCTGCTCGAGCGCGGGATGTTCTCGCCGGCCGAGATGCTCGCGATCGTCGGCGCGCTGTGCGGCGCGCTCGCGGTCGCCCACGACGCCGGCCTCGTGCATCGCGACGTCAAGGCGTCGAACGTGATCCTCGCGAAGCAGCCCGACGGCAGCGTCCGCCCGGTGCTGCTCGACTTCGGCCTCGTCAAGTTGATCGACGACGTCGGTCCCGGGCTGACGTCGTCCCGCAGCATGCTCGGCACGCCGGCGGCGATGGCACCCGAGCAGCTGCGCGGTCAACCGGTCGACGCGCGCACCGACGTCTACGCGCTCGGGCTGCTCGCGTTCCACATGCTGACCGGGCAACCCGCGTACGGCGGCGGTCCTGGCGTCGTGCAGAGCTACCTCCAGGTCCACGGACCGCGACCGCGACCATCGAGCAAGGTCGATCTCGATCCCGCGATCGACGAACCGATCGCACGTGCACTCGCGCCGGAGCCCAAGGAGCGGTTCGCGTCGGCGCGCGAATTTCATCTCGCGTTGCAGGCGGCGATCGGGCGAACCGACGCGGCACCCGGGCAGGCTCACGAGGTGATCGCGCTGTACGGCGAAGGTGGCAAAGTCGAGATCGCCCGGCTATCCGACATCGCGACCCGCCTGGGCATGACCATCGCCACGAGCGCACCCGATAGCCTGGTGGCGGTGATGGGTCGCGCTTCGCCCACATTGTCCGAGCTCCGGACAGCGCTGGAGAACCTGAATGGGAACGCCAAGATCGCCCTGGGCATCTCGATGGCGTCGATCGAAGGTGCGGTCGTCGACGGGCTGGCGCTCGACGTCGAGAGTTGGGCGCCTTACCCAATTTCGTCGGGGTTATGGGTAGATGAACGTCTGTAGCGTTGTAAGCGGCTAGATCACTCCAGACCGCTTCGGCACACGAGCGCTCCAAAAAACCACGTTGCAGCGCGGGCTTCGAGGACCGAACCTTGACGGGATGAGACTTTCTCTCAACGCAGTCGCGCTGACCTCGGTGTTGTTCGCTGGGTGCGCAGCCGATCCGACGACGTCGGACGACACCTCGGAGGCATCGCAGTCGGTCACCACGGCGAACAAGGTCGCGATGAACAAGGTCGCGATGAACAAGGTCCAGGTCAACCGGATCGGCGCCGACCGGATCGCTGGCCGCCAGCTATCACCGGGGAACTACGAGACCGGTGACACCGCGGCGGCGTTGCTCTCGACCGCGGACGGTCGCGACCTGTTCGGTTACATCGTGAGCTGCGCGCTCCCCAAGCAGGTCACCCTCCACGCCCAGGTCGACGGTACCGACTACGCGTTCGCCGGCGCGATCGGGCTCGCACCCGAATGGACGGAGCGCGCGATCCACACCCATTCGCAACACTGGGTGAGCTCGTGCATCCTCGCGCGCGTCAACGCGCACGACATCTCGCTCCTGATCTCGCTGCGCGGTCCGAGCCACGCGCTCAGCACGACCCAGCAAGAGGCGCACGACTACTCGCTCGAAGAGGGCGCGTTCTACGGTCAGATCTTCGTGCCCGACGACCAGCAGATCGTCGCGTACGCCTGCGAGGGCAGGGCTCAGGCGGCGGGCGAGCCCGACAGCGGCCCGCTCCACGATCGCGACTGCACCGAGCCGAGCGGCAACGGCAACACCACGCAGTGCGGGATGATCTTCGCCGGCACGTGTGCCGACTTCACCAACACCCACGATCGCGATCGCGACGAGGGGGACGAGAACGACCACGACGGGCACCATCACGCCGAGGCGCCCCACGCCTGCGAGAGCCAGTCGTTCACCGGGTACTACCGCGACTGCCACACGCAGCCGAGCGACGCCGACGGCCACTTCCCGCACCACTCGGAGTTCGACGAGGTCGTCACGGTCTACGTCGCGCCGCAGTAGTTGTTGCTACAGTACGTGGCGTGAGCATCACGCGGCGGATCCTCGATGGCGCGCAGTCCGGCATCTCGAAGTTCACGTCGCTCGTGATCGCGGATGACGAGCCGCTCACCAACGTGGAGAGCGCCGCCCTGCAGGTCGAGCTGATCGCCCGCAAGGCCGCGCGCGAGAAGACCCCACGCGATCCGCTGGCGAACCCGCTCGCCAAGCTCGCGGTGTCCGACGCGACCGCCCGCGCGGCCCGCGACAAGAGTCACCGCGAGCGGCACGGGCGCGTCCATCGCGAGCGCGAGCAGCGCGAGGCCAAGGCGAAGGTCGCCGCCGACGAGGCGTTCCGTCGGATGAAGGAGCAGGCCGCGAAGGGCAACTGGTCGACCGGCTCGACGACGTCGTCATCGTCGTCGACGTCGTCGGGCCCGCGACCCGGCGCGAGCCCGGGCAGCGCGCGCGCGGCGCGGCCCGGCAGCACCGGGGCTCAGATCGCCGACTGGTTGAAGGTGCTCGGGCTCGTCGAGGGCGCCGACATGGCCCAGATCAAGAGCGCGTATCGCCAGATGATGCGCAAGTACCACCCGGACATGCACGCCGCGAATCCTCAGAAGCAGAAGGCGGCGAACGAGCTCTCGATGCGCGTGACCACGGCGTACAACGGACTCGTCGCGCACTTCGACAAGTGAGGCGGAGGCCCGAACGCCGCGAGCAGCTCGCGGCATGAACAAGTAGCGTGATATAGCGGAGCGGTGGATGCGACCACGACCGCGTCGAAGACGGCCCTGATGGTGTGCGCGTACCGGGCGCGCGCGAGCAAGGCCGAGAACCCCCTGTTCGTCGACCCCTGGGCCGACGCGATCGCCGGTGCCGAGGGCCAGGCGATCGCCGATCGACTCGACGCGCGCTGGCCGCCGATGGCGCTGTGGCTCGCGCTGCGCGTCGCGTACCTCGATCGGCTCGTCGGGCAGGCGGTCGATCAGCTGTCGATCCGCCAGGTCGTGATCCTCGGCGCCGGTTACGACACGCGCGCCGCGCGCTTGCCGCGCGCCGGCGTGCGATTTTTCGAGGTCGATCATCCGGCGACGCAGGCCGAGAAGCGCGCGCGGCTCGCCAAGCTCGACGGCTATCCGATCGAGGCCGCGACCTATGCGAGCTGCAACTTCGAGCGCGAAGATCCGATCGAGCGCCTCGTCGCGTGTGGGTTCTCGACCACCGAGCCGGCGCTCGTCCTGTGGGAAGGCGTCACGATGTACCTGACCGAGGCCGCGGTGCGCGCGACGGCGACGCGCCTCGCGACCGGCCTCGATCCACGCTCGCTGGTCGCGTTCGATCACCTCGGCAAGCGCATGGCGGCCGGCCAGGTGCCGCAGCGCGATCTCGAGTCGCGCGACTTCGTCGGCGAGCTCGGCGAGCCGGTGCAGTGGGGCATGGACGATCCGTTGCCGCTGCTCTACGAGACCGGGTTTCGCTGGGTCCGCTCGATCGACTTCAACGAGATCGCGCTCGAGCTCGTCGGCGACTACCAGCGCGATCGCCAGTTTCGCTTCGTCCACATCGCGCTCGCCGCCGTGCACCCGCCGGTCGCGCAGTGGCCCTGAGCTTCCGTCGGCACGCACCGGTCCTGGCGATCGCCGCGGTCGCGATCGCGATCGCGTGGTTGTTCGCCGCGATCACGCTGCGGCACACGCGGCCGATGAGCCTGCCGCTCGACGACAGCTACATCTACCTGACCTACGCCAAGCAGTTCGGGCGCGCGCAGCCGTTCTCGTACTACCCGGGCGGCGGCTACTCGGCGGGCTCGACGAGCGTGCTGTGGCCGATGGTGCTCGCGCCGTTCTGGACGGTCGGCCTCCGCGGCCACGCGCTCGTGTGGGTGTCGTACCTCGCGTGCAGCGTGCTGTACGCGCTGACCGCGATCGGCTGCTACCGGCTCGCGAAGCGGCTCGCGCCGGTCGGCGGCGAGCTCGCCGGGATCATCGCCGCCGCGCTGACGCTCGCGATCGCGCCGTTCGCGTTCACCGCGCTGTCGGGCATGGAGGTCGCGTTCGCCAGCGCCTTGCTGGTCGGCATGTTCCTGCTGCTCGCCGACACGCCGCGCGATGCAGCGCCGAACAAGAAGCTGATCGCGTGCCTCGCCGCGGCGGCGCTGTCGCGACCCGAGGCGATGCTGATCTGCGGCGGGATCATCGCGATCGCCGCGCTCGATCGCGTGCGCCAGCGCCGGTTGCGGGCGGCCGCGATCTGGTTCGTGCCGCTCGCCGCGCCGGTCGCGTGGCTGGTCGCGAACAAGGTGTTCGCCGGGCAGTTCTTCCCGAACACCGGCGTCGCCAAGAGCCACTTCTACCTGCCGGGCTTCGACTGGAGCTACTGGATGCACGCGGTCGTGTCGCTCTCCGGCAAGGCGGTCGTCGCGCTGTTCTGGAGCCCGGACTCGCCGCTCGTGCTCCCGAAGCTGGTCGCGGTGGCGTGGCTCGCCGGCTCGGTGCTCACGATCATCTTCGCGATCCGCGCGCGCGCTGGGCGGCTGCTCGCGGCGGCGGTGATCGGCGCGCCGGTGCTTCTGGTGCTCGCGGTGATCGCGTCGTCGGGCCTGTGGAGCGTGCAGGACTATCGCTACATCACGCCGGCGTTCCCGCTGCTCGCGATCCCGGTCGGGCTCTCGCTCGCGCCGTTCGTGCGCTGGATCGGGCGCTGGTGGATCGCGGTCGCGGCGGTCGTCGCGGGCGTGCTCGCCTGGCAGGCCGTGCCGGGCTACGTCGCCGACACGCGACTGTTCGCGCAGGGCGCGATGGACACCAACACGCAGGTCGTCGCGATCGGCGAGTACCTCCACGCCAAGCTGCCGGGCGCGCGCATCATGTTCCACGACGCCGGCGCGATCGCCTACTACGGCGACGGCGAGGTCTACGACATGCTCGGCCTGGTCACGAACTACCAGGCCGGCATCGCGAACAACGGGCCGGGGGCGCGCTTCGAGTTCCTCGAGAGCCTGCCGCCCGACCGGCGTCCGGACTACTTCGCGTACTACCCGGCGTGGATGGGCACCAACGAGTTCTACGGCGAGACCGTGTTCCACACACCGCTGCACCCCGGGCTCGACAAGCGCCGGCTCGCCGGCGGATCCGACATGGTGATCGTCGAGGCGCGCTGGGATCACGTCGGGACCGGCGAGCGGCCGCTCGGCGATCACGCGGGCTGGGCGATGGTCGATCGGGTCGACGTCGCCGATCTCGCGAGCGAGCGCGCGCACGGCTGGCACGGCGAGCTCGGCCGCCGCAACGTCGGCGATCCGACGGCGCGGTGGTCGATGGTCGGGCGCGAGGTCGGCGAGCATGGCCTCGTCCTCGACGGCGGCCGCACGATCGTCGGTCGGGCCGAGCAGTTCCGGATCGGGCGCGATCCGGGCAAGCCGGTGCGGCTCGTGATCCGGACCGGCGGCGACGCCGGCTATCCCTACCAAAACGCGGTCACCACCGCGGCCCACGTCACGGTGAACGGGGTCGCCGCGACCCTGCCGAAGCCCTCGGGCCCGTTCGCCGAGATCGTCGTCGAACTGCCGGTCGGCGCGACGACCGACGTCGCGATCACGAGCGACGCGGCCTATCACGTGTTCCACTACTTCGTGTTGCAGCCCGAGTGACATGTCCCGCGAGATGACCCCACACGTGCCACGCTCGTTCGAGCACGGCTGCGCCCTGCGCCCGGTCGAGGCGCTGCGCGCGTGGCTCGACGCGCACACCGGCCACGTGTTGCGGATGCCGTGCTTCTTGCCCAAGCGCGACAACTCGCACGCGGTGATCGGTGAGCTCGCGTGCCGGCTCGACGACTCGCGCATGGGCGTCGGGATCGAGAGCCGCGCGCTGAGCGGCGCGTCGATGTGGCTCGAGGGCTACTGGCGCGGCACCGACGTCTTCGTCGTGATCTGGTTCGGCGGCTTCATCGACGATCTCGACGGGACCGCGGTCGAGATCGAGCTACTTAGCTAGCTCGCGCCGCACGATCGCGGCGCCTTCGACGAGCGCGCGCAGCTTCTGGATCGCGACGACGCGCGGCAGCTGCTTGAGGCCGCAGTCGGTCGTCAGCGTGACGCGCTCGGGCTCGATGTGCCTGAGCACCTTGCGGGTGCGCTCGGCGACCTGCTCGGGGTGCTCGATCTCGAGCGTGCGGACATCGATCACGCCGGCGTGGATCCGCTTGTCGGCGGGCAGCGTGCGGAGCAGGTCGGCGTCCTCCATCTCGCGGCACGCGAAGTCGAGGACGTACGCGTCGACCTTGCACGACAGGTAGTGCGGCAGGATCTCGCGGTATCCGCCGGCGGTCATGCCCTCGAGCTTGTTGCCCCACGCGTTGCCCATGCAGAAGTGCCAGGCGCGCTCGACGCCCTTGGGCGTCTCGCCGAGCGTGCGATCGACGACGTCGGTCACCCAGTCGTAGTCCTTGTCGCCACTGAGATGCGGCATCCACGCGCCGAGGTCCTCGAGCTGCACGTGCTTGCAGCCGGCCGCGACAAGCTCGCCGATCTCGGCGTGGAACACGTCGGCGAGGGCGCGCGACAGCTCGTAGCGATTCTTGATCGGGCCGCCGCGGAAGTGCGCGAGCGTCGAGAGCTGGACCGGCCCGGCGCCGACGCACGCCTTGATCGGTCGCGTCGTGTGGGCCTGCGCCCAGTTGTAGATCAGCGCCATGCGCACCGGGCCGCGCGAGATCGGGCCGTCGACCGCGACGCCGCCGGCCTCGTCGAGCGCCCACACGTCGCGGCCCTTGGCCTTGTCGCGCGCCGGATGCGGCAACTTCTCCGACGAGAAGCCGTGCGTGCGCTCGAGCCAGTACCAGAGGAACGAGCCGATGCCCATGTGGTAATCGTCGAACCACATCTGGCCGTCGGACAGGATGTCGAGGCCGGCGTCCTCCTGATCCTTGATCACGACGCGGGTGGCGTCGTGGAACGCCTCGGCATGCGCGGCGAGCTTGAAGGCCTCGAGGATGTCCTTGCCGGCGAGCTGGTGCGTGAACCAGGCCGGGCGCGGATACGAGCCGACCATCGTCGTCGGGAGCAGCTGCATGCTGCGAGGGTATCAGTACAGTTTGTGGACGTGCGTGCCGCGGTAGTAGTGCTTCAGGATCTCGGCGTGCGGCTTGCCGGCGTCGGCCATGCCGATCGCACCCATCTGGCACATGCCGACGCCGTGGCCGAAGCCGGCGCCGTGGAATACGAAGACGTTCTTGTCGAGCGTGACCTCGAACAGCGACGACTTGAGGCCGCCGAGCAGCCGGCGGATCGCGAGGTCGCCGCTGACCTCGATGCTGCCGTGCTCGCCCTTGATCGCGATGATCTGCACGCGCCCCGAGGTGCCGCGCGTCTTGGGCGTCAGCGACTTCACGCGACCGACCTCGGGATAGCTCGCCGCGATCCGCGCGGTGAGATCGTCGACCGCGATCTTCTCGGTCCAGCGGTACTTGGCCTTCGCGAGCTTGCCGTGCGCGCAGTACGCGTCGCCGCTGTCGTCGGCGAGGAACGCGTGGACATCGCTGACCGTGCTCATCTGCGCCTTGGCGTCGTCGGTGCGACCGCGCAGCGACGGATCGGCCTCGCCACCCCAGATCGCCTCGTTGTTCTCGGTGTGCCCGCCGCACGACGCGCTGTAGCGGATGTCGACCATGCCGCCACCGTCGCGCAGGAGCACCATGCCGCGGGTGCGCTCGACCGCGCGCGTCGTGCGCGGGTCCTCCTTGCCGGCGCCAGCGTAGACCTGGCACTGCTGCGTCGAGCACAGGAGGAACGGATCGGTGAGGTTGCGGCGACCGATCTTCTGGAGCAGCTCGGTGCGCGCGGCGATCGCCTGGGCCTCGAGCGCGGCGGCCGGCGCGTCGGCGTACATCTCGGCGGGCACGAGGCCGTCGAGTAGCTTGTCCTCGGCGACCGCGTTCGCCGCGATCAACGACCCGTCGTGGTCGAGCGTGACGTACACGCTGCCCCAGTAGCGGCGATCTTCGGCGCCGGTGTCGAGCTGGCTGCCGCCGGTGTTGGTCGGCACGTCGGCAACCGTGATCGTCTCGCTCGCGTGGCGCGGCTGGAACCACAGGACGCCAGGGTTCCGGATGATCGTGGTGCCCGCCTTCGCGACGATCGTGCCGCTCGGCCGACGCACGAGCTCCTGGTGCACGCTGGTCGCCTGGCCCCAGCGCTTCGCGATCTCGACGGCGCGCGCGGCGCCCTTGCCCTGCGCCACGGGATCGATCGCGACGCGGACCTCGCGCGTGTCGATCAGCTCGCCGCCGGTGCCGAACACGGTGCCGATCTCGAACGTGCGCGCGTCGAACCCGCGATCCTTCCAGCGCGCGGTCGCGGCGGTCACGCCTGCGGTGTCGTCGGGCTGCAGCGTCTCGACGACGGTCCAGTCCTGGATCACCGCGGGCTTGACGTTCTCGGCGGTGATCGTCCACGCGTCGGCGCCGTCGGCCTCGACCGTCGAGCCGCCGTCGCCGTCGGGCCGCACCGCGATGCCGCCCTTGCCGCGCAGCTTGATCTCGCGCTTGCCTCCCATGATCTGGATCGTCACGAGCGGGAGGCCGTCGTCGGTGAACGTGAACCGCGTCGAGTACAGGATGCGGAGCTTGTCGGTGGCCGAGGTCTCGTCGGCGAGCGTGGGCGCGGCGAGTCCAGCGACCACCAGAAGCGCGAGGGCGAGACGGGGCATCCCCGAGGCTAGGCAGCGACACACCAACCGTGCAAGAAAACGGCATCATGCTGCCACCCGACGTGCTCGCCCGCCGTGCCGCCTTGCCGCACAAGCCCGCCGGAGCCGTGCTCGTCGGGCCCACCGTCGAGCTGCGCCCGCTCGAGCTCGCCGCCGACGTGCCGGGCCTGTTCGCGATCGCGGGAGAGCCGCGGATCTGGACGTGGATGTCGGGCGGGCCGTTCGCCGACGAGGCCGACCTGCGCGCGTGGCTCGCGAGCCAGGTGCTCGCCGCCGACGGCACGCCGTTCGCGGTGCGCGATCGCGCGACCGGTGCGCTCGCGGGCGTCGCGAACTTCCTCGCGAACCAGCCGGCGCACCTGAAGATCGAGCTCGGCTCGATCTGGTACGGCACGGCTGCGCAGGGCACCGGCATCTCCGCGGAGGCCACCCACGTGATGCTCGGCCACGCGTTCGCCCTCGGCTACCGTCGCGTCGAATGGAAGTGCGACGCGAACAACGCGCCGTCGCAGAAGGCCGCGCTCGCGTACGGCTTCACGTTCGAGGGCATCCAGCAGGCGCACTACATCATCAAGGACGCCAACCGCGACACCGCGTGGTTCCGCATGCTCGACGACGAGTGGGCCGATCGCGGGCCGAAGCTCGCGGCCTACGCGGCGGCGCGGCGCGCGACGCGCGTCCGCACGATGTAGCGCAGGTTGAAGAAGTTGATCGTGAAGTGCGCGGCGATCGGCGCGCCGAGGCTGCCGGTCTCGCGCGCGAGCAGGCCGAACGCGAGCCCGAGGACCGCGGCCGACGCCGTCCATGGCAGGAATCGCTTGCCAGGTCCGACGTGGAGTAGGGCGAACACGCCGGCTTGCCACCACACGCCGACGATCGGCATCAGCGCGCCGCGGAACAGGAGCTCCTCGCCGATCGAGCTCGCGGCCGCGAGCAGCACCATGTCGCGCGCCGCGAGCGGCCCCAGCAGATCGCGGAAGCTGCGATGGAGGTCGCGGGCCCACGCGAAGCGCGCGGTCGCCAGCCGGGTCAGCCCGACGAACGCGAGGCCCAGCGCGACGCCGCTCGCCGGACCGGCCGCGAGCAGCCAGCTCGGCGGCGTGCCGATCCGATAGAGGTCCGGATCGCCGCGACCCGCCGCGACGATGATCGCGACCAGGGCCATCGCGCCGTACAGCCCGATCACCAGGCTCCCACGCGAGAGCGGTGGCGACTCGCGGTACGACATCGTCGAAGCCTAGCGCGAGTTGCAGACCGGTTGCGTGCTCTCGTGGGAAGATGACGGATGCGCGTCGAGCTCGGATTCGTCGTCGGTGTCATCCTCGCAGCCTGCTCGAGTCCACCGCCGGCGCACCCGAGCGCGACCGAGTCGATCGCGACGACTCCAGCGGGCAGCCCGACTCCATCGCGCGAGCCGAAGCAGCCCGAGCTGGTCGCGAGCGCGCCGAGCGACCTCGGCACGGGCTCGGTCGGCAGCGGCAGCGTCGGCGGCGGTGCCTACGATCCCGCGATCCTCCGTCGCGTGGTCCGCCGGCGCGCGAGCAGCATCCAGTACTGCTACGAGCTCGCGCTGTTGAAGGATCCGTCGGTGAGTGGCGTGCTCGTCGTCGAGTTCGTGATCGAGCCCAAGGGCCACGTCGTCGAAGCCAGCGCGACCGGCATGACGCCCGAGGTCCAGGTCTGTGTCGTGAAGGTGTTCGAGTCGCTCGAGTTCCCGCCGTCCGAGTACGGCACCCGCATGACGGTGCACTACCCGATCACGTTCGCGCCGCCGTCCTGAAGCGTCGTCCTAGAGCGCGATCGGATGCGCCGCGCTCGCACGCTCGTCCCAGCAGGTGACGGTCGCGTCGCCGAGCAGCGCGCAGCCGTGCGTGTTGATCGCGGCGAACGCCTTGGCGTCGACGACGCCGTCGATCGGCGCGAGCGCCTCGCCGCGCCAGCACCGGATGCTGCCGTCGATCGCGCGCCCGCAGTCACCCGCGACCTCGGCGAGCTTGTCGAGGCCGTGTCGCAGCGTGGGCTTGCCGCAGCCATCGCCGCACGCGAGCTTGCCGCTCGTCGTGACGACGCACAGGCCACTCGTGAACGCGAGCTGCTTGGCCGGCGGGAGCTCGAGCGCGAAGTCGGTCGGCTCGGGCTTCGGTGGTGGAGGCGGCGGCACCACCTTCACCGGCTTCGGCGGCGGCTTGCGCTTGTTGGCCTTGGGCTTCGGCGCTGGCGGCGGTGCCTTGGCCTCCTTGATCGGCGGCAGGCACGCGAGCCGATCGCCCGCGCAGCGCACGCCGCCCGCGGCGTCGCGGCGACAGACCATCCCGTCGCGCTCGGCGATCTCGACCGCGGCGGCGAGCGGCGTCTTCGCCGGCCGTGCGGCGCCGAGCCAGACGTCGCCGTTCTCGAGCATCGCCGCCGTCGCGTGGAGCGCCGTCGCGTGCGCGAGCTCGGCGAGCGGCGTCGGATAGTGGCGCTCGTCGCCGCTCGTCGCGGTCGCGTGACCGCCAGGATCGACGCCGCCCCAGCACACCAGCGTGTCGTCGGCGACGCGGCCGCACGCACTACGCGCGAGCACGAACAGCTGCTTGACGCCCTTCACGCCGAGGATGCCGGTCGGCTTCGGCGTGTCGGCCGTCTTGCCCTGCCACGCGAGGTGGCCCCAGCAACTGACCGACGCGTCCTCGAGCAGCGCGCACGCGGTGTCCTCGGCGAGCTGGACCTCGCGCACGCCGTGCAGTGGCGGCGTGACCGCGGTCGCCGAGTCCGTCGTCGAGCCGTCGCCGAGCTGGCCGTGATCGTTCTTGCCCCAGCAGCGCAGCGTGTGATCTGACATCACCGCGCATGCCGACGCCGTGCCGACCGCGACCTGCGTCGGCGTGGGCTTCGCGGCGACCTTCGGTGGCGCGTCGATCGGCCGCGCATCGGCCGCGGCGTCGATCGGTGGCGGTGGCGCGGCGTCGGGCGCCGGTCGCTTCTTGTGACACGCCGCGATCGCCAGCGCGGCGATCGCGACGCGTGCTAGCACCCGGGTGCCGTGAACGCGCGACTCGAGCCCGCCTTCGGATCGATCACGTCGATGCGAAGGTGGCCGTCGTTGTTGCCGGTGTCGGCCTTCCATTGCGTGACGCCGATCATGCCGTGGTCCATCTTCACGAGCGAGGCGCTGTCGTCATCTCCGCTCGCCGGGATCGTGAACTTGCCGATCGTGGCACCCGACGGGACGGCGTGGACGTAGATGTTGTAGGGCTTGCCGACCGCCGCGATATCGAGGATGGCGAGCTGGCCGGGGGCGTTCTCGATCAGCTGGGCCGAGTCGACGAACATCGAGCCGCCGGCGAGCGCGACGCGGCGCGAGCCGTCGAGGCTGAACAGCGTCGCGGTCGCGCGGTCGTTGTCGGAGCGCTTGAGCAGCGCGACGAAGCTGTCGCCATACGCGCGCACGGTGTAGCTGTAGCTCTGATCGGGCTCCGGACCGACGAGCCGCGCGCGGGTCCGCAGCCGGCCGGCTTCGAGATCCCACAGCTCGAGATGCGTCGAGCGCGAGTCGCCCTCGGAGACCAGCACCGCCGCGGCGCGATGGCCGGCGTCGGTCTTTGCCAGCTCGAGCGTTTCGCCGTCCTTGATCCGCGGCATGAACCTCATGCACGCACGATCCTCGGGACACGCGGTGATCGAGTCGGTGTCGCTGACCAGCCGCGGATCGTCCGCGTCGGGGTCGATCGGATCGGGTGCGACGACCTCCTTCGGAGCGTCGTCGTCCTCGACCGCGAAGATCGGCTCGACCGCGAGGAACTTGTTGGTCGATCGGCTCCACGACACGCACGCGTCGGCCTGGCCGTCGCTCGTCGTGTCGACGCACGCGATCAGCTTGTCGCCCTTCACCCGGATCGACTGGACCGTGCCGGAGGCGGTGCAGGTCGGATCGATGCGCGGCTTGACGACCGGAGCCGGGATCGGCGCGACATCGGGCTGGACCGGTTGGACGAGTTGCTGGGCCTGTGGGTCCTGCTGCGCGTAGCGACCCGGGTCGTTGGCGTGCTTGCCGAGCCGCAGGTCGAACTCGTACTTGTCGTCGTTGCGATCCGACGGTGAGCCACATCCAGCGAGAACGATGACAGCGATCACGGCGCGCATCGTTCGAGGATGGCACGCGGAGGAGCATCGTGCTCCTCGATATGTGAAACTGAGCCGATGTGGTGGAGCGCTCGGCTCGCTGCGCTCATGACGATCACAGCACCCTGGCAGTGCCCCGCGAACGGCTGGATCGACACCGTGCCACCGCCGGGCCCGACCGCCTCCACGACGCCGACCCCGACGACGAAGGCGCCCGATCACACGCCGTCCCGGGTCACGACCTCGCCACCGCCGAAGGTGCCCGAGCGCCGCATCACGCTGCCCGACCAGGTCGTCGTGCGCGCGCTCGATGCCGTCAAGCCGTCGTTCGTGCGTTGCTTCGTGCGGGCGCGGACCGCCGATCCCTCGCTCGGACCGCTGAAGGTCACCCTCCACCTCGAGATCGATCCGGATGGCGTGGTCAGTCGCGTGACTACCAACACCGACATCACGAAGCTCAACAACTGCCTCGCGGCGGTCGCACGGATGATGAAGTTCGCCGCTCCCGCCGAACCCGCGACGGTCGACGTCCCGTTGCTCTACTGAAGCGCGGCGAGCGCGCCCGCGAGCGCGTCGGCATCGGTCGGGCGATCATCGGGCTCCGAGCTGAGCAGCCGATCGAGCAGCCGGCGCATCCCCGGCGACGCCGCCGGCACGATGTAGCGGTGCGCGATGATCGCGTCGAGGTCGCCGAGATCGGTCGTCGACTTCGAGAGCGGATGGTGGCCGGAGATCACCTCGCACAGCACGACGCCGAGCGCGAACAGATCGCTGCGCGCATCGGCGCCGGTGCCGCGGACCTGCTCGGGTGACAGGTAGCGCAACACGCCGCGCGCCGGTCGCCCGCTCTGGTTGTCGCTCCAGTGCGGCGCGTCCTTGCAGTGCGCCGAGCCGAAGTCGATCAGCGTGACGTGATTGTCGTCGTCGATCAGGATGTTGCCGGGCCGCACGTCGCGATGCACGACGCCGGTGGCGTGCGCGGCCGCGAGCGCGGCGCAGACCTGGCGGCCGATCTCGATCGCGCGCGCCTCGCCGAGGGGCACGGTGTTGTCGATCAGCGCGTCGAGCCCGGTGCCGGCCCACGCGAGGACCAGCGCGTAGCCGTCGCGACGTGTCGCGGTGCCGACCAGCTTCACGAGGTTCGGATGATCGAAGCGCGCGATGATCCGCCGCTCGCGATCGATGAGGCCGCTCGCGTCCGGCCACCACGGGACCGCGCACTTGATCGCGACGCGCGCGCCGTCGCCGAGCGGGCTCGTCGCATACGCCTCGAGGATCCGCGACGCGCGCCCGACGTGACCGGCCCGCACCTCGCGGTAGATCCGCGGCGACAGCCGGAACGCGTCGGCGTCGCACGCGAACGGCTCGTTCGCCGCGACGACGAGCGGCACGCGCAGGAAGCCCCGCGCGAACGGCAGATCCTCGGCGAACCCGGCGCGCTGGGCCGGCGCACGCCAGCGCTCGCCGTGCTGCGCGACGAGCTCGTCGAGTGGCTCCGCCGACGACTGCTGGTGCAGGAGCTCGGCGCGCACCGGATCGCCGCGCTCCTCCCAGTGATCGGCGAGCACCTCGCGCGCGTGATCGTCGTCGGGATGGTCGGCGATCTCGGCGAGCAGCTCGCGCTCCACCGGATCGAGCGGCCGCGCGATGGGCAGCTCGCGCACGCGGTACGCGACGACGATCGCGATCGCGCCGACCACGACGAGGTCGCCGGGGCACAGCTCGATCGGCTCGTTCGCGCGAACCGGCCGCGCGTTCAACGTGGTCGCCGGCGACCCCGCGATCAGATCGAGCACGTAGGTCCCGGCGGCATAGCGAAACCGCGCCCGCCACACCCCAGCAACGCCAGCGGTGATGTCGCCCCGCGCCGGATCGCCGGCGAGCTGGATCGCGGTCACGAACTCGTGGACCTCGACGCGCCGGCGCTGGAACACGGTGAGGCGCATCGCTTGGCGAGTGTAGCGATTTCACGCAACCCTTGGTCGCCGAGGTCGAAGCACGAGCATGCCCCACGATCTCAGCCTCGAGCCCGACCATGCCGCCCCCAAGAAGACCAGCGACGACGCGGCCTTGCAGACGCTCCATCTGCCGACCTCCGGCGACCTCGCGCCGGGCCAGCTCGACCGCCTGCGCGGCGGCCACCACGAGGCCAAGGGCCCGCAGGCCCACGCGACGACACAGGACGCGCTCACCGCGACGATCGCCGCCGTGGCCTTTCGGATCTCCCATGCGGCAACCACGGTGAAGACCAACAGCAACCCGACCTCGAACCCTTCGGCGGCGCACCTCCAGATGGGCGCGATCGAACAGGAGTTCCTCGCGCTCCAGAAGGTCGAAATCTGGGCGCTCGCGAACGATCTCAGCCGGTTCAAACCGAGCACGACGACCGCCGAAGACCTGCTGAGCGTCCTCAATGGTGCCTTCCAGCTGCTGGTCGAAGCCGCGACGACGGCTCGGGTTTTCATGTCGCAGCACAACGTCTCCCAACCCGATGCCATGACTCGGACGAACTACGCTGACATCGAGAGGAGTCTGAATAGTGTGTACGACTCACGCGGTCTCAGCCTCAAGCACAGCAAGATGTCGACCCCTCGCCCGGCGACGTTCGACTCGGCGCTCGACACGAGCTACGACGCAGCGCTCGGCTCGATCGATCAGCTGACCCGCGGTGCGACGACGCAGCCCGTCGCCGTGGTGAACGCGTACGCGCTCGACGCGCTGATGACCACGAAGGAAGTCCTCCGGATGCTGCCGCTGTCCTCGAAGGCCAAGACGTTCGGGGTACAGGCACAGGTCCTCGCGAAGGCGACGACGGCGGCGGTGGCGGCGATCTCGCGCGGTGCTGTGAGCGTGGACATGGGACCGCTCACCGACTCGGCGAACGCCATCGTCCGCGTGGCCAAGCCGTGAGATCGATCGCCGCCGTCGTCGTCGTCGTCCTCGTCGTGGGGTGCGCGCGCCAGGCAGGTCGACCGATCGGTGCGACCGCACAACCTCGAGCTGCGACGATGCGGGACCTGGCGGTCGACGCGATGAACCGATTCGATGCCAGTCTCGTGCATGCGTATCCACCACTCTCCGATCGTCAGGTCGCGAGCAGGCTCCAAGGTGCCACTCTCGGCTTCGAGGTGGCGTGCGAGACAGGGGACCCTGCGTCATGCCGTCGCCTGCTCGCGATCCTATCGACCCGAAAAGCTCTCGCGCTCGTGCGGACGCACTGCGCCCTCGGTGACCGGATGAGCTGTCGTGCGGTCCAGTCGGAGAGCGGCGCGCCGCCCGGGGATCCTCGGGCCCTGGCGAATAAGGCGTGCATGCATGCTCCCGGTACCTGCGACGCGGCGCTTCGCCGTGAGTGCGCGGATGGATGGCCGCTGAGTTGTCTCGCCGCGATCGGGCCGGGACGCGACGGGGCGCTCGAGGCGAGGTTTCTCAGGCTCGCGAAGGTGGGCTGCGCGCAAGGGCTGCTCAATGAGTGCGAAGCGATCATGAGCGCGGGTGACTATTACCCACGCGAGGACTGGGTCGGCCCACCGAGGACCGACCCGTTTATCGCGCCACTCGGCGAACGATTGTTCGCGGGCCGCCAGGCCTGCTTGATCGGCAATCGCTTCGACGATTGCGCGTCCGTCGTGGTCCTGCTCGCCAATCGCGATCCGATGGCCGCGCGAGACCTCGCCGAGCTCAACTGCCAGCGCACGCCACAGGCGTGTTGGTTTCTGGGTCGGATGTACGTCGAGCACTCCCTGCCCGAGCCGGTGCCCGATCGGGGCATGAAGGTCCTCGAGTACACGTGCAGGGAGCTCGGAAGTGATCGGGACTCGAGAATCTGCGAGAAGCTCAAGCTGCCGACCAAGCCACCGTGGTGAGCGGACTACCTCACGCGCGATGCCGCGCGGAGGACGCGCAGCGTGTGGTGGTGATCGACGACGAGCACGCTCGGCTGATCGTCCCACACCGCGAAGGCCACGGGCCAGCCGCCGTCGGGCATGCGGATCGGGCGCGGGGGCCGACCCGGTTGTTCGAGCAACGCGATGCGGCCCACGAACGTCGCCGCCACGAAGCTCGTGCGCGTGACGTCGACGGCCGAGTAGCGGTTCAGGTCGGACAGGGTCGTCATCGTGACCGGCGCGCTACAGCCGGCAGTCGTGCACCGCACCTCGCCGCGCTCGTCGACATTCTCGTCGTGACGCTCGAAGCTGCCGACGACCGCGTCACCGGCACAGGCTCCGTCGTACAGGCTGAAGGTCGTCATCGCCACCTCACCGGAGCGCCCCGACGAGCGCTGGATCCAGCGGAGCGATCCCGCCGCCGCGTACCACATCATGTCGCCACTCACGCACATCTCCTCGAGATACGTCTGCGGCGGCATCGCGATCGCGAGCGGCGCCGCGACGTTCGCGTGCTCGTCGACCCGGACCCAGCTCAGGGCAGCCTGGTCGCGGACGATCAGATCGACCGCGTGTCGGTCGGCGGGTTCGGCGAACCTCGTGTCGGCGGGGAACGTGGCGCGCCGAGCCCAGGTCGCGCCGCCGTCGTCGGACACCAGCACGTACCACGCCCTGTCGCGCTTCGAGTGATAGACGATCGCGCGGTGTGCGCCTTCGCCGATCACGCGCAGCTCTTGCTGGTTCGCGCTGTCGTCGACGGTCACGTCGGGTAGGTCGCGTCGGCGCACGACCATGTGTTCGCGCGATCCACGATGCCCGTCGCCGCGCATCTCCGGCCACACGTACCAGCTCCCACCCGCGGCCTCGACCCCCGAGTTGCCACCCATCCTGGCGCCGAGAAAGTGCGTGCCTTCGATCCGATCGTCTTCGAACGTGACCTCGTGGCCCGCGATCGAGTGGCGCTGGATCGAGTTGTTGGCGAGCCACACGTTGACGGGCTGGTCACCCCCGGTCTTGACCAGCGGCTCCGACACGTAGACACCCTGCGGCACACGCTTCGTGCCGACGGCGACGATCGGCACGCCGGCCGTGCGATGGATGGCGCCCGACAGGTCGTCGAGATCGCGCACCAGCGCGGCGAGTCGCTCGCGGCTCGGATCGAGGTCGCCATCGGTGCGCTCGGCGCGGGTCTTCGCGAGCTGGGCGACGACCGCGGCGAGGCGCGTCTGCCCGGCCGGCACGGCAGCGGCGAGCTCCGCGAGCTTCGTGCACGCCTTGTGGGCGTCCTGCTCCTCGAACGTCCGCGGGATCGCGAGGTCGAGATCGAGGGCGTCGCGCGGATCGTACGCGGCGAGCGCGGTGGGGATCAGGCAGGCGCGCGTCGCACCCCACGCGGCGTCCCAGAGCGCGATGGCCGCCAACGTGGCGAGCGGCACCGTCACCGCGTTCGACGGGATCGGTGGTGGCGTCGCGACCGCGGGCTGCACGGCGGTCGCGGGCGTCGCGTGGCACGCGGATGCCATCACGCAGATCAGCAGGCGCCTCACGGGTGCACCTTCGCGACGCCCGCGGGAACGCGCACGAGCAGCACCGGCTCGTCGTCGTCGCCGGCATACAGGCCGAGGACCTCCCCGGACACGCGCACGACCCGCGCGGGCCGCTTCGCCGTCGGCCCGATCACGTAGGTCTTGCGAGCCTGATCCGCCGCCCCAAAGCCACCCGAAACCTGGAGCAGGTGGCCCGCGCGATCGAGGTCGGCGCTCGCGGTGTCGATGTCGAGCGCGGGCTCGCACGCCGTCGCGTCACACCGAACGAGATTGCCAAAGTACGTCGTCACGACGACGCGACCGTTCGCGCACGCCACGAGCCTCGGGTACTTGAGCTTGTTCGTGATGACGTGACTGCCGCGGGCATCGGTGACCCCGAGCACGCGCGGATCGCCGTCCTCGAGCCAGAACATCGCGTCGTTCGTGACGCACGTGGACCTGCCGCGACCACCCGTGCTGGCCAGCTCGCCGATCGGGATCGTCCGCGCCGGTGGGAGCGTGGTGGGATCGTCGATCACCTGCCAGACCATCTCGTGCGCGGACTTCATCCAGACGAGATCGAACGGCGGTCCGACGCTCCGGCGGTCGTCGACGCTGACGTGGCCGAGCGACTTCGCGGTGAGCGGCACGGGCGGATCCCAGTGCGCACCGCGGTCGTGCGATCGAATGATGGAGACGTTGCCATCGGCGTACGCGACGATCGCGCGGTCGGCGCCGGCACCGAGCGTGCCTTCGACCGCGTCGATCTTGGTCGCGATCACCTTGCCGTCGACGCGCAGCGTCCGGTCGTCCTCGCCGACGCTCGCCTTCCAGCCAAGCGGCGGATCGACCGGTGCGACCGCCGCGACGCGATCGTCGTTGGTGTAGATGCGGATCTGGTGCTCGATCGGGATCGAGATCGACGCCGTGTCGGAGGCCTGGATCACATCGGCGGGCGCCGGCGCGAGCGTCGGGAGCGCCGCGATCTCCGTCGGCTTCGGGACGCCGAGGTTCGCGCTCGCGGCGTCGGCGTCGGCGAGGATCTTCGTGAGGTAGCCGCTGGGGAGCTCCGACAGCGGGCGCGCGACGTCGAACCACGCGGTGTGGAACCCGGCATCGAGGTCGGCACCGGCGCGCGCGATCGCGAGTGCGCGATCGACGACGGGCACGCAGCGCCCGCTCGTGGTGTCGAGCACTCGCTGGATGGCGCGCGCGACCTCGGGATCTGGGTCCCACTGGGGCGCGCCGACGAGACAGGCGCGGACCTCGCGCCACGCGGTCGCGAACCCGTCGCGATGGGCCGGTACGTCGGTGGCGGTGGACGTGACCGGCGCGATCGCGGCCTCCTGATCATCGGCCAGCGCGGACGACGCCAGGGCGAGGACCGCGAGTCCGACCGAGGACTTCATCATCGTCCCATCCTACGTGGGTCTGCTAGCCCATGCTCGCGAGCGCCCGTTCGAGCTCGCGAGGATCGCGCTGCCACATCGCGTGGAGGTCGCGCGCCATCGAGTCGGGGATGATGTCGTCGAGTCCCGCCTCGAAGCCATCGAGGATGCCCATCGCGACATCGGCCGCCGAGGTCTTCGTCATCTCCATCGCGCGCACCATGTCGGTGTCGATCGCGCCGGGGAACGCGGCGTGAACGCGGACGGCTTGCTTCGCGAGATCCGCGCGCAGCGCCTGGGTGAGCGAATACGACGCCGCCTTCGCCGCGGAGTAGATGCCGAGTCCCGGCATGTTCGCGAACGAGACGATCGACAGCACGTTCAGCACCGCACCTCTGGCCCGCACGAGCGCGGGCGCGAACGCCCGGGTCGCGGCGAGCGTCCCGAACACGTTGGTCGAGAACTCCGTCGCGATCTGTTCGGGCGAGCTGGTGAGCGCGCCACCCGAGACCAGGACGCCGGCGTTGTTGATGAGGACCGTCACGTCGGTCGCGGTCGCAACCGCGGCGGCAAGCGAACGTGGATCGGTGACGTCGAGCTGGAGCGGGACGACGCGCTCGGGCAGATCGACCAGTTTCGCGAGGTCGCGCGATCCGGCGTAGACGCGACGCGCGCCTCGCGCGAGGGTGGCAGTGACGAGCGCGCGACCGAGGCCGCGGTTCGCGCCGGTGATGATGACAGTAGCGTTGGCGAGCTTCATGCCATCAACCTGCGCCGCGCGGCCGCGTCGCACTAGACCTTGCCAGGTGAAGGCATTCTTGCGTAGCACGCAAGGATCGAAGATCGTCGACCCATGAACCTGCTCGCCCAGATGGCCACGTTCGTGCGGGTGGTGGACAGCAAGAGCCTGTCGGCGGCCGCGCGCGGCTTGCGGCTGTCGCTGCCCGCGGTGAGCCGCCAGCTGCGCGCGCTCGAGGCCGAGCTCGGCGCCAGCTTGATCATCCGGTCGACGCGCCGCCTGCACGTCACCGAGGTAGGCCAGCGCTGGTACGAGCACTGCGTGCGGCTGCTGCACGATGTCGAGGACGCCAAGACCTCGGTGCGGAGCACGAAGAGCGCACGCGGCATGCTCGTGGTGAGCGTCTCGGTCTCGTTCGGGCTGGTGCTCGTCGTGCCGCGCCTGCCCAGGCTCCGCGAGGACCATCCGCACCTCGTCGTCGACCTGCGCCTGGAGGATCAGCTGGTCGATCTCGTCGGCGAGGGTGTCGACATCGCCCTGCGTGCGGGTTCACCGCCACCCGACAGCACGTCGTATGTCGCGACTCCGATCAAGGAGATGACGCGGATCCTGGTCGCATCGCCGAGCTGGCTGCGCAAGCACAGACCCCGAACCCCGAGGCAGCTCGCCGCGATGCCTTGCCTCGTGCAGATCACGCCGAGCGGCACGACGATCAGATGGGTGCTGCAGCGCGACGAAGACTCGGTCGCGCTCGACGTGAAGGGTCCTTCGCGCTCGAACGCGCCCATCGCGTTGCGGGACATGGCGATCGCGGGACTCGGCGTCGCGTACGTGCCCGAGGAGCTGGTCGCGCCCGAGCTCGCGAGCGGCCGGTTGAAACGCGTGTTGCCGGAGTGGGCGTCGGCACCGATCACGGCGAACGCGGTGTATCGAACCGAGCTTCGCCGCGATCCACGAATTCGGGCGTTCCTCGACGCGATCGGGTGACCCCCACGTCACCCTCCATCGCGAGCCGCGCGCGCGAGCACCGGCGCGAGCCGCGCGCGATCGACCGGCTTCACGAGGTGTGCGTCGAAGCCCGCGTCCGCGGTCTTGCGGCGATCCTCGTCGGATCCCCAACCGGTCAGCGCGACGAGGTAGGGACGCTGCGCACCCTCGACGGCGCGCAGCCGGCGCGCGACCTCGTAGCCATCGATGCCGGGGAGCCCGAGGTCGAGGAGGATGACGTCGGGTTGCAGCTCGGCCGCGGTGGCGAGCGCATCCTGGCCGGTATACGCGACCCGGATCACGTTGGCGCCATCGTCCAGCAGCATCGCGAGGAGATCCGCGGCATCGACGTTGTCGTCGACGATCAGGATGCGACACGGAGAGGGTGACGTCGCGACCGCCGGCGACTCGGTGACCGCGGTCGCCTCGCTCGCGCGAACGCCCACCGGCAGCGACACCGTGAACGTCGAGCCAAGACCTGGCCCCGGACTGTCCGCGATGACCGATCCACCGTGCATCTCGACGAGCCGTTGCACGAGGGTGAGCCCGATGCCGAGCCCACCTTGCGCGCGGTCGAGCGACTGTCCGAGCTGTGTGAACATCTCGAACACGGCCTTCAGCTGGTCGCGCGGCATCCCGATCCCGGTGTCGGACACGCGCACGCGCAGCCAGCCGTCGCCGCGATCGGGCTCCGCGGTGACGCGGATCGTGCCACCTCGCGGCGTGTACTTCGCCGCGTTGGACAGCAGGTTCGCGAACACCTGCGCGATGCGCGTGGCATCGACCTCCAGGGCCACGTGGTCATCCGGCGCGTCGATCACGAGCGCGTGGCCGGCCGCCTCGATCGATCCCCGCGTCGTCTCGACGGCGCTGGCGAGGATGTCGCGGAGGGTGGTGCGCGCCTTGACCAGCGCGACCTTGCCGAGCGTGACTCGCGAGATATCGAGCAGGTCGTCGACCATCCGCACGAGGTGACCGAGCTGGCGCTGCATCGTCGCGATCGTGCTCTCGGCGATCGTCGGGTCCGGAGACATCCCGAGGAGATCGAGCCCGGTGCGGATCGGTGCGAGAGGATTGCGAAGCTCGTGCGCGAGCATCGCGAGGAACGCATCCTTGCGCTGGTCCTGTTCGCGCAGCGCCGTCACGTCGAGCGTGACGCCGTCGAAGTGGATCGGCGTGCCATCGCTACCGTAGGCGGTGCCGCCGAGCGCGCGCACGTGCTTCACGTGCATGCCCGACGGATCCACGGTGCGATAGATGATGTCGTAGGTGGCGTGATTGACCATCGACGCGTCGATCGCGGCGCGCGTTTGCTCGCGGTCCTCGGGGTGGATGCGTTCGTAGAACAGGTCGAGCGTGACGCGGGCATCCGGCGGCAGCCAGAAATGGGCCTTCACACGGTCGTCCCAGAGCAGCTCGTCGAACGGCAGATCGCAGTACCAGAACCCGACCCCGGACAGCTGGGCGGCGTACTCGAGACGTGCCCGGTATTCGGCGAGGGCGCGCTCGGCGCCGAGGTGCGTCCGGATGACCGCGCTGCGCTCGAGGGTCTCCCAGCAGCGCGCCACCACCGCGGTGACGAGCTCGACCTCGAACGACGTCCACCGGCGAGGCACCTGCTGATGGACGGCCATCGCCGCGGTGAACACGCCCTGCTTGTGCAACGGGACGCAGATCGCCGCGCGGATGTCGGTCGCTCGGTAGGCGACCAACACGTCGGCCGTGAGTCGATCGTCGGTGTCGGTATCCTCGACGACGTAGGCCGTGCCGGCCGCCATGTGCGCGACGCATGCCGGCCCGAATGCCGCGACGTCCCAGCGCCCGACGATACTCGGGACGCCGCGCGACCAATCGCCGGTGATGTCGAACACCCGCTGGTCCTCGACATTGGCGTACGCGCAGCGATCGACCGCGAGATACTCCGCGAGCAGCCTCGCCGTGGTCTGCATGACCAGGGTCGGATCGACGAGCGGCTGCGTGGCCGCGTCGAGCGACGCCAGGAACCGCTGCCGGTCGCGAAGCTCGGCGAGCGACCGCTCGAGCTCGCGGACCCGCACGCCCAGATCGACATCATCAGGCACGAACTTTCGTACCACGCGATCGACGCCGAGTCCTGTCGGCTCGCGTCAGGCTGCGCCGAGTGCCCGGTCGACGACCTGCTGCGCCTCGTGAAGCAGCTGGCGCAGGTGGTCGGGGCCGCGAAAACTCTCGGCGTAGATCTTGTAGATGTCCTCGGTACCGGATGGCCGCGCGGCGAACCAGCCGCTCGCCGAGACGACCTTGATCCCGCCGATCGGCGCGCCATTGCCGGGTGCGCGGTCGAGCACCGTCGTGACCGGCTCGCCCGCAAGCTCGGTGATCGCGAGCTGTTGCGGTGACAGCTTTGCGAGCTTCCGCTTCTGCTCGGGGGTGGCGGGCGCCTCGACGCGGTCGGCCGACGGCTCGCCGAGCTCCGCGACGAGCTCGCCATAGAGGACCCCAGGATCTCGCCCGCGCCGCGCGCAGATCTCCGCCGACAGCAGCGCCGGCACGAGGCCGTCCTTGTCGGTCGTCCAGACCGAGCCATCGCGGCGCAGGAACGCGGCCCCGGCGCTCTCCTCGCCGCCGAAGCCGAGCGTCCCGCCGTGAAGTCCGTCGACGAACCACTTGAAGCCGACCGGCACCTCGTAGAGCCCGCGCCCGAGCCGCGCGGTCACGCGGTCGATCATCGAGCTGCTGACCACGGTCTTGCCGACCGCGGCCTCGCGACTCCACCCGGTACGCTCGCGGAACAGGTAGTCGATCGCGACCGCCAGGTAGTGATTCGGCGGCATGAGGCCGGTGCTGCGAGCGACGATGCCGTGGCGATCGTGGTCGGTATCGCACGCGAATGCGATGTCGAAGCGGTCCTGCATCGCGATCAGGCGCTGCATCGCGTACTTCGACGACGGATCCATGCGGATCCGCCCATCCCAGTCGAGCGTCATGAACGAGAACGTCTTGTCGACCGTGTCGCTGACCACGGTCAGATCGAGCGCGTACAGCTCGGCGATGCGTGCCCAGTAGTGCACGCCCGCGCCGCCGAGCGGATCGACCCCCATGCGGATGCCCGCGCCGCGGATCGCGTCGAAGTCGACCACGTTGCCGAGGTCGGCCACGTAGGCGGTCACGAAGTCGTGCTCGCGCGTGGTCGACGCGCGCCGCGCCTGTTCGATCGGTACCCGGCGAATCCCGGCGAGCCCTTGCTCGAGGAGCGCGTTGGCCGTGGCCTCGATCCAGCTCGTGACCGCAGCCTCGGCCGGTCCTCCACTGGGCGGGTTGTACTTGAACCCGCCATCCTCTGGCGGATTGTGCGATGGCGTCACCACGATCCCGTCCGCGAGGCCGGTCGTGCGACCGCGGTTGTGGACGAGGATCGCGTGGGAGACCGCGGGGTCGGCGTGTACTCGCCGCTCCGCGAGATCCGCGTCTCGACGCCGTGCGCGGCGAGCACCTCGAGGGCGGTCTCGAACGCCGGCATCGAGATCGCGTGCGTGTCGACGCCGATGAACAGCGGCCCGTCGATCGCATGCAGCGTGCGATAGCGACAGATCGCCTCGGTGATGGCGACGATGTGCCACTCGTTGAACGAGCGATGCAGCGACGATCCGCGATGCCCCGACGTGCCGAACGCGACGCGCTGCGCGGCGATCGCCGGGTCCGGCACGTCGGTGTACGCCGCGATCAGCCGCGGGATGTCGACCAGCAGGGGTGGGCGTTGCCCGGCCAGCGGGCTGATCACGTGTCACCTGGCTTCGCGAACACGATTCCTCGTCGGTTGATCATGGCTGGATCAGTTCGTGAGCGCGGCAGGGGAGACGACCGCGCCAGGCGCGAGCCGCAGATCGTGGCCGAGCATTCGAACCACGCCGACCCCACCGCCACCACCACCACCGCCGCGGCGCGCGCTCGTGCCGCCGATGGCGGAGGTCGCTCGCGCCGCGCCCGCGCCACCTTTGGCACCCATGCCCTCGCCCGCACCCCCGGTGGCCGCGATCGCCGTCGGCTGACCGGCTTGCCCCGGTGACGCCGGGTTCATGTCGCAACCACCACCACCACCACCACCATTGGCGGCCAGCGTCGCGGTCCCGCCGATCACGATCGGGGCAGCTTCGAGCCCGAGGTGTCCGCCCGCACCGCCGCCACCACCGCCACCACGTCCGCCCTGCGCCGCACCGCCGCCACCGCCACCAGCGATCAAGCTACCGGTGACCTCGAGGCGATCGCGGGCCGTGAGGTGAACCGCGCCGCCACCTGACCCGCCGAGCCCCGCCGTTGCCGGGTTGCCGCCGGATCCCCCCGGACAGCCGCCACGCAACATGGTCGGCGTGGGCTGCGCGAGTCCGCCGAGGCCACCTGCGGCGAGCGTGTTGTTGCCGGTGCCACCCGCGGCACCGGCGGTCGCCAGCCCACCACCGCCGCCGCCACCCGCGCCCTCGGTGTCGTTGCCGCCGTCGCCCGCCGCGGCGCACGACGTCGGATCGGCGCCGGCGGCCAGGCCATCGACGGCGCTGGACACGTCGAGCGTGCCGCTCACGATCGCGGTCGACCACGACACGAGAAGGAGTGGACGCTTGCCGGTCACGCGAAGCTCCGCGCCAGCTGCGAGGTCGAAGGCCTCGACCGAGACCAGCCTGACCTCGGAGCCACCCGAGAGCGTCACGAGGGTGCTCGCCGGTAGCGTCGCGTTCTGCGCCGGACTCGTGAGCGCGCCGCTGGTGGTGTCGAAGCTCCACATGCCGGGACCGAGCGCGAGGCTGCTGCTCGGCGCGGGGATCGTGCACGGATCGAAGTACACGGGCTGGTAGCTCCACGCCACGCAGCCCGGGCCCACGTCGTCGCTCGCGTCGTCGCGCGCGTCGCCGTGGCTGACGTCGTGCTCCGCGAGCTCGACGACCAGGCGACAGCCGCCACTCGCCGCGGTGAGTGCCATCGTGATCGCGATCCGTGCTCGCTGGTGTCGTGACATCTACTCGCCTCCGTTGCGATGGATGATCGCGCTCGACGCTCCGTCGCGCGCCAGCCGCCAGGCGATGATGACCGCCGCGGCGCCGAGCGCGAACATGCCGTCTGCCACCCAGGCGCGCGTGTCACCCCGGGCGTGGCGGTCGCTCGAGTCACTCGTCACATCACCGAGGGCGAGCACGCCGAGGACGCCGCCGACGACGACGCTGGCCGCGCCGATGCCGCCCGCGGTCCACGCGAGCGTCCGCCGGTTCGTCTGTTTTGGAGCGAGCGCGAGCTCGACGACGACGGTCTCGCCCGGGAGCAGCTGCAACCGCTGGCTCCACGGTCGATAGCGGGGATGCTCGACCTGGATCGCATGATCGCCCGCCGGGAGATCGCGCATCGCGAGCACGCGGCTCGTGGAGGTCGCCGGCGGCACCGCACGACCGTCGAGCGTGAGCGTGGCACCGTCGAGACCTTCGACGATCAGCGTGGCGGCGTCGCGATCCGGGCGCATCGTGATCTGGTGCTCGTAGCTGCGCCCGGCGACGGCATCGACGACGACCCGTTCGGTCCGCAGGCCGATGCGGCGCACGGTGTATTCGTGATGGCCGACGGTCATCTTGGCGACGAGCGCGCCGGTGACCTGCCCGGTGATCCCGACCTCTTCGATCGTCGCGTCCGCGGGCTCGACCCGGATCGAGATCGTGGACGGCAACGGAATCTCGACGCTCACCACGGTGGTCTCCCCCGGGTTCACCTGGATCGTCCGGTCGACCGGCGACCCACCAGGGGCCACGACCCGGAGCACGTGGGATCCCGGTGGGAGCGTCAGCGTGAGCGGTGTCTCGCCGCGCGCCTGGCGTTCGCTGTCGACGAAGACGCTCGACCGAGCGGTCGCGTCCACCGAGACCGTGCCGGACAGTCGCGCGCGCAGGATCTCGAGTCGCTCCTTCGCGCGGGCGACGATCGTCGCGTCGCGCGGCTCGGCCTGGCCGACGAAGGCCTGGTAGCTGCGCCAGGCGTCGAGGTCCTGACCGAGTTGCTCCTGGCAGACCGCCATGTTGAACAACGTGCGTGGACGTCGCACCAGCGCGAACGAGCGCTGGTAGTGCACGAGCGCGGTCGCACAGTCTCCGGTTTGCAGCGCGTCGAAGCCGAGCTTGTACTCGCGCTCGGCTTCCTGGTTCGGATCTGGAGCGGCCGACACCGACCCCGAGATCACGAGGAGCGCGAGGACCACGCGGGCCCAGATCACCACTCTCGAACTCCGAGTCCAGCGGCGCCGGGCGCGGGCACCTTGCGTGGCGTCTTGGCATGAACGTCCGATTTGATCGGGTGTGCGCGCGGTCTGGGCGCGTCGAGCGAGACCTCCGGAGTCGACCGGATCACGGGTGGGCTGGGATCCTCGACAGGAGACGTCGGGGCGATCGATGGCGACCGTGCCGGCGTCGGCACTACGGGACTGGTCGCGGCTACCGGTGCGACTCGGGTGTCGCCGGGCGGTGCGGCGAGGGGTTGCGAGGCGCCGAGTCGCCACGCGATCATGGTCGCGCTCGTGGCGAGCAGCATGGCGCCGATCGCGACGGTGCGCCGGCGGTTCGGATGCGCCCGGTTCACCTGCGTCGTGTCCACCAGAGCCGTGACCTCGTCAGGCACGAGGTCGAACCGGTCGGGCGGATCGACCGGATCGACCGCGGATCCATCGAGCTCGCCACTGAGCTGGTCGACGAGCTCCGCGACCGCGGGATCGATCGCGCGCAGGCATTCGACGATCGCCTCGCCGAACACCTCCATCGATTGGTGACGGTTGTCCGGATCGGGCGCGAGCGCCTTGACCACCAGATCGTCGAGCCCCGGGCAGGTACCGAGCTCGGGACGGATCGTGGAGGGTGCGACGCGCGGCGCGTACCGGTGTTTGCCGAGGATCTCGATCGGCGACCGACCGGTGAACGGACGCTCGCCGACCAGCACCTCGAACAGCATGACTCCGAGGCCGTACACGTCGCATCGGCCGTCGAGCGAGGCACCGCGCGCTTGCTCGGGAGACATGTAGCAAGGCGTGCCGACCACCTTCGATGCGCTCGTCAGGTCGCTGTAGTTGCCCGCGGCCAGGGTCAGCTTGGAGATCCCGAAGTCGATGATCTTGACGACCTCGCGTTGCCCGGTGTGCTGGACCAGGAACACGTTGGCCGGCTTGAGGTCGCGGTGCAAGATGCCGGCGCGATGCGCCGCGGCGAGCGCGCGCGCACACTGCCCGACCACGAGGAGCGCCCGGATCGGCGCGAGCCTGCGCTCGGCGTCGAGCGTGTTGGACAGATCGCGTCCGTCGAGATACTCCATCACGATGTAGTGCGTGTCGTCGTCGACGTCGAAGTCGATGACGTCGACGATGTTGCGGTGGTGCACGCTGCTCGCGGCGATCGCCTCGCGCTGGAATCGCTTGATCAGCTCCTCGCTCTGCGTCGCAGCCGGAGACAGCAGCTTGATCGCGACCCGGTCGCCCGACCGCGTGTCCTCGGCCGCGAACACCACGCCGTAGCCGCCGACCCCGAGCTGCTTCCCCAGGCGATATCGCCCGCCCAGGATCCGCGGGCGACTTCGCGGAGCGATGGGCTGCGGCGGTTCTCGGACGACCACCTTGGGCGTATCACCCGGCGAATGGACGGGCTCGTCGAGCGCCACGGTGGTCAGCTCGCCGGCGACCGCCGGGATCTCGAACGGCGTATCGGTGTCGCGGATGTCGACCACGTCGGTGCCGCCGGACCACTCCACGAGCGCGATGTCGTGCGCCGCACATCGCTGGGTCCGCGTCGGGTAGACCTCACCGCAGGTCGGGCAGACCCTCAACGGTTCCCCTCGTGCACGCTGGACGTGGAGGTCGTCATCGGTTGGTTCGCTACATCACGTGACCGCAGAACAACGCGTGTCGCGCCATGCTATCAGAGCCCGGTCGCGCGCACCGCCGGAATGTGGGCCCTCGCGAGCGAGGTTCACGGCGCGGTGCATCGTGAGTTTTGGCGACCGGATCGAGCTCGTCGCGGAGTAGGCTCCGCGCATGCGAGCCCAGTCCCTCGTCGTCGCGGCCCTCATCTCGGCGTGCGGCAACAGCGTCGGTAGCGGCAGCGCGGTCGACGCCAGCGGCCACGGCGGAGATGCCGCGCACGCTGGTGACGCGCCTTCGGGGACCGACGCGTCCTCGTCCGTGCCCGCGATGCTCACGCTGTCCGGCACGACGAGCGAGATCAGCGCGTCGGGCCAGGTCGCGACCGCGGGGGTCGTGATCACCGCGTACAACGTGGCCGACGACAGCGTGCTCGGAACCGCGACGAGCGCCGGCGCGACCGCGACGTTCTCGATCACGGTGGCGACCCACGGTCACGCGATCGACGGCTACCTGAAGGCCGTCGCGCCCGGTGCGTTCAAGCAGACGTTCCTGTATCCGCCGTTCAGCCTGATCACGGACTACGCGAACGTCCCGGTCTTCGTGATGAAGTCCAGCACGTACGATCTCGTCAACCAGCTCCTCGGGAACAACCAGACGAAGACCCAGGGCTGGATCGCGATGCTCGCGCTCGACGCGACCCAGACCGCGGTCGCCGGCGCCACGATCAGCAGCACGCCGTCGGGCCAGATCGCCTACAACAGCGGCGGCTTGCCGAGCGCGACCGCGTCGAGCACCGCGGCGGACGGCATCGGCTACGACACCGCGATCGCGGCGGGGCAGGTCACGGTGAACGCCGCGAAGGCGGGGGCCACGTTCCACAGCCACGCCATCAAGGTCCGCGCCGACGTCGTCACGCTGACGATCGTCTCGGAGTGATCGCTACGAAAGCTTCGCGAGCGCCTCGCGTGCGACCGCGCCGAGCACGGCGTCGGACGCGAACCTCTCGAGCGTGGGCACGGCGCGGCGGTCGCGAAGCTGGCCGAGGATCGTGATCGCCACCTTCCGCGTCTCGACCGGGCGTCGCGCGTCGCTGACGACCTCGCAGAGCGGAACGACCGCGGCAGCGCCCGCCTGGAGCAGCTCGCGCGTCGCGATCTCGGTCTTGCCGAGCTCGACGATCGACGTCGCGATCGGTCGTGGTGGCTCGGCCGTGCCGAGCTCGCGAGCCGCCTCGAGCGCGTCATCGACATAGTCCCCGGCCTCGTCGCTCCACACGCGTCCACCGGAGATCGTGGCGAGCACCGCGGCCGCCGCCATGGCGGCCTGGAGATCCTCGATGCGCGAACTCGTCGCGAACGACACGGCGGTGTCTGACGTACGTGGCTGCGCGCGATCGGGGCAGTCCTGCTCGGCGACATAGGTCGCGATGTCTTGGATGGTGTATTCGAAGCCGGCGTCGGCGCCGGCGAGCGTGCACGGCACGTAGCCGTCGTCTCGGGACGGATCGAATTCGGGATCGAACACCAAGGCGAAGCCGTGCTGCGCGAGCGCGCGCTGCCACGCCTCGCGGGTCGGTAGCTCGGCGCGGAGGACGAACACGGTTTGCGTTACCGACACGGGAACAACGTACCTCAGGCATGCCTGGTATCGTGGCGCGATGAACCGGACAGCCTGCTTGATCGTCGCGGGTATGGCTGCGTGCGTTCATGCCCCGACGGTCACGGGGCGCAGCGAGCTCGACCAGGCGCGCGAGGCCATCGGCCAGGGTCGGCACGCGACGATCCAGGCGATCGATGACACCTCGACCGACACCAAGGTGCCGTTCGATCTCGCGCCGGAGCAGCAGATCGAGGTCACGGTCCAGGGCACGCCGACGACGATCACGCTCGCGAACTACTACGCGCGCTGCCAGCCCGCCGACGGACCGTGCGACGTCGACACGGACAACTGGATCGTCGTCGGGCGCACGCTACAACCAGGGCCCGACGTTCCAACGTACGTCGTCGGTGGCGCGTTCGCACTCGGACTCGGGGCCTGCATCGTCGCGTGCGATCGGCCGTGGAACTTCGCTGCCGGCGGCACGCTCGTCGGGGTCGCGCTGATCGCGCTGATCGTCCACGAGGTGCATTCGATGACGCTACCGATCGGGAGGTAGCCTCGGCTGGTTGCACGGACACAGCTCGGCGAACCCGCGCGGATCGATCCAGCCTCGACCTTCACAGCGCGGGCACGGCGTCGTCGGGATGGGCGCGGAAGCGGATGCGAGTGGGCGCTTGCTGGTGCGGTCGAGCAGGTCGGGGTGTGCGATGCACCAGTTCGCGACGCAGCGCTGGGCGCGGTCGAGCAGCGTCTCCCAGCCGATCGTCGGGCCTGCGTCCTCGAGCTGGGCGAGCTCGCGCTCCTCGGCGTCGGACAACGGTGGCTCGGTCGTGCCTTCGGCGCGGCTGGTCAACACCATGACGCTCCGCCGCCAGTGCCAGTTCGGTTCCAGATCGCGGCGCGCGGCTGCGAAGGCCGCGACGTCATCGGCTTCGAGCGGCTCGCCGCGGTTCGCGATCAGCGTGTCGAGCAAGAACACCGCGAGCTGGCCGTAGGGCGAGTCCGCGAAGGTGTCGTTCGGGTCGAGCTCGTCGTCGTAGTAGTTGCCCATGCCCTCGCGGTAGCACTCGGTCGTGAGACGGGCGTGGGCGCGGATGAGCTCGCCCTGGATCGTCGCGCTCTCACCTGATCCGGGGACGAGGTCGCGATACAGGGAGTCGATGAACGCGTCAAGGCGAGCCTGCTCGGCCGGATCCGACTCCAGGCCGCGCCCGAATTTGTGCATGGTGAGCGTTACCATGGCTCGATCAGGGCGCGATCGCGACGCCGTCGCGGAAGATGCCCCCGGTCGCGGTCGCGGCGATGCCGAACAGCACGCTCGCCGCGCCTTCCTCGATCGAGCGCGGCGCGCCTCGCCCGCCCATCTGGGTGCGGACCCACCCGGGATCGGTGGCGTTCACGCGGATCCGACGCGGCGCGAGCTCCGCGGCGAGGATCCGCGTCAGCGCGTTGAGCGCGGCCTTCGACATGCCGTACGCGTCGCTGGCGCCCGCGCGCACGAAGGCGTGCATCTCGGTGACCAGGGCCTCGCGGGTGAGTGCCGGGTCGGCGAGCAAGTTCCGGTGACGGACGTCGAGGCTCGCGAGCGATCCGAGGCCGCTCGTCACGTTCGTGATCGATGCGCCGTCGCGAAGCAGGGGCAAGAGCGCGAGCGTCACGCGCAGCGGGCCGAACAAGTTGGTCTCGAGGATGAGGTCGGTCGCGCCACGGTAGATGCCGGCGTTGTTGACGAGCGCGTCGAGCCGGATCGCGCCATCGCGCAGCTTGCGCGCGGCCGTCCCGACCGACGCGTCATCGGTCACGTCGAGCTCGACCGCCTTCACGCGTCCGCCGGTCTCGTCGCGCAAGCGCGTCGCCGCCGCGTCGCCGTCGCGCCGATTCCGGACGCCGATCAGCACGTCCCAGCCATCGCGCGCGAGGACCTTGGCGACGTGTTGTCCGATCCCGCGGTTCGCTCCGGTGACGAGGACGCTGTTCGCCATGACCTTTGCTAGCGTACGCGAATGCGGATCGCGACGATGCCGTGACGGCTTCCACCGATCGGGGCGAATCGTCGACGGAAAGCCTGCAGTACGTCGTGTGCGCACCTCGGTGAGCACACGGGACTATCCCCCCATCTGACGAGGATTCGCGGAGACGCATCTCGGGTGGATGCGCGCAGCTTCGCGTTGGAACGGTTGTTGCGGATGGGGCGCGCATGCGAAACGCAATGCGAACACGATCGGTCTGTCTCGCCGCCACGGCGGCACTCTCCCTGTGGGGCTGCGCGACCGACACGCCCGAGACCAGCGGCGACACCGATACGACCATGACCGAACAGGCGCTCTCGAGCTCGGAGCACACCGCGTTCAACTACTTCGTGGCCAAGGGCCTCACCAAAGCCCAGTCCGCGGGCATCGTCGGCAACTTGATCCAGGAGTCGAGCGTGATCCCGACGGCGGTGGAGTACGGCGGCGGACCGGGGCGCGGCATCGCGCAATGGTCGGTCGGTGGGCGCTGGGATTCGAGCTACCACGACAACGTCGCCTGGTACGCGGGGCAACACGGGCTCAACCGGTGGTCGCTGTCCACCCAGCTCGACTTCATCTGGTTCGAGCTGACACAACATGGCTACGGCTACGCCCAGCTGCGCGCGGCGGGCAACGTGTCCGACGCGACGATCGCGTTCGAGACCCGCTACGAGATCTGTGGGAACTGCGCGCAGGCGCAACGCATCTCCTACGCGAAGCAGGTGCTGGCTGCGTACGGTGGCGGCTCGACGGGCGACGCGGGCTGTTACTCCCACACCCTTGGGCGCGAGATGCCCGATCGCGCGTGCGTGCAGAGCGCGTCGGACCGCGCCTGGTACCAGTGTTCCGACGGCGCGTGGGTCGATCGGTGGACGGACCCCGACGCATGCGACGGTGTTCACCCTCTCTGAGCCTCCGACGAGTCAGGGCAGGGTCATCCCCTTGGTGAACGTCTTGGTGTCGACGGCGCGGAGGAACTTCACGAGGCCCGCGAAGTAGCGGGTCTGGTCGTCGTACATCGCGAGGTGGCTACCGTTCGGGCAGTCGAGGTTGGTGCCTTGCTGGACCTGCGTCGCCATCCACGCCATGTGCTTGGGGTCCATCGTGTCGTGCGCGCCACCGATCGTGAGCGTCGGCACCGTGATCCGCGCGAGGTCGGCCTTGCGATCCCAGTGCGCGAGTCGACCGCTGATCCCGAGCTCGCTCGGGCCCTGCATCAGCGTGTAGACGTGCTTGTTGAGGTTCTTGAACGCGCGCACCACCGGATCCGGAAACGGATCGATCCGACAGATGTGCTCCGCGTAGAACCCGCCGAGGCTCGCCTCGTACGCCGGGTCGTCGGTCTTGCCGGTGGCCTCGAGCTCGCGGATCCGCGCGACGACGTTCGGGTCCATCTGCTTGGCGAGGACCTCGCTGTACGCGGCGTAGTCGGGTGCGCTCGACATCATGTTCGAGATCACGAGTCCCGCCAGGTGATCTTGGTGCGCGAGCGCGTACTCGAGCGCGAGGATGCCACCCCAACTGTGACCGAGCAGGTAGAAGTGATCGAGGCCGAGCGCGGTGCGCACCTGTTCGACCTCGTCGACGAATCGATCGACCGTCCACAGCGAGTCGTCGGTCGGCTGATCCGAGTAGAACGAGCCGAGCTGGTCGTACTCGTAGAACTCGATCCCCTCCTGCGGAAAGAAGCTCTCGAACACCTCGAGATATTCGTGCGTCGCGGCCGGGCCGCCGTGTAACAAGAGGACCTTGATGCGGCCGCTGCCGAAGCGCTTGGTCCACACGTGGAAGTCGCCCTTCGGCGTGTGGATCGGGATGAGCTTCACGCCGCCGGTCCGGACACCGGTCTCGGGCGCCGTCGCGCCGGCGTTCGTGGTGCCCGGTGCCGGGGCGTGCGATCCGCATGCGGTGCCGAGGATCAGCGCGGCGACGAGAAACGAGGCGGGGCTCATGTCGCGAAGGTATCAGTGAGCGATACCGTCCGGGGATGGTGCGTCGTGACGACGACGGTGGTCCCGCCGGTACGCCGGGCGGAAATCCGTCGTCACGCTGGGGTGATCCAACGGGTGAGAGTCCCGACTCGGTAAGCGTCGGAGCGCCGAGTAGCAGGTCCGCAGCAGAGGGAGAGATCCCGACGGCTGAAGCCGGACGTCGAAAGCGAGCGAGTCAGCGCGAGCTGATCAGCGAGAAGCAAGCACGCGGGCCGCAACATGCAGATGAACAATCCGAGAGCCGAGTCGGTCATTTCGCGACGAAGGCAACATCGACGACACGAGCTCCGAAGCGTGTCGCCGATCTCGGCGGGGTACTGGGAGCAGCACGCGTGCAAGGATCATCACGGAACACGAGAGATCCGTCTGCGCAGCCATCGTCATGGCTGGGTGACGCCAACAGGCCGAGTGCCAAGGGCGGCATCGCGGAGCGGAAGTCCGACGGGGTCATAGTACCGATGAAGACGGCGAACACCGTCGGAGGGAAGGGCCACGAGAGAGGGCGTGTCGTTGAAGAAGGTAAGCGCGAGGGCATGACCGGCGAGACCGGTTCCAACTCCCCCGTCCGCCGCGAGGCGGTCGAAAAAGTGCGACAACTTCAGAGACGGCTGTGGGCAGCGGCCAAGCAGTCACCGGAGCGGCGTTTTCATGCGCTCTACGATCGCATCTCGCGGAGTGACGTCCTCGAGGAAGCATGGCGACGGGTGAAGAAGAACCGCGGCTCGGCGGGGCTCGATGCCCAGACGACGCTCGGCGCGTCTCGGATCGGCGGGTGCTGAAGCTGATCAGGCAGTGGCTCGAAGCGGGTGTGATGGAAGACGGCGAGCTGCGGTCGACGATGACCGGAGTCCCGCAAGGAGGGGTGATCTCACCGCTCCTGTCGAACATCTACCTGCACGTGCTCGACGTGCTGTGGACTCGTCACAGTGTCCAACTAACCCCAGTGTTCGCTTGAGTTGATCCGAGGTCTTGAAACCTGGATCCGGCTCTGATCTGCTGGGCATATGGCAGAGGCGCACTCGATCGAGCTTCGTACCCGCGTGGTCGCTGCGTACGAATCCGGGACTGGCAGCTATCCCGAGATCGCCGTCCGGTTCGACGTTGGGGAGGCATCGGTGAAGCGTTGGGTTCACCTGCAGCGTCGCGCGGGCGATGTCGCCCCGACGCCCAAGGCTGGTGGGATGACGTCGCGCATCGCGCTTGCGGACATCGAGGGCGCCCTGGCGATCGTCAAAGACGCGACCGCGGGCGAAATCACGGCCGAGTTCAACCGCCGCCGCTCGCGCCGCGACCGTGTCCACGTTTCGAGCATCAAGCGTGCGCTGCGCCGGCACGGCTACGTTGTAAAAAAAAGCGTCGACGGCCGCTGGAGAGTCTGCGACCGGACGTCGTCGCAAAGCGCGCGACATATCTGAAAGAGATCCGGCACGTGCCGGTGCACCGGCTGGTTTTCCTCGACGAGTCGGGAATGAATCTGTCGATGAGCCGCAGCCATGCGTGGGTGAAGCGCGGCGAGGAGCTCATCGATCGGGTGCCGGTGAACTGGGGCACGAACCTGACCTTGCTCGGCGCGATCCGCGTGACCGGTTGGGTCGTTCTAACGAGCATGTCCGCGACCGCGAACAAAGATCGCTTCGTCGCCTGGCTGAAGCGAAAGCTGCTACCGAAGCTGCGCCGCGGTGATGTGATCGTGCTGGACAACCTGAGAGCCCATCACGACGCGCGCGTCGGGCCGGCCTGCGCGGCTCGCGGTGTTCGCGTCGTCTACCTGCCGCCGTACTCGCCGGACTTCAACCCGATCGAGTCAGGCTGGGCGCTTCAGAAACAGTACGTCCGCCGCGTTGCACCGCGACAGCCGGATGCGCTTCGTCGCGTCGCACGCCGCGCGCGGCACCGCGTCACTCAGCGGCATTGTCGGAACTGGTTCGCTCATTGCGGTTACCCAGCTCAACCCAACTGATCTCTGGGGTTAGGGACGCTGGTGCGTTACGCCGATGACCTCGTCGTGGTGTGCAAGACGAAGCAGCACGCAGAGCTCGCGGAATGGGACGTGCGGAAGTACCTCGCGCGCCTGGAACTCGAGCTGCACCCGGACAAGACGAGGCGAGTCGAGCTCTACGACGGAAAGCAGGGCTTCGACTTCCTCGGCTGTCACTTCCGCAAACGTCTGAGCGGCGTGATCCTGGAACGAGAAGGGAAGCGAAAGTACTTCCTGCATCGCCAGCCATCGCAGCGCTCGATGAAGCGGATCCGGGAGAAGGTGCGCGACAAGACGCAACGCGGTCGATGCCATGCGGATCTCCGCGAGGTGATCGCCGACCTCAACCCCGTACTGCGACGATGGGGTGCGTACTTCGGCACCGGAAATGCCCACCGCAGCTTCGTGCAGATCGATGACTACGTGCGCGAGAGACTCGTCGGCCTACGACGTGGACGCGCGCCTACTTCGAAGGTCTCGGTCTCCATCGCCTGCGCGGAACCATCAAGTATCCGGAGACTGCCCAGTACCGCTGGTCCGAGAGCTCTCCCGCAAGCCGAGTGCGGGAAATCCGCAAGCACGGTTTTCACGGGGGTCGTACGGAAACTCCATAACGAGGGAAAGTAGATCTACCAATGGTGACGCCCCGCGGGTTCGTGATCGCGTCGATGATGCTCGCTGCGTGCGGCGGTCGCGCGAAGCCTCCGGTCGCGCCTGCCGGCGAGGGCGACGCGCTGCCGTTCGTGACCGTGGCGCGCGACGCGCTGGTCGGTCATCGCGCGCCGGCGATGACGCTCGAGCTGCTCGACGGGACCCGCGTCGATCTGGCGTCCGTGATCGGCCACCGTCCGCTCTATCTGAAGTTCTGGGCGACGTGGTGCGTGCCGTGTCGCGCGCAGATGCCGCACCTCGAGGCCACGTTTCGCGCCCACGGCGACGCGCTCGCCATGTACGCGATCGACGTCGGCGTCGATGACCCAATCGAGAACGTGCGCGCGTTCGTCGCCAAGCAGCAGCTCGCGGTGCCGGTCGCGTTCGATCGCGACGGCACGATCGCCGAGCAGCTCCACCTGAACGTGACGCCCCAGCACGTCGTGATCGATCGCGACGGCATCGTGCGCTTCGTCGGGCACGCCGTGACCCCGGAGCTCGAGCAGGCGATCGCGGCCGTGCTGCGACCGTCGAAGCCCGGCGCCACCGATGCCTCGCCGATCGCGACGGCCGCGGCCCCACCGCCGCTCGTGCTCGACGACCACACGACGCTCGATCTCGGCGCGTTGCCGCACGCGAACCTCGCGCTCACGTTCGCGACGCTGTTCTGCGACTCGTACATCCACGAGAGCCGACCGGAGATCGGTGCGGCCTGCGCCGACCATGCGCGCCAGATCGAGGCCGCCCACCGCGCGCACCCCGACCTGCGCTGGATCACCGTCGCGTTTCCGGTGTGGACCGGCAACGACGACATCGCCGACTACCGCAAGCGCCTCGGCGCGACGACGCCGATCGGCATCGATCGCGGCAACGCGTGGCGCCACAAGCTCGCCGTGCAAGGCGACTACACCACGATCCTGTTCGACGCCACGGGCACCGAGCTCGGGCGCAGCGCGGGCGACGCGGCCGCGCTCGTCGCGCTCGTCGCGCTCGTCGCGCAGGCACCGAAGTGAGCACCGAACCCATGACGATGCATCCCGAAGTCACCCGATCCCTCGCCGCGTGGCATGCGATGGTCGCGAAGCGCGATCTGTCGACGCTGGCGACGATCGTCCACCCCGACGCGGTGTTCCGCTCGCCGATGGCACACAAGCCGTACGTGTCGGCACCGGCCCTCACGCTCGTGCTCGCCACCGTGATGCAGGTCTTCGAGGACTTCACGTATCACCGCGAGCTCGTCACCGGCGACGGGCTCTCGGTCGTGCTCGAGTTCAGCGCGCGTGTCGCCGACCGCGAGCTCAAGGGCATCGATCTCATCCGGTTCGACGCGACCGGCAAGATCGTCGAGTTCGAGGTCATGGTCCGCCCGATGAGCGGCCTGCAGGCGCTCGGCGCCGAGATGGGCAAGCGGCTCGGACACCTGCTGCCGAACTACAAGGGCTGACCGACTCCCCTGGTCAGGGGATCGCGCCGCTGGATGGCGCACCGCATCCTGGATCGATGCGGATCTGGATCGCGGCGTGCGTGGTGATGGGTTGTTCGGCGCCGACGGTGGTCCCGGGTGGCGACGCCGGCGACCCGATGGGCGACACCCCGGCAGCACCCGGGCGCTCGGGCTTCCTCGACGACGGCTTCGGCCGCGCGGGCGTCACGCGCGCGAACGCCGGCGTCGCGAGCGATCACGCGCGCGTCGTCGCCGTGCAGGCCGACGGCAAGATCCTCGTCGCCGGCGAGCACGACACGCCGTACGGATTCCCGGCGATCGCGCGCTATCTGCCGAGCGGCACGCTCGATCCGACGTTCGGGGCCGCCGGCATCGTCACGTTCGACGGCATCGGCGGGACGATCGCCGCGCTGTCGGGCGTCACCGGTCTCGCGGTTCGCGCCGATGGCAAGATCGTCGCGTCGATCAGCTACGGCTTCACGGTCGTCCGGTTGAACGCCGACGGCAGCCCCGACGCGGGCTTCGGCGCGGGCGGCAGGTTCGTGGCGAGCTTTCCCGGCCACGCGACCGGCGTCGCGGTCCAGCCCGATGGAAACGCGATCGCGGTCGGTACGATCGACGTCGACGACGTGGTTCACGCGGTCGTCGTTCGGCTCGACGACACCGGCTACGAGGATCCGGCCTTCGGCGACGGCGACGGCGTCGTGATGGTGCCGCTGTCGGAGGTCGACTTCGGTCAGGCGATCGCGAACGGCCCGAACGGATCGATCGTCATCGCGGGTCGCGGCGACGCGGTCGCCGGCAACGACGCGTCGGTGTTCGCGGCGCGCCTCGCCGCCGACGGCACCCTCGATCCGGCGTTCGGGACCGCCGGTATCGCGAAGGTGAAGCTCGGCGGGTTCGCAACCGCGCTCGCGGTTGGCGCGGACGGCGGCGTGTTCGTCGGCAGCGCCGGCGTCGACTTCACGGTCCTCCACCTCACCGCGGTAGGCGCGCTCGATCCGGCGTACGGCACCGCCGGCATCGCGACGCTGGGGGCCGTGCCCGGCAACGTCGCCGCGCTCGCGCTCCAGCCGGACGGCAAGCTCGTCCTCGCCGGCACCACCAGCGGCGCGCCGGCGTGTGCCGTGATCCGGCTCGACGCGACCGGCGCGCGAGACGCGGCGTTCGGGACCCGCGTGTTCGACTTCGGCGCCGTGGGCGCGCGGGCGAACGGCGTCGCGATCGCACCCGATGGCACGGTCGTCGTCGCTGGGGATGCGCCGAGCAGCTCGGCGGTGCGCTTCGGCGTCGCGCGACTCGCGACCGACGGCAACTTCGTCGCCGCGTTCGGCGGTGGTGGGACCGGCAGGCTGACGACCGTGGTCGGTCCCGGCGACGACGCGCTCGCCGCCATCGCGATCGCGGCCGACGGCACGATCGTCGCCGCCGGCTTCGCGTTCGACGGCACGCGCACGCAGTTCCTCGTCGCGCGGTTCGACGCGGCCGGCGCGCTCGATCCGGCGTTCGGCTCCGGAGGCCTCGTCACCACCGCGCTGTCGACCGGCAACGACGCGGCCCGCGGCGTCGCGGTCCTCGCGGATGGCCGGATCGTCGTCGCCGGCTACGCCGACAGCGCCCAGCTCGGCGTCGCGCGCTACCTGCCGACCGGCACCCTCGATCCGACGTTCGGCAACGGCGGCAAGATCGTGCTGCCGGGCGTGCTCGGGCTCGCGTCAGCGGTGGCATCCGACGGCACGATCTACGTCGCGGGCCAGGCCGGATCGCACGACTTCGCGGTCGCCGCGCTCGACCCGAGCGGCGCGCTCCACGGCGGGTTCGGCGCGAGCGGTATCGCGAAGCTGGTGGCGGGTGGCACGCGCAGCTACCAGGCGCGCGCGATCTCGATCGATCCGAGTGGCGCGCTCGTGCTCGCGGGGCTCCGTTACGATCCGGCGAGTGCCGCGAACCACACCGACACCGCGCTCGTGCGGTTCGGCAGCAGTGGCACGATCGACGGTGCGTTCGGCACCGGTGGCGTCGCGGTGACCTCGGTCGCGCCGTACGACTTCGCGAACGCGGTCACGCTCCAGGCGGACGGCGCGATCGTGGTCGCGGGCGGCACCAGCGAGGGCGTCGGCACCGGGCTGCAGGACTTCGTGATCGAGCGGTACCTCGCGAGCGGCGCGCTCGACCCCGCGTTCGGGGCCGGCGGCACGGTGACGCTCGATCTCGGCGGCGCCGACGAGGCGACCGGCGTGGTCGTCCAGCCCGACGGCGCGATCGTGGTCGCGGGCACGAGCACCGCGGCCGGCACGTTCGCGCTCGCGCGGTTCGCACCCGATGGGGCGCTCGACGCCACGTTCGGCGTGGCCGGGATCACGCGCACGTGGTTCGGTGTGGGCCGCGGGCGGATCTCCGCGATCGCGCGCGATGCCGTCGGCCGCCTCGTGGTCGCCGGCTTCGCCAGCCCGCACGGCGACGGCGATCTCGCGATCGCGCGATACTGGCCGTGATCAGAACGCGCCCTCGACCACGACCGATACGTGCGTCGCGCCCGCCGCGGGCACGACCGCGATGCGCCTCGCGTCCGCGCGCCCGGCGTGGATCAACCACCACGCGGCCGCGACCGCGCACCCGACACCGACGCCGAGCATGGCATCCGCGACGTAGCGATCGCGATTCGCGGTTCGCCACGAGGCGTCGCGCGCGGCGTTGTCGGGCGCGTGGTTCGCGTCGGCGTTCGCGGAGCTGCCGCGCGCGTAGAACATGGCGGCACCGAATCCGAGCGCGAGCGCCGAGCCACCAAGCACGTAGCTCGGGAGCCGCGACGGCACGGAGGTGGGCGTCGCGCCGGCTTCGGTGCTCGCAGCGGTGACCGGCGAGGTCGTCACCCCGACGGCAGCCGACCCGGCGTTCTCGCGCAGTCTCGGGATCGTGACGACCGCGTGATCCGCCTCGGGTTGGATCACGACCGTGGTCGTCCAGGTCTCGTGCCCTGGCACGCGCGCCGAGATCGTGTACGTCCCGCCGTCGATCGGCAGCGCGTGGTTCCACACGACGACGTCGACGACCTCGGTGCCGCGGACGACCTCGAGACCTGCGACCCGGTTCTCCAGCGGAACGACGATCGCGAGTGACGAGAGGCGGTGCTCGAGCAGGTCGGCATGCTCGCTCGCACTGCGATGGAAGGACTGCGTCTTCGGATCGGTCGTGTCGCTGGTCTCGCGACGCGCATCGACGAACAACGCCCACGCGGTGGCGAGCTGGCCAAGGCGCTGGTGACATTCGGCGCGATTGAGCAGCGTCGACGCGACGTGATCGATGTGATCGCTGGCATCGAAGGCGGCGCACGCCTCGGCGACCTTGCCGGCGGCGAGCAGCGCGCGGCCTTCGCGAAACAGTGCTTCCGCCTGACCGCTCGCCGGCTGCGCGCCGACGGGCCGGCCGACGATCGCGAGGGCGACCACCACGATGAGACTCGAGCCACGGCGCGACACGTCTGGCATCGCATGCACGTGGAGCGCCGACGCAGGGAGCACGCGGCTGGCCCGGATGCGTGTCCACGCGTGGGCGCGCATGTGCGCGCGCATGTGCGGTCAGCGACGGAACGCTTCGAAGTCGATCGCGTGTTTCTCGCACAGGCGATACAGCTTGCGGCGATCGATCCCGAGGTGCTCGGATGCGGGGAGCATCTTGCCGTGGTGCTCGCGGAGCGCCTGCTCGATCGCGTCGACGGTCGGCTCGATCGCGTCGGCGGGGGGAATTGGCTCGTCGGCGTCGGGGCGCACGGCACGGCACTCGCGACGGTGGCGCGTGAGGCGCTCGGGTAGCGCACTTGCCTCGATCGGGAACCGACCGCGCGCGAGCTCGCGCACGGCGGCGCGCAGCTCGCGCAGGTTCTCGAGCCACGGATAGACGAGCAGGCACTCGGCCGCACCTGCGGAGAACGCGTCCGCAGGCGGGACCTCGAGCACCTCTCCGATGAACCGCTGAGCCCAGCCGAGGATGTCCTCGCGACGCCGGCGGAGGGGTGGCAACCACAGCGGCGTGTTCGTCGCGCGGAGGCGCGCGAGCAGATCGCGGCGGAACGCGTGTGCGCGCACCGCGTCGTCGAGATCGACGTTGGTCGCGGCGACGACCCGCGCCGCACTCGTGCGCAGGTCGGTCGCGCCGATCGGCCGGTAGCTGCCGTCCTCGAGGAACCGCAGCAACTCGCCCTGCACATCGAGGGGGAGCTCGCCGATCTCGTCGAGGAACAGCACGCCATCGGTGGCCGCATCGACGAGGCCGGGCTTCGACGTCGCCGCGCCGCTGAACGCACCGCGCACGTGACCGAACAGCTCCGAGCGCGCCAGGTCGCGCGACAGCTCGGCGCAGTTCTGCGAGATGAACGGTAGTCCCGCGCGCGTGAAGTGGTGTGCGGCGCGTTCCTTGCCGGTGCCGGTCTCTCCCCAGATGAGGACGTGGCCGCTCTCGCTCGCGAGCTGTTCGAGGCGACGTCGGATCGTTGCCGCGGGCAGCGAGCGTCCCGGGAAGCTGGCTTCGGGGTGTGGGCTCGACGCCGCGGGTGCCCCGAGCCGGAACACCGCGAGGGCGTCGCCGAGGCGGATGACCGCACCATCGACGAGGGTCAGCGTGGCGCCTGGAGCGAACGGGGCACCGTCGAGGAAGCCACCGTTTCGACTTCCGCGATCGGTGATCCGCCAGCGCACGTCGTCGCGCGCGATGGTCACGTGCTCGCGCGAGACGCCGGCATCCGCGAGCTCGATGCCGCCGCCGCCGCGCCCGACGTGGGTCTCGCCGTCGGCGAGGACGTGGGTCTCGCCGCGGGTGACGCCGTGCACGATCGCCAGGTGGGCTGCGCGGGTCGCGGTCTCGAGCTCGAGCGCTGAATCGTCACGGCGATCCGTATGACTTGCCGCCACCGTGATCGACACTATCACCTGCCGCGGCTCCGGCACTCATCTTGAACATGCCGCGGGGACAACTCCTGGAGGGGATATGGCGAATACGTGTGATGACGAGCAGGTGAACAAGAACGCCGACCGGTGCGAGAAGGACCGTGGCAAGCAGAAGAAGTACGCGCGTGTCGACGTCACGATCGTTGCGGTGAACGGGAAGACGATCGACTTCGTCGCGCTCGGCGCCGACGGCAAGTCGCATCTGTACAAGGGTCTGCCGTGGGGTGACCACGAGACCTGGAGCGAGTGTCCGGCGACGCTGCCACCGGCGGATGGTCAGTTGCCGGCGGTTGGCGCGACCGGGGTGCTCTATCTCTCCGACAAGGTCGTCGCCGACCGCAAGCTGTACGACATCCCGAAGTGGCCGCGCTCGCTGTCCAGCCTCGATCCGACCGCGCCGCTCGTCGTCGACGCGACGAGCCTCGTCCTGACCGGGACGACGCAGGTTGACAAGAGCGAGACGTCGGTATCGATCGATCTGCTCGACGTGTCGCTCGCAGCGGTCGACCAGACCATCGTGATCGACGGCACCCATCGGCTCACCGTGCAGCTCAAGCCGGACGGCTTCGACCAGCTCTACCTGACGTTCCCGATGACGATCGAGCACCTCAAGGAGGCCGTCGCGACGATCACCGAGCGACGCCATCCAAAGGAGATCCGTCGCGCGTGGGCGGTCGTCGAACACTTCAGCACGCCGCGTCCGGACGGCATGGCTCCGGACAGCCGCGTCGGCGACTTGCTGGGGCAGATCCTCGAGCGCTGAGCTACCCGATCGCCCTGGCGAGCATGTTTGCGATCCAGATGTCGAGGGAGACGAGGTCATCCGGTCGACGCGCGAGCCACCGCGTCGCATCACCTCGACCGACGCGCAGGTATCGCCCGGCCGCGACGATCGCGGCCGTGGTCTGGACGTTCGCGATCGTGACGTCGAACTGGAGCTCGTCGAGTACGAGCGGTGGTCGAGCGAACTCGACCTCACGCGCGAACGCGTGGGCGAGCGTCACCCTGTCGGTGGGTGACAGCGCGGGGGCACCACGCCGGCCATACGGACCGAGCGACGGAATCGCGCGCAGCTGCAGGAACTCGACCGCGTGCTCGGCGCTCACCGGAACTGGGTCGAGGTTCACGGATCCCGGCGTCTTGGCGCCCGTGTTGTCGACGAGCGCGCCGATGTAGTCACCGTGGGCATCGAAGCTCGTCTCGCTGACGAGCTCGGTCGCCCCCGCGACGCGGTTGCCCCACATCCGGGCGAGGTCGTAGAGCAGGGTCGGTCCGTCGGAGAACGAGTTGCCGGGAGCCGCGTCGCTGCCGACGAGACACCCGAGCAACCAGACCTCCGTCGTCGGCTTCACGCGCTTCTTGAGCACGCCGTACGCGTACGGGTTGCTGTCGAGCGCGTAGACCGGCCCGACGTTCGAGCCGGCATAGATCTGATCCCAGTGATAGGCGAGCGCGAGGAATCCCGGCGTGCCGTGCCCGATGATCTGGATTCGATCGGGTGGGCTCGACTGATCATCGAGGATCTGAGCGAGCTGCTTGACCGACTCCACGCGAGGCGGCTTGCCGAGTGCCTTCCAGATGTCGTCGGTCGCCGCGTCAGCTGCCTCGGCCGCGGTGTGGCTCGTCCGGAAGCCCTCCGAAGCCCATGCCACCAAGCTCAATGTCCCTGCCATCGATCCTCTTCTTTCGTGCCGTCACCGACGCAGCGCACGCCGATCGAGAAGCTGAACCAGCGACCCTCGCGCGCGTTGCGAAAGATGGTGGTCGCGTGTTCCAGCTCCGCGGGCGACTCGACATCGCCGCCGCGCACCTCGCGCTGCGGAACGCTGCGATCGGTCTGTCCCTCGCGCGAGATCCACTCCGAGACGTTGCCTGCAAGATTCAGGACACCGTACGGGCTCGCGCCGCACGGGAACGCGTCGACCGGCGCGACCCAATCGTAGCCGTCGTCGGTGCCGTCGATGTTCGCGCACCGCTGCGCGCGGTCGTCGCCCCACGGGAACAGTCGATCCGGGATGGGGTTCGGACCGTCCGCGAGCGCGAGCCCGCCGCGCGCGGCCTTCGTCCACTCGTGGTCGCTCGGGAGATGACGACCGTAGTACCGGCAGAACGCCTCGGCCTCGAACGCGTCGATCGAGGTCACCGGTGCCGTCGGGTCGGCGGCATGCGGGAGCTCGCGCATGCTCGGGTAGGACGGGACAGGATAGCCCGTGACCTGGGCGAGCTGCGCGAACGGCGCGAAGCGTGCGTTCGAGACCTCGGTTCGGTCGATCGCGAAGGCCGGGAGTGCGACGCGCGCCTCGGGCTCGACGTACTCCGGGTGATGGGTCGCGGGCCGCCCGGCACCCCCGTAGATGAACTCGCCCGTCGGGATCGCGATCGTGTCGGCACGCGACGCGGCGCACGTCGGCACCCGGATCTCGATGATCGCGAGATCGTCCTCGCGATCGCTGTAGTTGGGTAGGGCGCGCAGTCGGATCCATGACGGCGCGCACGCCTCGCCGGGGCGGCCGCGACCGTCGATGCGCAGGAAGGCCGGGCCGCCGCGCACGCTCACCCGATCGATTCGCGCATGCCCGTGCTCGCTCACGGGGTCGACGTGGAGCGGGGTCGCGACCGGCTGTCCAGGCACGTGCTCGTCGCTCGGGTCGCGCTCGTAGAGCCCCCAGCGCAGCGCGGGCAGCGCGTCGACCGGCACCTCGTGTGGGCCGTCGGTCCAGTCAAACGGAACGAGACGCAGCTCGAAGTGTCCGAGGTTCAGCCCGGCGCGCTCGACCGCGAGCTGCTTGCGGCGATAAGCGATCGCGACGAACACCGAGCCGAGCGTGATCGCGAGCCCGAGCGAAGCGATCGCGGCGACCCGCCATCGCGCGTGGCGCTTGCGGCGCCGATGGCGACGCTCGGCTGCGGCAAGAAACGCCGACGCGCGGGGCGACACGCGAATCCCGAGCTGCGAGATGCGATGGGTCGCGGCCGAGAGCTCCGCGACATCCCACACCTCGTCGTCGCGTCGGCCGCGTCGCTCCCAGAACTCGGCGGCCTCTTCGACGTCGTGCCGGAATCGCCGCTCCTCGCGGGTCTCGTCGAGCCATCGCTCGAGCTGGCTCCAGGTGTGGACGAGAGACTCGTGCGCGAGCTCGATGATGGCGACCTGATCGACGGAGCGCTGGACGACCAGGCGCGCACGGATCAGGCGATCGAGGACCGGCGCGGCGAGCGCGACACTCTCGACGAGCTTGCCGCGCTCGATCGCGCGCCGTGTCGTGCCGACGACGAGGCGGCACAGGATCTCGCGCGCGAGGCGCTGTTCGGCGGTCGACAGCGACGCCAGCACGCCGTCCGCGTGACGCGCGAGTGCGCCCGCGACGCCACCGATCGCGCGATAGGTCGCGGTGCGTAGGACGCGCGCATCGCGATCTCGGTCCTCCCAGAGCGCCGCGCACGCGAACTGAACGAGCGCGAGCTCGGCGGGGCCGGCGTCGCCGAGCTCGTGCAGCATGGTCTCGACCAGCGTCGGCTCGTCGAAGCGATAGCCCGCTCGTGCGACCGGATCCGCGATCACGCGGCGGAGCGCGGTGGCGTTCATTCGCCGCAACACGAACCACGCCCCCAGTCCGGCGACGCGCCCGACGAAGTCGTCACGCAGCGTGTAGACCACGCGGATCGGCTCGCGCGGGTCGTCGGCGGCGGCGAGCACGGCCTGCAGGAACCGCGCGATCGCGAGCTCGGAGACGTCGTGGGTGAACAGCTCCTCGAGCTGATCGATCGCGAGCAGGACGTGCGCGCGCGTCGCCGACGCGAGCGTCGCGAGTCGCACGGCGAGCAATGTCGGGGTCTCGAACAGCTCGCGAGCGAGGGCGCCAGCATCGTCGGCATTCGTGGATCCGGCCTCGAGCACCGCGCGCGCGAGTGCAGCGAACGGGGTGGCGCCAGGGCGCAGGTCGATCACGGTCCAGCGTTCGCGCGCACGAAGGCGCGGGACGACGCCCGCGAAGATGAACGAGCTCTTGCCGATGCCCGAAGGCCCCGCGACCGGGAGGATCGGGACGTCGCGCAGCCGCTCGACGAAGGCGTCGATCTCGGCCTCGCGTCCGAAGTACGAGCGCGCGTGGCTCTCGTCGAACGGCGCGAGGCCGCGAAACGGCGTGTCTTCGGTCGCCGCACGATCGCGTCCCTCGATCACGTCATCGAGCAGGCGAGCCCACGTGGCCGCCGAAGGCCGGGCCGCCGGCGTCGCGTCACGCGATCGCGCGACGAGGTCGGCGACGTGCTCCGAGCGCGCGAGCTCGTCACCGAGCAGGTGTGCGGCGATCACGGCGAGCGCCCAGATGTCGGCCCGGTCGGTGATCGGCCCACCGGTCCACTGCTCGGGCGCCATCCAGTCGGGCGTGCCGGCGACGCTCGCCCGATCGGTGGTGGTCGTCAGCGCGAGGCCGAAGTCGACGACGCGGAGCCGGCCGTCGCGTCCGATCATCACGTTCGACGGTTTGAGGTCGCAGTGCACGACCCCCGCGGCGTGGGCGTGCACGAGCGCCTCCGCGATCGCGCGCAGCACGCGCAGCGCCTCGTGCTCGGTCATCCGCTCGCGCGCCTCGCGCTCGCGCAGTGACTCGCCGTCGATGTACTCGAGTGCGAGGAACGGGACCTGCTGGTGCTCGCCGACATCGTAGATCTGAACGATGTGGGGATGGTTGAGGGAGGCGATCAGGCGTGCCTCGGCCAGGAACCTCGCGACCTCGGTTGGCGCGAACCGGCTGCGGTGAACGCGCTTGATCGCGACCGAGCGCCCGAGGAGCAGATCGCGCGCGAGGTAGACCTCGCCCATCCCACCTTCGCCGATCAGGCGCCGGATCTCGTAGCGATCGATCCGATCGCCGCGCGCGAACGACCGCAGGTCGACGCGTCTCGTCGACGCACCCACGCTATCGACGTGAGGTAGCGTCGAGTCTGCACCGCCATCCCGCACCATCGCCGGCCGAGTGTGCCGCAGGTCTCGCGCACATGGGCGGCGCATGTGCAGGCAACCTGCGCGTACCAGATCGACGTGCACGCGTCGGTGAACCCCGTCGCCGCGCCGGCACGACAGCTGCAGCGCGGCGTACCTCGTGGAGGCATCGAGGGGGCGAGGGATCGCAGCGGTCGTCGCGATCGGGCTCGCGCAGGCGATGGGGGCGGGTGGGTGTGCTTATCCGCACCCGGTTGAGATCGACGCGTCCTTGTCGGTGGACGCGTCGATCGATATGCCGGCCGATGCGGGGATCGATGCGGCGGTGCCGACGATCGGCGTCACCGTCGCGCTGGCGCCGTTCGTGGAACTCGGGACGACAGTGCCGTGGAGCGCGCAGCTCGTCGGTCCACCCGACCGTTCGATCCGCTACGTCGCGGCGGTCGCGCCGACGACCGCGGGGACCGCGAGCCCGGCAACGGCCAGCTCCGCGCTCGACGCGAGCGGCGCGCTCCTCGTGACGGGGACGTTCGTGGCGAGCGTCGCGGGGGTCGCCTCGCTGACCGTGAGCATCGCCGACGGCGGCGAGGGCAGTGGATCAACGATGGCCGAGCTCGCGACGTTCAAGTCGCTCGGGGCGCGCGCGGCGTTCACCACCGCGACGACCACGACGCTCAACGCGAACCGCATGTTCGCGGTGCCGGTCGCGGTGCCCGCGGGCACGCGCATCATCGCGTTCGGGCTGCGCGCCGGCTCGGCCGCCGACGTGAAGATCGGGCTCTACGGATCGACCGGCTCGGCACCGGGCGATCTCCTCGCGAGCTCGCCGGTGATCCACGCGATCGCGGGCGAGTCGATCGTCTACTTGACGAGCGCGCAGACCGTCGCGGGAACCGGGGCCTACCTCGCCGTCGTGCCCGCCAGCGATCTCGTGCTCGCGCTCGATGCGTCCGGGAACGTCAACGAGTTCGCGCGCAACGTCACCAACTTCTCGGATCCGTTGCCATCGCCGTTCGGGATCGCGGCCACGTTTGCTGGAGGAACGATCAATGTCTTCGTCATCGCTGTCTCGCCGTAGCGTCGTCTTCGTGGTCGCGCTCGCGGCGATCGTCGCATGCAAGCCCAAGCCGGATCCGAAGCCGGATCCCAAGCGTGATGGCGGCAGCGTCGCGCGCGATGGCGCGGCTCCATCGGGGTCGAGCGATCCTGCGCCCGCCGCGATCGTGTCGACGCTCGCCGCCGCGGCGCCGCGCTTGCGCACCGCCGTCGCGCAGGCGCACGGGCTCACGGTCGCGGACCGCACGGCGATGATCACCGCCGCGGTCGCGCTGGACACGGCGCTCGAGCTCGCGACGCTGTGGCACGAACGCACGAGCGGCGCGGCGGTCGCCCCGATGCAGGCCGCGCTGTCGCGTCTGACCGATGACCTCGATCGCCTGCTCGGCGATCACAACACCGCGGCGATCCGCACGCACGCCGCCGACGTCTACAAGGACGCGCGCGCACTCGCGCTGACGTTCTCCGCGAACCGCTCGAGCGCCGACGGTCTCCTTCCCGCGGTCACCGATGCGAGCTGCCAGGCCACGAGCGCCAAGACCGGCGCGGATCTCGGCGCGCTCGCGACCACCGAGCTCGTGCTCGGTGCGACGCGCGTGGGCTACCCGTGGGTCGCGCTCTCGCCGAACGAGATCGCGAGTCGCGCATCGGTGGTCAAGCTGGTGCGGCCCGCTTGGGTGCGCGTACCCGGGCCCGGGTCAGCCGAGGCGGTGTCCGACGCCCACGCGGCCATCGGCCGGAGGTTCGGCGGCGATGCCGCGCACACGGCTTCGGCGATCGCGGCGTTCGACGCGATCCATCATGCCGGCTTCGAGGCAACCGCGGCGATGCTGCTCGCCGGCACGACGAGCCCGGGCCCGCAGATCGCGGCCGAGCTGGAGGACAAGATCGGCAGCCAGATCACCGCGCTGACGGCTGCCCCGACCGGGGCGCCGAGCGAGCTCGTTCAGGTCGGCGCGCTGCTCGATGGGCTCCGCACCGGCGCGCGCGCGCGTGCGGTCGCCCTCGCCGCGAACAAGCCACCCGGCGTCGTGCGCGACGTACCAGCGACGTGGTCCGCCGCCGACAAGGCCCTCGCGACCACCAAGCGCGAGTTGCTCGCGTGCATGCTTTCGGCCGCGCCGGCCTCGACCCGGGAGGCGAGCCTGGTGTCGCTGCTGATGGTCGCCGCGTACGGCGTGCCGGGCTCCACGTGCACGGCCGGCCACGACGACTGCGAGCCCGGTACGACGTGTGCCGGCGGCACGTGCAAACCGGCGTGCGGTTGCACCGTGCCCGATGATGTCTGCGCCGATGACAAGTGCGCGATCGCCGAGCACAGTTGCCAGCTCGACACCGACTGCGCGACCGGACTCAAATGCAACAGCGGGACATGTGCCGAGAAGTGCGGGGCGGCATTCTGCGCGCGCACCCAGACCTGCGGCGCGACCACCTGCGTCGATCGCGGGGCGTGTGCCACGTGCAACGTCGGACAGTTCTGTCAGGGCGAGAACCCGACGGTCTGCAAGACGGGGCCGGCGCAGCGGACGTGCGTCAGCGACGCCGATTGCGTCCCACCCGAGGGCGTGCCGTCGCAGGCCGAGCCGCGATGCATCGCGGTGGCCGGGGACGCCGGCGATCCGATCAAGATGTGCATCGGCATCGGCTGGGCGTGTAGCAAGGCAGATGACTGCGGGCAGGGCAGCGAGTGCGATCGCACGATCGGCCAGTGTGTCGACCGCGAGACCTACGCGTGCAACACGACGAACGCGTGCCGCGCCGTCGAGGCCTGCGTCATCGGCAACGCGGGCGCGCCGCCGCGGTGCGATCCCGCCAAACCGGTCGCCAACCAGCCATGCTCGCGAACCGATCAGAACGGGCACGTCGTCCAGGGCGAGTGCACGAAGGGGCGCTGGCAGACCGACGGACACGGCGCGCTCGCGTGCGTACTCAACGGCCCGAGCGCGGAGGCCTGCGATGGGCTCGACAACGACTGCGACGGTACGGTCGACGATCACGTCGCGTCGGCTGCATGTCCTGCCGGAAACGCGACCGGCGCGTGCAAGTCCGGACACTCCACGTGTGTCGGCGGCGCCACGCAATGTCTGGCCGGTGCACCCTCGGCCGAGGTCTGTGACTCGGTCGACAACGACTGCAACGGTGTCGTGGATGACATCCCGCCGTCGGCTTGCGCGGCCGCGGCCGTGGGCGACTGCGCGAACGGGCGCCAGACATGCCGCAACGGCCAGCTCGCGTGCGACGCCGCTCCCGCATCGGGTGAGGTCTGCGATCACCGCGACAACGACTGCAATGGCGCGATCGACGATCTGCAGAGCTCGCACGAAGCGCCGGTCAACGACGGGTTCTGGGCGGGGAACGGGATCTTCGGGCTGAGCGAGAACCACCTGGTCGGGCCGAGCGACTGCGGCGGGACACGCGCTTCGGCGAACGCGACCAAGATCGACGGTGGCGCGTCGGGGTGCAGCGTCGTCGACTGGGCCGACGTCGTGTGCCAGAACCCGAAGCAGAAGATCGGCAATTCCACGCCGGAGGACGCGTGCCGGATCTTCACGCAACAGGGAGGCGTGCCGGGCCCCGGGAACTCGCGAGACTGCCGCTTCATCTTCCACATCGGCACGGTCGGCGCCGACGGCATCACCTGCCAGCTCGGCCACGTCGTGACCGTGCCGGATCACTGTCCGTGAGCGACATCAACCAGACGAAAGGGAAGGGAATCATGCCGACGGTAGACGACCACTTGAACGAACAAGCGCGCTTGCAGCTCTCGATCCTGGCGACGCTGACACCGGTTCCGAACGAGCCCGACCTGGTGGCCGTGCATCCCTGGGCGCCACCCGCCGGGTGTTCGTGCGACGTCGCGCTCCGACTCCGCAAGGCCGACCTCGAGCTCGAGCCGACCAGCGAAACGACGGTGTGCTGCGGGAAGCGTCACGCGATCGTGCGGGTGTTCGTGAAGCCGACCGCGACGGTGCCGGCGGCGGACTTCCTGGCGCACCTCCAGCGCACCGCGGGACCGGTCTCGCCGCAGATGCAGGGCCGCTGCCAGAAGGACTGTCACGACGGGTATCTCGGCTGCATGCAATCGGCGAAGTCCGACGCGGACCGCCGCGACTGCGACGACAGTTACGGGGCGTGCATCGAAGACTGCCGGGCGCCGCGCTGGAACCTGCGTAAGGCCACGACGTGTGACTGTAACGCGCTGAACCAGACCCTCGAGCGACTCCAGGACGAGCTCCATGACGTGCCGACCGGCGACAAGGCCGCGATCATCCGCGCGATCAGCCGTGTGCTCGCCCGGATCGAGGCGTGCGGCTGCTGAGGGGTGATTTCGGCGCATCGGCGGGGATCCGGCCCTGTCATCCTGGTGATGGACAGACAAGGCGAGAAGGCGGGAGCAGCACGCGACCTCGAACCAGTGCGGCCCGAGGCGATGCCGGTGGGGCAGCCAGTCACGCGAGCACAGGCGATGCTCGCGCAGGGGCAGCGCGACCCCGCGGCGTACGTCGAGTTGCTGGCGACGTTTCCGTCGGCGAAGGACGAGATCCTCGCGCTCTTGCACGCGACTCTCGGCAACCAGGTGGTCGGTGCGATCACGGCGGGTGCCAGGGTCGACGATGCGATCCTCGTCGATGGGGCGCCGAGACCGTTCGACGGGACGCTCGCACCTGGCGAGCGCGGATCCGCGGAGGCCTGGAACCTCCAGAACATCCCCAACGTCGTGAAGTTCGATCACGCGACCCACGGCAAGTACGCCAAGCGCAACGGCCAGCTCGATGCGGACGGTGTCGCCCGGTTCCAGAGGGACCATCGGATGAAGCCGACCGGGCGTGTCGACGACGACACGTGTGCCGTCGCTGCCGGGCAGAAGGCGCCGGTGCCCGTGCCACCACCGCCGATCCCGTCGACGATGCAGATCGAAGCGGAGTTCACGACGTTCGCCGAGTACTACGACGTTGCGCTCCAGGGCACGAGCGGCCAGTGCGACAAGCCGGAACAGGCAGAGCAGCTGGCGCGGGAGATCGCCGATCGGTGTCGGCTCGAGTTGAAGAAGCGGCCAGCGCCGCCGCCGCTCGGATTTTTCGGCTACCTGAAGAACGCGTTGCAAGGAACCTCGTCAAAGTATCCGGACGCCGGAACGGCCGTGAAGAAGGCACTCGAGCTCGCCGATCAGGCCGTCGGCGGCGAACAGAAGGAGCGGGTGAAGCAGCAGGCGGCGAACGGCAACTCCCAGGTTGGCAAGCTCGCGGCGGAGGCCGCGATGCAGGGCTTCGGCGAGTTCTACAACGCGGCGCTTCAGGGAGTCGGCGGTCAGTTCGACAACCCCGAGGTCGCCGAGCAGAAGGCACGTTTGATCGCCGAGCTATGTCAAGGTGTGTTGGAGCGCCGGGCCCGCGAGAAGGGCGGCATCAACGACTGGCGCTTCGTCCATTTCTTCATGGACGCGATCCAGGGTGCGGCATCGAAGCTCGCGGACCCTGCCGCGGTGGTCAAGCAGGCCGAAGCGATCGCCGTTCAGGCGATCGCGGGTGAGACGAAGGAACGCGATCGTGTCGAGTCGCTGCATGGGGATTCGCTCAACGGCCAGGCGGAGATCCGCAAGCTCGGTGTCATCCACCACCTGGCTCTGCAAGGAACGAGCGGGTTGTTCGACAAGCCCGAGGTGGCCGACCAGAAGGCGTGGGAGATCGCCGAGCGGTGCGAGGCCGCGCTCCGGCGACACGCCGATCTGAGGCCCGATCCAACGTACTCCTTCGACCGCAACTTCCTCGACGCGTTGCAGGGCACCGCGGCGAAGTACACCGATCCCGATGTCGTCATCGCCAAGGCGATCGCGATCGCCGACGAGGCGCTCGGTAGCGGGATGAAGGAACGCCAGAAGCTCGAGCGCGAGTACGCCGACGTCGAGTCTGCATCCTCGGGGACTTAGCGCATCGCGATCGTGAGGGTCAGCTGGATGGTCAACCCGGTGTCGATCCGCTGCTCGAGGTCCTTGTCCGGATCGGTGCCGACCGAAAAGTCGAGGCGCGAGAACGCGTGTTCGCCCTTGATGCGGACGGTGCCCGCCGTGGTCGCGAGCACGTCGAACGTCACCGGGTAGGTCTTCGTGACGCCATGAACCGCGACGGTGGCGTCGGCGGTGTACCGGGTGTCGGACTGCTTCTTGACGTTCGCGACGTCGATCGTCGCGGTCGCGAACCTGGCGACGTCGAGGTATTCCGGCAACTTCAGATCGCTGTCGCGTTCCTCGGATCCGGTCTTGAGGCTCGCGAGGTCGAGCTCGATCGTCGCGGTCCCGCCCTCGAGGTTCTTCGGGTCGAAGCGCGCCTTGGTGACGGCGAACCTGTCGAACCGGACGACGACCGGATCGGTCTCGAGATCGTCGGCGCCTGCCCGCTTGTTGTGCCGGGCGAGCACCTCGACGCGATCGGCCGGCGTCGTCGCGGGTGCGGTCGTCGGAGCTGCGGATCCGGGGTCCGGCTGGCTCGCGGTGGTCTGCTTGCAGCCGGTGAGGGCGAGGGTCGTCGAGAGGAACAGCAGGACGAGGGTCTTCAAGGCGTTCTCCTGAGCACGAGGGACACGGCGATCGGGATCCGATCGCCATGGAAGTCACCGGCGTCGTCGGCGAGAGCGGTGTCCGCGATCCGGATCGAAAACGTGGCCGCGACGACGAGGATCGCGCCGGTGAGGCCGAGGCGCGCGAGCCCGGCAGCGTCGGGCTGCGCGACCGTCCCGGCGAGCTCGATCGCGTGCAACCTGCCGATCAGCGACAGCGTGCCGCGCGCGCGAAACGCGAGCGTGCGCGGCGCGGTGGCGTGCGCGGCGATGATGCGCTCGAGCGTCACCTCGATGCGTGGGTACGTAGTCGCCTTCAAGTAGCCGTCGCGCGCGTGCCGGCTGCGGTCGCGCACGCCCGTGTCGACCGACGCCGCGGCGACGCTGAACGCGCCGCTCGTCGGTGCCGCGAGGTCGTGCGGGTCACCGCGCCACGAGCCGCGGACATCGCCGGCGAAGCGCGCGTCGAAGCGCTCGCCGCCGGCCGACAGGTGCGCCGTGATCGACGTTCCGTCGTGCGCGACGACCTCGTAGCGGCCGGGTGGCGCGTCGAGCCCACCGTCGATCAGGTCGGCGCTGTCGGAGGCGGTGACCGCGAACGGCAACTCGTCGCGCGCGCGGTCGGGCCGCCCACCGCTCGTGAACGCGGCGATCGGCGCGGCGAGCGTCGTGGCCCCGATCACCCACGCGATCGTGCGCACCACGTTCGCGCGGCGCCGGCGAAGCAGCCACAGGCCGATCGCGAGCGCGGCGGCGATCGCGAGGAGCACCGCGCAGACATCGAGGCCGAGCCAGATCGGATGCGCGGGGCTGACGCGCCAGCCGAGGTCGGGATCGGGCACGTAGAACCGCTTGTCGAGCGCCGTGTAGACGTTCTGCGAGCCCTGTAGCCACCAGCGCGCGAGCGCGCCGACGACAGCAACGAGCGTGGCGGCGACGGGAAGGGCTCTCACGACGTTCGTAGTATGATTACTACAGACGTAGTTTGCTGTGCAAGTGGAAGCGTGCGAGCCCGCGATCAGCCGGGGTGCGCGACCCACTTCGAAATCTCGGCGCGCAGCTCGTCCGCCGGCGGCGGGTGATCGGCGAGCAAGTCGAGCGCGCTCTTCGCGATCGCGACTCCGCCCGACTTGTCGCCCGACTTGTACACGGCCTTCGCGAGCTCGAAGCGTACCGGCGTTGCCTGCATGATGGCGTCGCCGGCCTCGTCGAGGATCGCCAGGGCATGCTTCAGCTCGGCGATGCCTTCGGTGAGGTTGCCCGCGCGCACCGTGCATATCGCGATCATGCCGAGGCTCGCGCCCTGCAGGATCGCCTTCTGACCGGTCTGCTCGGCGACCTTCACGGTGCGCTTGAACAGCGGCACCGCTTCGTCGCATTTACCGGCCTCCTTCAGCGTGTCGGCGTAGTTGAACAGGACGCGCGAGAGCCCCATCGGATCGTCGATGGTCTCGAGGAAGGCGATCAGCCGCCGGTAGGTACCTTGCGCGGCTTCGGTCTCCTTGTTCGCGGTCTGCACGTACGCGAGGATCTCGTAGAGCTGGGCGCGCTCGGGATCCTTCGGTGGGAGCTTGGCTTCCCCGATCTCGACGGCGCGATGGATCGCGGCGAGTGCCTCTGGCGTCGTGTGGCTTCCCTCCACCGTCTCGCTGGTCGCGTGATCCATCAGCATGCGCATCACCGCCGGGTCGTCGGGGGCATGGGTGCGTGTGACCGCGGCCATGACTTGTTCCCACGCGGCCTTCGCGCCGGCCTCGCCGAGGCCCGACTTCGCGACGGCGATCGAGCGCATGAACTGGACTGCCTGCATATCGTCGGGTCCGGACGTGCGCACCGCGAGCGCCAGGCCAGGTTCGGCCGTCTCGAGCACACCGCGCCAGTCATGCGCGCCGGTCTGGGCATCGAGCAACGCTCCGTACGCATCGAGTACATCCTGGGGGTCGCTGTGGGTGGCGACCATGGTGTCGAGTGCAGACCTGGCGTACTTCACGGCCGCCGTGAAGTCGCCGCGATCGAGCTCGACCCCCGCGGCATGCTCGTCGATGATCGCGTGCAGCCACCGCGAGGTCGTGCGCGCCACGATCCCGCGCGCGACGCCGATCAGGTCGTCGGCGAGGCGCAGGTCGCCGGCTTCCGCCGTCGCCGCCGCGAGGCGCGACCAGCACAACACCGCTTGTTCGTCGAGCCCCGCCGCGAGTGCGTTCTCGGCGCACGTCCGAAGTGTCGCGCGACTCGCCGCGGCATCGCCGCTCCGGGCGAACGCCATCGCGAGCTGCAGGTTCCAGTGGGCGGCGAGCGACGGATCGTGCAGCGCCGCGATGCGCGCCGTCATCGCCTCGCGCTCGGCGATGACGCGCTCGGAGTGGCCACCCTGCCAGGTGACGCGCATGCGTTCGATCTCGGCGTAGGTGGCATCGTGCTCGACGGCGTTCGTCGAGACGACCTTCGAGTCGGCCTCGGTGCACCGCGCCGGATCGATGCTGCCGTGGACGACGCCGAGGGCCTCGGCGGGCTCGACCGTGCCGAGTCCATCGATCGTCGACGCGATCGACACGCGCGCGAGCTCGAGACAGCGCGAGCGCTGGGCGAGTGCGGGCACCTGGGGCGCGCGGCACACCTCGTCGCGCATCGCGCGCCACGTGGTGATCCGCCGTTCGATCGCGTCGGCGGCGTCGCGCTTGACGCGTCCGCGGATCGCGGTCGCGCGCGCCGCGGGCCACACCGCGTCGATCTCGTGGGCCCGCGCGGCACAGGTGTCGAACGCGTCAGGATCGCGCTGCATCGCGAACACGATCGCGCCGGCCGCGAGCACCGCGGCGGCGAGGCCGGCATACGTCCGCGTGCGGTGCGAGCGTGGCGCGAGCGCGTCGGCGAGCGCGGCCATGCTCGCCCAGCGCTCCGTCGGGTCGTGGGCGAGGCCGCGCTCGATCGCGGCGTGGACGTGCGCCGGCACGCGTGCCTTCGCGGGGACCGCGCGACGGCGCCCCGCCGTGACGTTGTCCGACAGCGTGGCGAGATCGTCGCCGGCGAACGGCCGCTCCCCGTAGAGCGCCTCCCAGAGCGCGATGCACAGCGCGAACTGATCGGTGGCCGGCGAGATGCGCGCGTTGGCGAACTGTTCGGGCGCCATGTACGTCGGCGTACCGAGGAGCCCGGGTTGCGTGAGGTTCGCGCGAAAGCTCCCGCTGGGCATCGTGCCCGCCGGCGCGAGCGCGATCGGTGCGGTCGCGAGCCCGAAGTCCGAAACTCGGACGACGCCGCTGCGATCGACGAGCGCGTTGCTCGGCTTGAAGTCGCGATGCACGATGCCGGCCGCGTGCGCCGCGGCGAGCCCGCGCGCGGCCTGGACGTAGAGCGCGACGATCTGCGCGACGGTCGACCTCGTGTTCGCGAGGTAGCGATCGAGCGTCACGCCGTCGATCAGCTGCATCACGATGAAGACCTCATCACCGGTCGTGCCCGCGTCGTAGACCGCCACGACGTGCGCGTGCGAGAGCTTCGCGAGCGCCTGGGCCTCGCGCCGCATCCGCTCGCCGTACGTGCCGTCGGTGGTCGCCGCGCGCATCACCTTCACCGCCACGCGGCGATCGAGCTCGGGGTCGAGGGCCTCGTACACCACACCCATCCCGCCCTCGCCCAGCGTGCTCACGATCTCGTAGCGCCCGATGCGTTCGGGCCGCTCCGTCCGCTGCTCGGGTGGCGGTCCACCCGGCGTCGTCGCATCGGTCGGCAGGTTGCCCGATGTTGCGGTCGCGTCCGTCCCCAGGTTTCCGGACGCCGCGGTCCGGTCGGTGCCGATGTCTTGCCGCTCGCTCACGCTACGTGCTGGCCTGCCAGATCACGGTCGCGAGCTCGACGAGGAAGTCCATCTCGACGTGGAGCGCGAGCGCGGGCGTCAGCACGAGGACACCATCGGTCGGCGTGCCGAGGCCGAGCTCGGCGGCGACCGGGTGGCTCGCGTAGTCGTGCAACGTCACGACGTGTTCCCCGGTCAGGAGGCCGCCGGTCGGCCAGCCCTCGATGCGCGCGGGCGACTCGAGGATCGCCTGGTAACACGCCTGCGTCGGATCGACGACGTCGCGGAATTCCTTGAGGAACACCATCGGGACCTCCTTGCGCAGGAGGTACTCGGCGAGGTGCACCCAGAAGTCGATGCCCGGCACGATCGGGTCGCCCGCGATCACCGCCTTGATCGCGGCGAGCAGCTCCGCGAGCGACGCCGCCGATGCCGCTTCGACCTTGCCGACGCGCTCGATCTTCAGGATCGGCTGGCGCTGCAGTTCGGTCTGGGGCGTGTAGACCGGCAGCACCATGGTCTCCATCGCGAACACCAGCGGGGCGTCGGAGCTGGCCGGCGTGGTCAACCAGCCGAGCTCCTTGGGATAGCCGTAGACCTCGCGCCCGGTCGCCATCGTCGTCGGGATGTCGACCCAGACGTACGGCAGGAACCACGCGATCCGATCGAGCACCCAGATCGGACCATCCTGGTGACCGGCACCGACGAGGACCCAGAACGCGACGTCGGTCTCGGGGGTGTAGCCGCGCTCGCTACCGGGTGGCTGGGTCGACCTCGTCGACGCGATCGGCGCGTAGCCCAGGATCACGTGACTCATCAACACGCGATACGACGTCGCGCCACCACTCGGCGTGTTGAGGTAGCGATCGACGGTCGCTTGCAGTGCGGCCGGATCGCCCTTCAGCAAGAAACCCTGCATGCGCGTGCCAGATTGCAGGAAGGGTGGTGCGAAGGCTTGCTCGCCACCGCGTTCGACGTACTTGGCCATATCAGTCCTTGGGTTGATCGGCGGCGCGCGACCAGCAGCCGAGCGCCTCGAAGCCGCGGCGCGCGGCGGTGAGGTGTGCGCGCCGGTCCGTCGAGCCGGGCGCCGCGATCCCGGCGAGCGCGGCGTGTGCACGCGCTGCCTCGTAGGGCATCGCGAGATCGGTCGCGGCCTCGATCGCCTGGCGCCACGCGCGGCGCGCAGCCCGCAGGTTGCCGGTGATACGCGCGCGTTCACCGCGAGCCAGCAGCGCGAGCGGGCGGCCGATCGCGAACGCCAGCGCGAAGACCTCGAGCGCGCGGGTCGTGCCGCGGGCCGCAACGCCGAGCTCGTCGGCGCGCGCGGACTTGTCGGCGCGCGCGCGGCTCCACAGCGCGAGGTAGGTCTCGGCGGCTCCCGCGTAGCCATGTAGCGTCGAGAACACGACGGGCAACCCGCGCGTCCGGGCGCGCACGCTGGCCGCCTCGGCCTCGGCGAGCTCCCACTCGCCGCGCTCGGCGTGGGCGCTCGCGAGCAAGCCGGCACAGATCACCTCGGAGGCGACGTCGGTCTGATCCGCGAGCAGCACGCGCGCGCGCTCGACGAGCCCGGTCACGTCATCGCAGCGACCGAGCGCGAGCAGCGCACGCGCCTCGGCATACAGACCCCACGCCTCGTGTTGCTGGTTGCCGGTACCGCGGGCGCGCTCGGCGAGCGTCTGGTAGCGCCTCACCGAGGCGGTCAGCTCGCCGCGATAGAACTCGCTGTGCCCGAGCAGCGTCTCGACGATCGCCTGCTCGTAGCGATCACCGAGTCGCTCGCCGAGCGCGACCGCGCGCGGCCCGGCCTCCTCGACGATCGACCAGTCGGCGGCACCGCATGCCATCGCCATCCGCGCGTAGGTCGCGAACAGCTCGCCGTACGGATCGTCGCCGGTGCGTGCCATCGCGAGCGCGCGATCGAAGTAGCTCCGCGCCGCGCCGCCGAGCCGCGCCATGCCGAACACGAGCGCGAGCATCGCGTAGGTGCGCGCGACCTTCGGGAACTCGCCGGCGCGCTCCGCGAGCTCGACCGCGAGCAAGCTCGTCGACATCATCGGCACCGACGCGTAGGCGTAGTAGTGCCGCTCGGCGAGGCGCTGGGCGGCGAGCGCGGCCTCCGCGTGGCGCGCGCGGTCATCGCGTGCCCGCGGCCGCGGGCGCAGGCCGAGCCGTCCGCCGAGGTGGCGCGCCGCGTTGTGGAGCAGATCGAGCGTGATCGTCGCGCTGGTGGCGGGCCGCGCGAACCCGAGCAGCTCGAGCGCGGTGGTCGCGTGGCGCCCCGCGGCGTCGAGCTCGCCGATCGCGAAGTGCGCGTCGCCGAGCTTGCGGTGCCAGCGGGCCCGATCGAGAGGCGGAACGCCGGTCGACGTCGCGAGTGCCTGGCCGAACAACGCGATCGCATCGCGGTGGCCGCCCGCGAGCAGCGCCCGATCACCGGCGCGCTCGAGGTACGGCCACGCGCGTGCGTGTGCACCTGCGGCGGTGAAGTGCCGGGCGAGCGCGGGATCGAGGAGCTCGGGTGCGATCGCGGTCGCGGCGCGGTGCTCGAGCGCGGCCGCGGCGTCGGCGTGGAGCGCCAGGCGTCGCGCGTCGTCGAGCTGCTGGTACGTGACCTCGCGGAGCTTGTCGTGCGCGAAGCGGAGCCCACCACCGGTGACCTCCTCCACGAAGTGCTGGTTGAGCAGCACGTTGACCGCGCGCAGCAGCTCGGACTCGCCGAGCCCGGCGAGCGCGAGCAGCTCCCAGTCGAGCTCGCGCCCGATCACCGCGGCGACCTCGAGCACCCTGCGCACGTCGGGGGCGAGCTGGCCGAGCCGGTGTTCGATCAGCTGGCGGAGTCCGCTCGGCCCGCCGGACGCGCCGAGCCCCGTGGTGCGCCACTCGACGCCGCTGCGCCGCAGCGCGCCGTCGGCGAGCGCGCCATGCAGGATCTCGGCGAGAAAGAACGGGTTGCCCTCGGCCTGATCCGCGAGCTCGCACACGCGACTGTCGACGAGCGCCGATCCGCCGAGCATGCCGGCCACGAGCTCGCGCGCCTCGCTGGTCGCGAGCTGTTGCAGATCGATCCGCGCGGCCGGCATCGCCTTCAACACCGCGCCGAGCGTCGCGCTGACCTCGTCGCGCCGGTACGTCGCGACCACGAGCACCGAGCTGCGCGCGGGTCGCCCGGACACGCCACCGAGCGCGGACACCACGGCGAGCGTGAGGTCGTCGGCCCACTGCAGGTCGTCGAGCACGAGCACCAAGGGCTGGATGTCCGCGAGGCGCGAGATCGTCGCGCACATGGCCCGCAGCACCCGCTCGCGCGCGGCGCGACCGTCGAGCGGATCGGGCTCGAGCTCGGCGTCGAAGCCGGGGACGTCGCGCAGCGCCGGGGCGAACGGCGCGAGGATCTTCGCGCGATTGGGGAGCAGGCGCAGCGTCTCGTCGGGCCCGTAGTCGTGACAGCGATCCGCGACGGCCTCGAGCAGCTCGCGCAGCGGCTCGAGCGGCGCGCCCGGACCCATCGCGCCGTCGCGTGGAGCGGCGGGCGCACACTGGCCGACGATCACGAGCGCGTCCTTCACGTCGGCGCGGTGCGCGAGCTCCATGGCGAGCCGCGTCTTGCCGGCGCCGCTCTCGCCTCCGATCAACGCGATGCGACACTCGCCGGTGAGCGCGGCCGCGAGCTCGCGATCGAGGACCGCGAGCGCGTCGCGGCGACCGACGAACTCCGGGCGAAACAGGTACGACCGCGGGCGCGGGATCGCGCCGTCCCAGCTCGCGCGCACGCCGGCGTCGTCGAGCGCGGCCGCGACCTCGCCGGCGTTGCCCAGCCGATCGCGCGGATGCTTGGCGAGGAGCTGGAGGATCAACTTCTCGAGCTTGGCGTCGACGACCGCGAGATCGCCCGGTCGCGGTGGTGGCTCGTGGAGGTGCATCCGCATCGTCGCGAGCTGGCTGTCGGCCTCGAACGGCAAGCGGTTGGTGACGATCTCGAACAGCAGCACGCCGAGCGCGTACAGATCGGCGCGCGCATCGACGATCTCGCCGCGGATCTGTTCGGGCGCCATGTACTCGGCGGTGCCGACCACGCCGGCGAGGCTCTCCAGGCGATCTCGCGCGGGTCCGGCGGTCGTGCGGGCGGCGAGCCCGAAGTCGACGAGCACCGGCCGCGTGCCGTCGACGATCATCACGTTCTCGGGCTTGAGATCGCGGTGGACGACGCCCTCGCCATGCAGGTACGCGAGCGCGTCGCACAGGCAGCGCACGTGCACGAGCAGCCCGCGCACGAGCTCCGGATCGACGGCGGCGGTCGGCCAGCTTCGCCAGGACCCGCGCGCCGCGTTCGCGAGCGGACCGGCCGGCTTCGTGATCAGATCGGAGCTCGCCAGCGAGACCGTCGGGCTGCCGTCGGTCTGGCGGCCGCGCAGCATGCCGACCCGCAGCGTCTCGCCGTCGACGAAGTCCATCGCGTACCACGGCCGACCTTCGACGACGCCGTGATCGAGGATGCGGATCACGCCGGGGTGTTGCAGCTGGGCGAGCGCGTGGATCTCGCGACGGAGGTGCGCGAGCATCCGGTTGTCGGGGAGCGTGACGGTCTTGAGCGCGACACGCGCGTGGCTGCGCGTGTCCTCGGCGCGGAACACGACGCCCATGCCGCCCGTCGCGATCCGCTCGACCACACGGTACGGCCCGTACAGGGATGCCCCGCTCTCCACCTCGTGCACGGTAACAGTCACCGCCGGCGTGCGGTGTCGCTGTCGCCGACGATCGGCATCGCCTGGCCGGAGATGGCCTGCGCCGCCTCCATCCCCGCGGTCACGGTCGCCTCGACGCATCCCGCGTTCAGGACGCTGTTGTCGATCCAGTCCCCGGTGATCGTGAGGTTCGTGAAGCCGGTCTCCCCGGCCTTGATCCGCGTCGCGGTCGAACCTTTGGCGCTGAGCACGTAGCGCTCGGTCGGATCGATGTTCACGCGATAGAACTGCGCGTCCCAGCGCGCGTCGCCGGTCCGACCCTCCGGATCGACGAGCAGTGCCGGATCGAGCCCGGTCGGCACCTGCGGCGACGTGCCGTCGGGCCACAGGTGTCCGAAGTTGGCGCTCGACCACTGCGCAGATGACGCGCGCATCCGCGCCATCTGCTGTGCGGGGAACGCGTGCTCGGTGAACGGGTGATCGCCCGGCTCGTCGGCGAACGGGCCGCACAGGTACGCGACGCTCGCCGGTGCGTTCGCCGGCGCCCAATCTTCGAGGGGAAGGAGGTGGCTCATGTCGGCCCAGGTGTCGAGATCCTGCGCGTACCCGCCGACCACCGCGGACAAGCCCATCGGCCGCCCGGTCTGCTTCTCGGCCTCGATCGCCCACGCGGGGATCACCCAACCGAGCTGCGCCGCGGTCTTCGTCAGCCACAGCTGCATGCCCTGGGTCTGCGTGGTCTGCACCGCGGCGTGCTCGGGCGTGCCGTTGACCATCGCGCTCCACGCCGGGTTCGCGGCGACGAGTTGCTTGCACAGGTACGGGACCGCGCCGATCGAGATGCCGAACAGCACGTGATCGAAGTGCGTGCCGCGCTCGAGCACGACCTCGCCGACACCGGGCCACGCGGTCCAGTACGACTCGAGATCGTACGGCTGCCCCGGGTTGTACGGATCGTGCTGCAGCTTGTCGGCGTCCTTGATCTGCGTCCAGTCCGGACGATCGGGCCAGCAATCGAGGTCCTTCACGGTCACCAACGGCCAGTAGCCGGCAGCCTCGGCGGCGGGCGTGAGCTCGACCTGCCTGGTCATGCGCACCGTGCCGATCGCTGTCGGATCGGCGGGGTCGAGGACGAGCTCGTCGACCTTGTGGAAGAACTCGAACTTCACGCCGCGGTGGCGCAGCACGCCGTAGAACGGCGTGAAGATGGTGTCTCCCATCCCGGCCATCATCTTCCACATCAGCGCGCCCTTGTACGTGAACACCATGCGCAAGCAGCCGCGGATGCACGTGCCGGCGGCGAAGTCGGGGACGCCGGCTTCACCGCGGTCGAAGCCGAACACCAGATCGTAGACGGTCTGGACTGGCGGACAGCTCTGCGTGATCGGCTGCGCACCGAAGTGGGCGAGCCACTCGATGAAGTCGCGATCGTCGGCGCGCTCGAAGCCGTTCTCGACGAGGCGCTCCCGGAGGATCCCGATCACCGACGTGCCGCCGAGGTCCTGCAGCATGAAGAACCGGCGCAGCTCGGTGTCGTCGAGGTGGTCCTTGCACAGCTCCCACACGACATCGAGGTACGCGCGGATCAGATCGGCGAGCCAGTCGTGCTTCGCCTGCTCGGCGTGGCCGTCGATCGCGTCGGCGACCGTGCGCACGAGGTGGAGGATCGTCGGCTCGCCCGGCGCGTCGCTCGCGGTCGTCACGACCCAGTCCGGGAGCGCGGGTGGCTTGAGCCGCTCGTGGATCGCGGCGAGCACCGGGTGCCCGCTGGTGTGGAGCTGGTCGTACGCCTCGCGCAGCCAGCCGAGCAGATCGACCATCGCGTCCCACAGATCGATCTCGGGGCCGGTGCCGGGCGTGTCGTGGTTGAGCGGGAACAGCAGCGTCCACTCGCTCCACGCGCTCTGCCACTGCTCCTCGAGGGTCACCAGGCTCTGCGGCGTGAACGCGTCGGTCCACGTCGCGAACGTCTTCACCGGCGGCGGTTGGATCGCGGCGAGCTCGGCGAGCGCTGCGCGCATGGTCTGGAAGCCGTTCTGGTAGAAGCCGAACCAGATGTGGAGCCCGTGCTCCTCGATGCGATGGCCGTAGCCGGGCGTCATCTCGCGCGCGCTCGCGCCCTTGCCGCCGAGTCGCCAACCCATCTGATACAGCGTGATGTCGTAGCGATCCTGCCAGCCGGCCTGCGCGGTCAACCAGTACGCCGCCGCACACGAACCGAGGCCGCCACCGAGGATCGCGATCTTCTGTTTCACGCGCGCCATCCTACCCTCGTCACGGTTGGCGCGGCCTATCGCCCACCGTCGAACGGAAACGCATGAAGTCCGAGCGAGATCGTGAGCGAGATGTCGTCGCGCTCGACGACGCTGGTCGCGAGCATGAGGCCGGCGCTCCAGTGCATCGATAGCCACACGCTCGCGTGCGCGCGTGCCTCGAGGACCGGTCCGCCCTGCCCGAACAGCACGGCAGGGATCCGGTGGTCGGAGAAGATCATCAGGCGCGTCCCGAACGCGAGCTCGGTGCCGAGGACGATCGGGCCCACCGACGATCGGGTTCCCGCCGCGAGCATGCCCTCGAACAGCCAGCCACGATCCTGCGCGGTGAACGGCATGGTCTCGCGCGCGACCGGATCGATCGTGAGGTTTGGTGGGGTCAACCTGCCGAGGGTCAGCTCGCTCGCGAGGTAGAAGTGCTCGCCGAAGCCATAGAGATCGCGGAGTCGCCCCGCGGTCGCCACGACCGTTGTCGCCGCCGCGGTCACGTGCCCGGTCGGGGTGTCGCGCGCGATCGCGTCGAGTGGGACTCGCAGCGCCGTCGCGCCAAATTCCCAGCTGAGGGTAGCGCCGGACCATCCGGCACCGAAGCGGGTACACCGCTGATGGCCGACGACGGTGCTCTGCTCGTCGCACCGCCGCCCGGCGATCGCCGGCGACGACAGCGCGACGATGACGAGCAACACCTTCACGGGCGCTCCTTGGCGACGCAGATCCAGCGCTCGGTGGGTGTGGCGCCGCGATCGACGCGACCGACGTCGACGCAGATCGACGCGACCAGCGCGTCGTCGGCGGCGTAGGCGATCCGCGCGTGCCCACTCCACAGCGCACTCATGACCTGTGGCCGCAGCTCGCCGCGCGGATCGTACGGGGCGAGCAGCACCTCGCGGCCGTCGCGATCTCGCGCGATGACCCGGACCGAGGCAAGATCGACGACGACGCGGTGGTCGCAGCGATTGCCGATACCGTAGGCGACGACGGGTTCGGCGAGATCGGGTTCGGCGCTGCTCGCAACCGCGATATCGATACAGCCGACGGTCGTTCCGACGCCGGGCCACGCGGTCTGGCGATCGCGAAATGAATTGGGATGATAGCTACAGGCGGACGCGAACGCGACCAGCCCGATCAAGGCACTCTGCATGAAAGGCTCCTCGTGAAAGATGTCGGTGGCGGAAAGCGCGAGCTACGCGTTCGGCGGCGACGTCTTCGGAGCGAAGTGCAGGATTCGAGTCGAGACCGGCGCGGTCGCCGGGGCGAACGTGGTCGAGGTCACCGCTGCGAGGGCAAGGACCGCCGGCGAGCCGGTCGTCGCGACCCGCATCTGGGCGTGGAGCGCGGCGATGATCTCGCAGCCGCCGACATCATCGCTTCCGTGGGAGCGATGGACGTCGCTTCGGTCACCGGTGTGAGCGCCGACGATCCCCGCCACGTGCAGCGACGCGCCCGTGTGAGGATCGACGTGGTGCGCGACGAGCGCTTCGTGCCGCGCACCGAGCACGACGCCGATGACGATCCACAGCGCACTCACCGCCGCGAGCAGGCGGCGGTCGGCGCGACGTGGTCGCAGCGCGAACATCCGAAACATCGTCCACCCGACAGTGGCGACCCGCAAGCGTTCACTCGCCGCGGCAGCCACGGCAGCGCTCGAAGTTCAAATCTTAATGCGCGGGCCCGAGCTCACCGAAGGTCACGTTCGGTGGAAGTGCTTCTCGCGTGCGATACGTGGCTGGAAGGTTCAGCCGCTCGAGGTGCGCCAAGCGTTCGACGGCCCGATGGATGACGTCGAGCTTCCGTCGCCGTCTGGTCGAGGAGCCGATCGACGTCGCCATGAAGCAAGCCCAGATGGAAGAGCTGGGCCGGGACCATGGCATCGAAGATCCACCGGAGGTCGTCGGCGCGCGACTCGACGTTCAGGACCAGCGCGCGACGCGGTCACATCACAAGACGCCGCCGAGCAGGCCGCCGCAGAAGCTGTGATCGAAGCTGCCGTCGAGCGCGATGGCCGGGGTGGTCGAGTCGACGTGGAGGCTGCCGGCGACGCGGCCGGTCGCCTCGACGCTGGTGGCGAACGGATCTTGATAGAGCGTGATCTCGAGGGTGCCATGGACGGACAGCGTCCCTCCGACGGTCTCGATCGTCGCGTCGTGGGTGTTCACCGCATCGGCGATCGCGAAGAGCGCGTGCACGATCAAGGTGTTCGCGGTGCACTGCGTGGCGTCGTGCGCCATGCAGGCCTGCACGTGGCGCGCGACCGACAGGTCGTCATTCGTGAACAGCAGGGCGAGCTCGAGGTTGGGTGTCGCTCCGGTATCGCCATCGCCCGCGGAGATGCCGCCCGCGAACACGCGCGCGTACCTCGGGCCGATTGCGCCGGTCGTGACCGTGAGCGCGGCGGTCCCCGGAGGTGAGTCGCAGTGATACAAGCTGTCGAACGCGTCGGGCGACACGTCGACGATCGCGGCCGCGTCGACGCCAGGCTTCGCACCGTTGTCACCACAGGCCGCGAGCACCAGAGCGGAACCCAGCACGATGCGCATGCGCGAAGCGTACGCCCGGTCGGGTTGGTCGGAGCTGATTTCAGCGCTGCAGGCTGCGCCATTGGTACTTAGACTCACCCCGGTGTCGATTCGGTCACAGCCCCCGCGCCCGCGCGCGCTCGTGCGGCCTGCCGTGCACTTCCATGTAACGCGACGGCGTGACCGGCTTCCAAGCGTCACATGTCCAAGCTTACAAGTCTGATCTCGACCACCTTGCTCCTGACCTCGATGCTCGCCGCGTGTGGCGACGACGGCTCCACGCCGGCGCCGTCACCCGATGCTCCGGCCGTCGGCCCCAAATCGATCGTGGCGACCGCGCAAGCGACCCCATCGCTGTCGACGCTCGTTGCCGCCGTTCAGTTCGCGAGCGACAACAACGATCTGGTCGACCTGCTGGCATCCCCCGGCACGCTGACGGTGTTCGCGCCGACCAACGACGCGTTCGACGCGCTCGCGGTCGAGCTCACCGGCACCGCCACCGCGAAGGGCGCGGACTTGCTGACGGCCACGAACAAGCCGCTCCTGCGCAGCGTGCTGAAGTATCACGTGCTGCCGGCCGAGGTTCGCGCCGCCGATATCCCGTTTGGCCACGCCATCACGACCGCCGAGGGCAGCATCTTCGAGATCAAGTCGGGCACGCCTCCGACGATCGTCGACGGACGGAACCGGATGGCGCACATCACGACGACCGACATCGTCGCGAGCAACGGTGTGGTCCACGTGATCGATAAGGTCATCCTGCCGCCCGACAAGACGATCGTGCAGACCGCCCAGGCACTCGCCGCCGGAACTCCCGCGCAGTTCTCCATCCTCGTGGATGCCGTGGTCGCCGCGGATCTCGCGACCACCCTCTCGGGCCCTGGCCCGTTCACCGTGTTTGCCCCGACCGACGCCGCGTTCGCCGCTCTCCTGACCGAGTTGAACCTCACGAAGGCGCAGCTGCTCGCGAACAAGCCACTCCTCGTGAAGGTCCTCACCTACCACGTGGTCTCGGGTCGCGTGTTCGCCGCGGACGTGCCGATCGGCGCGCCGATCGCGACCGTCGAAACCGAGAAGTTCACGGTCGACGCGAGCCTGACGATCACCGACGCGCGTGGGCGCAAGTCGAAGATCGTCGCGACCGACGTGCAGACCACGAACGGCGCGATCCACGTGATCGACAAGGTGTTGCTGCCCGCGCCTTGATCACGACTCCACCTCGATGTTCGGACGTGCCGCTCGAGTCGAGCGGCGCGTCGTCGTTTCGGGCTGGCTAGACCTTCGGCGCCGCGGTCACGACGATGTGCTCGCGGCGAGACACGACGACGCCACCCGGCCGCTCGATCGTCACCGCGAACAGCGCGGCCTCGTTCACGTGCAACTTCGGATCGATCCGCACGACGACCTCGCCGCTCGCCGACACGTCGAACACGCCGCCATCGATCGGATACTTGTCGTCGCGGGTCTTGTCGAAGATCCACAGCTGGTACTGCAGCGCGGCGTGATCGTTGGGTGCGAGTCCGACGAACCGCATGTAGCCCTGCTGGGTGGTCGCGCTCCACACGACGTCGCCGGTGATGCCCTTGGCCGCGGGATCTGCGGTCGGCGTCCAGGGGAGCGTCGCGGTGTCACCCGCCATCGCGAGCAACTTCGCGCGTGCCTCGGCCGGTGGCGGGGTGCTCGGTACGACCTCGACCGTGCGCACCTCGGTCCGGAGCTCGGTCTGGATCTTCGGCGCACGCTGGGTCGCCCACACGACGGCGATCGTGCCGGCTGCCAGCCCGGTGGCCGCGGCGACCCACGCGATGGTGGAACGCGGCGGCCGCACGATCGGGATCACGGGCACCGAACCGGTCGTGCTCGTCGTGCTCGGCGTGCTCGCGAGCACGCGCCGCATCAGCTGGTCGGGTAGCGCGGGCATCGGCCCGAGGGTGGCGAGCTCGACCGCGGCGGCCGCGAGGTCGAACGCATCGTCGTCGTCGGCACCCAGCGCTGCCAGCTCGGCGGCCTCGCGGTCGTCGAGGCCCACGGTGGCGCGATCGGCGAGGAGCTCGTCGATCCGTTCGCCGGGTGGCGGCGGCAACGATGGGTCGCGCGAGCTCACTTCGTCTCCTTCAAGGGTACGTCCGATAGCGCATCCCGGATCGCGGCAAGTCCGCGCCGGGTGTGGGCCTTGACGGTCCCGAGCGCGAACCCGGTCTCCTGGGCGATCTCGCTGTGCGACATGCCATGACACGCGAGCACGAGCACGCGCTTCTGCTCGGGTCGCAGCGTCTCGAGCGCGCGTGCGGCCTGCGCCGCCTCGGCCCGGACATCGGGCGGCGTCCCCGGGTCGACCTGGACCTCGAGCTCGGCGAGCGGGTCACTGGAGGGCCGACGCCCGCGGGCGCGTCGACGATCGATCAATCGCCGCCGTGCGATCATCGCGACGAAGGTCGCCTCGCCGGCGATCGTGGGGTCGAACCGCCCCGCGCTCTTCCACAGATCGACGAACACGTCTTGGACCGCATCTTCGACGTCGCCCGGGTTGCTCTCGTAACGCCTGGCGAGCGCGTACACCAGTCCACCATAGCGCGCGAGGCACGTCCGGATCGCGTCGGAATTTCCCGCGGCGACGCGCGCGAGCACGAGGTCCGAGTCCTGGGGTACCGGATCGGACGGCATTCGCGCATCCGCAGTATTCGCCCGACCGTTGGATTTGGATGCAGTCGACGGTCAGAAACGACGCTCACGCGACCAACCGCGTGCGCAGCTGCTGACGCGCGCGGCATGCGCGCACGCGGACGTTGGCCAGGGAGATCCCGAGCTCGCTCGCGATGTCTCGGTCGCTCGTGTCGTCGATCCGCATGGCCAAGATCCGAAGCCCGAGGTCGTCCGTGCCGGAGAGCAACTGATTCGCCTGATCGACGAGCTCGCGCCTGGCGACCGCGTCCTCGGGTGATGGCATCGGATCGACGGGCTCCCTGGCGAGCTCGAGGCCGGTGTCCTCGCGCGACCGGCGGCACCGGCGCAGGTAGCCGATCGCCGTGGTCACCGCGATGCGGTACAGCCACGTGCGGACCGCCGCATCCCCGCGATACTGATCGCGGCAGCGATACGCGCGCAACAGTGTGTCCTGCGTCGCGTCGTTGGCGAGGTCGGGTGTCTTCAGGATGCGATAGACCACGGCGTAGACGTACGCGCGATCGCCTTCATCGAAGTCGTGCATGTCGCGAAGCACTTCGCGCGCGCGCGCGATTCGGATGCAGCGCGATGAGATGTAATGCCCGACGCTCCCGTGCATCTAACCCGCACCATGAAATCCTATATCGCCGTCGTTGCTCTCGCGTTCTGCTTCCTCATCCCCTCCGTGGGTCGCGCTGACGCGCCCAAGGACATCGTCGACACCGCCATCGCGGCCGGAACCTTCAAGACGCTCGCGAAGGCGCTGACCGAGGCGGGACTCGTCGAGACGCTGAAGGGCAAGGGCCCGTTCACCGTGTTCGCGCCGACCGACGAGGCGTTCGCGAAGCTCCCCAAGGGCACCGTCGAAGCGCTCCTCAAGGACAAGAAGAAGCTCGCCGCGGTGCTGACCTATCACGTCGTTGCGGGCAAGGTCCTGGCCGCCGACGCTGCGAAGCTGACTTCAGCGAAGACCGTGAACGGTCAGAGCCTCACGATCAAGGCCGCGAAGGGCACGGTCACGATCGACGGCGCGACCGTGATCAAGGCCGATATCATCGCCTCGAACGGTGTGATCCACGTGATCGACGCCGTGATCCTTCCGAAGTGAGCGATCAGGCGCGTCGTCGGGCGAGCCGCATCGCGAGGACGGGGAGCGCGCTCGCCAGCGCGACCAGCACGATCGTGATCGATCTCCCGACGACGGCGCTCGTCGGGGCGACTTCAACACCAACCCGTTCGCCTGGCAGGATGGGATCGTTCCCCTCGTTGGCGCGGAGGCGATCGCGAACACCGATCAGGCCCCGATGATCGACAGCTACATGAGCGGCCTCGGCTTCGCCAATCGGCGGTGGCGTCGAGCGGGATGTCCCGCTCGGATCACTATCCAGCGTGGATCGACATCCGCCTCATCGCGCCCTGATCATCAAGATCGAGCCGCGAAGATCGTGCGGCGACGATGCGTGCAGGAGATCAACGCGTCGGCGGCACGAGGATCAGCACGTCACGGCTGTCGAGCGCCGTGCAGTCCCCGGCGAACACCTGGATCCTCGCGCGGAAGATCTGCGCGGTCGCCGTCTGCGGGATGAAGTCGTTCTCGGCGCCGACATCGAACCTCACGGCCGTCGACGGCGTCACGCCGTGGAACCCGATGCTGTCGAAGCTCGGATCCGGAAGCCCCGCCGGTGACGGAGGCTTGGTGAACCCGGTCGGTGTGATCGACTTGATGAAGTCGAGCGTGGTGTGCGGTGATGGCAGGGGCGTGCCGTCGATATCCGTCGCGATGCCGCTCGCCTTCGTGGTGACGTCGAACGTGGCGAACCGCGCGAGCATCTGGATGCCGGTGACGATGCCCGTCGACACGCCGGCGCCGCTCGAGCTGGCCTCGAACACGAGCGGGCACAACCCATCACCCGCCGGTGCCACGCCGGCGTTACCCTGGCCGGTGCAGCACTGCCCGCTCGAGCATGGACGGCCTCCCTCCGTCGCGTCCCACGCGACCGGCGGCACGCGCGCGCCGGTCGCGGTCGCGAGCTCGGTCATGTCGAGGATCGAGTTTGTCGGGCCGCTGCTCGCCGCGATCCCGACGACGCGGCCGCAGATCTGATGCAGCACACCCTCGAGGTCTCCGATCGTGTGCGCTCCGGTGAACATGTAGTTGGTGGCCGCGTCGACGCCGTTGTGCCACGGTGCATCGGAGATCGGCACGATCACCGGCATGCTCGTCGAGCGGAAGCCGATCGGCACGGCCGGGACGCTCGCGCTGCCGACCGTGACCCCCGCCCCGGTCGCCGCCTGGTAGATCGCCTCGATGCCCGCCTCGGGGAGATCACCGCCGCCCTTGGCCGACATCCCGGCAACGCCATTCCGAACGTCGATGGGATTGTCCGTCATCTTCTGGAGCAACTGGAACGGCTGGTCGCCGGCCGTGCCGTTCGCTCCGTTCGGGAAGTCCTGGAACGCGCCGACCCCGAACCACGCGCTGGCGGCGATCGCCTTGATCTTCGAGGTCGTGTCGTCGACGGCGCCCTTCAGGTTGTTGATCTCGCCGGTCATCGAGCCCGTCGTGTCCATGAGGAAGAACACGTCGAGCGCGGGGACCGCGGTCGCGAACGTGAGCGGCTTCGTATCGACGCCCGCGGCCGGCAGGTACGGCAGCACGAAGAAGAAGTCTTGTTGCGGGCCGCTCGTGTGATGCGCGACCAGCGTGATCCGCGCCGCACCGTCGCCCCCATCGAAGCTCGCGCTGATCGTCGAGGTCACCGCGGCCGTCATCGCGAACGCGGGGATGGCGAGGTGACCGCTCGCGTGATCGATGGTGCCCACCGCGTCGCTCGTGGATGCCCACTGCGCGAGTGCACTGACGTCCGCGGTGGAGCCATCGCCGTAGACCGCGGTCGCGACGAAGTCGATCGACGTCGCCGCGTCGAGATCGAGCTCGATCACCTCGTCGCCGGGGACGATCTGGATCGAGACCGGCGGATTGCCATCGCCGACGCCGGTCAGCGCCGGCTTGTCGTACCCGCACGCCGCCATGGCACCGAGAACTATCGAAACATACGCGACCCGCACGCCGCGGATACTGACACGGCGCGGACCGCAGCGTTCATCACGAAAGTCGATCTCGCCGGGAGCGTCGGCGAACTCGATTCTCCGGGCGTTGCCGACGGATCGCGTTGTCCTACCGCTCATCTCGCGCAAGCAGCTCGTCGCCGCAGTCTCCGCGAACGTTCTCGGACCCGCGATCATGTCGCTGGCGGACAGGCGGTCCGAGATCGTGGCTACGCTGGATCTGCTCTGCACAGGCAGCTGACCGAACTTCAAGAAGAACGAGCCGAAGTTCTTCGTCGGCGTGGAGCAGCACGGATAGCGCGCCTCACGGCGAGAAGTCCACGAGCCGCGCGCCGGGTACGTGGCCAAGGACCTTGCCGTGACGGAGCAACATGCCATCGACGATCTGCATGTCATCGGGACCCTGAACGACTCTGCCGATCTCGCGCGGCGTGCAGCCTTCGAACATGACGTTCTCGATCGAACCCGTCATCCCGTCGTGTCCATGAAACGCGAGGAAGCGCGGTGGATCAGTCGTGAGCCACTCGACGGTCTCGCCCATGCCGAGATCGAGATCCGTCCCGGGATAGAGCGTCGTCTGCGGGCCCTGCGTGCACCGCAGCTGCGTGAGTCTGCCGCCGTAGCGAGCCTCTTCTTCCTGCGCGACGAATTCGATCGTCACGTGTGGTGACGGTCTGACCTCGAACGGTTTCGCCTTCGAACGAGCCTGCGGGGCTGGACTCGGCGACGGCGGCGGGGATTTCGGAAGCTTCGCCATCGCCGGCCCGGGTACGTCGACTCGCGCGTACATCCAGTCGTCACAGATCTCCATCCCGTCGGCGGAGAACGCCGCGATGCAGTGGCCTTGATAGATGGCGGTGTCGCGGATCGCCAGCTGCCAGCAGCGAAACGCGCAGGCGGTGTGATGTTCGCCGGGTTGTTTCAGTGCGGCCCACGTCGATTCGGGGAGCTTCGGGTACGCGACGAAGCCGCGCGCCGTGATCCGGCCGATCACGCCGTCCTGGGCCGGATCGAATGCGCAGCCGCGCTCGGCCTCGACAAAGTCCGCGTGCGACTTGTAGTACTCCTCGGGCATCATGCAGCGATCGGGGTCGGGGCGGCCGAGGAGGACGATCGGGTCCGCCAGCACCCATTGCAACTCGACGAGGTACGACGGCAGCGCCACATCGCGCACCGTCTTGGTCCCGCCAGGAGTCACGGCCACGACCTGCACGCGATCGCTGTCGCCGAGTGCGATCATCACAGGATCCGGATCCGGCACTACGGTCGGCGGCTGCGTCGAGGGCGGGTGTGCTCCCCAGCATCCGGCCAGCACCGCAAACGTCAACGCTGCGGCGCGCCTGGTCGTTCCGATCATCCGGGCCATCGTACTCTGAAGCTTCGTGCCGACGACGATCTGTCGGTGAGCCAGTGGGCGCGGAACGAGAGCCAGTGCGTGGCCGCGCGTCGCCCAGCTCCACGTCGCGATCGACTGACGCGACCATCACGCGTGCGTCACGAGCGCGAAGATCAGGGCCACGATCGCGATCAGCGCGACGACCATCACTGGCGACGCCCCGGGTCCGGGCAGCCCGACCTCGCCTCGCGTGACCGCCGTGACCAAGTGATTCGCGGCCGGCAGATCGCGTCGCGGGACGCTGACCTTCCACGCGCCAGCCTCGCTCTCCTCGCCGAACGTCTCGGTGACCCGCGCGACGATGCCTCGGTTCGCGAGCGCCCGTTGCCAGCTCCGCGCCCGACGCGTGCCGCAGAAGATCAGGCCGACCTCGTCGCGGTGCATTCCCGAAGGGTACTTCACGTCGCCCAGCAATCGTTCGAAGGTGCGCGTGCAGAAGGCGACGAGCACGTACGCGTGCGCGGCGCACGTGCGTTCATGGGCGATCTCGGAGGTCCGACGTCCGCGCCACTGGTTGTCGGGTGATCAGCAGCCGAACGAAGCGATGAGCGGGTGAGCGCGGACAGGCGAGCAGTCACGCGTCGCGAGTCACAGCACGCTCTCGAGCAGACTCTCGCAGAAGGTGTGGTCGAATGTCCCGTCGAGCGCGACGCCTGGTGAGGTTGTGTTCGTGGTGGAGGCGACGTGGAGTTCACCCACGACGTGACCAGTCGGGTTGGTGGGGGTCGCGAACGGATCTTGATAGGTGCCGACTGCGAGCGCCCCGGTGACGGACACCGTGCCGCCGGCGTTCTCGATCGTCGCGTCGTGCGTGCCGACGGCGGCGCCTGTTGCGAACGTCGAGCGGACGATCAGGCTCGTCGCGGCGCAGTGCGTGGTGTCGTGGGAGATGCATGCCGTCACGTCGTTCGCGATGGCGAGATCGTCGTTCGTGAACAACAGCACGAGCTCGAGCGTGGGAGGGGTCGGGCCGCTGTCGCCGCCGCCCGCGGAGACGCCGCCCGCGTACACGCGCGCGTAGGTCGGACCGAGCGTGCCATTCGAGACGGTGAGCGCGGCGGTGCCGGCGGGCGAGTCGCAACGATCGAAACTGGACGGCCCAGGTGCATCGGCGGCCGCGGCAGGATCTACCTTCGACGAGTCGCTGGCGTTGCAGGCGGCGAGCAGGAGGGCGGAGCACAGGACGGCGCGCATGCGCGCAGCGTACGCTCGTCCCGACGACCGCGAGCAAAGTTTGCGTCGGCAACAACGCGCGAAGTCTGGCAACCGTGGAGGTGTCGCGAACTGAATACAGGGACGACAGCAGCCGCGCTCCACGCTGGCAGCAGTTCGGGAGTCCACGAGCTCTGCCACACTGCACGAGCTGTGCTTCCCGTGAGGCGTATGGCCCAGCGTGCGGAGGTTGCGCTACGATGGACCCGATGAGGTGCATAGGCGTCCTGTTTACGGCGGTGTTCGGGGTTGGGGGCTGTGCCCACTCGAAGAAGCCCGAGCATCAACTTCGCCGGCCGCGATCCGGGGTGGCGCGAGGAGTCCGGCAAGGATCCTGACGGCGCGACGTTCACGCGTTGGGTGCAGCGCGAGCCGACGTTTCCTCAGTACACGGTCAGCGACACGCCGAAGCACGACGGCACCCACGAGGTCGAGATCGAACTGGCGTGGCCGTATCGCCAGGTGGTCCCGGTCTAAGACCCACTCGGCGCCCGATCCGAGCGCACACTCGGTGTTAGCTGACGACGTCGAGCGGCTACGCAAGTCGAGCGAAGCGCTGGAGGCCGCCATGATGAAGAAGGCGGCCGCCGACGCGGCGGTGCGCAAGCAAGAGCAGGACGATCCGCTCTCCCGGTAGTAGCCGCCACGACGAGACCCGCGGCCAGAGCTTGTGGGAGGTCATGTTCGCGCGCGCCGATCGCCATGCCGGCCGAACAACCTCAGAACAGATAGCCGATGCCGACCGAGACGTCGACGGCGCTCGCCCACGGCGGATCGCTATACACGCTGTCGTGGTGCGCGTCGGCGTCCACGATGACACGAACGCGCACCTGCTCGGTGCCACCATCCAGCCCGGCGTGAAAGCCGACGAGCACGCCCGAGTGATCGTGGCCGTCGCCATCGATCTTCGCTTGCACCTCGTCGCCCAGGTCGAGGCCGCCGACGAAACACAGCGATCGCGCGCGCACGCAAGTACGACCCTCCACGCCGACGAGCCCGGCGAACATCGGACCGTGGATGGGCGACGCGTTCTGGACGTTGTCGGCCACACCACCCACGATGCGCGCGCGCAGGAAGACGGCGTCTGCAAAGCCATAGAGCACCTCGAGATCGACCCCGTAATCGCGCGCGGCGTCGGTGCGGCCGACGAGCGCGCCACCGGCAACCTCGGTGTCGAGACCGTCCGCGTGGGCGGTGTGTGGCGTCGCGAGCACAGCGGCGATGACGACGACGATGAGAGTGGCAGTAACGGCGGGTCGCGTGATGGACATGTTGAACCTTTTGCGCTCGCACGTTGCGGCCGCGTCGCTCGATCAGGTCGACCAACGCTCGCGTAGATTGCACTCCTCGACCGGGATATTCGACGGCAAACTTCGTACATTTCGCCTCATACGTTGCCGTGTTCCACTGCGAAGTAGTCTTGGATTGAGAAATCTCCACACCAATGCTGCGACGAGAAGACAAGAGCCTGGCGCAATCAAGAATGGGACGAACTTGACGACATCATGTCCCCTTGCGGCGGCTGCTGCGCTCGATGCTGCCACGGTCGTGCGGGTGACGCCGCTGGAACCTGGCGACGACGTGTGGTGCATGGCTGCGACATCCAC
>JBBQEX010000014.1:0-146131 GCA_038321315.1 Haliangiales bacterium | reverse complement strand
AGCACGCCCCGAATCGCCGCGCGTTTTTCATCGAGACCCACCGTCGAATAGTGCCGCTGCATCTCCTCGGTGACGTGACCCGTCAGCGCACGCCGCACGACCGCATCGACGTTCGCGAGCCGGACGAGGTCCGTGAACGTGTAACGCAGGCCGTGAACGGTGAAGCGCTTCGTGATCTTCGCCTTGTCGAGGCAGCTCTTCCACGCGCGGTCCAAGGTGTTCGGCGTGCGGAGCGTCCCGACCGACGAAGGGAACATGTAGCCCTTCTTCGTCAGGTCAGGATTCTCCACGGCCGCAGCTTCGAGCCGCGCGCGGTGTGCCGGAGAGGATCTCGGCGAGCTCCGGTAGCACCGGGTACTCCTTCGGCGCGCGCTTCTTCCGCGTGACCGAGCCGAGCTTGCCACGCACGTTCTTGCGGTGGATCCGCATCACGCCCGCGGTCTCGTCCCAGTCCTCCCAATGCAACGCCGTTGAGGTCGAAGCCGGCCGGCGCGGTCGCCGGAGCAGCGTCCTCGTGGTCGTCGTCATCGTCATCGTCATCGTATCCGCTCGGCGAGTACGCTCCGAAATATCATGGCGCGAAGCGGCGGCACTCGCAGACGTGGCGCCGGCACCGCCACGTCTGACCAGCGTCACGGAGTGGTGATGATGTTGTTGTCGATCGCGATCTGCGTCTGCGAGAGCGCGCGTCCGTGCAGCGACGCCATCGTCTGCAGGGTGATCTTGGTCTTGCACAGGATCACACCTTCGAAGTGGGCATCGGTTCGGATCGTGACCTGGCCGGCGACCTGCCAGTAGATGTTCTTCGCCTGAGCACCGCCGCTCAGCACGATCTGCTTCGCCGCGGTGACGTCGAGGTCGTTTGAAATCTGGAAGATCCACACGTCTGTCGATGTGCCCGCGATCGTGATGTCGTTTGGGATGGAGACGCCGCTTTGCCATTTGTAGAGCCCCGGGGCGAGCGTCCGTCCGCCGATGTCGCCGCTGTTGAGGTCCATGAAGTCGGGGGTTGGTCTGCCAGCGGCATCGGTATACGCGGCCTCCATCCCATTGACGGCGGAGGTCAGGTTTGAGGGTGTCGGCTGGGCGTAGTTAGCCGCGAAGACCCTTCCCGGAGTAGCGACGGACGCCGACGTCGAGAACTGGCTCGAAGAGTCGAGCGTCAGCGCGAAGCCGCTGATAAAGGCGGCGCTGGCTGGGCTGAGGCCGACGTTGCCGCCGACGATCGATGAGCCGGTCACGTTTGTGATGGTGGTCTTCGCGAGCAGGGCGAAGCTGGCGGCGGCGGCGACATCGGTTGTCATGCCGAGATCGACTGGCGCGAGCCGATCCGGCGTCACGTCGACCGGTGCATCGAATCGGCCGTCGCTGCTCGCGCCATCATGCGCCGCATCATGTCCCGCATCTCCCCCAACATCCGCCAGCCGCGGATAGCTGCACGATGCGAGGAGCCAGCTCGCACACCACAAAGCGTGCGCCAAGGATGGCATCTAGAAACGTCCCCACACCTGTATGCCGGCTCGCTCGCTGGCGATCATCGGCTCGACCCACCATCGAGTAGAGACCGCCTCGGACGACAGTGCCTTTGCCGTCTCGTGACCCGCGCGCACATAGAGCCACACCGCGAGGCCAGCGCAGCCGATACCTGCAATCGCGAGTCCCTCTGCCACATACCGCTTGTTGTTCGCGCTGTCTTCCAGCGAGTGGCGCCTGGCGTTGTCCATCGTTTCGGCCTTGGCCTCGTCATACCTGCTGTCACCCCACAGCTTGAACCCGAGTGCGCCACCGACGGCGACGAGGCCGATGGTGCCCACCGCGAGCGGGACCAACTTCGATCGGTGTCCTGCCGGCGCGCCGGCTGGTTCGCCTCGCGCGGGTTTCGGGGGAGTGGTTGGGATGGGCGCTGGGCTTTGCAACTTCGGGATGTCGACGGTCTTGGTGTCACCCTCGGTGGCGACCGTGACCGTGCTCGACCACTCAGTTGTCCCCGGTGCGTGGGCAGTGATCTTGTAGATGCCACCGTCGACCGGTATCGCGCGATTCCAGACCGCCGCGTCGATCAGATCGTTCCCCCGCCGGATCTCGAGGCGATCGATCCGGCTGGCGTCTGGCACGTTGATCGTCAGCTTCGAGATGCGCAGCTCGAGCTTGTTCGCGCGATCGAGCGCGAGTTGATGGAGCTTCTGCATCGACTCGTCGCGGGCTGTGCGGGTCTCTCGCTCCGCCGCAAGAAATATGCCCCACGCGGTCGCGAGTTGGCCGTTCTTCTCGCGGCAGTTGGCCTGGTTGAGCAGCGTCGAGTTCGTCGGATCGAGCTTCTGGCTCGCGTCGAACGCCGCGCATGCTTCGGCGATCTTGCCGGCAGCCATCAACGCCTTGGCCTCGCGAAACATCGTCTCGGCCGCCGCGCCGGCGGGTTGGGCTCGAGCCGCCGGGACCATAGCCAAGGAGATGGCGCCGAGTGCGACGACAATGCGGCGAGTCAGCCCCATCCCTTTGACCTCATTGGCGTAACGCGTGTTCGGCAGATTTTCTTGATCCATGTCGTCCGTTGGCTTGTCTGTCGGCTTCGTCGTCGGTGCCGACCCGGCGACCGTACTCACGGGCGTGCCCATTCCCTCGGCCTCTCGGCCCACGAAGGTCCCGGGCAATTGGTCTCTGCCATTCTAGCTCGAATACAGGCGCGTCGCTGTGTCTCGATCGAAACACCCCCGTCCTTGCATAGCCAAACGCCCGTAGATCACGAGCCAACTCTATCAGCGCTGGTCCGCCCATCGAACATCACGATCCGACGAGCCGTGCTGATGGTCGCGGCGAGACCAACGAGATCGCGTCCCATTGTAATCGTTTGAGTACAAACGACTACAACACGACGTCGCGACACTCAAGAACGAATCGGCGGACGATTCTTCAGGACGATCGCGACAAGGATCGTCACGAAGCCGGCGAGCCGCACGAGAAAGAAGGGTGCGTGATGTGGGACGTTGTCATCGATCGCGAGCATCACCCAGTTGGCCGCGAAGATGCCGAATGCGGCCGCGAACCAGATGAAGAAGCGGTCGCGCGTGAGCCACCAGAAGCGGCCGAAGAACAGTGAAGCGACGATCGAGAGGGCCGCGAGCGCGCCGTGCATCGCGGGGAGAACATGGCTCGAAGCAGGGAGGTGGTTCATCGCGACTCCCAGATGAGACCGATCACGAGCATCGTCATCGCGATGAGCGCCATCCCGGTCCGCACCAACGCAAGGTCGAGATCCGGAACGACGACGAGGTCGACGAACAGCAACGCGTTGTTCAACGCGAGGCCGCCGAAGCACAGCGTGCTCCACAACAGCAAGCGGGTCCGCTGCCTTCGGTAGTGGCGAACGAGGAGGCCGGCGCACAACAGGCTCGTGAGCGCACAGAGGATGTACACGCTCTCAGCCATCGCCATCCCTCCTTGGTTTTTTGAAGACGAAGGCGTTCGAAAATGCACGCGCCGTCATGGTCCGCATGCGGTTCATGGCGATCTTCGAAAGCGCGGCGGCGATCGCGAACCGATCCTCGTCATACGCGGCCATCAACTCGCCGAAGGTCGGCTCGCTGGCTCGTGGCCCAAGGGTGACGATCCCATCACGCGTGATGACGAGGCCAGACTCGACGAGTGCCGTCACCGCGCCAACAAACACACCGTTCTCGAGCTGGAGTTGCGCTCGCAGCGCGTCGAGTCGAACGGGCTGGCGATCACGAAGCGCGCGTGCGATCTCGAGCTTCTCGAACGAGTCGATCGCCGTGTCGAGGAAGTCTACGAGGTTCGATGAGAGGGGCATGCCGGGGCCGCGAGGCGGCCCGACCTTCGCGTTCCTACGATGACGTGCATCGCACCCGTGAATAACCTAGCTCGCATGTCGTTTGACGTCAAACGAAGTCATGCAAGAATGAAGACCCGGATGCCGTCCGTCTCGTGATCGTGAACGATGCGACGAAAGGAGTTTGAAGACAGGCACTGACCGCGCGGGCGATGCGCGGACGATCGGTTCGTGGTATCGCGCCTCCGATGGCGACGTTGCGCGCGATCACGGCGCGAATCCAAGATCAGATCTCCGTGCGCCTCGGGCTCGCACCCGTCGCGCGCACCGCGGCCGTGCGCGCGATGCTCGCACCCCGTCCCGGCGCGACGGTGGGGTACTGGCTTCAGCTGATGATGGCCGCCGCGCTCGCGACCCTCGGCCTGGCGCTCGACAGCACCGCCGTGGTGATCGGCGCGATGCTGATCGCGCCGCTGATGCGACCGATCGTCGAGCTGGCGATGGGGCTCGCGACCGGTTCGCCGTCGCTCGCGGTTCGCGCCGGGATCCGCGCTGTCGCGAGTATCGTTGCGGTGATCGTCGCCGCGACCGCGATCGCGTGGCTCCTCCCGTTCCACGAGGTGACCAAGGAGTTGATCGCCCGCACCGCGCCGAGCTTGCTCGATCTCGCCGTGGCGGCGGCGTGTGCGGTCGTCGGTGCCTACGCGACGATGTTCTCGTCGAGCGACATGGCCTCGACGGCCGCAGGCACGAGTATCGGCATCTCGCTGGTTCCGCCGTTGTGCACGGTGGGCTACGGCATCAGCATCGGCGACTGGGAGATGGCGCGCGGTGCGGCGCTGCTGTTTACCGCCAACATCACCGGCATCATCACGGTCGCCGGCATCGTGTTTCTGGTCGTCGGCTTCGGCCAGGTCGACGTCGATGCGGCAGAGCTCGCGAGCGAGCCGGCGGGCATCGCGAGTCGGCTCGGCCGCAACATCTCGAAGGCGTCGCGCCGGCTCGGCGTGTTTTCGCGACTCGTGCTGCCGCTGCTGTTGCTCGCTGCGATCTTCGTGCCGCTCCGTCGCGCGGTCGGCGAGCTCACCCGCCGAAGCGAGCTGCGCCGCGAGCTCGAGGATCGCCTCGCGAGCACGAAGTTGCGAGTCGCGCAGTCGGCGATCGAGCTCGACGCGAAGGGGGCGCGCGTGCGGGTCGTGATCGTCGGTGACCCCGACGCGGCGAAACAGCTCGACCGCGAGCTCCGCGCCCTGCTCGTGCGCAACGGCGAGACCGAGCCACGCCTGTCGGTCTGGGCGATACCGGACGCGGTCTCCGTCGGCGCGCTCGCGACGCGACTCGACGATCTTCCCCCGATCGTCCCGGCCCGACCCGTCGTTCGCGGGCTCGCCGAGCAGACCCCAGCCGAAGTGCGCGCGCTCGTGGCACGCGCTTGGCCGGTCCACGGCACTGGAGCCCTCGTTTCCGCATGGCTCGAGCCGGCGAGCCCGCTTCGGCTGCACATCGTGCACCTCGGCGGCGAGCTGGGCATCGCGGGGCGCGAGTTGCTCGCGAGCGCCGTGTCGTCCGCGGCCGCGCTGGAGGTCGTCGAGGTTGCGCTCGAGCCCCTCGAAGCGACCCCGGCCGATGGGCTCGCGTGGGCGGTTCATGCAGCGGCGGTGGTGGTGCGCGCGAGAGAGGTGCGAGGCGTCTCGTTGTGCGTGACGGTTCCCCAGCGGGGACCGCGACCGCCAGTCGCGAACGCCGACCTGGTGGCGATCGTACGTGCCGCGCTGGACAGCACGCTCGCCGGTGCGGCGGACGTGACGATCACCGAAGGTGCAGGGTGGCGGATCGAGCCCGTCCTTGGCGCGTGCCCGGCACCCGACGTGTCTCGACCGGTTCCGACCTCGCCGTGAGCGACTCGTCAGCCAGCGAGCGGAGACTGTCCACGGGAGTGGATCAAGCCCACGGCTCACGAAGTGCTGGTTGCGCTACCCTGATGATTCGATCTCCATCGAAGGAATGAGCGGATAGCGATGCGCGGTCACGTCTACGTCGTCCACGGCGACATCACGCAGTGCGTCGCCGATGCGATCGCGTTCTCGACGAGCACGAGCGCGCGTGGTGATGGGCAGCTGTACTCGTCGTACGCGCGACTGGAGGGCTTCGTCGATGCGCTCGGAGCGCTCGCCTCGCAGCCCTGGAAGGTCGGCGACACGCAGTGGATCTCGCCGACCGAGACACGCCCGGGAATCGTCGTCGCGTTCTCCGTCGGTGTCGGCACCCGGCGCGATGATCGCGAAGCGGACATCCGCGACATCGTGCAGAACGCGCTGGCGTGTGCGGTGTCGAGCCTTCGCGCGCGCGCGCCCGACAAGCGGTTGCTCGTGCTGCTCCCGGCGTTTCTGATCGGCGCGGGCGGCGCGAAGCGGCAGCGTCAGGAGATGGCGCGATACCAGCTGCGAGCCGCGGCCGATGCGCTGAGCGAGTATGCGAACGTCGACGTCGCGTTCGTGCTGTATCAGCCGGCCGATCACGCGGTGTTTCGCGACGCGCGGCGCGAGGTGAGTCCGGACGCGCTCGCAGATGTGCGCGTGCCGGAGCACCTGGTGCGCGCGGTCAGCGATCGCGAGTGCGTGGTGTTCGTCGGATCGGGGATGTCGATTCCAGCCGGGTTGCCGCGCTGGGACCAGCTCGTCGCGCGTCTGGGTGGGACGGGCGCGAACGCACACGAGTATCTGGCGATCGCCGAGGCCTATCGCCAGCGCTGCGTGACGCAGCCCGAGCTCACGCCGGTTCGCGAGATCGTGCGCGAGCTGTTCGGGCGCGCGCCGGGGCGCACGCCGACCCTCGCGCACTACCTGCTGGCGTCGCTCGATGCGAGCAACGTGATCACCACGAACTACGATCACTTGATCGAAGACTCCTTCGTGGCGATTCGCGAGAACCCGCTGGTGGTGATCGATACGAAGCACGTGCCGGAGACCGGAACGCGCAGTCGCGTCAACGTGATCAAGTTTCACGGCGATGCGACCGACGGCGCGGACGTCGTGCTCAGCCAGAGCGACTACGACCAGTTCTTCGCGAAGCGCCCGGCGTTCGCGCTGTTGTTGTCGGGGCTCCTGCTCAACCAGACGTTCCTGTTCGTCGGCTACAGCCTGTCGGATCCCAACTTCCAGCAGATCCACCGGCAGATCGGCGACATGCTCGGGGCGAGCACGCGGCGACCGGTGGTCACGGCACTCGGTGCGTCCACCACGGTGCCAGTCGAGAACGTGGACGTGGTCGCGTTCGCCGGGGATGCCGCGGTCACCCAGATGTGGCGCTGGCTCGATCGTCTCGTCGATGATGCGGTGCGCCCGAGCTCGGTGTTGCTCGCGGAGTCCGAGTCCCTCGAGACGTCGCCGGTGCTGGCGTCGCTGCGGGCGAAGTTGCTCGAGGTCGCGCTCGAGATCGAGGATGCGTCGAAGGGGCCGATCACCGACCAGGAGGCGCGCCTGATGGCGCAACTGATCCTCATGCTGTTCGAGCACGGGTTTCGGCCGCGTCGAGACGATCTCCTCGCGCGACTCGCGGCGCACCTCGCGAACCGGGACCAGCGAGTCGCGCTGCTTCGGCACGCCGCGTCGCACGCGGGATCTCGGAGCGCCGCGGCTGCGATCGAACGGATCCTCGCGACGCTGTAGCCGGCGGTCAGATGCCGGTGCCGCTCAGGGCCGCGGTCATCGTGCCGCCCTGGGCATCGGAGGCGCTGAGCGTGGCGCTGCGGGCACCACTCGCGCCATTCGGGCTGAACCGGACGGTGAGGCTGCAGCTCGTCGAGGGAGCGAGCCCACCGGCGCAGTTGCTGGCGACCACGAGGAACGACGCGGCGTCGGGCCCCGACAGGTTGGCGGTGATCGCCCCGGACAGGGTCGTGCCGACGTTCTCGAGCGTGAGGCTCAGGTCGGCGGTCTTGGTCGCGATCACGTTGCCGAATGCGCCATCGACCGGCGTGAAGGCGAGGGCGCCGGCCGGTACGCCGGTGCCCTTGAGGGCGATGGTGGTCACGCCACCACCGCTGCCGGTGACCGTCAGCGTCGCATCGGCGACCCCGATGACGGTGGGAACGAAGCGGACCTTGACGGTGCACGAGGACGTTCCGCCGAGCGTGGTTCCGAAGCAGTCCTCGGCGACGATCAGGAACGCGCCCGCGCCGCTGCCGCTCACCACCACGCCCGAGATGTGGCTCGGGTCTCCCTGGTTCGAGATCGACGCCTTGAGATCGACCGCCGACGCGGTGTTCGCGAGCACGGTGCCGAACGAGAGCACCGAGTCCGTCGAGCTCAGGGTCGCGACGCCACCGTCGATCGGCACGGTGCCGTCGATCACGCCACCATCGAGGCCGTCGCCGTTGACCATGGGCGTGGGGTTGGTCGAGGGAGCGCTCGAGCAGGCCGCCACGAGGAGGACGATCAGGGGCGACTTCACGGCGTCACCCGGATCACGACCGCGCTGTTGCCGAGGTGGCCGATGCCGTCGATGGCGGTGAACTGCAACAGCACCATCTGGCCCGCGCCGGTGGCCGCGATCGCGGGATCGATGAAGCCGGGTGTGCTGCCGGGACTCCAGGTGATGGGCTGCGAGTTCCCCATTCCCGCGGTGAGCTTGTCAGTCTCGACCTTGCTCCCGATGTCGACGGTCGCGATCGGCGTGGTGCCATCGGCGGCATAGGATGTCGCGCTGAACTGGTACGTGAGCGGTACCGCGGTCGGGAATGGCAACGGATCGGTGATGACCTTGCGCGGATCGACGGTCGGGTTGATCAGCACCATGCCGGCGGTGGAGATGCTCGTCCCAGGTGCCGGGGTGGAGAACGCCGCGGAACCGAAGTTGATCGTCGTCGGCGGATCCTGGACGTTGACGAGTCTGGCGGCGCTCGTGTGCACGCCGTACGGATCGGTGACGCCGAACGTCAAGATGCGCGTGCCGGAGCCGACATACGTGATGTTCGCCCGCGCGGAGTTCTGGTGGCATTGAATCGGACCGATGACATCGCCCGCACGACCGCTCGTCCACGTGTAGATGAAGCCAGCGGTGCACAGATCGGCGCCGGGATAGAACGGCGAGGTCGCCGATCCGCGCACCACGGAGTCGTAGGCGAACAGCGCCTGTCCCACGTAGGGCTCGGCGATGACGGCGGGGGCACCGGGATCCTCGATCGTGAGCTGAAAGGTGACGGAGCGCGAGAGCCCGGTGTGATCGACGGCAGTGACCGTGATGTTGCGGAGCCCGGGCCCGGGCGGCGTCGCGTGGAGCGTCGTGGTGAAGTCGTCGCCGGTACCGATCAGCCCGTCGACGTCGGAGGTCCAGGTGACGGGGATGGTCCCGCCATCCTCGAGATCGTAGACCGCGGCGATGAAGTGAATACCCTCATAGGGCAAGAACGACGAGTTGTTGGGAGGACTGGTGACGAGCACGCTGGGTGGCGTGTTGGGCGAGCTGAAGATCGGGAACAGCCGGCTGTACTCGGCCAGCGTGTAGGTGCCGAACTCGTGACCGAGGATGTACAGATGGAGCTGGAAATCAGCGATCAGACGCAGGCCGGCCTGCAGGAACGGATCGCGTGGCGTCGCGAAGTCGAGCTGCGGTCCGAACTTGATCTCGAAGATCGGACCACTGCTGATCACGCCGTAGAGCAACACGTCCGCAACGACACCGACGTAGGCGTGCAGCTCCACGGCCAGCGCACCGGTCGGCATGGGGTCGATCGTGCCGGTGGAGTTGCCGCGGTTGAGCGGACTCCAGCCGGTGTGATCGTCGTAGGCCGTGCCGGTGACGCCGTCGTACGCGCCGGTCTCGTGAAACGTCAGGCTGAGTGCGGCGGATCCACCCAGGGTGGCCTTGAACTCGAGGGTCGGCTGCATGACGACGAGGACCGGCCCGATGAAGAAGCTGATCGTCGCGAGCCGCATGTTCAGGATCTCCACCTCCTTGTCGAGCGCGAGGTTGAGCTCGGCACCGACGGTGAGGTCGGACTCGCCCTCGAACTCGAGCGAGATGTCGAAGCTGTAGACGTGAAAATTCCTGATATCGCCGTGCATGGCGAACACCGGATTGAAGCGCAGGAAGCCGTCGAGGTTGAGCGTCCCGCCGACCCCGGAATCCGTCGAGTAGGACTCGCTGAATCCGTTGAACCCGATGCGAACGCCGTGGTCGAAGGTGACGGTCGTATCGGTGAGGCCGGGTCTGGTTCGCAGGGGGTTCATGACGTCGGCCATGTCGACCTCCTTGCGGAAGTCGAACGAGCCGCGCTCGATCGCCTCGCCGAGCGTTCCCTGGACGGTCTGCAACGTCACCTGGCCGCCCGATCGATCGATCGAGGTGACCTTGCGCAACAGGCCGTAGGGCGTCATCGGTGTGATGGTGCCGTTGAGGATGTCGCCGACCGCGAGTGAATCGAGCACGCCGGTCGACTGCGAGAACGTCAGCGAGCCGTCGGCGTTCACGGCGGTCAGCGCCGTCATCGTCGCGTCATCGGCGATCTTCGTCGTCGCCGGGATGACGACGTCGGGTTCGGTGTCCTTTCCACAGCCGGCGAGCGCGAACACGGCAACGAGCCCCAGATACCCGATCCCACGAGAAGACATGTGGTCGACGGTACGAGCGCGCCACCCGGCGCGACATCGCATCATGATGTGAGAACGGGAGGTCGAAGCCGCCTGGATCGAGTGCCGGACGAGGGGGGCGCGCCGAACACGACGCTTTTGGCGCGAGCAGTGACGCGCAGCGGTCACCCAAGGCGATCACAACTGTGCGGTGTCTCGTGCGATCGAATCGCGCGTCCGCGGGCCCTGACGCGAGCGAGCGACGAGGTATGAACGAAGGCGACCGTGTCGATCCTCGATTCCGCGCCGCTCGTGTTCGCCCTGGCGATGTTTGCCGGCGTCATCGCCCAGTCTTTCGGGCGGCACGTGCTGATCCCGGGCATCGTCGTTCTCCTCGGAGCCGGCATCGTCCTTGGCCCCGATGTCGCGAACCTCATCCGTCCCGCTCGGCTGGGCTCGGCGGAGACCGCGATCGTCGGGTTCGCGGTGGCGGTCATCATGTTCGAGGGCGGCATGCGGCTCGAGATCGCGCGGCTGCGCAAGCAGGCGCAGGTGATTCGGAGGCTCGTGCTACTCGGCGCGCTGATCACGGCAGTCGGCAGCTCGTTCGCCTGCTACGAGATCATGGGTTGGGACCTGCGCCTCTCGATCCTGTTCGGCACGCTCGTGATGGTGACCGGCCCCTCCGTGATCGGCCCGCTGGTGCGGCGCATCCGACTCGCGCCGAGCCTCGCCACGATTCTCGAAGCCGAGGGCGTGTTCATCGACGCGGTCGGGGCGATGACCGCGAGCATGGCGCTCGAGGTCGTGCTGGCCCCGACGACGAGTGGCGTTCGCGAGGCCGTCGTGACCGCAGCCGAGCGGCTCGGTGTGGGCGTGGCGATCGGGGTCAGCGGTGGGTTCGCGATCGGTGCGCTGCTGCGGGTGCCACGACTGATCCCACGCGGGATGACCAACATCTTCGCGCTCGCGGCCGCGGTGGCGCTCTACGAGCTCAGCCATGCGGTGATCCGCGACAGCGGGATCCCCGCAGCCATGATCGCGGGGCTCGTGGTCGGCAACATGCGCGTGCATCGGATGAGCGAGCTCGTCGAGTTCAAGGAGCAGCTCACCGTCTTGTTGATCGGGACCCTGTTCGTCCTGCTCGCCGCCGACGTGCGGATGTCCGACGTGGCTGCGCTCGGCTGGCGCGCCGTCGCGGTGGTCGCGGCGCTGAGCCTGGTCGTCCGGCCGCTCGAGGTCTTCGCATGCACGCTCGGCGCGGGGCTGACCACCAAGGACAAGGTGTACCTCGGCTGGATCGCACCGCGTGGCATCGTCGCCGCGGCGGTCGCGAGTCTGTTCGCCACGCAGCTCGACGAGGCCCACATCGCGGGCGGGGTCGAGCTGCGCGCACTCGTGTTCATCGTGATCGCCTCGACCGTCACGCTGCAGGGGCTGTCGGCGGGACCACTCGCGTCGCTGCTCGGGCTGCGCCGCGCGACCAATCGTGGCTACGTGTTCCTCGGCGCCAACCCCCTCGCGCAGTACCTCGCGAGGCGCCTCGTCGACGCTGGTGAGCCGGTCGAGCTGATCGACTACGATCCCGATGACGTTCGCACGGCGCAGGAGGCCGGTCTGAAGGTCATCAGCGGCAACGCGCTCGAGACCCGCACGCTCATGCGCTCCCGGGTCGACGCACGAACTCACGCGGTGGCCGTCACGAGCAACGAAGGCGTGAACCTGCTATTCGCCCAGCAAGTCATCGAGGACTTCGAAGGGCCCCGCGTCTTGATCTCGATCGATCCACGCGGCATCGGCGTGAGCGCGGCGATGGTCAAGGACTGCGGCGCCCGGCTGCTGTTCGGCCGACCGGTCAATGTCGAGGCGTGGCTCGGGCGCTGGCGCCGTGGTCACGTCGAGGTCATTCGCTATCTCGCGAGCTCCATCGCGAGCGAGCCACCCGAGAGCGCGGCGATCCCGATGCTCGTCGAACGCGCGGGATCACTCGCGCTCGTCGACGAGGACACGCGGTTCGCGAGTGGCGACGTCGTCGATGTCGCGATCTCGACCGATCGGCGCGCGCAGGCGACCACATGGCTCGACGCGGTCGGTTGGGTTCGCGAGGAGGCTCGAACCAACGGACCGACGCACGTGCCGCCGACGACGACCGAGCGCACCTGAACGCGACCGGCACGGTTCCGGATAAACGACCGGCAAGGTCTTGGAGCTGCTCAGCGCCTGGCGAGGCTCGTCACGGCGGTCTCGTACGCGTACTTCACGAAGCTGCCGAGCTTGCGCGTGCGCAGGCGCGCCTGCAGATCGGTGCGGGTCTTCGCGGTGCCATTCGCCTTCGCGAGCGCGATGATCGTGTAGTAGACCTCGTCGGCGCGGGGCGGATGCTTCGTGCCGCGGCGGGTTTCGAACCAATCGAACACCTGGCCGAGCTCGGCGGTCGGGATCATCGCGAGCTCGTTGCGGAGCAGGACCGCGGTCTTGCCGTTACGTTCGCAGAGCGGCAGGATGCGCTTCGCCGCGCCGGCCGGCTTCATGACGACGAGCGCGGCGATCGCAGCGTCGTGGAGCGGTCGGGGTGCCGGCATCTCGAGAATCGGATAGCAGATCGCGGCCCACGCTGGATCTGCGGTCTTCTTGCGCAGCTTGCCGAGGGCCTCGACCAGCGCCGTCACGGATGCGGGCTTCGCGAGATCGAGCGCGCGCAGCATGGCCGCGTGCGCGGGGAGCTGAGCCGCGGCACGGTCGTACTCCGTGCGCGCGCTCGAGTCCGCAGCAGCCGCCGTGGCGGCGCGCTGGTCTTTCACCGTGAGCGCCGGGGTCGCCGGAGCCGGCTTCGCCCCGGTTGGCAGATCGAGCACCGCGCGGGTCTGGCGTGCCGCGGCGGCGGCGACCTTGGCGAGATCGGCCGCGGTCGGCGTCGTCAGCGTGCGCAGGCGAAAGGACTCGAGCGCATCGGGTGGCAGCTCGTCGAACACGTGCTCGATCAGATCGGTCACCTTGGCGGCCTGGTAGCTCTCGGACGACGGCCGCAGCAGCGCAGCGAGGCGCGAGAGCTTGCCGTCGGCACCGCGGGTCAGGTCGCACGTCCAGGCGTGCCAGCCATCGTTGTACGAGACCTCCATGCTCGTGACATGCGCCGGCAGATCGGCGGCGATCCATCTCGGCACTGACTCGATGTCCGAGCTGACCCGCAGCCGGGAGATCCGCCGACCGAGCGGAGTCGACCACAACCACGCCAGCGCCGCCGGCGTGGTCTCGTAGAAGCTGATCTCGTGGAGCGCCGGCAAGACCTTCGCGAGGCGCGTGATGAGATCGATCTCGGCGCGCGCGAAGACCCCGCGGTTCGGCAACCGGACGCCGATCGCTTCGAGTTGCCACGGGTCGCGCGTGGCCACCAGGTCGGCGAGATGCGGGGTCTCGAGGCCCCCGACGAAGCGCAGCGCGCGTAGCCGCGGACCCCGAAGAAATGCCCACGGCATCGGCTCGTCCTGCGCGTGGAGCGTCAGCGCGCATACGGTCGCCCATTCCGGTGCGTCGGCGACCGCGAGCGCCTTGTCCGGGTCGACGCCGGCATCCGAGACGAAGCCCGCCGTGAAGCGATGGCGTGACGTGACCGCCACACGAAGCGTGCCGAGCCACTCCGCGCCGTGAAGGTCGAGCAACTCGCGCTCGCGCCGGCGCTGCGCAGCGGAGGGATCGGCCACGAGCTGGAGGGCGATCAGCTCGCCGCGCGGATCGCCGCGCTCCTGGAGCGAATCGGCGTAGATCGCGCGCAGCGCCAGATCGTTCGGATTCGCGTAGATGTTCGCGAGGAGGTCGCCGGCCTGCGCGCCCTGCGTTTGCAGCGCGGCTTCGAGCGCTGCGAGCGCCGCCGCGATGGGCGCGGTGTCCGCGGGCGCGGTCTCCGTCAGTCGCTTGACGAGCCGCGCGATGGTCGCGTTCATCTGCTCGACGCCATACGCGCTGTCGATGATCGGCGCGTGGTCGATCGCGAGCAGCTGTGCCGCGGACCGCGGATCACCGTGGGTCACCAGCGCGTCGAACAGCTGACGCCACAGCTTGCGCGAGGTCGAGCTGCCCCACACCGGCGCACGCAACAGCGCCACGATGTGGCGAAGGAAGCGCGGATCGGGCGGGACCTTCGCGAGCGCGGCCACGAGCACGAGGGCATCGGCGATGTTGATGTCCGCGAGCGCGCGGAACACGCGTGGAACATCGACGGGCGCGCCGGCGGCGAGCAGCGCGAGCGCCGCCTTCAGGCGCTCCTTGATGGTGCGCGCTTCGACCTGCGAGTGACCGGTCTCGGCGAGATCCGAGACCTGCTCGACGAGCGCGGCGAGCCGATCGGAGCGGTGGCTTCGCCACGCGCTGAGGAGGGTGCGCAGCGCCATGGCAGGCGTGTTCGCGCGAAGCTCGGCGAGCGCCCTGGTCAGGTCGGAGACGATGGTCACGGCGAGACCATACGACACGGATCATCGGCAGCAGGTCGCCAGCTGCGCGGCATCGAATCCCATCATCATACAGGTGTCGTGCCATTCACGATCTGCGAGCTTTCGTGCACACGAGCTCTCCTCGTAGCGAAGCGACGCGGGGGTCGATCGCGTCGCCGTCGACAGCGCGATGCCGAGCGTGCGTCGATCGAGTCGCAAGCCATCGATGATGATGTCGCCGAGTTTCCCGATCCCCTCCGACGGGGCAGTTCTGGGCGGGATGCAAGCGAGCCAACGATCGAGGAAGTCGGCGAACTGCTTGCACGACGGTGGCGCGAGCACCGGCGCGGGCGGCGCCGCACTCTCGGTCACCGCGCCCACCTTGCATCGCTGGCGGTCGTCGGGCGTCTTCGCGGCCCCGATGCACGCGACGTCGGCGTCGGTCCAGTGGGCGGCCTGGCACGTCCAGAAGTCGTGATCGGCGGCCTTCTCAAAGCTGGCGGATGCGAGCGGCGAGCAGTCGACCGAGGGCGGATCGGCGCTCGACCCGCATCCAGATACCAACGCGAGCGAGATCAGGGCGCGCATGTTACGAGCCTGTCACGACGCCCAGGCGGGGGCGGTGCTGAACACGCGCTCGATTCGCGAGGTCAGCTCGGACGGGCGAAACGGCTTCGAGATCAGCATCTCGTCGGTGATCGAGCTCATCGCGCTGATCGCGACATCGACCGCGTAGCCCGACATGAACAGCACCCGCGTCCCGGGCCACAGTGGTGCGACCTTGCGCGCCAGCTCGACGCCGTTCATCCCGGGCATCACGACATCGGTCAGCAGCAGATCTGGACGCGGCTCGAGCTCGGCGGCGCGCGCGAGGAGCTCCGCGGCGGAGCCGAAGGCATGCAACCGATAGCCACAGCGCTGAAGGTGGCGACAGATCATCGCGCGCAGCGCGTCCTGATCTTCGACCAGCGCGATCGTGCGCGCCGCCGGTGTCACCGGGATCAGTGGTGCGGCGACCGGCTCGGCCGACGCAGGTTCGACGCGCGGAAAGTACAGCGAGAACGTCGTGCCGCGACCGAGTACCGACGCGACGTCGATCGCGCCGCCCGCCTGATAGACCGCGCCGTGGACGACCGAGAGTCCGAGCCCGGTTCCCTTGCCTTCGGGCTTGGTCGTGAAGAACGGCTCGAACAACCGCGCGCGGGTCGCCTCGTCGATGCCGCTGCCGGTATCGACGATCGTCAGGCGCACGCACATTCCGGGTTTCGCACCCGCGATCGCGTCTGCGGTCGCAGCGTCGAGCACGGTCGCGTCGGCGACGATGTCGAGCCGGCCACCATCGGGCATCGCATCCTGCGCGTTGAGCGCGAGGTTCAGCACCGCCTGCTGGAGCTGCGTCGGATCGGCGAGCACCCACAGCGCGGGCGCCAGCTCGTAGCGCAGCTCGATGTCCTTGCGCAGCAGCCGGCCGAGCATCCGCCGGGTCGACTCGAGCGCCTCGCCGAGGAGCAGCGGTCGCAGGACGACGGCCTGATTCCGGCTGAATGTCAGTAGCTGGCGCGTGATCTGCGCTGCGGCGTCGGACGCTTCGATGATCTGGCCGACCGCTTCTGCGCCGGTCGATCCGCTCGGGGTCGTGTCGCCGAGCTCTTCGGCGTTGCCGCGGATCACGGTGAGCAGATTGTTGAAGTCGTGCGCGATCCCACCGGCCAGCCGGCCGATCGATTCGAGCTTCTGGCTCTGACGAAGCTGCGCGGTCAGGCGCTCGGCGCGCGCGCGCTCCTCGTACAGCGCCGTGACGTCGCGACCCTCGGGGATCATCTCGACGACCTTGCCGGTCGCATCGAACACCGGGGTCAGCGAGAAGTCGATCTCGCGCCGCCGACCGTCGCCGTCGACGTGATGGGTCATGAACCGCACCGACTCACCACCCGCCGCGCGCGTCACGCCATCGCGGATCTGCGCCTGGGTCGCGGGATCGTGGGTCCACCACGGCGTGTCCCAGAACGCCATGCCGCGCACGTCGCGATCGCCGATCATCGCGCGCGCGGCTCGGTTCGTGGCGAGCACGCGACCGTCGCGATCGAGCAGCCCGACCAACCCGACCACCTCGTCGAACAGCGCGCGAAATCGACCCTCGCTCGCCGCGAGCTCGGCCGTGCGCAGCTCGACGCTCGACTCGAGCTCGTCGTTCACCTGCTTGCGCAGCGTCACGTCTCGTAGCATCAGCGTGCGGCCGAGCCGCAGCCCGGACGAATCCGACAGCGTCGTCGCGACCGCCGCGAACCAGCGCGTCCCGTCGAACTTGACCTCGACCTCTTCGCCGCTCGTGCCGCGAAGCAACGCCACCAGCACCGGGAACTTCGCGAGCAGCTCGTCGGCGGACAGGCCGATCGCGGGTCCGAGCAGCGCGGTCGCGGCCGGGTTGGCATCGATCGCGCGCAGGTCGCGATCGAAGACGAGCACCGGATCGGGGAGTCGCGCGAGCACCGCGTCGCGCGCGATCGGCGCGACGTCGAACAGCCGCTTGCGCAATCCCCACGCGGCGATCAGCGCGGCCAAGATGAACGTGATCGGCGTGACGTCGCGATCGCCATCGACGGTGATCCCGAGGCTCATCGCGAACAGCGTGCTCAGCACGGGCAACGCGAGCGCCATGGTCAGCGCCGCGCCCTGGGCGGCGAACACCCCGAGTCCACCGACGAATCGCCGGAGCACGAGCGCGGAGGCGACCAGCGTCGCGCCCAAGGTGAACAGCGTGACGATCGATTCCAGCGCACCGAAGTCATAGGTCAACATCGGCGGCGAGCCGATCAGTCGCGCGTTGGCGTAGGTGTGAAGGTGTAGCGCCGTGCTGGTGAGGACGACCGCGCACAGCCCGGCGACGACCGCGAAGACGACGAGCACCACGCGACGCCGGCGCACGCCGACGTAGTCGTAGCCGAGCCACATGCTGCACACGCCGACCGCCGCGAACGGCAGCTCCTGCATGGCGTTCCACGCGATCTTGCCGTCGAGCGTCTGCGCGAGTGTCTCGCCGAGGTGACCGAGCGACCACAGCCCCTCCACCGCGATCAGCGCCGCGAACGCGCGGGCGGCGGGGACCGTGCCGCGCCGGCGGTAGCTCCAGATCGCGGTCGCCGCGGCCACGACCACGTGGACCACGCACAGCACCACCATCGTCGAGGACACCCCGCTCACGACATCGATAGTAGCCCGTCGAGCGATCAGTTTCGCTGGGCGAGCGCGGCGACGATCGCAGCGCGGAGGTCGGCGACCGGGCGCGCGCCGACGAAGTGCTGCCCGTTGATCAGGAAGGACGGCGTCGCGGCGATCTCGATCTCCTTGGCCGCGGCCTGCTCGGCGGCGAGCGCGGCAGCGTAGGTGTGGCGATCGAGCGCGTCGGTGAACACGGCGACGTCGAGACCGGCGCGGCGGGCATCTTCGATCAGGGCGTCGTGACCGAGGTCGTCCTGGTTCGCGAACATCTGATCGTGGAACGGCCAGTACTTGTCCTGCGCGGTGGCGGCGAGCGAGGCCTCGGCAGCGAGCACGGCCTGGGCGTGAACCGGGAACTGCTTGACGACGAGCCGCAGCTTGCCGGGGAACTCGTCCCACACCTCGTCGATCGTGGCGAGCACCTTGCCGCAGTACGGGCACATCGTGTCGGTGAACATCACGATGGTGACCGGCGCGTCGGCCGGGCCACGCGATGGGCCGCGATCGAGCGCGAGCCGGTGCAACGTCTGGCGATCGACCGGCGGTGCGGTGGGCTCGTCGGAGTCCGCGAGCGACGGCGGGGATGGCGGCTGCTGGTAGGTGTGGCCGGGCGCGGGTGTTGGGGCGGCCTTGGCGACCGGGGTCGGTGCGACTGCCGGTGCGATCGCGGCGGCGGCGGCGATGGTGGTCTCGCTCGAAGGCGACGACGACCGTGCGTGGTTGACGACGAGGGCGGTGGTGCCGGTGACGGCGAGGCCGGCGGCGACGAGAGCTAGCTTGAACATGTGTCCTCCGTGCGAGCGGGTTGATGCTTCGGCACGGGACGGAACGACCATCGGTAGCGCTGCGAGCACGGCCGCGACGAGGCTGCGCCGCCGCGTGCACCGGGCACGAAGGGCGCGCTCGACGAGATCGGTCACGCCGGCGGCGAGGTACTGGCGGCCGCGCGACAGCCGTTGCATCACCGCTGCTTCGGAGAGCTCGAGCGTGTCCGCGATCTCGCGCACGCTCAGGCCTTCGGAGTAGTGGAGGAGCAACGGTTCGCGATAGGTCTCCGGCATGCGCGCCATCGCCTCGCGCATCACGCGCTCGGCCTCGGCATCGCACGCGGAATCGAACGGGTTGCCGTCGGTGGCCACCAGCTCGCCTTCGAACGCCGTCTCGCGTTCGCTCCGCTTCCTCGCCTTGCGCGCGAGGTTGCGGGCGATGCCGCACAGCCACGATCGCAGCTTCACGGTCTCGCGCAGTCGATCGAGCTGGCGCCACGCCGCGATGAACGTGTCCTGTGCGACGTCCTCGCTGAGCGCGCGATCGCCCGTCCTGCTGTACGAGACCGCGCAGACCACACCCTGGTAGCGCTCGACGAGCGCACCGAACGCGGCACGCTCGCCTCTCCGGCTGGCACTCACCAGCTCGGCATCGGTCATCTGTCCCATGTCGAATGCGAGTGCCCCGAGGAGGCCCCGACCTGACAGACAATCGTCATCCGCCAGATAAACCGTCGGGATCGCGACGGAATTCCCGCTGGTGGCCTCGGTGCCGAAAACGACAACGCCTCCCCGGTTGCGCCGGGGAGGCTGATCCGCGAGAGGTCGAGCGAACTACGGGTGGCTGTTCGCGTCGACCGGGCTGGTGTGCGCGAGCAGCTCGTCGAAGTCGGCGTAGCCGTCACCGTCGCGATCGATCGCGATGCGCGAGCCCGAGCCGACGGGCACGCAGGTGAACGTCACCGGCGGGAACGCGCGGACCGAGATCAGCGAGCGCAGCGCGGCGTCGCTGAGGGCGGGCGCCGCGGTCGACGCGAGCTGGAAGCCCGTGCCGTTCCACAGCATGCCGCTGTCGAAGCCCAACACGCTCGACGTGCGCGCGACGAGATCGCAGTCACCCGCGTTCGCGCGCTGCTCGAGCAGATCGAGGCGCGCGGCGGCGGTCGCCGCGTTCGTCGAGGTCAACGTGGTCTGCTGGCCGACGATCGGTGCGTGGTTGCTGTCGTACGCCATCATGAACGACACGATCGCGTGGCGCAGCGCGAAGCCACCGTCCTCGACGAACACGACCGAGCCGGTGTTGAGCGCGTTGAGGTCGACGAACGGGATCCCGAACGGGTTCGGCGGCACGACGATGCCACCACCGAGGTTCACCGGCGCGGTCGCCTTGATGAACACCTGGCCGGTGAAGAAGTGCTCGAGCGTGCCGAGCGAGCCGTCGTGCTGGAAGCCGAAGCCACGGATCTGATCGGTGGCCGGGCCCTGCTGCAGGATGATCGTGCCGGGCTGCAGCGTATCCGGCGAGCTGCCGAACATGCCGACCTTCGTGTACATGTTCCGCAGGTGCGGGACCTTGAAGATCTGGGTCTCGAACTCGAACGACAGGCGACCGTCGGTGCCGAAGAAGCCGGGGTGCTTGCTGAGCCCCGCGTTGCCGCTCGGATCGAGCGTGTGGCAACCGTTGCAGTTGTGGAAGCGATCGGACGGCAGCTCCTGGGTCACGCCACCCGAGGTCACCGAGTTGAAGTAGAACCCGCGACCCGCGGTCTGCTCGGCGGTGAGCGAGTCGTCGAGGTTGCGCACCGGGTTCGGCGGATACGAGACCTGGAGGATGAAGTCCGCGAACTCGCGCATGTCAGCCGCGCTGAGCTGGCTGCTGTCGCCGACGAGGCCGGGGAACGCGACGTTGAACGAGGTGAACGCGGCGACCTCGTCGAACAGGCCGGAGTCGGGCTGCGCCGACACGACCGGCGTGCCGGTCGCGGGGTCGATGTTCGGCGCGCCGGTCTGCGCGACCGCGCCGTTGCGATCGCCGCGCCAGTGCATCGCGCCATGGTTGTCCATGCCGCGGAGGCTCTGCGTCGTCATCGGTCCCTTGACCGGCATGTTGAACCGGAAGATCGGCGCGAACGCCGGGAGCAGCGCGGAGATGATCGCCGGGTTGATCGTCTGCACGTTGCCGAGCGTCGTGATCGCGAGCGGTCCGCCACCCGGGTTACCGAGGTCCCACGCGAGCTCGTCCTTGTCGCCGCCGATGTGACAGCTCGCGCACGCGGTGTCGCCGTGCTGCGAGGTCAGGTTCGCGTCGTAGAGGTACTTGCGACCCGTCGTGACGCTGGCCGGCTCCGGGTTGAACATCTTGTCGTGGTTGATCTCCTTGCGAGATGCCAGGTCGACCGTCGAGATGCTGTTGTCGAACCGGGTCAGCACGTACGCGCGCTTGCCGTCCGAGTCGATCGCGAGACCCGACGGGCCACCGCCGGTGAGCACGACCTGATCGGCGAGCGCCGGCGTGATCGTGCCGGCCTCGATGTCCGACGTCTTGTAGATCGCGAGCTTCGACGAGCCCTGCGCGACCGTGTAGAGCGTCTTGCCGTCACGCGAGACCGCGACGTCCTCGGGGAACGCGACGCTCAGCGCCTTCTCGGCGGGGTTGCCGTCGGTGCTGCGGTCGATGTGCGGGTTGAGGCTGTGGGGCGTGACGGCGCCGGTCGCGGGATCGATCACGGTGATCTGGCTCTCCGCGATGTTGCCGCGCACCGACGTGAAGCCGTCGTTGTGGCCTTCGAACCGCACGTCGTTGTGCGCGTCGAGGTTCGTGACGTAGACCTTACCGCTCGACGGGTTGACCGCCATGTTGAACAGCGTGGTGCCGACGTGCGCGTAGGCGCCGGTCGAGACCGCGACCGGCGGCGTGGCGTTCGCGTCGATCGCGAAGACGTCCTGGTCGGGGAGCTTCACCTTGACGAACGGATCGAACACCGTGCCGTAGGCGTCGACCCAGTGGCCGCCCTTGAACTTCACGATCAGGCCGGTCGGCGGCTGCGGGATCACGAGCCCGCCGAGGTTGATCGTCTTGGGGCCGGGCATACCGCCCGGGTACATCGTATGGACGGCGTACTCGGAGACCGACGTCGTCTGGTTGCCAGACAGGAACGCGGCCGCGTAGACCTTCGAGCCATCCGGCGAGGCGGCGAGCGCGCGGGGGGTATCCGCGAACAGCGTGAGCTTGGCGAGGCGAGTGCCCGAGCCGGTGCCGAGGTTGTTGGCGTCGAACACCCAGACGTCGGCGCGGCCGACACCCGGGGTCTGCAGATCGTAGGCGTCGCCGGTGTTCTGGCCGCGGTGCGCGGTCGTGATGAACGCGCGGTCGTGATGCGGGCCGGCGAAGATGATGTCGCGCGGCTCGTCACCGACGAGCAGGGTCTGCGTGACGGTCGCGATGCCGTGGTCCAGCTTGACGATGCTGACGGAGTCGGACAGGTGGTTGACGACCCAGATCTCGTTCTCGCTGCGTGCCGCGACGGCGATCGGCTCGAGGCCGACGCCGATCGAGCCCGCCGGGCTGATCTTGCCGTGGTCGACGCGGAACATCTCGAGCCGGTTGTCCGGCGTGTTCGCGGCGAACAGCATCTTGCCCGACGGTGCGAGCGCGAGTGGCCGCACCTGCAGGGTCTCGAACGTAGTGAACGCGTCTTCGCTCGCGGGCAAGCGGGTCACCGCTGCCGTGTTGGTTTCGACTGGCGTTTCCTCTGCCGTGCAGGCGGACAACGCAAGGACGACGCCGCAAAGCCATCTCACTCTGTTCATGTGCCCTCTTGGGTAGTGGGTCGGGTAGTGGTCCGAAGAACTCGCGTGAGATCAGCGTTACGCGCGTTCCGATGTAAGCTTGAAGACGTAAGGTTTGTGCGGCCGCTACCCAAACCGAGGGTGAATCAGCTTCCGGAAGACACACAAGCAGGCTGAATTACAAATCTGTCTTCAGCTGAAGACAGGACTGAATGCCAGCTTGCATCACACCGTGATGTCTGACTCTGTGTGCAAATCAGCACTTACGCGATCGAGGCGATGCGTGACGGACTAGACTGTTCCCATGGGCGAACGTGGGACGGAGGGTGTTGCGCGGCCTGAAGCACCGGTCATCGGATCGGCGACCGCACCGACGGTCGCGACGCCGAGCCCGATGGCAACGAGTGCTTCGGCCCCAGCCGAGTACGCCGAGGTGTTGCGCACGAACCCGAGCATGCGCGACCAGGTCCTCGCCGGATTGCACCAGACGCGCGGCAACGCATTTGTCCAGGCCGTGCTCGCCGAGGTCGATCGCGGCGAGTCGCGACGGACGATTCCCGCCGCTGGGAAAGGTGGCGGCAGCGTGCTCCCGACGGAGACACGCGTACGCATGGAACGCTCGTTCGGTGCGGACCTGTCAGCGGTTCGCGTTCACGAGGACGCCGAGGCCGCGGCTTCCAACGCAGAGGCGTACACGCGCGGCACCGACATTCACTTCGCGCCCGGACGTTACGACCCGAGCTCGACGCGCGGACTCGAGTTGCTCGGACACGAGCTCTCGCATGTCGTCCAGCAGGCCCAGGGCCGGGTCGCGCCGACGGACCAGCACAAAGGCGGTGGGCTCAACGATGATGCCGGGCTCGAGCACGAAGCCGACGAGCTCGGAGGCAAGGCCGCGCGGGGTGGGGCGGCAGCAGCCACCGCGACCGGTCAGCTCGGGACGGCGTCACCGGTCGTTCAGCGCAAGGTCACCGTGGCCTCGGTCCCGGCGGTCCGGAAGGCCAAACTCGAGGTCCTCGGTGACAACACGCCAGCCAACCCCGGGTTGAAGATCGACGCGCTACAGGATTACACGACGGCGCAGGCAGACTGGTTCACCGATCCCTCGTTCACGGCCGCCGATCGCGAGGCGGTCTGGAAGGTGGTCAACCTGTTTCAGTTCGGTGGCCACGTTGCACCCGCGCTCGCGAAGCTACACACCGGCGAGGTCGCGGCGCTCCCGAATCGCGCCGTGCTGAAGAGCTACTTCGATGGTTTCGACTCGAGCATCGACACGATCCAGCTCGCCACGCCAGCGGCAACGCTCGCCCGGGCACTCCAGGTCGGGACCGCGCTCACCGAGCTCGCGACCTTCGTTCCCGGCGCCGTGCTGCGCCACGTGATTCCGGAGAGTGGCCTCGATTTCCTGATCACGAAGACCAAGCTCGCCGAGCTCAAGTCGTACTACACGACGTTCAAGCCCAGCCTCGAGAAACCGCAGGAGTGGGCGCACATCGAGACGCTCCTCATCGAGACGATCGCGCGCTGGGGTGGGCTCGTCGGTTGGATCAGCGAGCTGCACATCTTCACGCCTTCGACCCGGGCCACGCTCCTCAAGAACATCGGCAACAAGAGCAAGCTCAAGCCGGTCATGCTCATCGTGATGTCGGCGCTCGACTGGAACACGGCGTTCCTCCAGTCGTCGAGCCTCGATGGGAACCTCGCCGACGGCCACAATCTCGGGCTGGTGATCCAGGGTCGAACGCTCGCCGCGTTGACCGGTCAGGTGGCGGCGGTCGCGCGCGACTACGGCAAGGGCGGCAAGCTCGGTCAGGTCGTGCTCGCGGGTCACGGCTCGGACACGTCGATGGAGATGGCCTCCGACAGCACGAAGGCGTCGTGGGACCCCAACAACGATCGCGTCGCGTACGACGGTCAGGCCGATCTCGATAGCAAGGTCCAGCCCTCGAAGGATCCGAAGAAGGCCAGCGACCCGAAGAAGAATGGCACCGAGGCGCTGATCGACACGATCCTCGCTTCGATGGATCCCGCGACCGCCAACCTCGTGTTCGCGGGCTGCTTGATCAACTCGCATGACGTCGATCCGAAGACCTCGAAGCTCACCGGGAAGGACGCAGACGTGGAGAAGGCGCTGCGGGCGAACGTCGCGGCGCACCCGAACCTCGCGGACTACGTGAAGTCACGGATGGCCGCGACCGGACACAACGCTCAGATGAGTGCCGCGAACGCATCGACGACGTTCGCGACCTTCAACCTCGATGGCACCGGTAAGGCACAGCTCGTCGACAAGGGTGACCCGGCGATCGGGGGCACGAAACACGAGTACCTCAAGACCGGCATCGAGCCCGAGGGCGTGCTTCGCGCGGCGCTCGAGTGTTGTAGCGATCCCGCACTCGGGATCGCGCCGACGACCGCGGCGATCCGGACACGCCTCGCCGCGCCCGCCGGCGCCGGCCAGTGGGCCGCCTGCATTCGCGTTGCGTTTCAGCTCGCGCTCCCGGCAGTCGGCAACGTCAACGTCTCGATGCTCGCCGATCTCGTCCACCGCATCGGCGAATGGGGTGAGTTCAACAGCGCGGTCACCGCACAGCGACTTGCCGACAAGGTGCAGAAGCCCGAGGCGACCCCGGTGTTCAGCGCGATGATCGGGGCCGGACCGGGCGATGCGATGGTCGCTGGCATCCACCAGGCATGGATGAAGTTCGACCCGTCGCATGCAACCCAGATGATGACGGCGCTCACCACCTCGGGCTTCACGAGCGAAGACTTCGCGAAGCAGTTGAGCCGCGGGCTCGTCGCGAGCCACCTCGCGACGATGCTGCCGATCGTCGGTGCGCCAACGCGCGGCCAGATGATCCTCGCGCTCACGATCGCCAATCAGGATGGCGAGGGGATGCCCGCCGCCGTGCGCGACTTCTTGCGCCATGCCGCCGGTGGTGCGGCCTCGCGCAGTTTCCCGGTCGGGCTCGACGTCAATGGCATCCTGCCAAACGGTGCGCCGCGCGTCCTGCAGGCGATCGGGTTGTCGGCGAAGTCACCGCCACCGACGAGCGGCACGGTCGACGGCAACGTCGACCTCGATGGCGATGGCAAGAACGAGACGTTGATCACCGTGGCGCCGCACCAGATGACAGTCGGGACCGACAACCTGATGGTGCGTGCCTCGGCGACGTCGAGTGCGCCAGAGCTCGGCAAGCTGGCGCAGGGCACCGTGGTGCGCGTCGCGGGCAGCACGCGCAACGGGACGTGGTCCATGATCGACTTCAACGGCAGAGCCGGCTTCGTCTCGACCCAGTATCTCAAATCCTGATCTCGAGCCCTGATCGATGACCACCCTTCGGGCACTCACCCTCGCCACGACCACCTGCGCGTTCGCTTGCGCGGGCGGAACCTCGGAACCTCCCATGCCATCGACGCCAGCACCGACCGCGACTCATCCGTTCTCCACGTTCACGACGCTGCACGGCGGCTCCGCGATGGAGCTGGCGGCGAACGCCAATCGCACGATCGTGGCGCTCCACGCGAAGAGCGCGACCTGGTGGGATCACGACGCCCCGATCGAGGTGGCGCTGACCGGTCCTGGTGTGGTCGGCGGCTCGCGCTGGACGTCCGACGGCAAGCTGCGCGTGGGACTCGGCACGCTCGATGTCGCGACGCACACGTACTCGATCGATCCGGCGTTGCACGCGTGGGACAGCGCCAGGCCGATCGCCGGGATCGCCTGGTTCGCCGACGCCGCGCACGTCGCGCTGCTCGTCGATCAACCGGCCCAGCGTGTCGATCGCCCGATCCCCGCGGGTCGCGATCCGAGCGAGCGCGAGCTCGTGATCGTCGCGCTCGCCGGCGGCGAGCCGATCCGCCGCGCCATCACGCTCGCTGGCACGCCATCGATCGCGGCGTCCACCGATCGGGTCCTCGTCGCGGGCAACACCTCGCTCCTGTTCGATCGCGCGGCCAACCCGATCGCCGTGCCGACCGGGCTACCCGACTACGTGACGCGGGTGAGCTTCGGCGCCGGCGTCTTCGTCGTGGTGGGCGCGACCGGCGACGTCACGCTCGTCGAGCCACGCGACGGCAGCACCGTCGCGACCTGGCATCCACCCGAGCCTGCGATCGACGCGATCGCCATCCCGCACGGCATCGTCGCGGTCGATCTGAAGGGCACCGTGCGGCTCGGATGCCTGGCGAACGGCGCGATCCGGGTGACGGCCGAGGCCAGCGCGGGATCCGCAGCGACGCGCGTCCAGCTCGTCGGCGATCGCGTCGTCGTCGTCGGCGACGGTCCCGATCCAGTGCGCTGGGCGACGTTCGCGAATCCCTGTCACTAGCCGAGGTAGCGCGCGCGCAGGTGGCGCTCGAAGTGACTCGCCGAGAGCGGCGCGCCGGTCGCGCGCTCGATCAGCTCCGGCGTCTCCCAGCGCGAGGCCTGGCTCCAGATCTTGGCCTCGAGCCACGCGAAGATCGGCGCGAGATCGCCGCTCGCGATCCGCGCGTCGAGATCGGGGACCTCGACGCGCAGCGCGGCGAAGTACTGCGCGGCGTACATCGCGCCGAGCGTGTAGCTCGGGAAGTAGCCGAACGCACCGTCGGTCCAGTGGATGTCCTGGAGACATCCGTTCGTGAAGTCGCCGCGCGTGTCGGAGTCGAGATACGCGCGCATCTTTTCGTCCCACAGCGCGGGCACGTCCTCGGGCTCGATCTCGCCGTCGATCAGCGCGCGCTCGATCTCGAAGCGCAGGATGATGTGCATCGGATAGGTCAGCTCGTCGGACTCGGTGCGCACCAGTGTGGTGCGCACGCGCGTGTAGATCCGCGCGAGGTTGTCGACCGCGAACGCGGGCTGATCGCCGAGGTGCGCGCGCACGAGCGGCGCGATCAGCGCGAGGAACGGGCGGCTGCGGCCGAGCTGCATCTCGAACGACAGGCTCTGGCTCTCGTGAATGCCCATCGAGCGCGCGACGCCGAGCGGCAGATGCAGCCACGGGCGCGGCAGGCGCTGCTCGTAGCGCGCGTGGCCGGTCTCGTGAACGATGCCCATCAGCGCCTGGACGAAGTCGTCGTCGCGATAGCGCGTCGTGATCCGGACATCCTCGGCGACGCCACCGCAGAACGGGTGCGTCGAGACGTCGAGCCGGCCGGCGTCGAAGTCAAAGCCAAGGAGGCCCATGATCTCGAGCCCGAGCGCGCGCTGCGCGGCGACCGGGAACGGCCCGGTGGCGGGCACGAGCATCTCGGTGCGCTGTTTGGCGATCACGTCCCGGATCAGCGTCGGCAGCCAGCGCTTCAGGTCGGCGAACATCGGCTCGATCACCGCGCACGTCATGCCGGGCTCGAAGCGATCGACGAGCGCGTCGTAGCGCGAGAGGCCGGTGGCCTCGGCGAGCAGGGTGGCCTCCTGGCGTGCGCACGCGACGACCGGGCGCCAGTTGACGAGGAAGCCGGCCCAGTCGTTCGCCGGTCGCTGCGTGCGCCACGCGTGCTCGCACCGCGTGCCGGCGAGGCTCTTGGCCTCGACGAGCGACGCCGGAATCAGGTTCGCGGGTCGCCACTGCCGCGCCATCTCGCGCACCGATGCGGCCTCGACGGGATCGGTGGCCTCGAGCTTCGCGGTCTCGAGCGCGGCACCGAGCTGCGGCGCGGTCAGCGTGTCGTGCAAGAGGACGGCGAGCTCGGCCATCGCGGCACTGCGCGCCTCGTTGCCCTTCTCCGGCATCATCGCGGCCTGATCCCACGCGACGATCTGCGCGAGGTGCTGGTAGCGATACAGCTTCGTGAAGCTCGCGACCAGGGTCGCGTAGGCGTTCGACATGTGGCGAGGCTAGCGCGCCGGACGTGGTACAGGAACCCATGTGGCTCGACCTTCACCGGCATCTCGAGGGCTCGCATAGCCCGCGCGCGCTGCTCGACGTGGCGCGCACGTTCGAGATCAAGAATCCGCTGTTCTTCGATGCGGCGACCGGCGCGGATCGAACGCCCGAGGCGCTCGCCGCGCAGCTGACGATGCAGGCGCCGTCCGACGACGCGACCGTGTTCTACCAGTGCATCGTGCGGGCGCGTGCCGCGTACGTCAGCGTGCCCGCGATCCGGGCGCTCGCGCTGGCGGCGTTCCACGAGGCCGCCGCGGAGACCGACGGCTTCGAGATGCGGCTGTCGCTGTTCTCGATGGCGCGCACGCTGCTCGAGAATCAGCAGCGTGCGTGGCGCGACGTGCCGCCGGTCGAGTTCGCCGATCGGATCGCGCGACCGATCCTCCAGGCGGTCCTCGAGGCGCGCGACGAGGCGCAGCGGATCAGCGGCAAGCCGATGCGCATGCGGCTCGGGCTGTCGCGCACGTTCGAGAGCGAGCCGCACTACCGCGCGCTCGCGGCGATGGTCGTCGATCATGCCGCCGGCCTCGTCGGGCTCGACGTGCTCGGCATCGTGACCGGCCCGGACACCGAGCCGCTGCCGGCGCCGCTCCTCGCGATCCTCGCCGAGCTGCGCGTGCACCTCCCGGATCTCACGATCCACGCGGGCGAGTTCGCCGATCACACGTCGGTCGATCGCACGCTGGCGCTCGAGCCGCGCGGTATCGGCCACGGCGTGCACTCGCTGCAGAGCCCGGCGACGCTCGCGCGCCTCGCGAAGGAGGGCGTGACGCTCGAGGTCTGCCCGACCAGCAATCGCCTGCTGATCCCGACCGCGTTGCGCGCGCTCGAGCAGGCGCACCGTGCGATGCCGCTCGTCGCGCTCCAGCGCGCGGACGTTCACTGCGTGCTCGGGAGCGATGACCCGACGCCGATGGGAACCTCGTTCCGGACCGAGCTCGACGTCGCGCGCGCCGGGGGCGTCGACATGACGCGCCTCGAGGCCGACATCATGCGGCGGTGGAACGAACTGTGAACGGGTTCGGCGTGGTTACATCGAGCCGCAGATGAAGAAGCGCGTCGTCGTCATCGGAGCTGGGCTGTGCGGTTCGGTCGTGAGCACGCTGTTGCGCAACGACTTCGAGGTCACGGTCGTCGAGCAGGGCAAGAAGAAGAAGCCGCTGTTCGACGACGTCGACTGCGAGACCGGCGAGCTCAACACGTCGATCAATCGCGCCGAGGGCCTCGGCGGCACGACGAACTACTGGCACAACGCGCTGATCGAGCTCGACGACAAGGATCTCAGGAAGGCCGGCATCGAGCCGCGCGGCTTCGCGTCGTACTACCAGAAGGCGTGGGAGTTCTTCCTGTCGAAGGGCGAGCTCGACGACTGCAACCGCGCGCGCGACGCGAACGCCGCGAGCCTCGCCGGCGGCGCCTCGACGATCGCGCACATGGTCCTGCCGCAGACGCGCCACAACGTGTGGAACCTCGCAAACCAGCGCAACCCGGGCGACAAGATCGAGGTGGTCTACGGCCACGCGAACCGGATCGTCGAAGGCGGCGTCGAGGTCGATGGTCGCCGGCTCGACGCCGACCACGTGATCGCGTGCGGCGGTGGCCTCGGCACGCCGGTGCTGCTCGCGCACTCGCTCGGCAAGGACACCGCGTTCGTCCCCGGCTATCACGACCATCCGATGGCGTACGTCGCGAAGGTCAAGCTGCGTCCCGACAGCCGGCTGAAGAAGATCTCGAGCACGGCGACGCTGTCGGCCGACATCCGCGCCGGCCTGATCTACGAGACCGGCGACTTGAAGACCGTGGTGTACCTGCGCCCGGCGGTCGACATGCGCCTCGGTTCGATCATGGGACCGGCGCGCTACATCCTGTCGGACCTCCGCAACGATCCGTTCTCGCCGAAGAAGATCCTGATGCTCCTCGGGAACCTCGAGGCCGTGCGCGAGGCGCTCCTGTTCAAGACCCGGCTCGGGTTCCGCGGCAACTACTACTCGGTGCTGATCCTCGGCGAGCAGACGCCGCTCGCGACCCGCGGCGTCCAGATGGCGAAGGGCAAGCGGCCGTCGCTCAACTGGCACGTCACGCCCGACGAGCTGCGCTCGTACGAGGCGAGCGTCGCGAAGTTCTACGCCGAGTTCGCCGACGACATCGTCGAGACCAAGGTCGTGCCGACGGCGAGCTGGGAGTTCCGCAACGCCGCGCACCACTCCGGCACCGCGACGTCGTTCGTCCCCGCGCCGGGCGACACCTCGAAGGCGTTCTTCGGCGTGACCGGGCTGGCGAACACCTACGTCTGCGATGGCTCGCTGCTGCGCGCGGCCGGCATCGCGAACAGCGGGCTCACGCTGGTCGCGCTGACCTATCGACTCGCCGAGCTCCTGCGCAAAGGCTAGAGCGCGGACTGACCGACGTTGAGCGCGCCCCAGGTCGATGCCTGCACCGTGGTGGTGCCGGTGTTCCAGTCGGCCTTGTCGTTGTCGTCGGTGTTGTCGAGGCGCTGGATCGAGACGCCTGCGGGCGTGGTGCCACCCGCAGAGAGATCGAGCGCCGCGTGGGCGCTGAAGTTGTCGTCGACGAAACCGCCGGCCGGGATCCCACCGCCGACCATGACCCACTGGCCCTGGGCGGCGACGATCGCGGCCTGATCCTCGGAGTCGCCGGCGGCGATGCCGGTCGCGGCGTCCGACAGCAACACGGCATCGATCACCGTGGTCGTGCGCATCACGCTGATCACGTTGTCGGTCGCGGCGAGTCCGGCATCGGTCGAGAACAGATCGTAGGCGCCGTCGTAGTTGATGGCGAACGTCGCGTGCGGATGCTCGGTCGCGCTGGTGGTCTCGTCGCCGCTGACGCCGGTGCTGCACGGGCCGTTGGCCGCGGCGCCGAAGTGCACGACGATCAGCGCGTCGGGCGCGACCGTCATCGCCGGGAACGTGTAGACGATGTCCTTGCGCTCGACGAGCCGCAGGCCCGTGAGATCGCCGCCGGCGATCGCGCGCAGCTCGACGAGATCGCAGTTCGTCGCGTTCGCGTTGACCTCGTTGATCCGCAGCACCTGGGTCGCCGCGGTCATCCCGTCGGGCGGCGCGTCGGCGAGGCTCGCATCGGCATGCGCGGCATCGACCGCGGCGCCATCGACGACGGCGGCGTCACCGTGACCGGTCGCATCGACCGTGCTCCCCGAGGAGTGACCGCATGCCGCGAGTACCGAAGCGATGACGAGAGCGCGCATGCCCCGTTGTATCAGACGCGACGCCAGGCGAGCGAGATCAGTTCCTGGAGCCGCGCCGGGTCGGTCGCCGACGTCTTGCACATGAAGCCGCTCTTGTGCGCGAAGTGCACGTCGGCCTGGCCCTCGACGCGCGAGAAGTCGAGGCTCGGATGATCCTCGTGCGACCGATGCCGAAGCCACCGCCGCGGCGATCGGGATACACGGTGGCGTGGATCACGCGGTCGAGTTGCTCGGCGCGGATGTAGCTGCCGAGCATCGCGCTCGGCTCGTCGGCGGCATCGTCGGTGCGCGGCAGATACAGCACCTCGATGACGTCGTCGCCGCGCGGGATCGACCACCGCACGGCGCGCCCGGCGACGAAGTCGAGCCGCTCGCGCGCGACGCGCAGGTACTCGAGCAGATCGTCGCCGACCATCTTCATGAAGCCGTAGAGCGGATCGGTAGGCTCGATCCGCGACGCCTGCGCGAACCGGCGCAGCAGCGTCAGGTCGATCGGCGAGTTGAGCTGCGAGATCGCGCGGCGCGGCACGCCGAGCCACTCGCCGGTCTTCTTGGGGCCGCGCGAGTCGAACCACTCGGCGGTCTCGAGCCAGTCGCAGAATCGCAGCGCGTCGCGATACAGCCCGAGATGATCGAGCACGAGGCTGAGCGCGCACGTCGGTGGGTGCTCGCGCGGAAAGTGGTGGTGATCGAAGTTCGCGCGCGCCGGGTCGTGACTGCCGCCGATATCGACGACGGCGACGGTCGGATCGTCGAGCTCCTCGGGCGTCGGATCGCGCCGGATCACGGGGCAACCGTGGAGCGAGACGAGCACGCAGACCGCGAGGACGTCGTCCTTGTGCGCGCCGCCGGGGTGCGTGACGATCGCGCGCATCACGGGCGCATCGCGCGGTAGCTCGGGGCGGTGACGCTGCCACGCAGCTCGGACAGGGCCTCGCTCGGCAGCGGAAACCAACGAAGCTCCTCGAAGTCGGCGTTGCGCGGCTGTTCCTGGATGTCGAGCGTCTGGAACTCGTCCGACGTCGCCGCGATGATCCGGCGTGCCTCGTCGATGTAGGTCGGCAGCGCCCACTCGGGCTCGCTCGCGTGGCGCGAGCGGTAGGCGAGCTTGCCGGTGCGATACGACAGCTCGTTGAGGCGCATCGCCGGCGCGGCGATCTTGCTGCGGTGCGACCACGAGCCCGTGTCCGGGTCGAACGCGTAGTGGGGGAGCAGCCGCCAGCCGTCGTTCGCGATCAGGTGGATCGCGTCGAGCAAGAACTGGAACTGGATCTCCGACAGGAAGTAATTGAAGTTGACCCGGATCCAGCCGGGCTTGATCCCCTCACAGCCGCGGACGATCTCGCGCTCGAACTCCTTGCTGGTCTCGAGATCGATCCCGAGGAGGCGATGGCCGTACGGGCCGGCGCAGCCGCAGCCGCCGCGCGACTGGATGCCGAACAGATCGTTGAGCAAGGCGACGATGAAGTTGTGGTGGAGGTACGCGCCGCGATGCCGCACGACGAACGACACGATCGACAGCCGCCACGCGGACTGGTTGCCGAGGATGTTGAGGTTCGCGTTGGCGGACCACGACGCGATCGCGCGCTCGATGAAGCTGACCTCGCGCTCGCGGATCGCCTCGGCGCCGACCGACTCCTTGAGCTGGAACACCAGGCCGGCGCGGATCGATTCGATGATCGCCGGCGTGCCGCCCTCCTCGCGGTGGATCGGATCGTCGAGGTAGCGGTGCTCGCTCTGGTTGACGTACGCCACCGTGCCGCCGCCCGGCTCCGACGGCACCGTGTTGCACAGGATCGCGCGCTTGACGATCAGGAGCCCCGGCGTCTGCGGCCCGCCGATGAACTTGTGCGGCGAGATGAACACGGCGTCCTTGGCCGCGAGCGGATCGCTCACCGGGTTCATCTCGATCCCGACGTACGGCCCGGCCGCCGCGTAGTCCCAGAACGAGTGCGCGCCGTGCTGGTGGAGCAGCCGGGAGATCGCGCTGGTGTCGGACGCGATGCCGGTGACGTTCGACGCCGCCGAGAAGCTCCCGATCTTGACCGGCCGGGCCGCGTGGCGCACGAGCTCCTCCTCGAGGTGCGCGAGGTCGACGTGGCCGTCGGCGTCCTCGTGGATCACGACGACCTCGGCGATCGACTCGCGCCACGGCAGCTCGTTGGAGTGATGCTCGAACGGGCCGATGAACACGACCGGGCGCTCGGCGGCCGGGATGCACGCGGCGAGCTTGTAGCGCGCGTCGAGATCCGCGGGGATCCGGAGGTTCATGCAGTCGATCAGCTTGTTGATCGCGCCGGTCGCCCCCGAGCCGGTGAAGATCACGAGGTCGTCGACGCCGCCGCCGACCGAAGCGTGGATGATCTGGCGCGCGTCGTCGCGGAACTGCGTGGTCTGGCGGCCGGTGCCGGACGCCTCGGTGTGGGTGTTCGCGTAGAGCGGCATCACCTCGTCGCGGATGAAGTTCTCGATGAACGACAGCGAGCGGCCCGACGCGGTGTAGTCGGCGTAGGTCACCCGGCGCACCCCGTACGGACCCTCGAGCGCCTGATCGTCTCCGATGATCGACGTCCGGATCGTCTCGATCAGACGGGCGCTCGCGGGATGCATGCACGTTCCGATAGCACACCGTCGGTGCGGCGGGGAATCTTCCCGCATGCCGCGCTGCGTCTGAACCGGTGATACGCTGAGGACTCGTGCGAATTGGATTTCCACCAGACTCCCCCCTTCACGCGTTCACCGATCTCGAGGTCGACGCGATCTTCGCCGCCGGTTCGCAGCGCACCTGCGCGGCCGGCGAGCTCGTCATCACCGAGGGCGAACCCGGTGACTCGATGTTCTTCCTCGTCGAAGGGCAGGCCGAGGCGAAGCTCGATACCGGGAAGATCGTGCGCAGCTACGGGCCGGGCAGCTACTTCGGCGAGCTGTCGTTCATCAACCCGGGGCACCGGCGGAGCACGTCGATCGTCGCGAAGACCGAGACGACGTTGCAGGTGCTCGATCAGACCAGCATCCAGGCGCTGATCGCGAGCCACCCGACGGCGATCTTCACGCTGTTACGGCGCACGTGCGCGTTCCTGGTCGACGCCGAGCGCAACCTGATCGCCGATCTGCGGCGCCGCAACGCCGAGCTCCACGAGACCGTCAAGAGCCTCGAGTTCACCCGCAAGCGGCTGTCGCAAGAGGAAGAGACCGCGCGCACCGATGGGCTCACCGGCCTGTACAACCGCCGCGGCTTCGACGCCGAGCTGCCCGCGTTCATGCAGCGCGCGCGCGCGATGTCAGGCGGCCTCGTGCTGGTCGCGATGGACCTCGATCACTTCAAGCCGGTCAACGACTCGCTCGGCCACGCCGCGGGCGACTTCGTGCTTCGCGAGGTCGGCAAGATCCTCACCGAGGGCGTGCGCAAGAGCGATCTGCCGTGCCGGGTCGGGGGCGACGAGTTCATCATCCTGCTCGCCGATCTGTCCGAGGCGGACGCGCGCATGCGCATCGAGGCCCTGCGCGTGGCGATCGGGTCGTTCCCGCACCCCGGCAACGATCGCGGCATCCGGGTCACGACGACGATGGGCGGCACGCTGTATCGCCCCGACGAGACGGCCGCGGAGCTCATGCACCGCGCCGACGAAGCGCTCTACGCGGCCAAGCGCGCCGGACGCAACCGCCTCGGATGGGTGTGACCGAGCTCGAGATCTGGGGCTGTCGCGGTGGACGCAATGCGCACGGATCGCGCATCGGCAACCTGACGTCGTGCTACGCGCTGCGCATCGGGCCGGACCTGTTCGTGTTCGATGCCGGTCGCGGGCTCGGCGCGCTCGCCGAGACCGTGGTCCGCGAGGGAGAAGTCACGCGGGTCCACGTGTTCGTCACCCACGCCCACGTCGATCACTGGGAGGGCGTGAAGGACGCGGCGTGGATGTGGGCGCCGAACAACGGCATCGCGCTGTCGCTCGTCGGGCCGGCCGAGGCGATCGCCGCGATCCGTCGCGGGCACGAGCCGCCGGCGTTCGTCGCGCTCGACGTCCTCGCGCTCGGCACGCTGGCATCGATCGCGTACGTCGAGATCGCGGCCGGCGCGACGCTCGCGCTCCCCGGCGCGACGCTCGCGACCGTCGCGCTCCATCACTACAGCGGCATGGATCCGGATCGCCGCCACCTCGACACGCTCGGCTACGAGCTCGCGCTCGACGGCGGCCCGCGTGTCGCGTACCTGTGCGATCACGAGCCGACGCCGGCGACCCGCGCGACCGAGGATGCGCTGCTCGCGACCGCGGATCTCGCGCTGGTCGACGCCAACTACGGCGAGCTCGCCGACCACGCGTTCGGCCACGGCTCGCTCGCCTACGCGGCCGAGCTCGCGCGCCGTCATCCGCACGCGTTCGTGCTCGCGACGCACCACGGCCCGACGCGCACCGACGCCGCGATCGAGGACGGCGCGCGTCGCCACGCCGTCGACAACCTCGCGATCGCGCGCGACGGCCTCCGCGTCCGCTGGGACGACGCTACGCGGCGATTCGTTCGGTGACGAGCTTCTCGATCGCGGGCGGCACCGCGGTGAAACGCAGCCGGCCCGGGCCGATCACCTTCGCGTAGAGATCGGCATCGACATCGCCGATCCGGATCTTGAGGTTCGTGAACGTCTCGAGCTCGCCCTCGCCGGCGAGCGTGGCGCCGAGCGTTGACAGCGAGGTCAGGCGCGCGACCTGCTCGTCGCCCTCCTCGTTCTTGCCCTTCATCACGCGGTAGCGGATCTCGAGCGGCGTCGCGAGCTCGACGAGCCCGAGGTCGACCTCCTCGATCGCGAGGGTGTACTCGCCGCCGATGCCCTTGATCTCGAACGCCGGGATCGGGTCGGGGAAGCCCTTCGCGACGATCATCTGCTTCTCGCCGATCGCGATGTGCTCGCCCGCGAGGTCGAGCGTCGAACCCGAGATCAGGACCTGGCCACCGACGGTGTTCGACTCGATGCGCGCGGTCAGGTTCACGTGGCTGCCGACCACGCCATACTTGATGTGCTTTTGCGAGCCGATGTTCCCGACGATGACCTCGCCGGTGTTGAGCGCGATGCCCATCTCGAGCTTCGGCAGCCCGAGCTTGGCGTTGTGCTCGTTGACCGCCTTCATCGCGCGCTGCATCGCGATCGCACACGCGACCGCGCGGCGCGCATCGTCCTTGCCCTCGATCGGCGCGCCGAAGATCACGAGGATCGCGTCGCCGATGAACTCGTCGATCGTGCCGCCGTACTCGACGATGATGTCGGCCATCGTGCCGAGGTAGTGGTTCAGGACGGTGAGCACCTCGGCGGGCTTCAGGCGCTCGGCCATCGCGGTGAAGCCGCGCAGGTCCGACATCATGATCGTGAGGCGCCGCGTCTCGCCGCCGAGCTGCAGCTTCGCGGGATCGGCGAGCATCTGATCGACGACGGTCGGCGCCAGGTACTTCGAGAACGTGCTGCGGATGAACTTCTTGCCGCGCTCCTCGAGTCGGTACTTCACGGCGAGCGTGGCGACGAAGATCGTCACGAGCTCGGCGAACAGGAACACCGAGCGCAGATCGACGTCGAGCCGGCCGAACATCCACCAGAGGTCGAGACCGGCGAGCAGCCCGATGAGCCCGAGCGACGTCAGCATCGCGGGCAGCGCCGGGAGCCGCAGCATGAGCAGGCCGAACAGGAGGCCGCCGATCGTCATGACGAGGAGCAACATGCCGTTGCCGAAGCCCGGCGCGGTGGTCTCGATCGCGTCGCCGGCCAGGATGTTGTCGAGGATGTTCGCGAGCCCCTCGGTCCCCGGGATGTTGCTGCCGAACGGGAAGTGCCGCAGGTCGCGCGCGCCGAGCGCGGTGACGCCGACCAGGACGTAGGCGTCCTTGAAGATCTCGGTGCGCGGCAGGTTCTCGACGATGCCGTCGTGCTGGACCGGGATGATCTCCTTGCTGTCGTCGACCAGGTCGACCGCGCCGACGAACCGGAAGTGGTAGCCGCCGCCGCGGAAGTTGATCGCGAGCGTGCCGCCCGGATCGAGCGGCAGCGCGCGCTTGCCGATCGCGAGGTGATCGATGAAGCCGTCGCCGTCGAGCCCGAGATCGAGCTCGCGCCCGAGCCCGACGCGCGCCATCTCGAGCGGCAGCGAAGGATACGCGCGACCGTCGACGAGCAGCGCGAGCTGCGTGCGCCGCACGACGTCGTCGGAGTCCTCGGCCGCGTTGGACAGAAAGCCCGAGTGCGCGCCGGCCTCGACGTAGCCGGGCAGGTTGATGACCAGGCTGGTCGCCGACACGAGCGACGTGTGCGCGGGCGCGAAGCCCTTGCCGGGCGCGAAGCTCGCGATCGCGAACTTGTCGAAGCCGGGCGGGATCGCGGCGAGCTCGTCGGGATCGGTCACCGGGCATGCCGTCGCGGTCTCGAACGCCGGGCGACACATCTTGTCGCTCATCCAGCCGAGCACGAGCCGGTCCTTGTAGACCGCGATGATGCGCTGGAGCTTGAGATCGGTCTCGAACGCCGGGATCTGGTCGTCGAGCTGGTGGGCCTTCAGGTACTCGCCGAGATCGTCGGACACCCGCTGATCGGGTTCGGAGAACACGATATCGAGGCCGACCACCTTCGCGCCGGCCTCGAGCGTTGAGTACAGGAGGATCGCCACGGCGTCGCGATGCCACGGCCACCGCGCGATCTGCTGGACCGCCTTGTCGTCGATCTCGACGATCACGATCTTGTTCCGCACCGGCTCGGCGCCGCGGGCGTGGAACTTGAGGTCCGTGTAGGCGCCCTCCATGCGGCGGACCGCCGGATAGATCGACTCGCGCAGGAAGCTGTTCTCGAGCGTGCCCTCGTCGCCGCACTTGGCGATCAGGAACGCCACCGTCCACAGCGCGATCAGCGGGAGCTGGACCGCGACGAGCAGGAGGACGCGCCGGTAGCGGTTCACCGGATCCAGATCTCGACGCGGCGGTTGCTGAGCTCGACGACGGTGTTGCTCTGGCGACGGACCGCGGGCTCGCTCGAGCCCTTCGACGTGACCTTGATGTTCTCGACCGGGATTCCGGCCTTGACCAGCGAGTCGGCGATCAGCTGCGCGCGCTCCTGGCCGATCGTGACGTTGCGCTTCTCGGAGCCGGTCTGATCGGTGTGACCGAACACGTCGATCACGTACGGCGTGGTCTTCGCCTTGACCTCGGCGGCGAGGATCTCGATCGGCCCGGTGATGTCGCGGACCGGCGCGCTGCCCTTGGTGAAGTACAGGATGATGCGCGCGCCGGCCGGTCGCGCCGCGAGCGCCTCGGCGTAGCGCGTCGACACGTCGGTCGCGTCCGCGGTCAGCACGCGCAGCTTGCCGTCGAGGCCGACCTCGCTCGACGCGTACTGCTTGTCGAGCAGCGTCTTCGTCGTGCCGTCGTCGACCTCGACCGCGCCGATCGCGCCGTTCTCGTCGGGGAGGATCACGACCTGCTCGATCGTCTTGGGGCAGCCGTTGCGCGATGCGGTCGGCGCGGTCGGGCCCGGGCGATCGGGGCACGCGTCGTCGGCATCGGCGATGCCGTCGTCGTCGCGATCCGAGATCGGCATCGCGCGCGCGATCGCGGCGGTCGCGCGGACCAGCGCGATCGGCGTCGCGGTGGGCAGCGCGGCGACCTTGCCGCCGGTGACCTCGGCCGCGGCGAACGCGGTGTCGAGCAGCACCTTCTGCGTGCCGTCGTCGATCTCGACGGCGCCGACGTGGCCGTCCGCGTCGGGCACCACGACGACCTTCTCCTGCGACGCCGGACAGCCATCGCGCAGCGGATCGGTCGAGGCGACACCGGCGCGCTCGGGGCACGCGTCGCGGTCGTCGGGGACGCCGTCGACGTCCGAGTCGACGATCGGCATCGCGAGCGCGAGCTTGGCGATCGCGTGGGCGATCGCGCGCGGCTGCGTCGTCGGCGGGGTCGCCTGCGTGACGCCCTCGCGGGAGACCTCGGCCGCTGCGTAGGCGTGCTCGAGCATCGTCTTGGTCTTGCCGTCGTCGACCTCGACGCCTCCGACGTGGCCATCTTCGTCGGGCAGGACGATGATGCGCTCGGCCGAGACCGGACAGCCATTGCGGATCGGATCGGGCGACTTGACGCCGGCGCGCTCGGGGCACGCGTCGTCGAGATCGTGGATGCCGTCGCCATCGGCGTCGGGCGGTGGCATCGCACTCGCGACGATCGCGATCGCGCGCGCGACCGACTTCGGCGAAGCCGGGGCGACCGCCTGGACGTGCCCATCGGCGACGACCTCGGCCGACGCGTACGGGGTCTCGAGGACGGTCTTGCCGCGGCCGTCGTCGATCTCGATGCCACCGACGTGACCGTCCTCGTCGGGCAGGAGCACGATCTTCTCGGCCGAGGCCGGGCACCCGTTGCGGATCGGGTCCGCCGATGGCGCGCCGACGCGATCGGGACAGCCGTCGAGCGCATCCGCGATGCCGTCGCCGTCGCGATCGATCGGCGGCAGCGTCTTCGCGAGGGCCGGCGGCACCTCGTGCGGCGCGTTCGGGACCGGCCTCACCTGCTTGGTCTTCCGCGTGATCTCCGAGGTCGCGTACGCCTTGTCGAGGAGCGTCTTGTGCTTGCCGTCGTCGACCTCGACCGCGCCGACGTGGCCTTCCTCGTCGGGAAGCACGATCACGCGCTCGCGCGCCGAGCCACGCGGGTGCATCGGCGCGTACGCGAGCGAGACCAGCACGCGCGCGTCGGGTGCACCACCGCCCGCGACCGCCGTGCCGACCCCGACGCCGATCGCGAAGCGCTCGTCGACCGCGTAGCGCGCACCGCCGAGGAGCTCGAGACGCGCGCGAGCGTGGTTCGCGAGCGGCAAGGCGGCGGTCGCCTCGGGACCGATCGCGAGCCGCTGGTCGAGCACGAGGTAGCTCGCCGCGGCCGACAGCTGCAGCTCGCTGCCGACCGTGTTGCCGCCGGGCGCCGCGGTCGACGACAGCACCGCGGTCTTGCGCGCGAGGATCGACGCGTTGGTCGCCCAGCGCAGGCGGTCGTTCGCCGTGCCGCTCGCCGCGAGGCGACCCATGCCACGCACGCTCGCGTCGCCCGCGAGGTGCGCCTCGGCCCCGACCGGGATCCACACGTAGCCCGACGCGTCGATCGCGAGCGCCGCATCACCCGCGAGGCGCGCGCGCACGCCGAGGCGCGGATCGCCGACCGCGGTCCCGCTCGGGCCGATGCCGGCGAACGCGGTGCCGCTCTGATCGAGCACGATCGGGAGGCTGCCGGACACCGCGACGCGCTCGAACAGCGTGCCGGCCACGTCGAGGTGCGCGACGCTCGCGCCGGCGATCGGTGCGGGATCGGGCACGACGTGGCCACCCGGATCGACATGTTGCGCGATCACCAGATCGTGCGCGTAGTCGAACGTCAGATCGGCGGCGAGCGAGCGGGTCGGCGCGTACCAAGGCGATTCGACGACGAGGAACGGATCGCCGGCGGGCGTCGGCTCGTAGGGATCGAGCTGGTAGCCATCGGCGCGCGCGGTCCCGACCCCGGAGACCACTCCGGCGGCGAGGACGAGGCCGAGCTCGCGAGTGCGCGAAGGCAAGGACCTACTCGTCGACGGAGACGACAAACGTGGTTCCGCGAACCCCCAGGACGGTGCGCGGCGTCTTGATCTTCACCGAGCCGGGCTGCTGGCGCGTGAGCTCGCCGGTGCGCACCATCATCGTGCCCTTCTTGAGCTGGGCGAGCATGCTGCCCTTCAAGTTCTTCGGATCGAAGAAGTAGGTGTCGATCGCGACGTGGCTGTTGGGACCGATCGAGAACGACGTGTTGTCGGTAAAGGTGATCCCGAGGCTGCCATCGGCGGCGGTCTCGAACACGTCGTGCTCGTTCAGAGGATCTCCGACCTTGATGGGCGTCTTCACGGTCCCGCGGACCACCGTGACTTTCCCGCTCACGATCTTGGCCTTGCCGATGGCCACGGTCTCCGCGGACGCCACCGAGGAGAGCAACAACATCAGCATCACGAGGTGCACTCGCATCGGTCTCCCTTTGTATCACGATCTCGTTGTCGGATAGGATGGACTCGGTGCGATCTCGGTTGCTTCTCGTGGTGAGCATGCTGGTTGGCTGTGCGCAACCCACGCTCCTGTCATGCCCCACCGACCTCGCGCCGTGCGCCGACGGCTGCCTCGACCTCACCGGCGACCCCGCGAACTGTGGCGCGTGCGGCCACACCTGCGCGACCGGGATGAGCTGCGCGCTCGGCGCGTGCGTGCTCGAGGTGACCGGCGCGTGCGAGCTCGACAACGGTGGGTGCTCGCTCGACGCGATGTGCTTCGACATGAACGGCACGGCGTTCTGCGCGTGCCATCCCGAGTTCCACGGCGACGGCCACACCTGCGCCGCGTGCACGGTCTGCGATCCATCGCAGTTCGTCGCCGCGCCGTGCAACCCGAACGCCGACACGGTCTGCCTCGCGTGCAGCCCGAACTGCGCGACGTGCGCCGGCAACAGCGACGTCTGCACGAGTTGCCCGCCCGGCTCGCAGCTGATCGGCTCGTCGTGTCAGTCGACCTGCGGCAACGGCATCATCGATCCGACCGAGATGTGCGACGACGGCAACTTCACCGACAACGACGGCTGCTCGGCGATCTGCACGGTCGAGCCCGGCGCGTATTGCTTCGGCTCGCCGAGCGCCTGCCGCGCCGGCTCGTGTGCCTTCGATCCGGCGACCGCGCTGCCGCTCGGGGGCGCGTTCGGGCTCGACGGCGCCGGGACCGCGTCGGCGATGGGCATCACGTTCTCGCAGCGCTCGACGATCTTCACGACAGCCGATCTGAACTACCCCCTCATGATCGAGGCCGACATCGTCTACGGGGCTCCGGACGTGACGTTCATCGGCGCGCGCGGCTCGGGGCTGCGTCAGGCCGCGGATGCCGACGAGCCGACCGACTCGCTGCGGGCGCGCCTGTCGGCGGCGAGCGTCGACATCGCGACCGGTGGCCAGACGCTCGCCAGCACGCCGACGACGTTCGTGCCGGCGACCGGCGTGCCGTATCACATCCTCTGGTTCGACGACGGCGTGACCGCCATGGTGTCGTGGACCGATCTCGCCGTGCCGTCGAACACGGTCTCGTTCGCCGCGGGCTCGACGTATCACGGCGGCGGCGATCGCGCGTTCGTCGGCGGCGGTGACATGGCCGGGCTCACGGTCGCGAACGTGCGCGTGTGCTCGGCGCCCGCGTTGCCGGTGACCTCCGGGCTCGTCGCGCGCTACTCGGCGATCCCGTCGTGGACCGCGGTGGTCGACGGCACCGGTCCGAGCCTGGTCAACACGTGGCACGATCTCACCAGCGGCAACCACACGCTCAACGAGGGCGGCCCGAACCCGACGTTCGTTCCCGGACTGCTCAACGGTCACGCGGCGCTCGACTTCGGCGGCAGCGCGCGCCTCGTGACGTCGCCGTTCGCGCTGACGACCGACGTCACCGTGTTCGCCGTGATCAAGCACACCGTGCCCGCGCAGTTCGGGGCGATCGCACACCACGGCAATCGCGACACCGACTGGTCGATGGAGCAGAGCGGCGACGCGAACCCCGGCGTGATGCACTGGCAGACCAACAACGACAACGTCAACATGGACCTCACGCTCGCGCAGGACTCGACCTACGTGCTGACCGGGCGGTTCGCGGGCAACGCGCGCTACTTCTCGGCGGCGGGGTTCGATGGGCTGCCGCCGACCGAGGTGTCGATCGTCGACGCCTCCCACACGATCACCGCGGGCAGCAAGGTGCTTACCGTCGGTACCTCGGACAATGGCGAGGCCTCGAACGTGTTCCTCGGAGATCTGCTCTACTTCGACCGCGCGCTCGACGACGCCGAGCGCGATCTCGTGATCGACTATCTGCGCCGGCTGTGGCGCTAGGAGCAACGGATGGGTAACGAGACGTACACGATCGCGATCAAGGTTCCGGCGCTCGCGGAGGATGCGGTCGAGACCATCCCGTGGTTCGACGGCACGCTCGACGAGGGCGACGCGTCGACCGCGCGACCACCGGCCCTGCCGACGCCCCGGGTCCCGCGACCGGTGCGCGCCGAGGCCCGCCTGCGCGACGACGGCGAGATCGCGCGCGGCGGCATGGGCTCGATCCGGCGGCTCTACGACAACGAGCTCCGCCGGTTCATCGCGCGCAAGGTGATCGATCCCGTGCTCGGCAACGATCCGTTCGCGGCCCAGCGCTTCATCGACGAGGCGCGCATCACCGGCATGCTCGATCACGCCAACGTCGTGCCGGTGCACGATCTGGTCACCGACGATCGCGGCACCGCGTCGTACACGATGAAGCTCGTCGAGGGCCGCACGCTGACCGCGATGATCGCGATGCAGAAGACGCGGCGCGATCTCGAGGAGATCCTGCAGAGCCTGATCAAGGTGTGCGACGCGCTGGCGTTCGCGCACAGCCGCGGGATCATCCACCGCGATCTCAAGCCCGACAACATCATGATCGGTGGCTACGGCCAGGTCTACGTGATGGACTGGGGCTGCGCGCAGGTCACCGGCGACCGCTCGCTCGTCGAGGGTGATGCGGAGCCCGACGGCATGGTGATCGGCACCGTGCAGTACATGGCGCCCGAGCAGGCGCTCGGCCAGGTCAGCGCGATCGACGCGCGCACCGACGTGTTCGCGATGGGCGCGGTGCTCTACAAGGTGCTGACCGGCACGTGCCCGTATCCCGGGCCGATCATGGAGGCGCTCGTGGCCGCGCAGCGCTGCGAGTTCCGCTCGCCCGAGGAGACCGGTGGCGTCGTCGTGAAGCCGCCGCCGCACCTCAGCCAGATCGTGATGAAGGCGATGGCGAAGGAGCCCGCGGATCGCTACCAGAGCGCCGAGGAGCTCGCCGAGGCCCTGCGACAGTTCCTGCGCGGCGGCAACTGGTTCCCGCTGCACAAGTTCGCGGCTGGCGCGGTGATCGTGCGCGAGGGCGATCGCGCCGAAGCTGCGTACATCATCACCGCCGGGACCTGCGAGGTGCGCAAGGTCGACCCCAAGGATCCGAGCCGCTACCAGGTGCTCCGCGTGCTGCAGGCCGGCGAGGTGTTCGGCGAGACCGCGATCTTCGCGGACGCGCCGCGCTCGGCGAGCGTGATCGCGCTCGACGACGTCAGCGCGGTCGTCGTCGAGCGGACCGCGCTCGACAGCCTGGTCGCGAGCTCGTGGCTCGGCCTGTTCGTGAAGGCGCTCGCCGATCGGTTCCTCGACGTCGACGCGCGTCTCGCCGCGGTGACCAAGCCCGGGTGATTTTGTCCTTGTGGTCCGACCGGACCACCGGAATGATGCGCCGATGAACCGGGCCCACGTCTTCGTGCTCCTCCTCGCCGCGTGTGACTCGTCGCCGACCGGTTCCACGATCGACGCGCCGAACACCTCGATGATGGACGCGTCGCCCGACGCCGCGCCGATCTTGATCAAGCACGTCATCGTCGTGGTGAAGGAGAACCACACGTTCGACAACTACTTCGGCTCGTTCCCCGGCGCCGACGGCAACGCCCAGATCGTCACGCCGCACGGCACGATCACGCCGCCACACGCGCCGGACCGGACGCCGCGGGACCTGTGTCACGAGCACCAGTGCGCGCTCGACGACTACGCGGGTGGCACGATGAACGGCTGGGACTCGGTCTCGACCACGTCGAACAACGGCGATGACCTCGCGTACGCGCAGTACAAGGAGAGCGACATCCCCAACTACTGGCAGTACGCGCGGCACTTCACGCTCGCCGATCGGTTCTTCGCCGACGAGCTCGGCCCGTCGTTCCCCGGCCACACGTTCGTGCTCGCGGCGCAGGTCGGCTGGGCGACCGGCAACCCGAACACGACGATCACGAAGCCGTACTGGGGTTGCGATCAGCCCGACACCACGCGCGTCACGATCCAGAACCAGACGACGTGTCAGGACGAGGCCGTGTTCCCGTGCTTCGACATCCCGAGCCTGCCCGACGTGTTGCCGGCGAGCGTCGACTGGAAGTTCTACGGCTCGAACTTCTATCTGCTGCCGGAGATCTGGTCGATGTTCGATGCGATCAAGTCGGTCCGCAACGGGCCGAGCTGGTCGAACGTGGTCAACGAGAAGGCCTTCGACACCGACGTCGACAACGGCACGCTCCCCGCGCTCACGTTCCTCGTCGATCAGGATCTCGCCGACGAGCATCCCGCGATCGGTGGGGTGTGCTCCGGCGAGAACTGGACGATCAACCACCTGAACCACGTGATGGCGAGCCCGTACTGGAACGACACCGCGATCCTGTTCACGATGGACGACTTCGGCGGCTGGTACGATCACGTCAAGCCGCCTCGGCAATACGGCTGCGATCCGGCGCACCCGTACGGGCTCGACTTCCGCCTGCCGCTCATCATCATCTCACCATACGCGAAGGAGAACTTCGTGTTTCACGAGCTCGCCGAGCAGGCGAGCATTCCGCGGTTCATCGAGAAGGTGTTCGGCGCGACCAAGGCGCTGTCCGACCTCGATCCCGCGGCGCAGGACGGTCAGGCCAACGACCTCCTGAACGCGTTCGACTTCGCGCAGCGGCCGCTTCCGCCGCTGATGCTCCAGCCGCGCAGTTGTCTGTAAGCTCGGCGGCATGAAGAAGCTGACCGACGACGATGTCACCGCCGAGCTCGCGACGACCGAAGGCTGGACGCGGGTAGGTGACAAGCTCCATCGCGTGTTCGAGCTCGCCGACTTCGTCGCCGCGTTCAGCTTCATGACCGCGGTGGCGCTGATCGCCGAGCGGATGAACCATCACCCCGAATGGTTCAACGTGTATCGCACCGTGCGCGTCGACCTGACGACGCACGATGCAGGCGGGATCTCCGCGCGGGACTTCGAGCTCGCGCGCGCGATGAACGCGATCTTCGCTCGAGCCTAGCGGCGCCGGCGCCGGCGCAAGAGGACCGCCAGGAACACGCCGGACACGGCGAGCTGGCCCGACGGATTGTGGCCGCCGGTCGAGCAACCGCACCCGCCGTCGGCCGGCGGCGCGGGCACCCGGATGAACACGCTGACCGCGGCCGGCGCGCTCGCGACCGCATCGGAGTTGGTCACCACGAGCGCGAACGTCAACGCGACGTCGTCGGTCGCGAGCGGCGCGGTGAACGACGGCTTCGCGGTGGTCGCGCCGGTCAACGTGACCGCCGGGCCAGCGGTCTGCATCCACTGATAGGTCAGCGTGCGGCCGTCGGGGTCGGTGCTCGCGCTGCCGTCGAGCGCGATCGCCGCCTCGGGCGCCGCGATGATCGGCGAGCCGGCGTTGGCGACCGGCGCGTGCAGCGCGATGCTCACGGTGAGCGTCACGCTCGATGCCGCGCTCGCCAGGCCGTGCGAGTCGGTCACCGTGAGGCCGAACGCGAGCGGCGTGTCCGTCGTGACGGTCGGCGCGGTGAACGTCGGCGTCGCGCTGGTCGCGTCGCTCAGCGTGATGCCGGCCGGCGCGGTCCACATCCACGCGAAGTGGGTGTCGCCGTCGGGATCGGTCGCCGATCCCATCAGCGCCACGAGCGCGCCCGAGCGGACCGAGACCGCGGTGCCGGCGTTGGCGACCGGCGCGCGGTTCTCGTTGGTCACGGTGATCGTGACGGTCTGCGGCGCGCTGGTCGCGAGCTGCGGATCGGTGACCACGAGCGTGAACGCGAAGCCCGTGTCGTTCGCGACGTCGGGTGCGGTGAACGTCGGGGTCGCGCTCGTCGGGTCGCTGAGCGTCACGCCGGACGGCGGGGTCCAGAGGTAGGTCAGCGCGTCACCGTCGGGATCGGTGCCACTGCCCGCGAGCGTGACGAGCGTGCGCTCGACGACGGTCTGCGCCGGGCCGGCATCGGCCACCGGCGCGCGGTTCGCGTTGCCGACCGTGATGGTCACGCTGGCCGCCGCGCTGGTCGCGAGCCCGTCATCGACGACGAGCGCGAACGTGAGGTCGGTGTCCGCGTTGACATCCGGCGCGGTGAACGTGGGATGCAGCGCGGTCGTCGAGGCCAGCGTGATCGTCGGACCCGCGGTCTGCGACCACGCGTAGGTCAGCGTGTCGTCGCTGTCGGGATCGGCGCTCGCGCTGCCGTCGAGCGTGACGACCGTGCGCTCGTCGACGTGCTGCGCGACGCCGGCATCCGCGACCGGCGGCCGGTTGACGTTGGCCACCGTCACCGTCGTCGTCGACGGCACGCTGGTCAACAAGCCGTCGCTCGCGACGACCGCGAACGTCAGCACCGTCGTGCCGGCGCGCGGCACGCTCGGCGCGGTGAACGTCGGCTGCGCGGCGGTGACATCGGATAGCGTCACCGCCGGACCGCCGGTCTGGCTCCACGCGAACGTCACCGGGTTGCCGTCGGGATCCGTGGCGGTCGCGGCGAGCGTCGCGGTGGTGAATTCATCGACGGTCTGCGCGGCGCCCGCGACGGCGACCGGTGGCTGGTTGGTGTCGAGCAACGTGATCGTCACGGTCGACGCGACGCTCGCCTTCAGGCCGTCGTTGACCACGAGCGAGAACGTCAGCGCCGTGTTCGCGACGACGTCCGGGCCGGTGAACGTCGGCTGCGCGGCAGTCGTCGACGACAGCGTAACCATCGGGCCCGCGGTCTGCGACCACAGGTAGGTCAGCGTGTCATCGCTGTCGGGGTCGCTGCTGGCGCTGCCGTCGAGCGTGACGAGCGTGCGCTCGACGACCGACTGCGCCGGACCGGCGTTGGCGACCGGTGGGCGATTCACGTTGGCCACCGTCACGGTCGTCGTCGCCGGCGCGCTCGGCGCGATGCCGTCGGAGACCACGAGCTGGAACGCGAGCGTCGTCGGGCTCGGCGTGCGCGGCACGCTCGGCGCGACGAACGTCGGCAGGCGCGCGCTCGTGCTCGACAGGGTCACGGTCGGGCCGCCGGTCTGCACCCACTGATAGGTCAGCGGGTTGCCGTCGGCGTCGAAGCTGGCCGAGCCGTCGAGCGTCACGGTCACCGGGCCGAATGCCGGCGACGGGGTGAGCTCGTTGACCGCCTGCGCGAGGCCGGCGTTGGCGATCGGCGCGTTGTTGCACGACGCCGCCTGCGCGACGAGCGCGTCGAACGGCGGGGTCGCGATGCCGGTGACCTGGATGTCGTCGATGTCCCAGCCGGGCGAGCTCGTGCCCGCATCGGAGCCGACGCGGAAGCGCACGCGGACCGAGCGGCCGGCGTACGCGGCGCCGAGATCGACGGTCTTGCTCGCGAACACCGGGTAACCGGCGCTGGCGTTGACGAACGCGGCGCGACCGCCGAGTGGGTTGTTCGACGCGCTGGCGAGCGTGCCGGTGTAGCCCGCGGCCGCACCGACGTCGGTCCAGGTCGTGCCGTCATCCGTGCTGATCTCGATGACGCCACCGTCGAACAGCGGCGCCTCGAACGAGAATCGGTGGCGGAACGTCAGCGAGAGCGGCCCGGTCACGAGCATCGCGGGCGACACGAGCTCGGCGCTGGCAGCCTGCGACGCGCTCGGGCCCGACCACCGGTGATCGTTGGCGGCGAGCGCGACGCGGTGCCACAGCTCGGACGATCCGAGCGTGGTCGGGGTCGTGGTCACGCGCCACGCCGTCGCGGGCGCCTCGACGGTGTCGGTGAACGACGTGTTCGCGGCGACATCGTAGTTGCCGAGCATCGCGAACGTCGCAGGCGGCGGCGTGCCGGCACCGTTGTCGGGCACCGCGATGGTGACGTCGTACAGCGTCGGGCCGGTCGGAAGGCCGGTCGCGGCGATGCGCAGCTTGGCGGACACGGTCTGGAACTGCGCGACCGGCGGGATCGCGATCGTCGGGCCGTCGGGGAACACGATGCCGGCGGTCGCGCTCGACACCGTCGCGGTGCTCGCGAGCAGCGCCACGCTGCCGACGTTTTTGAACGTCACGGTGACGGTGCCGGTCTCGCCGTTATCGAGCGAGCCGTCGACGTGGCACACCGGGTCGACGTCGTCGCTCACGGTCGCCCCGGTGACCAGGAGCGCGGCCCCGGTCTGGTAGGACTCGACGACCGGGTTGTTGTCGGTCGCGTTGCGATCGGGGGCGACCGCGAACACGCCGGCGCCGCGCTTGGCGAACGCCGCGGCGAACCGGGTGTAGTCGATCTCGTCGGTGGCGAGCGCGGCCGCGAGGAGCGCGTCGCGCGCCTCGAGCAGCGTCGGGTTCGCGGGCGTCAGCTTGTAGGCCGCGACGAGGTAGTCGCGCCAGCGATCGCGCGCCTGCGCGAACGTCAGGCGCGGCGTCGGGCCCTGGGTGTCGCGCAGGAGCGCCGCGTAGCACTCCCACATCATCGTCGCCCAGATCTCGCCGGTGTTGTGCACCTCGGAGTTCGCGGCCGAGTTCGCGTTGCTCGGCGGGCCGACTGGCAGCGCGTTGCCGTCGGCGATGTGCTTGAACGTCAGCGGGTTCTTCGTCAGGTCCGTCGAGTATGGATAGCGACGGATTCCGAAGTAGTACGGGTTGCCCTTCGACAGCGAGCCGGCGGCGTAGCCCGACACCGAGTACACGCCGTTCCAGGTCGCGTTCGACGGCTCGAGGTCGTCGCCCTCGCGTGCCGTCATCACCATCGCGTGGGTGTCGGCCCAGCCTTCGCCGAGGCCGCGCGCCATGTTGGTCCCGAGGCCGTTCGCGTTGAACACGAGACGGTTCGAGATGTAGTGGCCCCACTCGTGCGCCATGACCTGGTTGTCGATGTCGCCGTCGCGGAGCGAGGTAGCGCGCGTCATGCCGCCGGTGACCGGCCCGGCCGCGACCTCGGTGCGCAGCGTGTTGCCGTCGGCGAGGTTGAGCGAGAGCGCGGGGATCGTCGGCGGCGTGGTGCCGGCGGTGAGCGCCATGCCCGGCGCGACGGTCGGGTTGCCCGAGGCCGCGACGTTGGCGATGATCACGCCGAGCGCGCCGGCGGCTTGCGCCGAGCCGCCCTTGATGCTGAAGCCGCACGTGCCGCGATCGATCAGCACGATCGCGCCGGTGTACGTCCCGGTCAGCGGCGTGCAGCCATCGTTCGGCACGCCGCGTACGATCGGCGTCGTCGTCGGCAGGTCGAAGTTGCCGACGCTCCAGCCGGTCGCGGCGCCGACCGTCGCGAACGTCGCGGGCGTCGGTGACGCGATCGCGATCGACGCGTTGCCGAAGTCCCACAGGTACATCTGCATGCGCGGGCGGCCACCGTCGGCCGGCGTGCTCATGTTCGCGTTGTTCTTGCCGCTGACGTCCTGCGCCTCGCCGCGGATCGCGTCGCCTTGCACGCCGCCGCGCCCGTAGTTGACGGCCTGCGCGTTGCCGGCGGCCTCGTCGAAGCCCGCGGCGTAGTACCAGTCGTGCCAGAAGTTCACGTTGTAGAACAGCTGCGTCACCGCCGCCTTCTGCTGCGTCACGCTGCTGTTGGCGTCGAGCGAGGTATCGAACACGCGATCGAACGTGTCGGCCGAGGTCACGTCGGCGCGGAAGTCGAGGCCCGGCGTGAAGCCGTCGGGGTTCGCGATGTCGGCGTACGCGTCGACGTTGTTGCCGAGCGACTCGACCGAACCGGGCGGCAGCCACGGATCGAACACGCCGACCGAGGTCAGGCTCGAGATCGTGATCGCCGACGGCGCGAGGAACGGGACGGTGAAGCCGTTCGTGATCCCGCCGGGCAGCGGGGTCGTGGCATTACCCTGCGGGCCATCCAGGGGAACCGGCAGCTGACCGGGCGTGGTGTCGGCCCAGACCCGGTAGGTGACCGGGTGATCGAACGCGGTCAGATCGTTCTGGAACAGGATCTTGCCGTCGGTGGCCGAGACCACGTAGCTGAAGTAACGCGGCGCGCCGGTCGCGTCGGCACCGAGGTCGACCTCGAGGTAGTAGGCGTCGACCAGCGATCGATCGGGCGCGCGAAACCAGGTCTGCTTGACGCGAACCGGCGCGGCGGTGGCGGCGGTGACGATCTCCTGGAAGCCGGCGTCGACCACGCGCGGCGCGGACATCTGGGTCACGTCGACCGCGCGTCCGGCGTGCGATAGCGCGGCGGCCGCGGCGCGGCCCGGCGACAGCGTGAAGCTGCGCGCGTTGGCCTTCTTGGCCGCCGGCTGATCGCCGGTGACGAACCCGGTCAGTGCGACCGCGTCGAGTCGGCGATCCATTGCGACCGACACGGTCTCGTTCCAGACGTCGACGCCGTCGACCTGGCGCTCGAAGCGCGCGATCACCGGACCGCGACCGGTGTCCTGCAGATCGCGCAGCCGCAGCGCGTCGACATCCGCGCTCTGCAGGCGATACAGCGACGCGTAGGCGTGCAGCTGCACGCGGGCGGCGTCCTCGGGCGAGGTGATGCCGCGGCTCGCCGCGAGACCCTTCAACGCCGGATCGGCCCACACGAACGTCGGGACCCCGACGAGCGCATCGGTCGACGCGACGTTCGGCGACGGCATCCCGACCGTGAGCGGCGCTGCGGAAGCGGCGTCCGGGCCGGCGGGCGCAGCGGGGTGATCGGACGAACAGCTCGCGGCCAGGAGGATCAGCGTCGCCAGGAGATGATTTCGTCGCATGGCGCGCACGCTAACAGCGGGCCCGACAGCGAGGCCGCGTCAGTCCATTGCAACCCCTGTCTCGAGTGCGTCACCCGATGAGCGACTGCCGACTAGTGGCGACCACCCGACGGGTTGAACGAGATCACCGACGTGCCGGACGAGATCACCGACGTGCCACTGGTGCCGATCGTCATGACGTTCGACCCGCTGATCACGGAGGTGCCGGACGCGCCGAGCGAGCCGCCGTTGACGTGGGCGAGCTCGTCGGACTGGAGCGTGCGGATGGTTTCGCGGTTGAGGGAGAGCTTCTTGGAGGTTGGTTTCTTCATACCAGTCCGAACGCGGCCTTCCGGGGATCTTCCCGGATGACTCGAAGGATCTCCAAACCTGCCGATTTGATTGGGTGTGAAGCTCGCAGTGGTCGCGATCGTGATGTGGGCGGGGGCCGCTGGCGCCGACAACGGTGGTGGCGGCCTGGGCGTGACGGTGGATGCCGGCGTTCCCGACGGGACGAACGCGGCGCTGGTGGTGCGGCCGGTTCGACCGCTGCGGCTTCATGTGGGCGTCGGCTACAACGGGATCTCGCAGGGCTACCGCGTCGGGGCGACGCTCGTGCCGTTCGGGACCTGGTTCTCGCCCACCCTGTCCGTCGATGCCGGGGCGTATCCCGAGGGGAACGCGAACCCGCTCGTGCGTCGCGCGACTGGTGACGCGACGTTCAACGCCGCGGTCCTCGAGCACGTCGGCTATCGCTACGCGAACGCGCACGTGGGCCTCGAATTCGGCCGGAAGTGGGCGACGTTCTACATTCACGGGGGCGTCAGTCGCGTGACCGGTCGGGTCCACGAGCTGCTGGCCTCGATGGACATGTCGGATCCGACGATCTCCGTGACGCTCACGGAGGATCCGGTCGTGACCATCACGTCGGTGTCGGCGCGCGTCGGGTTGATCGTCTACTTCCACTAGCTCGGAGCTCCATGAAGGTCCTGTTGTTGTTGGTCCTCACCGGCTGTCCACTCCTCGACGTCAAGGTCGAGGTCAGCGAGGTCTGCGTCACCGAGACCGGCATCGCGGTGCCCGGCGTGATCGGTTCGACGGCGGTCGAGCAGGACTTCACGTTCGACAACCTCGGCCCGATCCACGATCTGCTCGCGATCGACGGCTCCCTCGAGTTCGTCCGCGCCGAGGTCCACGCGACCAGCGGCGTGACGAGCCTCGACTTCGTCGATGCCGCGCACGTGACGATCGCGAGCGGCGATCCGGACTCGACCCTGCCGACACTCGACGCCTACGCGTGCGATGGCGACTGCAACGTCGACGCCGGCGTGGCCCTCGCACCGGCGGTTCGCGGCGACATCCTCGCGTACGTCGCGGGGAGCTCGCTCGTCGGCCACGCCGCGCTGGCCGGCACGCCGCCGGCGACCGATTGGACGATGGCGGTCACCGCGTGCATGAAGGGTCAGCTCTCGAAGTCGTTCGGCCCCTGAATTGCGACACTCCAGTCGCGATCGCAGCGTCGGTTCTTCACCACCGACCTGCCAAGGGCTCGATCTCGCGTCGGTCCCCGACGTGGCGCACCCGGTGCATGCTCGCCACCCGATGCATCGCCTGTTGCGCGTGGTCTCCCTCGTCTCCCTGGTCGGATGCGTTCCGGATGAGCTGGTCCCGACCCCGCTCGCGCAGTTCGACGGGCTGAAGCCCAGGATCGCCGTGAGCACGACGAACGACGTCGCCACGGTGGGCGTCGAGCTGTTCTATCACGTGACTTCGCAGTGCGCGGCGCTCGACAGTAGCTTCACGGCGACGGTCGGCACCGTCGACGTCGAGATCCTCGACCCGGGCAGCGTGGTCGGCGGCACCGACAGCGTCGAGTGCAACATGCCGAGGTTGCGGCTGACTCCGGTCCCCGATGCAGTCCGGACCACAAACACGCTGCTGTTGCTCGCCGACGACTCGACGACGATGGGCGCGAACGTCGGCGACCCGCTCGTGCCGCGCCACTTCGAGGCGACGTCGCATCCCGACTGGAAGCTCCAGGCCGGTCAGCCGGTCACGTTCTCGTGGGAGCCGCGCACCGATCTCGTTGACCTCTACATCTCGGCCCAGTTCACGACGCCGAGCGGCGGTCGGATCCTCGTCAATCGCGACGCGATCGCGATCGCCGGCGACCAGGTGACCTTCACCGTGCCCGCGGGCGTGACGGCGGGGACGTTCGAGCTCGATCTCGACGGCGACTCGACCCAAACGGTCAGCGAGCACCATGGATTCACCCACGCCTTCACGATCGCGCCGTAGCTCAGATCGCGAGCTGCACGGTCCGCTAGCGAAGGTCTCGGTAGAAGATCAGCCGGTTGCCAGCGCCGTCCTGCACGACCATCTCGCGCGCGCCCCACTCCTGATCCTGGAGTCCGGCGCGGTAGTTCTTGTACTGCTTGGCCGTGATCTCGGCATGGAACGCCTCGAGATCGTCGACGCGAATCCGGATCGCCGCACCGGGCGAGCCGCCGCCGTGGTGCTCGCTGATGTGCAGCGTGCAGGCGCCACGCGCGATGCCCATGTAGAGCGGCAGGCTCGGCTCGAAGCGATGCTCGAACACGACGTGGAAGCCGAGCCAGTCGAGATAGAACTCGCGGGCCTTGCCCTCGTCGAAGCTGCGCAGGATCGGCGTGACCGCGTGAAAGCCATGGTCGCTCATCGCGACGAGTCTAATGGCCGACCGGGGGAGCCGCGACCGTGATCGTGCCGAGGTCGTACGCGCGCTTACCGCTGAACATCACGAACTTCCCCGAGCCGCCGATGATGCCGGAGCTCTCCGCGGCATCGACCGAGACCTCGAACCGGCCGGCCTCGGTCGCCACCGCGAGATCGTCGGCGAGCCGGATCGCGCGGGTGCCGGTCGCCGACCAGCGCTTCTTGCCGGTCGCGGCGTCGACGCCGGTCAACGCGGTCCTGGTCATGAGGACCACGGTGTCGCCGGTCGCCATCGCGACGTAGCCGTCCTTCAGCGCGAGCGGCAGCGGCAGCAGCATCGCGCCGGTCGCGAGATCGCGCCGCACCAGCTTCTTGGCCTTGCGGTCGACCCCGACGAGCTCGGTCGCGGTGCGCACCGAGATCACGTCGGGACAACCCGCGACGTGCCACTTCGCGGCGAGCGGTGCCACGAGAACGCCGGCGAGCTTCATGCCGGCGAGGGTATCAAGAACCGCTCAGGCGCTCGATCGCCGCGAGCGAAGGCATGAAGAAGTAGCCGCCGCCGAGCGTCGTCACGATCCGAGGCACCGCGGGCAGCCGGATGCGGATCGGATCGGTCGGGATCGTGAACGGGCAGCCACCTGCGCTCACGATCGGATCGGACTCGCCATCGAGCCCGTGGAACCCGGGGTTGCGCAGCCAGCTCTGCTGGATGAACTCGAAGCCGCGCGCGATGCTCGCGCCGAGGCCGACGAAGTAGAGCCCGCGCGGCGTGCCGTCATCGCGCCCGGCGATCGCGTCCTCGATCGAGATCGACGGCCCGTACTTGCGGCCGCGGCGCAGGATGCGATGGCGGGCGACGACCTTCTGCGAGGTGTCGGCGTTGCCGTCGCGGGCGTCGCGCGGGTTCGCGCGCCGGATGTGCGCGGCGATCGGGCACTTGATGCCGTCGGGATCGTGGTCGAGGAAGCCGAACGTGTTGCTGTTCGCGTGCTCGGGGCTATCGACGTGCGGCGCGAGCGCGAGGGGGGCCCCGCTCGGCCAGCGCCCGAGCATCTTCGCCGCGAGGTACTCGGGCGTCGTGCCGAACGCCTTGGCCTGTTCGGCGACGTACGTCCACAGCGTGCCGACGTGCTGCGCGAGCTTGCGGAACACGACATAGGTACCGTTGGCGCCGAGATCGAAGTGATCGGCGTAGCGCGGGCTCGCCGGCATCTTGTCGTACGCGTTGAGGTACCCGAGCAACATCTCGCCGAGCGCGATCGGGTGCTCGTGACTCCGCGCCTTGTCGTGCACGCCGGGCACGAACGGTTGCGACAGGCCGTCGACAAAGCCGAAGTGCTCGCGCGCGGTCGCCTCGGCGGCGATCTCGTCGGGGCGCACCGTGGCGCCGGCCGCGACCAGGCGCGCGCGGTGGTCGGCCATCGCGTCGGACAGCTCGCCGGGCGACGACGCGTAGATCAGCAGGAGCACGTCGAGCCGGTCGTCGAGCCCGCCGAGATCCCAGTCCTCCGGCGTGTCGCCGAGCGTCCGCGCGCGCTTCGCCATGCCGTCCTTGAGCTCCTGCGGCAGGCTGGTGTGGACGTCGTACGGCACGCCGAGCGCGACGAGCCCGCCCTCGCCGAACGCGACGTGGACCTTGGGCCCGGGACGTCTCGCGTCGGCGCGCACCGCGGTCGCGAGCCGCAGCGTCTTTAGCCAGGCGCGATTCGCGTCGACGTTGTCGGCGAGCCGCGCCAGCACGAACCCGGCGAACGGCCGGTTCTTGTAGCCGTTGTAGACGAGTCCCTGAACGTCGGCGAGATCTAGACCCGGCGCAGCCATGCGGTCATCTCCTTGCGATCGAGCGTCTGGTCGAGCCGGCGCCGCAGCCAGATGTCGTCCCGCACGTTCTGCACGGTCGACCTCGGCACGCCGCTCCACCACACCTGGGTCGGACGCTGGTGATCGCGCGTCCACTGCTTGAACGCCTCCTCGTTGGTCGCGCCGGCGAGCATCAGATACTTCGCCCGCGGGAACCCCTCGGTGTTCGACCAGATCGCGGTGAGGCCGATCGAGGCGCGATCGATGAACTCGCCGAGGTAGCTCTCCCAGCTACCGTCGTAGTTGGAGAAGAACACCAGGCGATCGCGGCGCTCGGCGCGCGGGACCGAGCGCGGATCCTTCACGATCACCCAGCGCGCGAAGTGGATCGACGTGATGCCGCCGAGGTGCCCGTTGACGTAGCACACCGACGCGAGCACGCCGATCACGTGCAGCACCGACCACACCGTGAACATCCGGAACCGCCCCGGCTTGATGTCGACCACGTGAGTCAGCTGGTTCTGCCGGATCTGATCCTCGACCGCGACCAGCTCGCTCGGCGCGTGGACCGGCCGCGTCGCGCGCGTGCCTTCCTCGGCGGTCTCGCGCGTTCGCAGGATCACGAACCACGGCACGATGATCACGAGCAGCGGGATGAACAGGATCGCCGCGCCGAGAAACGCGAGCCCGCGATCGAGGACCCAGCGCAGGTCCTCGTCGGGGATGTGCGAGGTCTCGAGCTGCTTGGCGGCGGCGGCCTCGCGCAGCCGGCGCTGGATCTCGTGGTGTGGCAGCGTCACGAGCTGGGCGCGATCGCGATCGGCGACCTCGCGGATCGCGTCGTGCACCGCGAGGTCGTTCACGATCTCGCGGTGCGGGACGCCGGGGTACGCGGTGTAGAACGCGGCGGCACGCTGTCGGTGCTGCAGCAGCCAGGTCGCGCGCGCGGTCGGCGTGTAGCCGACGCAGCACTCGAAGATGTGGTCGATCGAGGGCGGCAGCTTCGCGACGTAGGTGTGCGCGTCGCCGTCATGGTTGATCTCCCACGCGAGCAGGGCGGGGAGTACCGGATCATCGATGATCACGAAGCGCATGAAGTGCGTGTCGGAGATCGAGCTCGGCCGGAACACATCGTTGCCCTCGAGGTCGGCGGCGATCTTCGCGAGGCGGCGGTCGAGCTCGGGGCGCTGCGCCTGGTCGATCTCGGCGAAGATCGTGAGCTCCTGCGTCGCGGACCTCACAAGCGAGGCCCCGGCAACACCATGGCGAGCATCGCCTCCGGATCGCGCACGCCCTGGCCGACGAGGAACGCGATCGCACCCGCGCGCATCGCCGCGCCCTCGGCGCCGCCGACCAGGAGGCCGAGGCGCGCGCGCACCGCGTGGCCGAACAGCATCGTCTCGCGCTCGTCCATCACGACGGCGCACTTGCGGTACGCGACGATCGCGTCATCGATCCGACCATCGAGCTCGGCGATGCCACCGTCGAGCATGTAGGCGCCCGCGAGCATCAGCGGGATCTCGGGGTCGCGCATCCGCCTGGCATAGCGACGCGCGAGCGCGGTCGCCTCCTTGCGGCGCGGCGAACCGAGCGGCGCGGCGAGCGCGCACGCGATCGCGTGACGACCGCACGTCGAGTTGACGAGCAGGCGGTGCAGCGGCGGCCGATCGATCAGCGAGCGGCGCATCGGCTTCCACGCGGCGGCGATGTGCGCGGTCGCGCGCTCGGGATCGCCGCGGTAGAGCGCGAGGTCGATGCGCGAGCACAGCGCGAGCAGGTGCTGGAGCTGGAACGGGTTCTCGGGCGTCGTCCACGAGCGCAGCGCGTCGTCGAGCTCGGCCTCGATCTCGTCGGGCTCCTTGCGCGCGAGCCAGGCGACCGGGAACGCGCAGCGCAGCGTGACCGCGGTGTAGCGATTGCCGTTGCGCACCGCCGCCTCGGCCATCGCGGGGACGCGCCGCGACAGCTCGCCGAGCTCGCCCATGTAGTAGAGCGACCAGCAGCAGAACAAGGTCACGGTGTCGAGCTCGAAGCCCATGCGCCCGACGACGGCGCGGTAGCGCGCGATCGCCTCGGTCAGCGTCTCGAGCGCACGGCGGAACCGGTTGTGGACGAAGAAGTCGACGAAGCCGCGCGTCGTCATCAGCTGCGAGTCGGCCTGTGCGGCGTCGAGCGTCGGCGTCATGCGTTCGAGTTGCCCGAGCAGCTGGATCGCGCGCTGGTTCTGCGCGGTCGCGGCGAGGAAGTCGGTCTCGAGCGCGAGCGCGCGCGACACGCGCCACGGTTCGCCGAGCTTCAACGCCGAGGCGAGGAACCGCGCGCCGAAGTCCATCGACCGGAACGTGTCGACCAGCGCGAGTCCGAACGAGACGCCCTCGCAGACATCGACGCGGGTCAGCTCGGCCTGGCCGATCTCGCCGACCGGGCGCGGCCGGAACCCGAGGCCGCGGATGCGGAGCCACGCGCGCCGCCACAGCATCGAGAACAGCGCGCGCGCCGGCGACTTCGGCAGCGCGAGCCCGACGCCGGCGAGCACGACGCGGGTGAGCTCCATGCCCTCGGTGACATAGCCCGACTGCAGGAGCGCGCCCGACGCGCGGCGGTGCAGCTCGAGCCGGGTCGCGGCGTCGGCGCCGGTCGCCGCCGCCTTGAACTGATCGGCGGCCTCGCGCAGCCGGCCGGCGTCACCGAGCGCGTCGGCGAGCTGGGTGCGCAGCGCGCGGCGATCGACCTCGCTCCACAGCTTGCCCTCGAGCGCGATCATGTACCAGCGCGCCGACAGATCGAAGTCCAGCTTGGCGCGCGCCTCGTCGCCGGCGCGGCGCGCGTGAGGCACGGCGTGCTCGATCTCGCCGGCGCCGTACCAGTGGCGCGCGAGCTGCTCGGCGCTGCCGTGGCCGGACATCGCGATCGCGAGCGCGCGGTGGTGCTTCGCGCGGCGCTCGTCGGGCATCACGCGCACGACGGCCTCGCGAACGCGATCGTGATACGGCTCGATCGTATCGTCGTTGCGCGATCCGCTGACGCGCAGCACGCGCTGGCCGCGCATCGTCGACAGGTGCTTCGTGAGATCGGCGCTCGGGATCGCGGTGGCCGAAGCGAGCATCCGGCGCGCGATCGGCTCGCCGGCGATCGCGACCATCTCGGCGAGCAGGCGCGCGGCCTCGCCGAGCCCATCGATGCGCTCGAGCAGCATCCCGTCGAGCGTCTTGCCGGCGATCTCTTCGAGCGAGTGACCCTGCAGGTAGCGCGCGAGCTCGATCAAGAAGAACGGGCTGCCCTGGGCCTCGCGGACGAGCCGGCGCGCGATCTCGCCGCTGGTGTCGCCGCGATCGCGGAGCTGGGACATCGCGAGCGAGACCGCGACGTCCTCGGGCAGCGGCCCGATGTCGACGATCGCCTGCGCGGCATCCATCCGCCGCACGAGCGCGACGACCGCCTCGCTGTCGTCGGCGCGGGTCGCGAGCACGAGCAGGAGCCGCGGCGGATCGGGCGCGCGCATGACGTCGGCGAGCAGCGTCGTGGTGTCGCGATCGACCCACTGCATGTCGTCGAGGAACAGCACGAGCGTGCGCCGCGCGGCGAGCCGCTGCAGGGCCTCGCGCAGCGCCTCGAACGCGTGCGTGCGCCGCGCCTGCGGATCGAGCACGCCGCGGGTGCGCGGGGCATCGGCGATCGCCGGGACCCGACCGAGCGCCGGGAACAGGTTCGGCAGCATGCACGCGTCGCGCGGCAGGATCAGCTGCGCCTCCTTCGGACTCTGCTCGCGCCACCACTCCGAGAGGTCGTCGATCAGATCGTCGATCGCCTTGTACGGCACGTCCTCGCGCTCGAGGCAGCGGCCGCGCAGGAGCAGCGCATCGTCGTGACGCGCCTGCACGCGATCGAAGAACCGGTTGACCAGCGCGGTCTTGCCCATGCCCGATGGCGCGCGCACGACGACGACCGAGGCGCGACCCTCGGCGAGCGGCGCGAGCGCGGCCTCGAGCGCGGCGAGCTCGGCGTCGCGACCGGTGAACTCGGTCTGATGCGAGATGCTCGGCATCGAGCCGCGCACCTCGCCGGCGAGGCGCGCGAGCAGCGAGCGCCCACTCGGGCGATGGGTCGGCTCGCGCTCGAGCAGCTCGACGCACAGCTCCTCGAGATCGGTCGGGATCCCGCGGACCAGCTTGCTCGGACGCGGCGCGCCCTGCGTCTGCTTCTCGTACAGCACGCGCGTCGCCGGACCCTCGAACGGCAGCCGCCCGGTCAGGCACTGGAAGATCACGACGCCGAGCGCGTACCAGTCGGCGGCCGGCGTCAGCGCGACGTCGCCGGCGCACTGCTCGGGTGCCATGTACGCGAGCGTGCCGACGATCGCGTCCTCGGCGCCGCGCCGCGGCTCGAGCTCGGCGACGAGCCCGAAGTCGAGGAGCACCGCGCGCAGATCGGTCGTGACGCGGATGTTCGACGGTTTGACGTCGCGATGGATCTTGCCGGCGCCGTGCAGCGCCGACAGCCCGCGCACGAGCTGCGGGAGCGCGGCGCGCAGGCGCGCGAAGTCGCACGGCGATTCGACCTTGTCGATCGAGTGCTCGGTCGGCGCGTCGACGCTGATCAGCCCGCGGAACTCGAGCGGTGCGCTGATCGTCGGCTGCTCGCCGATGCCGATCTGCGAGCTGCGCGGCGCGATGTGCGTCAGGAGATCGTCGCCATCGAGCAGCTCCATCGTGAAGAAGCACGCGTCGGCGTCGACGACGAGATCGTAGAGCGACACCAGATTTGGGTGCGTGAGGTCCGCGAGCACGCGGAACTCGCGCTTCAACTGGAACACCGTGTCGATGTTGGGATTCGTGATCGTCTTGAGCGCGACCTTCTGACCGCGCTCCTTGTCCTCGGCCTCGTAGACCACGCCCATGCCGCCGGCGCCGATCCGGCGCAGGACCTGATATCGGTCGGTGGTGACCGCGTGCTCCACGTCATCCACCGCGGAGACGGCGCGCGAACTGGCTGATCGGATACACGACGGCACGGATCCCGTTGCGGGCGCCGACCGGATTGATGCCGCGATGATGATTGAACATCGAGACCTTCAGGGGCGCGGCGTCGCTCGCGCTGTCGATCCGCTCGATCAGCCGGATCTCGGCGATCGGCGTGGTCTCGCCCGCGAGGATCGTGAACCGCGCGCGATCGTCGGCGATGTCGGCGACCAGGCGGCTCAGGCGATCGTCACCGCGGCCGCGCGGGCCCGACGCGACCGGCGCGAGGTGATAGGTGACCGCGCCCAGTGGATCGGTCCACCACGGTGTCACCGACGAGTACTTGTTCGCCATGTAGTCGCCGGCCTCGGTCGCCGCCTGATCGGCGATCGCGGTGTGGAACGACTTGAACGTGCCGAACGACAGATCCTGATCGCCGACGCTCGGATCCGACGGCACCTTCTGGAACCGCATCTCGATCCCGAGCACGGCGTGGATGGCGGTCTGGCCGCCGAACGCGCCCGACAGGCGCACGATCGCCGGCCCGGCGAGGCGCGGGCCGATCTGGGTGTCCTTCGCGGTGACCTCGGCGCGCACGACGATGCCTTCGGCGTGAACCGCGCGGCGCCCCTTGATCAACGCGATCCAGAAGATCGCGAAGATGCCGAGGAAGAGCCCGACCACCATGCCCACCACGAACAACACGTTCAACCACACCCGCATCAGGGGAGCTTACACAACTCCAAATGGTTCCCGCGCGCCTGGCGGCCTTCGAGTATTCTCGACGGGTCATGCGTTCAGTCCTCGCCCTCGCCCTGTTCGCCGGCTGTCACGTGACGGCCGCGGACGGTGGCAACGGCGTCGGGATCGACGCGCGGCCCGATCCCGATTCACCAGCGGCGACCGGCGACGCGCCGAGCTGCGCGAACGGCCGCGTGGTCTACCTGAACTTCGAGGGCGTCGTGCTGACCAAGGCGGCCGCGAGCGACGCCACGCTCGCGCACGCCAGCTGGATGAACGCGACCCCGGCGACCATCCCGGCGTGGAACGCGGGTTCGGCGAACCGCGCGACCGATATCGCCGCGGTGGTGAGCGGCGTCGGGGCGCAGCTCGCGGCCGGCTTTCCCGGGCCGATTCGCGCGACGACGACCCGGCCGACCGTCGGCCCGTACATCATGGTCGTCTACGGTGGCACCTCGGCCCAGAGCCACTCCAACTTCGGGGCCGCGGTCAACGAGCTCGACTGCGACGACAGCGAGAAGAGCGATGTCGCCTGGATCCGCGACGCCGCCGATCCGGTCAACCAGACCAACGTCATCAACACGACGCTCGGCGCGATCGGGTTCGGGCTCGGGCTCACCGCGACCAACGATCCGACCGATTGCATGTGCTCGTGGGCGAACGGCTGCGTGAAGGATCAGACGCAGATCTGCGTGCTCCACGACGGCATCGCGCGCGATCTCGCGAAGGCGGCCGGCGGCACCGCGACGCAGACCTGCGCGGGGGCCGCGGCGACCCAGGACGAGCACGCGACGTTCGAAGCAGCGTTCTGCCACTGAGCCTGTAGCGCCGGACGCCACACTGCCCACCGCGGCGCTCGCGGCCGATCGGTTTCGGATCTGCGGTCGGCCGTGTGCACCCGACGCTGCGGGCTCGACATCTCGCGCGGTTACGCTGGGCGCGCGGCTTGCTTGATGTCCTGGCATGCAGAAGTGGATCTCGCTCGCGCTCGTGATCGGTGGTTGTGGCTCGAACGCGAGTCACGACGAGGTCGACGCCCCGGTGATCGATGCGGCCGTCAGCTCGACGGTCGACGCGGCACCGGCGCTGCCGACGCCGATCAAGTACGTCGTGGTGATCGTCAAGGAGAACCATTCGTTCGACAACTACTTCACCAACTTCCCAGGTGCCGAGAGCTCGACAAAGGCGACGCTGCACGACGGCACGGTGATCACGCGGCAGAAGGCGCCGAACGGCGTCCTGCCGGGAGACATCAGCCACTCGCACGCCTCGGCGGTGAAGGACTACGCGAACGGCAAGATGAACGGCTTCGATCTGATCGTGCCGTCGGATCCGCGCCGCCCGTTCATGTATTACGCCGAGTCGCAGATCCCGAACTACTGGGCGTACGCGCGCAACTTCGTGCTGTTCGATCACTTCTTCTCGACGCTCGCGGGCCCGAGCTCGCCGGGTCACTTCGCGGTGATCACGGGACAGACGCCGCACTACGCGAACTCCGACTGCAGCGATGGCTCGGACGATTGCGGCCGCGGCTGCGTCACGCCCGATCCGGCGCTGTTCGTGTCGGTCTACGATCACAAGACCGGGAAGACGTCGACGACGGCGCCGTGCTTCAAGGTGCCGACCGTGATCGATCACCTCCCCGAAGGGATGACCTGGAAGAGCTACGCGAGCGGCAGCGGCGCCAATATCGGCACCGCGTTCAACCTGGTCGACAGCGTCGGCAGCCATCCCGACGTTCGCGCCGCCCACTTCGGCAGCTACACGCAGCTGATGTCGGACCTGACGTCGGGCGATCAGGCGAACTTCACGCACATCGACGTGTCGAGCGCGCCGAACGGCGGCTCGGAGCATCCGCCCGCGGGGCCGTGCAGCGGCGAGAACTTCTCGGTCAACATCATCAACGCGATCATGAACGGGCCGCACTGGAACGAGACCGCGATCATCGTGACGTGGGACGACTTCGGCGGGTTCTACGATCACGTGAAGCCCAAGGTCGAGACGCTGACCAACGGGACGTTCTTCAACGTGGGGTTCCGGCTGCCCGCGATCGTGATCTCGCCGTACGCCAAGCAGCAGGTGGTGAAGACCGTGACGGAGCAGGCCTCGGTGCCCAAGCTGATCGAGGAGCTCTGGGGGCTCCCGATGATGTCGGACACCGATCCGAACGCCCGCGATGGTCGCGCCGGCAGCATGCTCGACGCCTTCGACTTTTCCCAGCCGCCGCGTCCGCCCCTGGTCCTGACCCAGCGAACCTGTCCGTGAAACGCCGCTCACGGACTGCACGAATTGCGCAAGTGTTGGGCAACTGAATTTCGGTCAGAACAGGTAAGGGTGGGGTAATTACTCGACTTAGTATGCCGGCATACGATTTGTAGCAGGTGTGAGGATGAAGAACATCCTCGCTGTTGGTGTCGTGCTGTTCGCGGCCTGTCAGACCGCCACGGATGCCGGACCCACGTCGGGCCCGACCAGCGACGGGAACGAGGGCGTGACGATGCGGATCGCGACTCCCGATCACCTCGCCGGCACCTACGTCGATGCCTCCGGCCTCGGCATCAAGTTCGACACCGCGCGGACCGGCGACGGTCTGTACCTCGACATCTCGACGATGTCGGGCCACGAGTTGATCCACGCCGAGACCACCGCGACCACGTACGTGTTCCGCTATCTCGACAGCCGGCTCACGCTCGCGGTCGACAAGACCTGGGTCGCGCGCGTCCAGGCCGAGGGTGACGACGGCCCGGCGGCGAAGGAAGCCGATGCGATGCACTGGACCGGCGACATGGCGGTGCTCGACGAGATGATCCAGCTTCCGGAGGTCCGCGAGCTGCCGTGGCTGTCGCGGTCGCTCGGCGCGCTCGGCTACACCGGCAACAACTTCCCGGCCGCGCTCGCGATGCACAGCATGGCGCGCGAGAGCGCGAACGCGCTCGGCATCGAGCTGCCGCCGCTCGCGGTCGAGCCTTCCGCCGAGGGTGACTTCTGCGGCCAGCCGACGGCGAACGACTGCTACGGCATGTGCGGCTACGGCTGCAGCTGCTGGTCGTGGGTGTGCGGCGACTGCTGCTACCACGGTGGCTGCGCGAAGCACGACAGCTGGTGCCGCAACGGCCAGTGGTACTACTGCTACAACATCACGGCGGTCATCGCGCTGTTCGGGTGCTAGCCCTCCTCGCGGCCCTCGCGCCGATCACCGGCAACGCGCCGGCTTCGGATGACGCGGCGGTCGTCGCGCTCGGTTACGACGAGGTCCTCGTGTGCAGCGGGACGGTGATCGCGCCCCACGCGATCCTCACCGCCGCGCACTGCGTTTCGGGCTCGCGGCTGCCCGATGTCATCGAGGGCGACGCGCTCGCCGGCGGCACGCACCACGCGGCGCTCGCGGCGTTCGTGCATCCCGGGTTCGATGCCGCGACGCTCGATCACGACCTCGCGATCGTGATCGTCGATCCGCCGCTCGCCGTCGCACCGCACGCGTACGCCACGTCGCTCGACGGTGTCGCGGTCGGCGCGCTGCTCGACGTCATCGGCTACGGCTTCACCGCGGCCGGCGACACGACGCCAGCACTCCGCCGCGCGGGGGTCTCGCGGCTCGATGCGATCGATCCGCTGAAGCTGGCGTCGAGCGCGGCACCGGCGCAGACCTGCGAGGGCGACTCCGGTGGGCCCGCGCTGATCGGCGGGATCGTCGTCGGCGTCGCGTCCTCGGGCGACGTCGGCTGCGCGCAGGTCGCGCGTCACACGCGGGTCGACGTCCACGCCGAGTTCATCGCCGGCGTGCTCGCGATGGTCGGCGACGGCAGCGAGGCGCCGGGCGCGCGGTGCTGGTACGCGGCGAACTGCGCCGGCGGCGCCGCGTGTCTGCCCGCCGCCGACGAGCCGCGCTGGTCGTTCTGCGCGCCGGCGTGCGAGACCGACTGTCCCGACGACCTCGCGTGCGAGGCCGGCCGCTGCGTGCATCCGGCGCCGAGCCCCGGCGCGCAGGGTGCCGCGTGCGGAGCCGACGCCGATTGCGCGGATGCGCTGTGCGTCGCGCCGGCGGCGACGACCGCCTCGACCTGCGCGGCGCGCTGCTTCAGCGATCTGCCGGGATTTACCTGCCCGAGCGACACCACGTGTCGCCCTGCCACCGACGGTGGTGAGGCGTGTTTCGCGCCGGTCTCGAGCGGGGGCTGCACGACCGCGCCGGGTGCCGGATGGATCGTCGCGCTACTCGCGCGCCGCCGTCGCCGATCGTCTATGGTGCGAGCATGCTCCGCCCCGTCGCGTTCGGTCTGATCCTCGGGCTCGCCGGTGTCGCGCAGGCCGACGAGGCGCGCGACCTTGCCGCGAGCGCGACGTTCACGCCCGGCATGCTGCGCGCGACCAGCGCCGGCAACGGGTTCGTGACCGCGTCGAGCGAGCTCAACGGCGCCAGCTCGTCGATGCGCGTCGATGCGGCCGGCGAGGTCCACGTCTACGGTCCGGTGCGCATCGCGATGAAGGTGCTCGACGCGTTCGGCGACAAGCCGCGGCCGGGCATCGGCCTCGGCGTGCGCTGGCTCGATGGCGTCGTGAAGTCGACCGCGTACCTGTTCTACAAGACCGAAGGCTTCACCGAGCCCGAGGGCGAGATCGAGGCGGTCGTCGCGTTCGAGCACGCGTTCGGCGAGGTCCACACCAACGCGAACGTCGCGTACGGCCAGGATCCCGACAACAAGGAGCGCGACGCCGAGCTCGCGCTGCTCGCACACGTCGAGCCGATCGACGGCGTGTTCGTCGGCGGCACCGTGCGCTATCGCGACGCGCTCGGCAGCCGCAAGGAGGCGATCATCCGCGACGGCTTCGCGGGCGCGACCGGCACGCTCGCGATCAATCGCTTCGCGGTCAGCCTGATGGCCGGCCTCGCGATGGTGCAGACCAAGACGACGCCGCGCGAGCTCGGCCCGGCCGCGACCATCGCGGTCGGCGCCGCGTTCTAGGTCCGCTAGTTCTTCACGACCTCGAGCTTGCCGATCGAGACGTCCTTCGCCTCGACGACCGTCGTGCCGCTGCGATCGCGCATGCCGCCCGACGGCAGCACGAAGTCGCTCGCGGTGCCGTCGAACACGACGCCGGCCGCGGCGCCGCCGACGAGCTGCAGGTGCACGGTGTAGAGCACGGTGCCGGGGGCGAGCACGGTGTCGGTCGCGACCGCGCCGGGCCCGCTGGCCTTCTGGCTCTGCGCGGTGACCAGCATGTTCGCGAGCGGTCCGGTCGCCGGGAGCGCGGCCTTGGCGGCGGTCGGTTCGGTGCCGGCCTCGAGTGCGTGGCCGGGCTCGAACGTGCCGAGGCGCACCGCGCGCGGGTTGACCGGCAGATCGAAGCCGACCGCGTAGCCGGTCAGCGGGTGATCGCCGACGACGAGATCGAGCACGACCTCCTTGCCGGTGGTCGCGCCATTCTTGACCAGGCGCAACGCGCCGCCGGCGGGCGGGTTCGTGTAGTCGAGCGGTGGACGCTCGTTGTCACCGCACGCGGCCAGGACGATCGAGAGCGACAGAGCGAACAGCGTGCGGTTCACGGGTGATCTCCGAACTTGGCGAGGAGGGCAGTGAGATCGGACGTGTCGATCGACGCGACCGGCGGATCGCCGACCTCGGTGATATCCATGATCCACGAGTAGAGCGGCGCGGTCGTGGTGGCCGGCGTGACGCCGAGCCGGGAGGACATCGCGGCGACATCGATCCAGTCGAGCTTCAGGTTGCGATCGTAATCGCCATTGCCGGGCGAGCCGTGGTTCGCGCCGGCGCTCGGGTTGATCTCCCAGACGCCGCGGCCGTAGGTCGCGATGCGGATGAACTCCTGGTTCGACGCGACGTACATGTCGCGCACCGGCACCATCGGCAGGTTGTCGCCCATGCGGTTCCACGTCGCGCCGTCGTCGGTCGTGAGGTACACGCCGATGTCGGTGCCCGCGTAGATCGTCGTCGCGGTGACCGGGTCGTACTTGACGACATAGATCGGCACGTTCGGCAGCCGGTGCGCCGGATCGGTGCCGGCGAGCGAGGTCCAGTTCTGGCCGCCGTCGGTGGTGCGCCACAACCGGCCCTTGTCGTCCGCCGGCGGGTCCCCGGTCTCGAGCGTGCCGACGAACGATCCGACGAAGACCTTGCCGGCGACCTGGCCGCTCGCGAGGGTTGGTGGGAAGTCGAGCGACGCCGGGCCGACCATGACGTGGGTGCCGACCCGGACCGCCTGCGCGGGCGCCCAGTCGGTCTTGGTGTTGCCCTGGGTCGTCACGTAGAACGGCTCGCTGGCGCTCGCGCCGACCGCGCCGTAGAGGCCCGGGGTGAACCGCGACGCGACGACGTTGTTGAGGCCGGCGCCGCCGGGCGCGAAGTTCGTCAGCTGCTTCCACGTGAAGTTGACGCCCGCATCGGGCACCGCGACGTAGACCTGCTCGTCGGTGTGGGTGAGCACGCTCTGACCCGACGAGTCGGTCGGCACGTCGGAGTAGTGGACGAGGAACGGCGCCGACTCGTCGTGGCGTTCGGTCGCGCGCTCGTTGGCTCGCTCGGTGACCTGCTCGATCGTCATCGCGGGGACGATCGGCGACGGGGCGCCGACCCAGTGCACGCGCGGATCGGGATCGACGGCCTCGGGCTCCTCGGTCGAGCAGTCGTGGAGTGCCGGCTTGCAGAACGCCCATTGAAACTCGACGCTGCCCCAGTAAGTCGTGCCGCCGCTCGACGCGTGGATCGCACCGCCGATGCCGTCGCCACCGATCGCCTGGTTGAACCCCGACGGGTGCGCCGGATCGTTGCGGAACCGCGTGCCGTTGTCCTGCAGGCCGCCGTAGACGGTGAACGCGTTCCCGGTCGCCGGATCGCCGGACACCACCGTGTAGAACAGGTGGGTCGCGAGGCCGCGGTTGTGGTGCTTCCACACGACCGACTCGGGCGTCGTGTTCGGATCGAACAGGTTCGTGCTGCTGAAGATGCCACCGTCGGTGCCGGCGAACGTGCGGACCTTGCCGTTGACGAACACCGAGGTCGCGGCGTGCCAGTCGGCGTGGACGTACGGCAGGCGACCAGCGGCGGTCTCGCCGTAGCCGTTGCCGGGCAGCCAGTGCGAGACCAGCTGCCAGGTCGGCGAGCCCGACGTGGCGTCGAGCGCGCGCATGCCGCACAGGTTGCCGCCGACGAGCACGTGATCGGCGTTGGTCGGATCGACGACGATCGCCTGGTTGTACCAGGTCTGATCGTGACCGACGTTGATGTCGATGCAGGTGTCATCCATGTTGGGATCGACGAGCGTCGGGTTCGCGAGCGAGCCGGTCGCGTCCGCCCAGGTCTTGCCGCCGTCCTTCGAGCGCCAGAAGCCCTTGGTCGAGAACCCGTTGGTGTCACCGACGAACGCGTAGACCACGGTGTTCGCGGGGACCGCGGTCGGGCCGACCGCGATCGTCGTGCGACCGGTGCCGGCGCCCGCGGGCAGCGTGGTGACCTGCGACCAGGTCGTGCCGTCGTCGGTGCGCCAGATCGTCGAGTTGTTGCCGAGTGGGCAGTTCTGCGGATCGGGATCGCTGCCGAACAGAAAGGGTGGTGGCGCGCCGGGGGCGCACGCCGTGATGCCGCTCGCGATGAAGCCGCCACCGCCGAGCGGCAGGATGTTCCACAGCGCCTCGGCGACCACGCCACCGCCGGTCTCGGGCAGATCGAACAGCGCGAACGTCGCGCCGGAGTCGGTCGAGTGGAACAGGCCGACGTCGGTCGCGACCCACACCGAGGTGTCGTCGGCGGTGATCTGGCGGATCGAGCGGACCTTGGCGGCGATCTGCGATCCGGGGTAGGTGCCGTCGAGCACGACCGGCGCGCTCCACGTGCCGCCGCCGTCGGTGCTCTTCAGGATCGTGTTGCCGGATCCGTCGACGAAGTCGCCGTTGCCGATGTAGACCGTGTCGGGGTGCGCGGCATCGAGCGCGAGCGCGCCGATCGCGAGGTTCGGTTGCGTATCGGTCGTTGGAACCCAGGTCGGGCCGGCCGGCGCCTGGAAGTCGAACGTCTTCCACAGGCCGCCGCCGGACGTCGCGAGATACACGACGTCGGCGTTGCGGGGATCGACGACGATCGTGCTCGGCCGGCCGGAGTCGACGCTCGCGATCGGGAAGTAGTTGAACTCCTCGGGCGCATCGGTCGGGCCGAGGCTGACCCAGGTCGTCGACGGCACCGAGGGCTTGTGGTCGACGAGCCGGCGCTGGAGCTTCGCGGATTCCTCGGCGCCGATCCGGTTGCGCGTCTCGAGCTCGCGCGGCCCGGCGCGATGGATGCCCGGGAGGTGCGAGCGATCGTCCTCGAGCTTCGGACGCTTGGCCTTGGCCACCTTGGGTGGCGCGCCCTTGGTCTTGGGGCTGGGTTGATCGTTCGCCGTGCTCGCGTGGGGGCGGAGGACCTGAACCCCCACGACCACCGCCGCTGCCGACACCAATCCTGCGAGGACGAGCCTGGTACGCATCGTGGCCAGTAGTGCACCTCGCAGATGCGACATCAAGTCCTGTCGCAGGTTCAACACTGGCAACCTGCTACCATCGGTCGATGGCTGCTCAACCCGGTCGCAACGATCCATGTCCGTGTGGATCCGGCAACAAGTACAAGAAGTGCTGTCTCGAGAAGGACGAAGCCGCGAGGGTCGCCACGGCAGCGACCGCCGCGGCGGCAGCGGCCTCGACAGCCGCACCCCCGGTGACGCGCGAGGCGCCGGTCGCCAAGCCGCAGATCCAGGCAGGAGGGGTGTCCAAGCGCCCACCGCCGCCGGCGCGCCGACGTTCCGTGTGACACGCGCGCGGGACTCTGGCATCGTCGAGCCATGAAGTCGCTCGTCGATCACCTCACCAGCTACGCGAGCTATCACCGCGACAAGCGGAACATCGCGACGCACTTCGTCGGGATCCCGATGATCGTCGTCGGGACGCAGTCGCTGCTCGCGCGGGTCGGGATCGGGCCGCTCAACGCGGCGGTCGGCGCGACCGCGCTGGCGAGCGCCTACTATCGCAAGCTCGATCCGAAGTTCGGCAAGGTGATGACCGGCGCGCTCGGCGTGAGCTGCGCGGCGGGCACCGCGATCGCGGCGATGCCGCTCCCGGTGTGGGCGGCGACGTCGGCCGGGCTGTTCGTCGGTGGCTGGGCGATCCAGTTCCTCGGCCACAAGTTCGAGGGCCGCAAGCCCGCGTTCATGGACGATCTCGCGAGCCTCCTGATCGGCCCGCTGTTCATCGCCGCCGAGGTCGCGTTCATGCTCGGCCAGCACCCCGAGCTCCGCGCCGAGATCGAGCGCGCCGTCGGCCCCACGCACTGGGGCAACGCGCCCGAGCCGGCGATCGCGACCGCGGCCTGATCGATCACAGCTGATAGCGGAGCGCGGCGAACACCGCGACCGACGGCGCCTCGTGTGGTTGCGCGGTCGCGACCGGGCCGACCGCGAGGCCCCAGTGATCGCCGAAGCCGTGGCCGACGAGCAGCACGGCCTCGGCGATCGGCGCTCGGCACGATCACCGGGGTCGGTGCGGTGTTCGTGCTGTTGCCGTTGTTGTTGTTCGTGTTGGTGACGTTGATCGTGATCGACGAGCACGATCGCCTCGCGCAGCTTCGGGGTCAGCGCGGCGATCGCGGCGCGCAGACGCGCGAGGTCGGCCTCGCTCTCGTTGGGCTCGACGATCTCGGGATCGGACTCCATCGTCTCGAGGATCCGGCGCCGCGCGACGTCGCGCCGGCATACGCGACCGCGTAGCCGGTCGCCGCGTGCTCGTGCATGCGGTTTCGATCGCCACCGCCCTCGATGCCACCGCCGGCCCCGACCATCCAGTGCTCGCCGCGAAGCATGTCGAGCTGCCCGCGCGCGCCGAGGCCGTTGCCCGACGCCAGCGCCCCGAGCGAGAGCCAGTGCTCGCGCGCGCTGCGCTCGAGCCGGCGGTGGCGCACGGCGAGCTCGACGACCGGCTCGGGGAGGTCGAACGCGGGCATCGGTGCGCGCAGCGCGACCGGGGGCGTCGGCTCGGGCAGCGTCGGATCGAGCGAGTCATCGGCCATCCAGCTGACGACGAGGACCGCGGCGCTCTGCGCGTCCGGCACGATGCGCTCGCGCACCCGGTTCGAGCCATCGCGCGCCGACAGGTAGTAACCGCCCTCGGTCGGCACGACGCGGACCTCGAGCTGCTCGGCGCAGCGCGGCTCGGCCGCGACCCAGCTCTCGATCGCCCGGCGCACCGAGTCGGGCGCGAGCACGACGTCGACGCGACAGCCGACATCACCGGGATGGGTCACCGGCTGGGCGAGTGCCAGCGACGGTGTCAAGACGAGGAAGGCGAGGCAGCGCATCGGCTTTCCATGTAGTGGTCCGTCGCGCCGGATCCTTCGCTGCAAAGACCACCTGAAACGTTTCAGTTCGTTTCACGACCGGAGGAACCGCGCGTCGCGGGCACGAACCGACATGAAAAAACTCTGGGTCATGGTCGTGCTGGTTGGCTGCACCGAGGTGCCCGTCGCGGATCCGGGGACCGATCCGGCGCCGGATGCGGGGAGCCCGACCGCCGGCCCCACCACCGACTTCACCGAGGGCGCGCAGCCCGACAACCCGTTCTTCGCCGCGCTCGGCACCAACGATCGGACGTGTGCGAGTTGCCACGATGTCGCGGTCGATTGGAGCGTAACGCCGCGGACGCTGCAGGCCCGGTTCGACCAGAGCCAGGGGCTCGATCCGGTGTTCCGCCCGGTCGATGGTGCGACCGCGCCGACGGCCGACGTCTCGACGCTCGCGGCGCGGCGCACGGCCTACGCGCTGCTGCTCGCGCGCGGCGTGTTCCGGATCGGGCGCCCGGTGCCCGACGGCCTCGTGGTGTCGGCGATCGACGATCCGTACGGCTACGCGAGTGCCGGCGAGCTGTCGCTGTTTCGCCGTCCGCTGCCATCGACCAACCTGCGGTTCGAGCAGACGATCATGTGGGACGGTCGCGAGCCGTCGCTCGCCCAGCAGGCGATCGATGCCACGCTCGGGCACGCCGAGGCGACGCAGACCCCGACCGCGCAGGTCGACGCGATCGTCGCGTTCGAGTCGAGCCTGTACACCGCGCAGTCGTTCGACCCGGTCGCCGGCGAGCTGTCCGGACCGGTGGCGCTCGCGGCCGAGCCGTTTGCCGCCGGGCCCGCCGGATCGTTCACGCTCTACGCCGACTGGGTCGGGAGCTCGAACGCGCGGCGCGCGGCGATCGCGCACGGTGAACAGCTGTTCGACACGCACCGCTTCCAGATCCGCGGCGCGGTCGGCATCCCCGATCAGCCGGGCACGTGCTCGACCTGTCACGACACCTCGAACGTCGGCAACCACCACGCGCCGCTGTTCGTGAACCTCGGGGTGGCCGCCGCGGACCGCCGCACGCCGCAGGTGCCGCTCTACACGTTCACGAACCCCGTCGACGGGCGCACCGCGCAGACCACCGATCCGGGGCTCGCGCTGACGACCGGTCAGTGGAACGACCTCGGCCGGTTCAAGGTGCCGGGGCTGCGCGCGGTGGCGTTGCGCGCGCCGTACTTCCACGACGGCTCGGCCCCGGACCTCGGCGCGGTCGTGCAGTTCTACGACCGCCGGTTCGACCTCCGCCTGTCGCCGACAGACCGGCGCGATCTCGTCGCGTTCCTCGAGTCGCTCTAGTGTTAGGCTCGGCCCCAAGATGGCCAACGCCGACAAGCGCAAACAGTCGCTCTACTTCCCCGAGGAGATGCTGAAGGAGATCCAGCACGAGGCGGCGCGGCTCGACCGCTCGCTGTCGTGGATCGTCCAGCACGGCTGGAAGTTCGCGCGCGAGAAGCTCAAGGAGTTCCCGTCTACGACCGAGGACGCGGGCTCGCTTCCGGATCCCCGCGAGGAGTAGGCGGCCTGACGAGGTAGGCGCGAAAGCGCTTGTTCTTGATCCGGCCGTTGCCGAGGCCCTCGAGTGCCCGCGACGCGACCGAGGCGACGACGGCGACGAAGCTGATCCGGTCGGTGATCGTGATCTGGCCGATGTCGGCGGCGGCGATGCGGACCTCGGTGGTCAGCGCGCCGACGATGTCGCCGGGGCGCAGCCGATCGTGGCGGCCGCCCTGGATCGCGATCGTCGCCATCGCGGGCGGCGGTGGGAGCTGCGCCTCGTCGGAGGGCAGCTGCGAGATCGCGGTACCGGCGAGCGGCCCGGTGCGAAGCTCCTCGGGGATCTTGCCGAACACCAGGCTGATCGCGAGCCCGCTGCGCCCGGCGCGCGCGGTCCGGCCGATGCGGTGCACGAACACGTCGGCCTCGCGCGGCAGGTCGTAGTTGATCACGGCGCCGAGGTCCTCGATGTCGAGGCCGCGCGCCGCGACGTCGGTCGCGACGACGACGCGCAGGCTGCCGTTCTTGAGCAGCAGCAGCACGGTGTTGCGATCGTGCTGCTCCATGCCACCGTGGAGCGCGACCGCGGCGAACCCGGAGGCCGCGAGCGCGGCGGCGACCTCGTCGCAGGTCTCGCGATGGTTGCAGAAGATCACCGCGGAGGCCGGCCGATGATGACCGAGGATCCGGATCAGCGCGGCGAGGCGCGCGTCGCGATCGACGTCGTAGACCAGCTGCGAGATCCGCGCGGTGACGTCCTCGGCCGGCGCGACGACGTGGAGCGCGTCGCGCTGGTAGGTCGCGCTCAGCGTGCGCACCGCGTCGGAGAACGTCGCCGAGAACAGCAGCGTCTGGTGATCGGGCGGCACCGCACGCGCGATCTCGCCGACCGACTCGACGAAGCCCATCTCGAGCATCCGGTCGGCCTCGTCGAGCACGAGCGTGCGAACGCCCGACAGATCGAGCCGGTTGCGCTGCAGGTGATCGAGCACGCGGCCCGGCGTCCCGACGATGACATCGACGCCGTGCTCGAGCGACGCGCGCTCGCGCTGGACCGACGCGCCGCCGCTCAGCGTGAGCACGCGGGTGTGCGGCAACGGCCGCGCGAGCCGGCGGATCTCCTCGGCGACCTGGGCGGCGAGCTCGCGCGTCGGGCACAGGACGAGCGCGCCCGGGCGGCCGCTGCGCGGCGCGATCCGCATGAGCAGCGCGAGGCCGAACGCGGCCGTCTTGCCGGTGCCGGTCGCGGCTTGCCCGAGGACGTCGCGCGCCTCGAGCATCGCGGGGAGCGCGAGCGCCTGGATCGGCGTGAGCACGTGGTACTCGAGCTGCGTGAGGTTGTCGATCCACGTCGGTGGCAGCGGCAGCGTGGCGAAGGCGAGCTCGGTCAAGCGCTCACTATGTCATCGATGGTCGCCACCGCACGACGTCCGCTGACGATGACTTCTTCGCGGCCGTCGTCGGTGACGTGGCGGACCAGGCGATACGTCGTGTTGCCCTCGGCGCGCGCGACCTCGGGAGCCGCGATCAGGAGCTGCAGATCGAGGTTCTTGCACAGGTCGAACAGCACGCCGAGGTTGTCGCGCGACAGCCGGTTGGCCTCGTCGAGGAACAGGAAGCGCAGCGAGCCACCGGTGCGCCGCGCGCGAAGCAGGTTCGCGTCGCGCTCCCACTCGGTCAGAACGACCATCATGAGGGCAGCTCCGACGCCGATCGCCTCGCCGGTCGACAGCTTGGTCGGACTCGCGACCTCCCACGTGCCGGTGCTCTGGCGCTGGATCTCGACGACGAGCTCGACGTACTCGCGGTAGTCGAGCAGCCGCTGGCCACCCGCGCGCCCGCCGCCGCCGTAGCGCCGGAAGATCTCGTCGAGCGCCTCCTCGATCGGCACCGACGAGATGAACAGCAGCTCCTGCGCCTCGCCGAGCCGCAGCGCGCGCAGGATCTGCTCCATGCGCTCGATCCGCCGGATCTCGACGCGGATCCCGTGGATGCTGCCGAACCGGATGCCGTCGAGCTGCTGGTTGAGCCGGCGGACCTGGCCGTGCGCGCGGCGCACCTGGACGTCGATGCCGCGCGCGACGTCCTCGGACGCGCCGCGCAGGTCGAGCTCCTGGCGACCGAGCCGGCTCTCGAGCACGTCGAGGTGATCGCGCAGCCGCTCGAGCGCGAGCAGCGGCTCGTCGACCTCGGCGACCTGGGCCGGCACGCGGCGGCGGAGCCACTCGCGCGTCAGCCGCCAGCTCGCGAGGTAGCCGAGGCCGTCGAGGGCGTGGCCGCGGATCGCGACGACGAGCTCGACGCCATCGCGCGCCCGCGCGACGCGATCGACGAGCAGCTCGCGCTTGCTCCACGCATCGGCGGTGAGCTGCATGCTGCGGCGATCGGGACGCGGCCCGACGAGCACGTTGTGCAAGAGGTTCTCGGCCTGGGCCTCGGTGCGCAGCTCGGCCCACGCGGCCACCGCCGGCCCGGCCTCGCGGGTCGCGGCGCCGAGCCGGTTGTGCGCCTCGCCGACGGCCTGCGTGGCGCGCGCGAGCCGCTCGGCGTCGACCGCCTCGCGGGTGACGATCGCGCGGCTCTCGCCATCGAGCTGCTCGACGCGCGCGGCGATCGCGGCGTGGTCGAACGCGCCTGCCGCGACGCCGATGCGCGCGAGCTCGGCGGTCGCGCGATCGCGATCGGCGACGACCGCGAGCCGGCTCGCCTCGGCGGCATGGGCGGCGGCGGTCGCGGCCTCCCAGGCGGCCTCGCTCGCGGCCTCGCGAACCGCGGCGGCGTCGACCGCGGCGCGCGCGTCGGCGTGTTGCGCCTCGAGCACCGGCGCGAGCTGCTGCTGGTCGCCGAGCGCGGCCTCGGCGTCGCCGTGCGCGGCGGCGTGGCGATGCACGAGCACGTCCTCGAGGGCGGCCCGCGCGATCGCGAGCGCATCGAGCCGGGCGTCGATCGCGTCCCGGCGCGTCGCGCGATCGGCGAGCGCGGCGTCGTCGGGCGGCGGATGCCGAAGCGCGTCGAGGTGGGCGGCGAGCGTGGCCCGCGCCGGGGCGAGGCGTGCGAGCTTGGCGGCGACCTCGTCGAGCGAGGCCTGCACGACCGCGAGCTCGGCGGCGCGCGCGGTGTGATCCGGTGGCTCGAGCAGCGCGACGTCGGGAAGCAGGCGGCGCAGCGCCTCGTGACGCGTGCGCGCCGCGGCCAGCGTGATGCGCGCGGCGCGATCCAGCTCGTCGCGCGCGTCGCGTGCCGCGGCGAGCTCGGCGAGCTCGGCGTCGAGGCCGGCGCGCTCGTCGGTCGGATCGCCGAGCGCGAGCGCGTCGACGTTGGCATCGAGCACCTCGACGTCGCGCCGCCAGGCCGCGAGCTGGGCGACGCGCGCGGCGAGCTCGTCGAGCGTGCGGCCGTCGCGCGCGATCGCGTCGTGCAGCTCCTTGACCTGGCGCTCGCGCGCGCGGCGACCGAGGCTCGGGCGCGGCAGCCGGCGCGTGACGCGGAGGCCGAACGGCTCCGGCGTGACGACGTCGCGGACGTCGTCGAGCTCGGCGACGTCGTCGGGCGGCTCGACCGCGAGCACCGAGCCCGCCGCGACCAGCCACACCGACTGGGCCTGGCGCGTCGAGCGTTCCACCGCCGCGGCCGCGGCCGCGAGATCGTCGACGATCAGCGCACCGGTCAGCGGCCCGAGGCGGGCCTCGACCCACGACGCGGCCGCGACATCGAGATCCTCGAACCGGCTCGCGAGCAGCTCGCCGCCGAGATCGTCGCGCAGGCGGAGCAGCTCGGGGTCGAGGTTCGTGCCGCTGCGCTCGACCGCCGCGGCGCGCAGGTGGAGCTCCTCGCGACCGGCCTCGAGCTTCGCGCGCTGATCGCCGAGCGCGTGCAGCTCGAGCGCGAGCTTGTCGCGCAGCGCCGCGACCTCGGCGCGGGTCGTCGGACCGCTGGCGGTGGCGCCGGCGAGCCGCGCGATCGTCGCGCTCGCCAGGTGCCAGCGCGCGGTGCGCTGATCGAGCGTCTCGATCCGCGCACGGAGCTCCTGCTCGCGCTGGCGATCGCGCGCGACCTCGGCCCGCCGCGCCTCGGCGACCTCGTCGGCGGCCCGCAGCGCCTGCTCGATCGCCTCGAGCTCGCCGACCACCCCGCGCTCGCCGATCGCGAGCGTCGCGGCGAGCGTGCGCGCGGCATCCTGGCGCGCCGCGAGCCGGTCGGCCTCGGCGCGGTCGCGCCCGAGCTCGAGCGCGCGGCCGACGGCGGCCTCGCGATCCGCCAGGCGGGCGAGCGCGGTGCGTGCGCGCGCGTGGGGCTCGCCGTCGCCGTCGGGGTCGATCGCGGCGAGCGCGGTCGCGGCGCGGGCGTGCTCGTCGCGGCGCGCGACCAGATCGCGGCCATCGCGCTCGAGCCGCGCGCGCTCGGTCTCGAGCTGCACGCGCTCGGCGTCGACCGCGGCGATCGCCTCGGTGACGTCGTCGGGCGACAGCGCCGGGCGCGCGGTGGCGCGGCGCGCGTCGTCGAGCCGGCGGGCGAGCTGGCGATGGCCGTGCGCGCGGCGCACCAGCTCGTCGAGCCCGGCCTGCAGGTCGGCGAGGCCGTGCGCGGCGCGCTCGAGCGCCTCGAACGCGCGCGTGCGTTCGGCGCGGGCCGCGGTGCGCTCGCTGGTCGCGGCGACCTGGCGGGCGCGCGCCTGCTGATCGACCGCGGCGAGCCCGGCGAGCTCGTGCTCGAGGGCGGCGAGGCGCGTCGCGACGGTCTCGGCGGCCGCGGCGCGATCGCGCTCGGCGGTCGCGGTCGCGAGCTCGGCGCGCGCGGCGGTCAGGCGTGCCTCGAGCTCGATCCGGCGCGCGGCGTGGGCGGCGAGCAGCTCGGCCAGCTCGCGCTCGGTGCGCACCGCGGCATCGACCTGCGGTCGCGCGAGCTCGACGTCGCGCTCGGACTCGGTCGCCGCCGCGCGCGCCGCGTGGATCGCGGCCGCGAACATCTCGGTGCCGGCCTCGTAGATCGCGCTGATCTCTCGCTCGAGCTGCCGCGAGTCGGCGACCTCGCTGCGCGTGCGCGCACACGCGTCGAGGTTCGCGCGCATGCGCGACAGCGTGTCGGACAGCCCGGTCTCCTCCTTGAGCAAGAAGCCGCGCAGCTCGCTGGTCAGCGCGCGCGAGATGCCGCCGGTCATGCTCGTGCGGAGCATCTCGTTGAGCTTGGTGCGCTCCTCGTCGCCGACCAGCCGCATCGGCGTGATGCCGCGCTCGAACAGCGCCGCGAAGTAGTCCTTGATCGTCTTGAACGTCTCGATCTCGCCGCCGGCGCGCTCGACCGCGGCGCGGACTTCGTCGAGCTCGGGCACGTGGTCGCCGTCGAGCCGGCGCACGAGCAGGAGGTCCGACAGCGGCACACCGGCGGGCACGTTCGTGACGAGGAACGCCGTCGGCTCGACGGTGGGCTCGGCGAGCCGCACGAGCCGCACGCCGGCGAGGATCCGGTCTCCGCCGACGTCGAGCTCGAGCACGGTGTACGACGGTCGCCCGGGCTCGCCGAGCCGGCCGTAGATCCCGCGATCGCCGCCGGTCGCCGCGGTCTCGCCGAGGTTCGTGAACCGCAGCTTGCTCATGTCCGGAAGGAGCGCGACGTACGCGCCGATCATCACCGTGGTCTTGCCGGCGCCGTTGGCGCCCTCGAGCGCGGTGACGTGACGATCGAGCAGGTAGCGCTCGTAGAACACGCCCTTCCAGTTGACGAGCACGAGCGCCGCGATCCGTGCGCGGCTCACCAGTCGGCGTCCTCTTCGACCGGCTCGTCGACCTCTTCTGCTGCTTCCTCGACGACCTCGGGCTCGTCGGGCTCGACGAGCGCGACCTCGCCGTCGGCAACCAGCTTCGCGAGTGCCTCGGCCGGTGCCGACAGCCCGCGCACCGGCTCGGCGAACCGGAGCAGGGCGGGGCGCAGCCGCAGCGTCGCCTCGTCATCGAGATCGACGAACCCGAGCGCGGCGAGGTGGCGGATCCCATCGGCCACCTTGGTGCGCACGGTCTTCTGCGCGACGCGCTCGTCGATCCGTTTGCGCTTGGGGTTGAACGCGCGGATCAGCGCGTCGCCGCCGAGCACGACGACGAGTTGCGCGACGACGTCCTCGGTGGTGACCCGGCCGCCGCGCTCGATCGTCGCCGGATCGAGGTACATGAGCGCGAGCGCTTGCCCGACGAGCATGTCGCCGGCGCCGAGCTGGCGGCGCGACAGCTTCTCGCCGGTCGGCAGCAGGTAGAAGTAGCCGTCGGCCTTGTGCACGAGCTCGCAGCCGTAGCGCCGGTAGAACGCCTCGAGGTGATCCTGCGCGTCGGTGAGCAGCGCGTACCACGTGAGGTCCTCGCGATCGACGTGGCGCCCGCGGCGCAGCGCGAGGTCGAGCTCGGGGAAGCTCGGGTCGAGCACGACCTCCTGGAGCGCGGCGAACGTCATCGCGACAGCCGCCAGTCTTCGATCTCGAGATCGCCGACCGCGACCCACGGCCGCTCGACGTCGGCCTTCGCGTGCGCGAGCTGCGCGACGGTGTGTGCGATGCGCCCGGCCTCGAGGAAGCGCTCGCCACCCGCGAGCTCCGCGGTGACCTCCGACGTCACGCTCGACAGCGCGACCGCCCCGCCGTCGAGCGCGCGGCGCACCTTGGTGTCGAGCAGCGCCTGCGGATCCTCGGGTGCCTCGGCGACCGGGTCCTTCTCGCGCGGCGCGCGCGGGCGGACGACCGGGGCGCGATCGCGCGGGGTCGCGACCGTGCGCAGGATCCGGATCGGGGGCGCGCCGGCGTAGGCGAGCGCGAACTTCTGGCCGAGCCCGGCGAGCTGATCGCGGAGGCGCTGGGTCAGCGCGCGCGTCGGATCGAGGCGGACGACGTCGCGCAGGTAGCGGTGGACGTACTGGAAGTACTCCGACCACGCGCGCTGGCGGGCCGCGCCCCACGCGGCGCTGCGATCGATCTGATCCATCAGCCGGTGCGCGGCGGTCTCGGCCTCGACGGCGTTCGCCGCGACCGCGAGCTCCTCGATGTCGTGCAGGAGGCCGAGCAGCACGCTGCCGTCCCGCAGCAGCACCTCGTTGAGCTCGTGCAGCGTCGCGCTCGTCGACTCGAGCAGCTCCTGGCAGCGATCGAGCGCGCCGAACCAGTCGGCCTCGAGCAGCCGGCGGATCTCGGCCTGGAAGTCCTCCTGCTGGAAGTCGAGGCCGCGCTGGCGGCGCTCGATGCCGGCGATCAGCTCGGCGATCGACACCGCGAGCGGCCCGGCGACGCCGTCGCGCCACTGCTCGGGCGTCTCGGCGACGCGCGCGGTAGCGAGCACGTCGGCGATCGCGGTGCGCAGGCTGTTCGTCAAGAGGCCGAGCGAGACGCGCGTCAACACGTCCTCCTCGAGATAGAACTCGACGATCGCACTGCCCAGCCGCGACAGCGCGAACTCGCCGGTGCGCACGACACCCTGACCATCGACGCGCGACAGCAGGCGCTGCGCGCGCAGCCGCTGGATCGCGTGGGTCGCGCGGCGCCGCACCTGATCGGCCTCGGGCTGCACGGCCGCGCTCGCGAGCGCGAACACGTCCTCGAGTTGCTGCTCGGTGAACGACGTCAGGCTCGCGGCATCGGCCTTGACCTGCAGCGCGACCAGGAAGCAGATGTCGACCGGGCCGAGCTCGAGTGACGGCTTCAGCTCGCCGATCGCGGCGACGATCTGTTCCGGATGACGACGCGCCGACACGGGCCGGCGTTGTAGCGCGATCCGTGATATTTCGCGTCGGTGCACGTGCTCGATGTTCCGTTCGCGATGCGTGCGGTGGCGACCGCGAATCAGGCTCGCTGGGACGCCTCGCACGGTGTGTTCCTCTACGAGGGCAAGCAACTCCCGGCCGCGCTGCGACCGTTCGTGCCACTCCCGTACTCGTGGGAGCTGCACGTCCAGCACGAGCTCGCGGGAGTCGCGGCCCGCGCGTCGCGACCGACCGGCGCGATCGAGCTGCGCGCCCACCAGCGCGACGCGGTGAAGGCGATCGCGAAGGCCCGCGCGCAGAAGCTGCCGGGCTTCCTGCTCGCCGACGACGTCGGGCTCGGCAAGACGATCACGGCATGGGCCGCGATCCTCGAGATGCGCGAGGTCGCGAGCGTGTTGATCGCGTGCCCGCTCGCGGTGATCGCGCACTGGCGCCGCACGATCGAGGCGATGGGCGACGGCGGCAAGACGGTCGTCGTCATGAACTACGAGCGCCTCGGCAAGCTGTTCGAGCTGAGCGACGCCGCGCGCAAGAAGGTCAAGTCGAAGAAGGGCCTCGCGCGCGCCGGCACCGCGCCGGAGCTCGATGTCATCGTGTTCGACGAGAGCCACCGCTGCAAGAACCCGACGGCCGCGCGGAGCAAGCTCGCCGCGAAGCTGGTCGCGAACGCTGGCTTCACGCTGTGGCTGTCGGCGACCGCGGGGCAGAACCCGCTCGAGCTGTCGTACCTCGCGCCGCTGCTCGCGAGCGTGACCGGCGCGCGCGCGAAGGACCTGAAGGACTTCGAGCAGTGGTGCCTCGATCAGGATCTCGGCGTCACGCGCGGCGCGTACGGCAAGTGGGCGTGGCGCGGCGATCGCGCCGACTGCGAGAAGATCCGCGCGATGCTGTTCGACTCGCCGGGCGCGATCCGCCGGCGGCCCGAGGAGATCGTCGGGTGGCCCGCGATCAACCGGATGCTGACGCCGATCGAGCTCGCGCCCGACGAGCGCGCGCTGTACGACGAGGCGTGGACCGCGTTTCGCCGCGAGCTCGAGCTCGCGCCGCGCGGCAAGGATCCGAAGTCCGCGCTCGCCGCGACGCTGCGGCTGCGCCAGAAGAGCTCGCTCGTGCGCGCGGCCGGCACGGTGGAGCTCGCGCGCGAGCTGCTCGACAACGGCCACCAGGTCGCGATCTCGGTCGCGTTCCTCGAGACGCTGACCGCGATGCGGGAGGCGCTCGGCAACTGCGCCGTGATCCACGGCGGAATCCCGGCGGGGGCGCGCGAGGCCGAGCGCCTGAAGTTCCAGCGCGGCGAGGCCCGCGTCGTGCTGTTCACCGTCGAGGAGGGCATCTCGCTACACCAGGGCGAGCGAGACTTGGTTGCCGGCGAAGCCGGCGGCGAGCCCGAAGGGGCGAGCGTCAGTGACGTGCCGCGCTCGGAGATCATCCACGACCTCCGGTGGTCGGCGATCCAGATGGCGCAGATCGAGGGCCGCTGCCACCGCGACGGTCGGTTCGCGCAGGTCTACTGGACCTACGCGGACGCGACCGTCGAGGAGAAGATCGCGCGCGTCGTCGCCGGCCGGATCCAGGCGATGAAGGAGATGATCGGCGACGACACCGAGACGCTGCGCGAGATCGAGGCGCTGCTCTCAGGGTGAGAACACGAGCGGGGTGCGGAACGTGAGGCCACCGCTGACGTGCACCGCGCCGAGCTCGGATGCGACGTCGCGCACGCCGACCTCGGCATAGACGCCGATCGAGTAGGTGCCGAGGAACAGGCCGCGCGGCTCGATGCCGACGCCGCTCGCGAACAGCTCGGCGCTGAGCCGACCGGCGACGCCGAAGCCCTGGTGATCGTCACCGAACGCGCTGCTCGCGAGGTACTCGCCGCGACCCGCGGCCCACGTGCGCCACCAGCTGCCGTGCGCGAGCGTGTGGCCGACCTCGAGATACGCGCCGCCGTACGCGACGCCGTTCGAGTCGTTCATGCCGGTGTCGTCCTTCGGTGCGCCGAGCAGCGCGCCGAACACGCCGATGCCGACATCGGTGTTGGTCGGCGTCGGGCTGAGCGAGGCCCAGTGGATGCCGACCGAGGCCGCGATGCCGGATGCCATGCCACGCGTCGTGCTCGCGCCGACCGCGCCGATGTCGACCTTCAGCGGCATCATGAACCGCGGGCCGGGACGGCGGCGATAGTGGACCTCGCCGCCGGGCGACGGGGCGACGCTGACGCCGCCTTCGCGGTGATCGCGAACCTCGTCGGCCTGGGCCGACGTCGACGCCGCGAGCAGGGAACCGGCGACGGCCGCCGAACTGAGAAAGCTAATGAATGAGCGCATCTTGCAGACCCTAGGTCCACGATGCGTGCCAGCGGTTCTCGACTCGCACATCACGGGGTTAGGTTGCCTCGCGTGAACCCTGGTTAACGGCATACCCTCGCGCGATGCGCCACACCTCGTACGAGCTCGACGTCCGGCTCCGCGAGATCGAGCCGCCGATCTGGCGGACGATCGAGATTGCCGGAGCGGCGACGCTGGAAGAGCTTCACTTCGCGATCCAGGTCGCGATGGGCTGGATGAACTCGCACCTGCACCAGTTCCTGATCGGCGACCGCTCGTACGGCATGGCCGACCTCGACGGCGCCGCCGAGCTCGACATCGAGGACGAGCGCCGGTTCCGGCTCCAGGACCTCGCGAAGGCCGGCGACGTGTTCGGCTACGAGTACGACTTCGGCGACAGCTGGGAGCACGACGTCACGGTCGCCAAGGTCGTCGTCGGCAAGGCAACGCAGCCGCGGTGCACCGCCGGGGCGCGCGCGTGTCCTCCGGAGGATTGTGGTGGCATGCCCGGCTATGCAGAGATGTTGTCCACCGGGTTTCGTGCCGAGCACTTCGCGATCCCCAAGGGCGGTCGCGAGCTGCGGCGCGAGATGGATCAACTCCAGGCACTCGCCGAGCATGGCGCGGACGACGTCTCGGATCCCACGCTCGGCATCCCGCGACCGCTGCTCGAGGCGGTGCTCGCGCTCGAGCCGATCAAGCGTGCGGCGGTCGGCGGCCTGATCGCGCAGTCGCTCGCGCTCCAGCTCGAGGAAGCCGAGACGTCGCTCGATCGGCTGCGCAAGCAGGCCAAGCCACCCCGCGCGCGCAAGCGCACCTAGCGCCGGCGCAGCATCACGAGCGCGACCAGCCCGAGGAGCCAGCCGCCGCGTCCGCCGCTGTCGCAGCATCCACCGGGAGACGCGCCGGTCGCCGTGGTGTCGGACGTGCCGTCGCCGGGCGGTGGGACGTTGCCGAACTCGTAGGCGCCGACGTCGATCGTGCCGACGACGCCGCGGCCCTCGGTCATCGCCGGGTGAACGTACTGCGCGTCGGGCATCATCGCGGTCGCGATGCCGGCGTCGATCGCGGGCGATCCGGCGGTGAGGTGATAGTCGAAGTTCGCCTGGTCGACGAAGTTCGGCGTGGTCGTCGCGAGGTTGTTCATCATCGTCACGACGCCGCCCGACGACAGCGTGCCGTTGCCGACGAACAGGTTGTCGATCGCGGTGATCTGCGCGTCCGCCTGCATCGTGCGGATGAACGTCGCGCCGCCGGCCGCCTCGTTGACGAACGTGTTGCCGATGACGTGCAGCTGCGAATTTGGATACTGCGCGCCATCGCCGTCGGCGAAGCTGATCATGATGAGCTGGCTGCCCTCCCGCTGCTGGAGCAGGTTGCCGATCACCCACGCGTCGCCGCCCTGCGGGAGGTTGATCTCGTAGCTCGACGGCGTGGCCTCGGCGGTGAGCCGGTTGTAGAGCACGTTCGTGTGGTGCGCGCGGCACTTGAACAGGTGCCCGATGTCGGTGCCGCCGGGCCACAGCGCGTGGCTCCAGTTGCCGCGGAACGTGACGGTGTCGGCGTCGCCGAAGTAGACGCTGTGCGTGTAGCCGACCTTGCCGCGGCCGTTGTCGACGAACTCGTTGTGCTCGACGAGCGCGGTGTTCTCGGGGTGGAGCGCGCCGCCACCGATGATCCCGTTCTCGTTGCTGCGGAACACGCACCCGCGCACGGTCAGGCTGCCGGGACCTTCCCAGCGGATGCCCGCGCCGTTCTGATCGGTGACCGCCGCGCCGTCGAACTCGAGGTTCTCGATCGTGACGTCGGCGCCGCTGCTGACGAAGATCGCCTTGCCGTTGTCGATCGGCAGGTTCGTCATGTCGACGACCGGGCGCCCGCCGACGCCGCGGATCGTCAACCCGTTCGCGGTCCAGGTCACCGCCTCGTGATACGTGCCGGCGGCGATCTCGACGGTGTCGCCGTCCTGCGCGACCGCGGCGGCCGCGGCGATCGTGGTGTACGGCTGACCGGGTCCGACGGCGAGCAGCATCAGGACTCGTCGTCCAGGAGGCCGGCGATGCTGACGTCGAGCTGGCTGAGGATGACCTGGGTCAGGCTCGCGAGCTCGCTCGGCGACACGCCGAGCTGTTCGCGCAACAGCTCCTCGGTGCGATCGCGGATCGCGCCGCGCGCGCCCTGCAGCCAGCGCACGATGGTCGACTGGTTGACCTGGTAGATCACGGCGATCTCCTGCGTCGTCGCGCCGGTGACCAGGTGCAGGCGCAGGACGGTGCGCTGCTGCGCCGTCAGGATCGCGAGCGCATCGCGGATCGCGCCGCGGAACGCAGGTAGGTATCGCTCGCGCAGGAAGTCGAGCTCGGGATCCGCGCTCGCCGGCAAGGCGGCGACGACCTCGTCGAGCGTCTGCATGCGCGCGGGCGAGCGCTGCGCGCGCAGGTTCAGCGCGGTGCGCACGGCGACGACGCGGATCCACGCGGCGAGCGGACCGCGGCCGGCGTAGTCGGCGAGCTTGGCCGGCGTCGCGAGCAGGAGCTTCTCGGCGACCTGCTGGCGCACGTCGTCGGCGAATCCCGGCGACGAATCGAGGTGGCGCACGAAGCCATCGATCGACGACAGGAAGCTGCGGGCGAAGCCATCGCGCGCGTTGGCTGCGTCGATCGCGCAGGCGCACGCGACGTAGAGATCTCCGGTGTGCAGCTGCTCCGCCTCGCCACGCGCGGTGACGTAGGCATCGAACGCGGCGAACGGCACGTCGAAGTCCGGCCACGTCACCCGCGCCGCCGTCCACGCTTCCTCTAGCCCACTCATGACCTGTGCATTCTAGTCGGTCGCGTGTGTTATCTGATACAGGCGTGGAAGGGTGCCCGGAGATCACCGAGATTGCCGACCTGGTCGCGGGCCAGGCGACCGGAGTCACCCTCGCGAGACTCCAGGACCACCTCGACGGCTGCTCGACGTGTATTCAGCTCGTCGCCGAGCTGGTTCGTGACCCGGATCGCGAGAATTTCATCGAGCCGCCGGCGACCGGCTGGCGCGAGAGCCGGCAGCTCGCCGAGTACCGTCTGGTCCGACCGATCGGCCGCGGCTCGAGCGGCCAGGTCTGGCTCGCCGAGGACACGCTGCTCGACCGCATGGTCGCCATCAAGTTCGTGTCCGCGGCGACCCGGACCTCCGCGCGCGAGCGGTTCGCCGTCGAGGCCCGGGCGATCGCGCGGCTGTCCCATCCCAACGTCGTCACGGTGCACCGCGTCGGCGAGGTCGAGGACCAGCTCTACCTGGTGTCCGAGCTCGTGCGCGGCCAGAGCCTCGATCTCGTCGACAAGCCGATGCCGGCGGCGCGCGTCAAGGAGATCGGCATCGGCCTCGCGCGCGGGCTCGCGGCCGCGCACGCCGCGGGCATCGTGCATCGCGACATCAAGCCTGCAAACGCGATCGTCGGCGAGCGCGGCGAGATCAAGCTGCTCGACTTCGGCCTCGCCAAGCTCGGCGCCGACCCCGGGCCGACGAGTGGTGGTGCGGTCGATCTCGAAGCGAGCCCGGACCTCACCGCGACCGGCCACCTGCTCGGCACGCCGCTCTACATGGCGCCCGAGGCGTGGCTCGGCGAGCCACCGGGATGCGCGATGGACGTGTTCTCGCTCGGTGCGGTGCTCTACGAGCTGTGCACCGGCGAGCCACCGCATCGCGGGCCGTCGCTCGCCGCGGTTCGCAAGTCGGCGCTCGGGCCAGCGCCGGCACCGATCGACTCGATCGATCCAACGCTCGCCGCGATCATCGCGCGCTGCCTCGCGCGCGAGCCCGGCGACCGCTACGAGACCGGCGAGGCGCTGCGGGCCGCGCTCGAGGCGCCGCCGAGTGTTCCGCGTCGCGCGTCGCGCCGCTGGATCGTGCCGACCGCGGTCGGGCTTGTCGCCGCGAGCGTCGCGACCTTCGCGATCGCCGGGCGCTCGGAGCGGTCCCCTCGCGCGCAGCCGATCGAGCCGCAGCGCTGCAGTCCCGACCGCTGGTGCTGGGATGCGTCGTGGAGCGGCCGGCTCGACGGCGTGTGGGGTGCGGCGCCGAACGACGTGTGGGCCGTCGGCGAGCGCGGCGGCGCACGTCACTACGACGGCCGCAGCTGGACGCCGGCCAGCGTGGGCACGATCGTCGATCTGCAATCGATCTCGGGCAGCGCGGCCGATGACGTGTGGGCGGTCGGCGCGCACGGCACCATCGTCCACTGGGATGGTCAGGCCTGGCACGAGGCGCGGAGCAAGACGCGCACGGACCTGTTCGCGGTGTGGGTCGGCGGGCGCGACGACGCGTGGGTGACCGGTGCCGAAGGCACGATCCTGCACTGGGACGGCGCGACGTGGGAGGCGGTGCCGAGTCCGACGCGGCACGGCATCGCCCGGATCGCGGCGAGCTCGCCGCACGATATCTGGGCGAGCGGCGACACCGGTACGCTGGTGCACTACGACGGCAAGGCCTGGAGCCGGATCGACGTCGGCACCAACGAGAACCTCAACGGCGTTTACCCGGCGGCCGCCGATGACGTCTGGGTCGTCGGCTTCCACAGCGTGATCCGTCACTGGGATGGCAAGGCGTGGATCGCGATCCCGGTCCCCGAGGTCGCGAACCCCGATCCGATCAAGCGCCTCGACTTCCCGTTCAACAACGTCATCGGCAAGGGAGCGAACGATGTCTGGCTGGTCGCGAAGTACGGGCCGCTGCTGCACTGGGATGGCGCCCGGTGGGCGCGACACGATCGCGGCACGAGCTACGAGCCCAACACGATCCACATGTTCGCGCACGATGACGCGTGGCTGGTCGCCGCGCTCGGCGTCGTCGTGCATTGGGATGGCAAGGCCTGGAAGTCGCTCGCGGCCGATCCTCCGTATCGCCAGATGCGCGCGCTGTTCGCGCGCGGCCCCGATGACGTGTGGTCCGCCGGCTTCGTCAACGGCAGCCACGGCGAGCCGATCGGCGCGGTGCAGCACTGGAACGGCCAGCGCTGGCACGACATCGCGGTGCCTGCGGCGCCGATGCTGACGGCGATCGCGGGGTCGGGCGACGAGATCTGGGCTGTCGGTCAGGATGGCACGATCATCCACGACACCAGCCGCGAGCCGAGCTCGACGACCCGACACCTGCGCGGCGTGTTCGCCGGCACCTCGACACCGTGGGCGGTCGGCGACGGCGGCACGATCCTGCAGCGCCGCGACGGTGCGTGGCACGCGATCGCGAGCGGCGCGCCGGCGGATCTCGAGGCCGTCTGGGGCAGCGCCGACGACGATGTCTGGGCGGTCGGCACGGCCGGCACGATCCTGCACTGGCAAGGCGCGCGCTGGACGCCGGTCGCGAGCGGCACCACCGAGACGCTGTTCGGCGTGTGGGGGTCGAGCGCGCGCGACATCTGGGTGGTCGGCGACGACGGCATCACGTTGCACTGGAACGGGCGCGCGTGGGCCGCGGTGTTCACCAACCTCGAGGACGCACTGCGCGGCGTCTCGGGGACTGGACCCGACGATGTCTGGGCGGTCAGCAACTCCGACCACGGCAAGCCGACGATCGTGCACTGGAACGGCACGGCGTGGTCGCTGACCGAGTTGACCACCGCGGTCCCGCTCGGCGCGATCGTCGCGGTCGGCGGCGACGAAGCCTGGGCGGTCGGCACCGCGAGCACGGTCCTGCATCACGTACCCGGCGGTCGCTGAGGTATGGTGCCGCGTGCCCAACGATCGTGACGAGAGCAACCGACAGATCGCGCGCCGCGAACGGCGCACCGCGGGCGATCGCTCGAGCAAGCTCGCGCACGAGCTGATGTCGGTCCCGGCGACGACGCTGAAGAAGCTCGAGCTCGACGAGGCGCTGCACGACGCGGTTGCCAAGGCGCAGAAGGTCACGTCGAATATCGCGCGCCGTCGCGCCGAGCGCAGCCTCGCGGGCGACCTGCGCGGCGTCGATCTGAAGGCGCTCGCGGCGAAGCTCGCGACCGTCAAGGCGACCGGGTCCGCCGAACCCGAGCAGCTCCACCTCGCCGAGAAGTGGCGCACCCGCATGCTCGACGAGGGGCTCGCCGCCGCGGCCGAGTTCCCGGGCGGCGTGACCGATGCGCTGAGCCGGCTGATCGCCGAGGCCAAGCGCGAGCGCGCCTCGGGCAAGCCGCCGGGTGCCCAGCGCGCGTTGTTCCGGCACCTGGTCGCGACGCTGAAGGCCGACGCGGCCGGCCACGACACCGACCCGGCCGACGACGATCAGCCCTGACGGATCGGGCGCGTCGCGAAGCCCTCGACCAGCATCGGCAGGACGTGGTGCCGGGTGTTGGCGACCGCGGCGTCGAACTTGCCGATCCGCATCGCGAAGCCGATGCCGACGCACAGCGCGACCGCGCCGAGGCCGACCGCCGGGCCGCTCGCCGCGTGCCGGCCGAATCCGGCCACCGCGACCACGGTGAGGCAGCCGGCGAGCGCGGCGATCGAGGCGACGAGGCCACCGATCATCGTGCGCTTGTACGACGCGCCGCGCGGCTTCGCGTCGGCGTCGAACGCCGACCCGATCGCGTGGTTCAGCGCCGCGCGATCGTTGGACCGTGCCGCCTCGCCAGCGTCGATCGCGGCGGCGAGCGAGCGCAGGTAGGTGTTGCTGTCCGACGCGAGACACAGCTTGCGCGCGCGGTCGATGTTCTCGGCCTGGATCAGCTTGCTGATCTGCTGGTTGGCGACGACGTGGTTGATGCTGCGCCGCGACATCAACAGCAGGAACACGACCTCGCCGACCGTGGACACCACGGCAACCGCATACCCGAGCGTCGTCGTGTCGGCCATGTCTGAGGGTACACTGGGGACGTGGGCACGACGGAGATCGCGAGCTACGTCCTCGCCGTTCTCGGTGCGGGGCTCGCGGCCTATGCGGCGGTCGTCGTGAACGGCGCGACGATCAACGTGGGGGTCGCGACGGAGTACCTCGTCAAGCTCGCGAAGGTCGGGAACCTCGCGCGCCTCGTCAAGCTCGCGTCGTCGTCAACGGATACCTACTTCGACGCGGTGCGCGCTGGCGTGATCGCGGCGGGCGCGTCGGGCTCCAAGGATCGCGTGACGATCGCGGCGGCGCTCGCCGGCGGCTTCGACCCGGTCGCCGCCACGTTTGTCGCGCGCTGGAAGGCGTGGTCCGAGCGCGGCCTCGCCGGTGGTCTCGCGGTCGCCGGCGCACTCGCGGTCGCCTACAACGACGCGAGCCTCGGCGTGCCGCACTACGTCCTCGGCGCCGTCGCGGCGATCGCGTGTGGCGTGATCGCGTCGCGTCGTGGCCACCCGCGCCTCGCGATCGCGACCACGCGACGCGACGTGTTGCCGGTCGTGATCGACGCGCTCGCCGCCGGGTCCACGCTGGACTCGGCGCCGGCGCACGCGCCGGTCGAGGGACCCGGCGTGACGTTCACGATCGCGCGCGACGGCGAGGCCCCGCGCGTCGAGACGCTCCGCGAGCTGGTGATCAAGGTCGGCCGCATGCCGACCTCGCACCTCCGCCTCGACGATCCCGACGTCAGCCGGATGCACGCGGTGATCGAGCGCACCGACTCCGTGACGATCATCGATCTCGGATCGCAGGTCGGCACCCTGGTCAACGGCAAGCGCGTCAACAAGGCGACGCTCGCGACCGGCGACCGCGTGACGATCGGGCCGTTCGAGGTCGGCATCGCGATCGGCACCGATGCACCGATCGCGGTCGATCCGTTTCGCACGCCGGCCGCGGTGTCCGATCCGTCGCCGCCGAACGCACCGAGCCTGCGCGATGGCACGTGTCCGATCTGTCGCCACGCGACGATCAAGACGATCGCGCGTACCGACTCGCGCTTCGAGGCGCTGGTGTGTGCCGGCTGCGGCTACACGCAGGAGTTCGCCGACCTCGCGAAGCTCGACGCATGAGAGCACCCTGGATCGTGCTCCTCGCGGGCTGCGGCCGCATCGGGTTCGATCGAGCCGCGAGCGATGCGATCACCGCCGATGTCGCGGTCGATGCCGCGCCCTGCACCTCGTACGGTGCGTGGGGTGCGCCGGAGCGGATCGCCGAGCTCGCGAGCGCGACCGCCGACTGGGGTGGGCAGATCGCGCCGAACGGGCTCGACCTCTACTTCCAATCGAGCATCTCGGGACCGAACCAGTTCTACCTGGCGACGCGACCGACGCGCACCGCGCCGTTCACGGACGCGCCGATCGCCGAGCTCAACAATCCCGGCGGTGGGGATCCGACGGTCACCGCCGACGAGCTCGAGCTCTACCAGGAGGTCACGATCGCCGGCTCGCGCTGCATCTACGAGTCGACGCGCAGCGACCGGGGTGGCACCTGGAGCCTGCCGACGAAGCTGTCCGCGCTGTGCGCGTCGGCGCAGGCGGACTGCCCGTACATCACGCCCGACGGGCTGACGATGTACTACAAGGACTTCGCCGCCAACACGATCGTCACGACGACGCGCGGGACGCGCACCGACGACTTCGCGGCCGGTGCGCCGATCGCCGGCCTGTTCACCGGCATCGGCTGTCCAGCGCTGTCGGGCGACGGGCTCGACCTGTACTTCGAGACCTCCGGCGCGATCCATCTGTCCTCGCGCGCGAACACCTCGGTGCCGTTCTCCGACCCGGGTAGCTTGTTCGTGCCGACGTCGAGTCCCGACACGCAGAGCGACGTCTCGGTGAGCGGCGACAGCCTCGAGCTGTTCTTCTCGTCGAACCGCCCGGGCGGCGCTGGCGACTTCGACCTCTATCACCTGACGCGCGCCTGCACCGACTAGAACATCGATATTCAGGCCGCGAGCTGATCGAGCTCGGCGGCGACGAGCAGCCGCCACCGATCGAGCTGATCGAGGTAGCCGGCACGATGGATCAGCGTGACGTCGAGCCGGTCCTCGCGCTCGTGACCGAGGGCGACCTGGACCAGCGTGTCGGCCGCGTGCACGACGGCGCGCACCGCGAGTGGCCCGTCGACGAGCCAGCTCGGCCGGTGATGGAACGCGACGCACTCGACGAGGATCGTCGGCAGGCCCCACGCGGCCAGCAGGTAGGCCCCGAGATCGCCGTGCGTCACGCCGACGACCTCGGTCTCGATCTCGTGCAGCGGGCGACCGGTCGCGTGCGCGCAATCGACGATCTGCTCGAACGCCTTGGGGTGCTTGACCGCGAGGACGAGCTGGCCGACGTCGACGAGCAGGCTCGCGGTGAACGCGCTCTCGGCCACCGCCTTGTCGGCCACGAACCGGTGCGCGAGGCGCGCGACGCGCAGCGCGTTGATCTGGTACTCGGCGATCGAGATGCCGCGCGGCAGCGGCCGCTCGGTGGCACGCGAGATGTGCGCGCTCAGCACGAGGGCCTTCAGGAGGTCGATGCCGAGGTAGCCGACCGCCTGCTGGATCGACACCATGCGGCGCATCCGGCCGAAGAACGCGCTGTTGACGAGCTGCAGGACGGTCGCGCTGATCGCGGGGTCCGACTCGATGACGCGGCCGAAGTCGCCGAGCGAGGCGCGGTGATCGCCGGCGAGGCGCGACAGCTCGAGGTAGATGCGTGGGGCCGACGGCAGACCATCGACGCCCTCGCAGATCGCGCGCACCGTCGGGTTCGACAGGATCTTGTCGAGCTCGACCGCGTCGGTCGGGACGGTGGGAATTCGATGCGTGGGCATCGCAGTCGTGAATCGGCCGCACCCGATAGTCGTGTAGTACGGTCCGCCCCATGACTCGTGCATGTGTCATCGGCGCGATCCTCCTCGGTGTGGCGTGCTCGAACCCGCCGCCACATGTCGCACCTCCACCGACCGCGCCGCCCGTCTTGGTGGTCACCGTCGCAGACGAACCGCAGCCAACGTTGCGCCTGCCACGCCACTTCACCGCCGTGAGCTACGCCGCGCGGCTCGCGATCGAGCCGAGCAAGCCGACGTTCGGCGGCGACATCGCGATCACCGGTGATCTCGCGAAGCCCGCGTCGGTGATCTGGTTGCACGGCAAGGATCTCGCGATCAGATCCGCGGTCGCGCGGCGCGATCGGGAGACGGTGCCGCTCGCGGTCACGGCGAAGGGCGAGGATCTGCTCGAGGTGCGCGCGGCGCGGCCGCTCGCCGCCGGGCGCTGGATCCTCGCGATCGCGTACGACGGCAAGGTCACGATGGACGCGGTCGCCGGCGCGTTTCACTCGAGCATCGGCAAGGACGACTACGTGATGTCGAACTTCGAGCCAACCTACGCGCGCCGCGTGTTCCCGTCGCTCGACGAGCCGGATCGCAAGGTGCCGTGGCAGCTCACGCTCGACGTGCCGACCGGCCTCGTCGCGGTGTCGAACACGCCGATCGCGCGCTCCGCGGCGCTCGACGCGACCCACACGCGCGTCGAGTTCGTGCCGACGCGGCCGCTGCCGACGTACCTGATCGCGTTTGGCGTCGGGCCGTTCGAGATCGTCGACGGCGGCAAGTCGAAGAGCGGCGTGCCGGTCCGGATCGTCACGCCACGCGGCACCGCGGATCGCGCCGCCTACGCCGCGTCGATCACGCCGCGTCTGATCGACTTTCTCGAGGCGTGGTTCGCGATCCCGTATCCGTATCCCAAGCTCGATGTCGTCGTCGCGCCGGCATTCGACAACGACGCGATGGAGAACTCCGGCGCGATCTTCTGCGATCCGACGAACTCGCTGGTCGACAAGGTGCACCCGTCGCAGGCCTCGCGCCACAACATCGCGATGACGATCGGCCACGAGCTCGCGCATCAGTGGTTCGGCGACCTCGTGACGCCGGCCTGGTGGGACGAGCTGTGGCTCAACGAGTCGTTCGCGACCTGGATGGAGGACAAGATCATCCGCGGCTTCGATCCGGGCGCGCACGACGAGGGCCTCGAGGTCGGAGTTCGCAGCGGCGCGATCCACGCCGACGCCGGGACCACCGCGCGCCGGATCCGCGAGCCGATCGTCGCGCCCGGTGGGATCATCGGCGCGTTCGACGGCATCACGTACAACAAGGGCGCCGCGATCCTGCGCATGGTCGAGCGCACGATGGGCGAGGAGCCATTCCGCCGCGGCATCCAGGCGTACGTGCGCGCCCATGCCGACGGCACCGCGACCGCGGCCGGGCTGATCGCGGCGCTCGACACCGCCGCGGGCAAGCCGATCGAGCCAGTGATCTCGCCGCTGCTCGATCAGGCCGGGATCCCCGAGCTCGCGGTCACGCTCGCGTGCGATCCCGAGCCGCACGTCACGCTCGCGCAGCATCGCTTCGTGCCACCCGGCTCACCGGCGCCGACCACGAACCCGACCTGGAAGCTGCCGATCTGCGTCGTGTATCCGCGCGCCGGCAAGCGCGCCGAGGCGTGCGGCCTGCTCGACGGTCCCGAGCTCGCGCTGCCGCTCGACGGCGCGTGCCCGGCGTGGGTGATGGCGAACGCCGATGGCGTCGGCTACTTCTACACCGCACACACCGAGAAGGCTGCCGCCACGCTGCGCGACCAGGCCTGGCCGCTGCTCAGCGGTCCCGAGCGTCGCGTGGTGTTCGAGGATGTGCGCGCGCAGGTGCTGATCGGCAAGCTGCCGATCGCGACGCTGATGGCGTTCGTCCCGAAGCTGCTCGGCGGCGATCGCTTCGCGGTCGGCGACGCGCTCGGCGGCTACGGTCGCTTCGCGCCGAACGACACCACCGGCCTGCCGTTCGGGATCGATCAGGCGATCGGTCCGACGCTGCGACCGGCGGTCCTCCGCTGGATCCGCGACGCGATCGGCGCGCGCGGGCGCGCGGCGGGCTTCGTGCGCCGCGACACCGATGACTACAACACCGAGGTCACGTCGCAGGTGCTCGTGCTCGCCGCGGTCCGCGCACGCGATCCGGAGCTCCTGAAGCAGGCGGTCGCGCTCGCCGAGCACTATCGCGATCTACCTCATGCGACGCGCGTGCTCGTGCTCGCGGCCGCCGTCGATGCGAGCCCCGCGCTCGCGGCGCGGCTCCACGCCGCCGTGTTCGGCGAGCCCGATCGCGAGCTTCGTGGGGAGCTCCTGAGCGCGCTCGGTCACATTCACGATCGCAAGCGCGCGTTCGCCGAGCTCGACCTCGCGCTCGACTCGCGGCTCGAGGTCGGGGACATCGGCGCGCTGATGTTCGCGTGGGACGACGAGGACACCCGCGCGAACACCGAGGCCTGGATGCGCCAGCACGTCGCCGCGCTGATGAAGCGCCTGCCGCCGCCGAACGAAGGCAGCGTCGCGCGCTACTTCGGCGGGATGTTCACCGCGGCGTGTGACCCGGCCCGCCGCGACGAGATCGCGACGTTCGTGACCGCGACGTTCGGGCCGATCCTCGGCGCCGACCGGATCGTCAAGCAGCAGATCGAGAAGATGGATCAGTGCATCCGGCAGCGCGCGATCGTCGAGCCGTCGGTGCGCGCCTGGCTGAAGGTGCCGTGATGCGCGCGCTCGTCCTCGCGCTCGCCGCGTGCGGCTCGTCGGCGACCGTGCCGGCTCCCGTGGCGATCCCGGACCCGCCACCGCCGGGCCTGCGCCTCCCCGGTGATGTCGCGCCGACCCTGTACCACCTCGAGCTCACCGTGGTGCCCGACGCCGCGACCTCGCGCGGCAAGGTCGCGATCGATGCCACCGTGATCCGCGCGACCCGGGTCGTGTGGCTCGATGCGACCGGCCTGACGATCGGCAACGCGACGCTCGCCGGCGCCAGGGCGCGCGTGATCCCGGGCGGCGACGACTACATCGGGCTCACGCTCGACCGCGAGCTGCCGATCGGGCCGCTCGCGATCGCGGTCGAGTTCACCGCGCCGATCGATCATCAGAAGTCGCGCGGCATCTACGCCGAGAAGGAAGGCGCCGACAGCTACGCCTACACGTTCTTCGAGTCGATCGATGCCCGCCGCGCGTTCCCGTGCTTCGACGAGCCGAACTACAAGGTGCCGTGGCAGCTGACGTTCCACGTCAAGGTCGACCACGTCGCCGCCGGCAACGCGGCGGTGGTCGGCGAGACGCCGGAGGCCGACGGCATGAAGCGCGTCGAGCTCGCCCCGAGCAAGCCGCTGCCGAGCTATCTCGTGGCGTTCGTCGTCGGGCCCTTCGAGGTCGTCGACGACGGCACGACCGGGCGAGGGCCGACACCGGTGCGGTTCATCGTGCCCAAGGGCCGCGCGGCCGAGCTCGCGTACGCCAAGGCGATCACGCCGAAGGTGGTCGCGGCACTCGAGGACTACTTCGACATGGCGTACCCGTACGGCAAGCTCGAGGTCGCCGTGGTGCCTCGCTACTGGGGCACCATGGAGCACCCGGGCATCGTCGCGATGGGCCAGCCGCTCGCGCTGATCACCGCCGAGCAGGCGACCCGCGATCGTCGTGAGCGCTACACGAACATCCTCGCGCACGAGCTCGGACACTACTGGTTCGGCGACTACGTCACGCTCGCGTGGTGGGACGACACCTGGCTCAACGAGGCGCTCGGCGAGTGGCTCGATCTCATCATCACGAACGTGGTGGAGCCGAGCTGGCACGTGTTCGACCATCGCCTCGACCGCGCGACCGGCGCGATGGCCGCCGACGAGGCGCTGACGACCAAGGCGATCCGCCAGCCGGTCACGACGCGCGAGGGCATCGAGGCCGCGTTCGACGGCGAGATCACGTACCTGAAGGGCTCGAGCGTGCTGCACATGTTCGAGGCTCACGTCGGCGCCGACCGGTGGCAGACGTTCATCCGCGCGTACATCCGGGCGCACGCGTGGGGAAACGCGACCGCCGACGATCTGTTCACCGCCGTGAAGGCTCAGCTCGGCCCCGAGGTCGAGCGCGGCCTGCGCAGCTTCGTCGAGCAGCCCGGCGTGCCACGGATCGCGATCGAGACCACGTGCACCACGCTCACGCTCCACCAGCAGCGCGCACTCCCCGCCGGCGTGACCGATCCGGTCGCCCGCGTGTGGAGCGTGCCGGTGTGCGTGCGGTACGGCGACGGCAAGACGTCCCATCGCGCGTGCACGATGCTGGCCGCGCCGACCGGCACCCTCGCCGTCGAGGGTGGTTGTCCGACGTGGACGATCGCGAATGCCGAGGCCAGCGGCTACTACCGATCCGTCGTCGACGGCACGCTGCCCGCGAGCGCGACGGTCGACGAGAAGCTCATGCTCGTCTCCGATCTGCGCGCCGCGATCGAGCGCGGCGAGCTCGCGATCGACAAGTCCCTCGCGCTCGCCCCGAAGCTCGCCGTCGACGCCGACGATCGCGTCGCGCGTCGCGCGTTCGAGGCCGCGTCCGCCAACGAGGACGGCCTCGACGACGCGACCTACGCGAAGGTGGTGCGCTATCACCTGGCGATGTTCCGGCCGCTCGCGCGAAAGCTCGGTTGGCGGCGCGGCCCGAACGACACCGAGGATCGCCACGAGCTGCGCCGTCACGCGATGGGCGTCGCGTACCACGACGACACGCTCGCGAAGGAGGCCGGCGTGCTCGCCCTCGCGTGGCTCGCCGATCGCAAGGCCGCCGATGACGACATGGTGTCGACGATCCTGACGAGCGCGACGCACCACGGCGATGCCGCGCTGTTCGACAAGCTGCTCGCCGCCGCGCGCGCGCCCCGCGATCGCACCGAGCAAGAGCGTCTGCTGTTCGCGCTCGGCGGCTTCACCGATCCCGCGATCGTCGCGCGTGCGCTCGCCCTCGCCCTCGGCACCGACTTCGATCTCCGCGACTCGATCTCGATCGTCGCGCGCGTCGTCGCCACCCGCGAGACCCGCGCGCTCGGCCTCGCGTTCGTCGAGGCCCACCTCGACGAGTTGCTGCCCCGCATGCGCGACGACGAGGCCTCCGAGTTACTGTCGCGCCTCTCCGACGCGTGCGATCGGGCGACGATCGATCGGGTCGCGAAGCTCGTCGTGCCGCGCGCCAAGAAGGTCGGTGGCGCCGACGCCGCCGTGACGCGCGGCCTCGAGCAGAGCGAACAGTGCCTGGCCAACGCGAAGCGCCAGGCCCCGGCGCTCGCCGCGTTCCTCGCGAAGTTCTAATCCCAGGTCACGTCTGTGAGCTGCTGGCTGAGCGTCCAGAGCGTGCGGGCCGCCTCGGGATCGCGGGCGTCGCGCGATGGCTTGGCGACCTTGCACTTGTCGAAGTACTCGCCGGTGACGCCCTCGACCTCGGGCGAGCTCGCGAGGTAGATCGACGTGCGCGCGCCCTCCTCGGTGGTCTTCAGGAACGGCCGCAGCAGCTTGCCGCCGTACTTGAACAGCGCCGAGCCGGTGGTCGAGCCGAAGCCGGTGGCGACCGTGCCCGGATGGAGCGCGTTCGAGGTCACGCGATGCTTCGCCATTCGCCGCGCGGCCTCCTTGGCGAACCAGATGTTGCACAGCTTCGACGCGCCGTAGCTGCCGATCTCGCCTTTCCACTTCGTCATTCGCGCGAGGTCCTCCCACGCGAAGCGGGCGAAGCGGTGGCCGTCCGAGGCCACGGTGACGATGCGCGACGGTGCCGACTTCGCGAGCAGCTCGCGCAGCTCGTACGACAGCAGGAACACCGCGAGGTGATTGAGCGCGAACGTGCGCTCGAAGCCGTCGACCGTGAGCTCGCGCGTCTTGTGGATCATGCCGGCGTTGTTGACCAGCACGTCGAGGCGATCGAGCTTGCCGCGCAGCTCGGCGCCGGCCTTGCGAACCTCGGCGAGCGAGTACAGATCGGCGAGCACGAGGTCGAGCTTGGCGTCGGGGATGGTCGCCTTGATCTTCGCGATCGCGGCCTCGCCCTTGTCGCGCGAGCGCACGACCATCGTGACCGCAGCGCCTTTCGCGACGAGGCCGCGCGCGGTCTCGAGGCCGATGCCCGAGCTCGCGCCGGTGATCACCACACACTTCCCGCTCATGTCGCCTGTCATCGGCGACAGGGTCGCACGATTCAGCGCACGCGCAATCGCTGGGTGATCGCCTCGATCGCGACCTTGCGGTCGCCGATGAACGGCGTGATCGACGGATCGTCGAGCAGGTTGGCCTCGAGATGCGCGCGTGCCTGATCGAGGCAGTGGCGGGTCTGCGTCGGCTCGTGACACAGATCGGCCATCAACAACCACGCCGGCCACAGCTGCGGCGTGAGGAACAGCGCGCTGCGCAACGACTTCTGCGCGTAGGCCGGCTGGCCGGTGTGCAGGTGGCACAGCGCGATCCGCAGGTGCAGATCGGCGAGCAGCGGCGCGACCGAGACCGCCTGATTGAACAGCTCGAGCGCCTCGAGCGGTCTCGATCCGTCGAGCAAGACGTCGCCCCGCTCGCGCAGCTCGACGACCTCGTCCGAAGGGGTTGGAGGCGGAGGCAGCGGCAACGGTGTGGCTGGTGAGGGCGCGGTCGGCATCGCTTGCAGCCGCGTCGACATCTCGTCGACCCGCTGATAGACGATCAGCCCCGAGCGCTCGATCGGCACGAGGCGCGCGGCGTCGCGGGCGCGGAGCTCGGCGCGCAGCCACTCGGCGGCGCCGAGCACGAACAGCGCACCGGGCCGGAGCGAGCGGACGATCGTGCCGACCCCGCACCGCACCTGGTCGGGCGTGAAGTGCACCATGACGTTGCGGCACAACACGACATCGACGTCGTGGCGCGGCGCGGCCTCGCGGATCACGTCGTGCGGGCGGATGTGGACCTGGCGCCGCAGCTCGGGGTTCACGATCCAGTGCGAGCCGTCGCGGCGAAACCAGCGCTCGCGACGCGCGTCGGTGACGTGGCGCAGGTTGCGCAGCGAGTAGCGACCGCGCTCGGCGTGCTCGAGGGCCTCGGGGTTGACGTCGGTCGCGAGGATCGTCGCCGACGCGCCGGCCTCGGCGCACAGCATCGCGAGGCTGTAGGGCTCGTCGCCGGTCGAGCACCCGACGATCCAGATGACGGTGTCGCGCTTGGCGCGCGCGTTGGGAAGCACGACGAGGTCGACGATCGCTTGAAGCGCGCGTGGCTCGCGCATGAAGTGCGTGGTCGTGTTGGTGTCGCTGCGGGGCTGCATCTCAACGCCCGATCACCGTCTGGACGCTGGCGATCATCTCTTCCATCCCCCAGCGCTTCGAGATGTAGCCGTCGGCGCCGCACCGCGCGACCGCCTCGGCGAGCTCCTTGTCCGACACGTTCGAGAACAGGTAGATCGGCGAGGCGAGGTTCCAGGTGTCCTTGATGTAGTTGACGACATCGTCGCCGTAGAACTGCGGCATGTTGATGTCGACGAGCATCAGATCGGGCGTGCCGACGAGCGACGGCTCGAACGCACCCGGGTCCTCGAAGGTCGTCACGCGATAGCCGACGTCCTCGAGGGCGAGGCGGGTCATCTTCAACACGAGCTGGCTGTCATCGATGATCACGATCTGCTTCGGTTCGCTCACGCGACACCTCCCTGGCGAACGCCGCGACAGACATCGCGGGTCACGCGTGCCACGTTATGTAGGTTGAGAACCAGGCGCGCCGCGCCGCGATCGATCGCCGCGCCGGGCATGCCGAAAACCACGCACGACTCCTCGTCCTGCGCGATGGTGAGACCTCCGCTCGACGCGATCGCGCCGAGGCCATCCGCGCCGTCGTCACCCATCCCGGTCAGGAGGATGCCGATCGCGCGCTTGCCCCACGCCGAGGCCGCGCCCGCGAACATGACGTCGATCGACGGGCGATGCGGATCCGCCGGCCCGGGGACCGCGACCAGCATCTTGCCACCCTCGCCGACGCGCAGATGCGGACCGCGCACCGCGACGTACGCGGTGTTCGGCACCATCCGCGTGCCGGCGACCGCCTCGACGACGGGCATCGCGACCTGCGAGCGCAGCCACCGCACGAAGCCCTCGGCGAACTCCTCGGCCATGTGCTGCACGACGACGACCGGGACGCCGAGCTCGGCGCCGAGGCCATCGAGCACCACGCGCACCGCGCCGGGGCCGCCGGTCGACGCCCCGATCGCGACCAGCGCGGGCGGCAGGTGACTCGAGATCCGGGCCGAGGCGCTCGGGAGCAGCGGCTCGGTCGGATGGTTCGTGCGGTTGCGCCGGCGCGCGGCGCCGCGAACGTGCGGCACCACCGAGACGCTGGCGACCATGCGGATCCGATCGACGAGCCGGTTGCACTCTTCGATCGCCGTGCTGTTCGGCTTCGCGACGAGGTCGACCGCGCCGCGCGCGAGCGCCTCGAACTGGCCGTCGAGCCCGCGGAACTTCGGATCGCCGGTGACGACCAGGATCGGCGTCGGATGTTCGGCCATGATCCGCTCGATCGTCGCGAGGCCGTCGAGCCCGGGCATGTCGAGGTCCATCGTGACGACGTCGGGGCGCAGCGTCGCGACCTTGGCGACCGCCTCGAGCCCGGTCGCGCACTCGCCGATCACGACCACGCCCGCATTCTCGAGGATCGCGCGCATCCCGCGCCGCAATAGCTGGGAGTCGTCCACCACCAAGACGCGCACCGGGCGCGTCACCTCACGATCGGTCATCATGTTCATCACCCTTTCGCGAGATGGCGAGCGAGCACGTCACGCAGGGCGGACTCGGAAAATTCGGTCTTGACCAGGTAGGCGTCGGCGCCCGCGATCACCGCGCGCTGCTTGTCTGAGTTGCTGCCGCGCGTCGACAGGACGATCACCGGCAGGCTGCGCCACCGGGCATCGGCGCGCAGGCGCTTGATCAGCTCGATGCCGTCGATCTCGGGCATCTCGACATCGGTGATCACCGCCTCGGCATTGAAGTCTTCGAGCACGCGCAGCGCGCGCGCGCCGTCCTCGGCCTCGGCGACGTTGTAGCCGAGCATGCGCAGGAGCTGCGCGACCATCGTGCGCGTGATCGCCGAATCCTCGACGAGCAGGATGCGGCGCTCCTCGCGCTGCTGCTGGACGTGCGCGGCGGCCCGGACGCGCGGCGACTCGCCGAGCGCCTTGGTGACGAGCTCGGCCGGCGACAGCACGAGCGCGACCTGGCCGCTCTCGAGCGTGCAGGCCCCGATCACCGCGCGCGAGCTGGCGAGCGCGTCGAGTGGCTTGACGACGACCTCGGCGTCGCCGTGCCACGCGTCGACCAGGATGGCGACGCGCTGCTCTTCGTGGCGGATCACCAGGGCGCGGAGGTCGGTCGTGGTCGACACCGACGTCGCCTGCAGCTGCAGGGCGGTGGCGAGCTCGACGATCGGGATGCGTGCGCCGCGATAGGCGATGTGGCGGCGCGTGTGGATCAGCTCGATCGCGCCGGCGTCGACGCCGATCACCGCGTCGACCGCGGTGTGCGGGATCGCGAACCGGCGGCCGTTCTCCTCGACGATCAACGCCCGCGACAGCGCCACGCTGATCGGGACGCGCAGCTCGAACCGCGTGCCGCGACCGTGCTCGCTGGAGATCCGGACCGCGCCGCCGAGCGACTCGGCCTGGCACTTGACGACATCGAGGCCGACCCCTCGCCCCGAGGTCTCGGTCGTCGCCTCGCGAGTCGAGAAGCCCGCGGCGAACAGGAGTCCGAGCAACTCGGCCTCGGCGAGCTCGGCCTTGGCGTCGATGATGCCGCGCGCCACCGCGCGGGCGCGGACGGCCGCGAGATCGACCCCGGCGCCGTCGTCCTCGACGATCACGAGCACCTCGTTGCCGCTGCGCTCGGCGGTCAGCGTGATGGTGCCCGACTCCGGCTTGCCCGCCGCGGCGCGCGCGGCCGGCGTCTCGAGCCCGTGGTCGAGGGCGTTGCGCAGGAGGTGGACGAGCGGCGCGCCGAGGCGCTCGACGACCTCGCGATCGACCGCGATGCCACCGTCGATGATCTGGAGCGTCGCGCGCTTGCCGAGGTCGCGCGCCAGCTCGCGCACCGCGCGGGCCTGGTTGCGAAACAGCGGCGCGATCGGCACGAGGCGAAGGCGGCGTGCGTCGAGCTCGAGCGTGCGGGCGATCAGGTCGCCCTGGTGAACGTCGTCGGCGAGCTGGTCGACGAGCTGCGTGAGTCGCTCGTGGATCGCGCCGAGCGGACCGGGGACCGGCAGGCGAAGCCGGTTGAGCGCGTACGCGACCGATCCGAGATCCTCGATCGAGGCGCGGAGGTTCGCGGCGGCGTGGCGATACCGCGCGTGGGCGAGCACGATCTCGCTGGCCTCCTCGGCAAGCCGGTGGGCGGTCGCGACATCGACGCGCACGAACGCATCGCGGGTCAGCGGCTCGGGCGCGCCGGCGCGCGGCAAGTCCTGCACGGGCGGTGGTGCGGTCGCGATGACGGTGGGATGGGTGCTGGTCACGAGCTGCGCCGACGCGGCGGCGAGCTTGCCCTCGAGCTCCTCGACGGCCGGCGATGACGTCGCCGTCGAGTCGGTGAGCGCGAGCAGGTTGAGCAGATCGACGGCGCGCAGCGCGAGGTCGCCGAACTCCGACGCGCGGCGGTAGGCGACGCGCTCGAGCGAGACGATCAGGTCCTCGAAGCGGTGCGCGAGCGAGGACAGCGTGCCGAAGCCCATCAGCTTCGCTTCGCCCTTGAGGGTGTGGAGCTCGCGCATGATGAGGGCGCCGCGCTCGCCGGCCTTGGCAGGTTCGTTCTCGAGGGCGACCCACGCGATCGCGACGCGCTCGAGCCGCTCCTTGCTGCACTGCTGGAACTCGCCGAGCAGCTCGCGGCGGATCTTGTCGGTCGCGCTCATGCGGCGCTCTCTTCCTTGGTCGCGGCGATCGCGTTGGTGCCGGCGACGGTCTTGCCGGTGAGGAGCAGGTTGAGTTGCCCGGTGGTGCGCAGGAGATCCGCGGCAGCGGCGCGCGACTGCTTCGCGCCGTTGACCGCCTGGCGGGTGAACTGCTGGATCTCGTCGACGCTCTGGGTGACCTGCTCGGTCGCGGTGCGCTGCTGGCTCGTGATCAGCGTGATCTGCCGCGACGTCTGCGTGGTCTCGGCCGCGATCTTCTGGCCCTCCTCGGTGGCGAGCACCGCGGCCTGCGAGACCTCGCGGATCTCGTTCGCGAGCAGCTTGATCTGGCGGACCGCGTCCATCACGGTCTCGGCGAGCCGGCGCATCTCGCTGCCGACGAGCGCGAAGCCACGACCGGCCTCGCCGGCCCGAGAGCCCTCGAGCGAGGCGTTGAGCGCGAGGATGTCGCTCTTGTTCGCGATGCCGCGGATCACCTCGGACACGTCGGTGATCTTGAGCGCCTGAGCGTTGAGCTCGCTGATCCGGCCGGCGACCTGGCGACTCGCGTTGGCCGACAGCTCGGCGCGCTCGAGCACCGCGGAGGCGCCGGTCGAGATCGCGCTGGCGGACTCGACGAGCCCGTCCATCGCGCGGCGGGTCTCGTCGACGAACGCCGCCTCGTCGGCCGCGTTCGCCTCGGTCTGCCGGGCGACCGCGAGGATCTCGGCGGCCGCGGCGGCGACGAAGCCCGAGGCTTCGGCGAGCGTCGCGACCACGCTCTTCATCGTCCACAGCGAGACGACGATCAGCGCGATCAGGCAGAGGATGCCGATCGCGATGCTCGCGCGCGTCGCGTCGATGCTGGTCTGGCGTGCGGCGAGGAACGCCGCGGTCATGCGGCCGCGCTGGGCGTCGCTCAGCGTCTTCACCGTGGTCTGCAGCGCGGTGTACTCGGAGGTCAGCTTCTCGAGCGACTCGGTGAGCCGGGTGTCATCGGGCTCGACCGTCGCCGGCGCCGTCGGCTGCGGGTTGGCCGCGGCGTGGGCATCGGCGATCATCTTCTTGGCGATCGTCGTGGCGTGCTCGACGTAGCCGCCGTACGAGCCGCGCAGCGTCGCGACGGTCGCCGCGTCGACCACGTTGGTGGCCGCGAGCTGGTCGAGGCCGCGGTCGAACCGCTGCACGAGCTCCTTGGTCTTGGCGAGCCCGTCGAGGTCCTGGGCGCTCGTCGCGTCCTGCAACATGCGTCGGGTGTCGTCGAGTGTGGCGACGAGGTCGCGGCTCGACTCGAGGGCCGGGAAGTGGCCGCGCTCGATCTCCTCGAGGCGCGACGTGTTCTCCTGACCGCGGGTGATCGTGATCGCCCCGAGCGCGATGAACGCGATCGCCGCGACCATCGGCAGCAGGTTGATCTTGGTCTTGAGTCGAAGCCGGCCCAACATGACTACTCCTGCTCGGTGATGGTGACGGACTTGGTGTCGCCGGTCGGGGCGTCACCGGCGACGTAGCCGATCGCACCCGGGTTCGCGCTGACGTACGCGACGACCTTGGCGTCGGTCGCGAGCTCCGGGGGAGGCACGCCCTTGCCGGCGAAGATCTGCTGGTTCCACCAGTTCTTGATCACCGAGGCCGAGCGGCCGTGCACCGCGTTCGACACGACGTCGCGCACGCGGCTGCCGATGCGCTGGTCGACCGGCAGGACCTTGTTGCCGTTGCCCCAGGTCGTGCGCGTCTTCAACAGCATCTGACCGAGGTGGTCCTTGCTGATCGAGCTGACCGGGTTGGCGGAGTTGACGATCACGCGGTAGCCCGGGTCGGCCGAGGCATCGCGCGCGAAGAACAGCAGGATGGCGAGCAGGAAGAGGGATCGTCTGGTCATGGTGGGCCTCAGAAGGTGAGGGTGGTCTTGACGAGGAAGAGGCCCCAATGCGCGACGCGCTCGGCACCTTCGTTGAGCGAACCTTCGACGCCCGCGTAGCCCTCGATCGCGTGGGCCTCGGCCTTCACGATCCAGTTCGGCGTGACGTCGTAGCGAACCGACGCCGCGGTGTCGTACTGGTGGTTGGCATCGAGGTGCGAGCTCTGCCCGCCGCTGCGATCCTGGAACACCGACGCGTAGACGTTCGCGCTCAGCCGATCGGTCGCGCGGATCTCGGCCTGGACGTAACCGCGCAGCTGCTTGTACGCGTAGTCGGCCTGGACCATCGGATCGAACGTCAGCGTCGACGTCCAGCTCGAGGCCTCGGCGGTGACCGTCACGCGCTTGGTCGTGTACTCGAGGCCGCCGCCGGCCATGGTCCAGTGGTTGTAGTTCGTGGTCAGCTGGGTGGTCGGATCGATCGGGTACTTCTCGTGGAAGTTGCTGTAGAGGAAGTGACCTGCCGCGCGCAGGCCGCTGATCGGCGTGTTCCACACGACGCGGGAACCGGCGAGGTTCTCGACGTCGTAGTCGCTACTGCCACCGAGGTTCAGGTAGAGCGTGCCGACGTAGGCGTCGTAGTCGATCGAGCCGGCGCCGCCGAGCTCGACGGTGCCGTAGACGTCGAGTCCCGAGACCGCGGCGAGCACCGAGCGGTAGTGCGTGTCGTAGAGGCCCTGCGGCATCAGCACCGAGGTGCGCGACATGTCCGCGTCGAGCCGATCGCTGTAGAGGAACAGCGGCATCTTGAAGTGACCGGCGCGGATACCGAGCCACGGGCGCAGCTTGTAGTCGACGTACGCCCAGTCGACGATCGGGTTGTAGTTGCCGATCGGTCCGATGTCCTGCGCGAAGACCTGGATGCCGGCGCGCAGCTTGGAGCCGAGCTCCTGCGTGACGTTCAAGCCGGTGTCGAAGAACTCGAAGCTGCCGCGCTTGGTGTGCGCGAGGTAGTTGTTGCCGGTCGACAGCATCGCGCCCTGGCTGATCCAGCCATGGATCTGCAGCGACTCGCCGGTGCCTTCCTCGAGGGATGGATCGGCCCACTTCGCGGCGGCCGCGGGGGACTGCTTGGCTTCGACCGGGGTCTCGGCGGGCGTTGGTGTTGGGGTCGGCGTCGGGGTCGGCGCGGGCGCCGGAGGATCGGCGGGCTTCTCCTCAGGGGTGGTCGGCGGTGCCGCGTCCGGCGCGGGCTGCGCGATCGCCGGCGCGGCGAGCGCGAGCAGGGTGAACATCGAGAGGGTGGTGCGATTCATGATCTGGTCTCCTGTGCAGTCGCGAGGCTCGCGAGGTCGATCCACAACGTGGGTTGAAGGTGCTGTTCGTGGTCCACGAGGACGAACCCGAGCAGCCAGGGCGCACACCCCGCTTCGCGAACGAGGCGAGGGATGCGATAGAACGCGACCGTCTCGACGAGCTCGATCTCGGCATTCGTGCGAATGCCGAACCGCTCGCCATCGACGTCGACGATGAGGCGCACGTGCGACCCGGTCTTCGACGTGTGCTTCGGCAGGTGATCCGAGAGGTCGCGGATCGGGGCGTCGACCGTGACGCGCGCCGCCGGACCGTCATGATCGATCGCGAGCAGATCCGAGGCGCGGATCGCGCAACTCTCGAGTCCGTTGCGCAGCACGAGGACGCGGCGCGAGGCGTGGAGCGTCATCATCGCGCACACTCCGCGCCGAGGATGCGATCGAGGATCGCGTCGGGATCGAGCACGGTGGCGATCGCGCCGGTCGCGCCGGCGACACGACCGATGACGAGCGGTCCGTCGCTCGCGACCGCGCCCATCTCGCCGATGACCGGCCAGAGGCCGAGCGTCGCGTCGACCTGGAAGGCGAACACGTAGGCGCGCGCGGTCATCACGACGAGGCGCGGATCGCCTTCGCTCGCCGGGCCCTCGATCCCGAGCAGGCCCGCGAGATCGACGACGGTCACGATGCGACCGCGGAGGTGGACGACGCCGAGCACGTGCGCCGGCGCGCCGGGGATCGGCACGATCGGCTGGGTGGGCACGACGTGCTCGACGTGCGCGGGTGGAAGCGCATACACCCGCCGACACAGCGCGAGCGTGAAGTAGTCCGTGGTCGGGTTCGCGAGCGGAACGGTCGAAATGTCCGGGTCGCGAAGCGCCTCCTCTTCGATCAGTGTCATGCCGGAGCCCTCATCAAGGAACGGGCCGAACCCACTCCAGAAGACTCGGTGACTTCCGTAGCAGCCCGGTGCACGCGCCCTAGGTGCGCTTCACCCCCCTGGGTGCGGGGGACTCGGGTGGCCGAAACCTCGACGAAGCCGCTATGATTGCGCGTGCCTGAATCGAGCCGGCGGCTGTTCGACACCGCGCCGATCGCCCTCTACGAAGTCGATCTCCGTCGCCTGGTCACCTGGCTCGATGCCGGTGGACTGCGAGCCGATCCGGAGCGGATCCTTACGATGACCGCGGACGAGCTCGACGCCGGGTTCTCGTTGGTGTCGATCACCGACGTCAACGACGTCGCGCTCCGCCTCGCGAACACCACGCGCGAGGACATCCTCACGAGTGGTGTCAACCTCGTCAACCGCCACGCGCTGATGCCATTCGTGCTCGCGCTCGCCCGCGGCGAGACCGTGCTCGAGCACGAGACCGACTTCATGCTCGGCGGCATCCAGCGCCGGATCGTGTTGCGCGCCGAGTTCCCGGCCGAGGTGATCGCGCTCGGTCGCGTGGTGATCAGCGGCATCGATGTCACCGACGCGCGCCAGATCGCCGAGCGTCTCCACGATGCCCGGCGCCTCGAGAGCCTCGCGCTGCTCGCCGGTAGCGTGGCGCACGACTTCAACAACCTGCTGACGATCGCGCGGCTCAACGCCGATCGACTCGCGCGCCGCGTGCCAGCCGCCGAGGGCAAGGAGCTCGAGAGGCTGCGCGATGCCACGACGCGCGCGGCGGCCCTCGCACGCCAGCTGCTGCTGTTCAGTCGTCGCGAGGTCGCGCAGCCGCAGCGCTTCGATCCGGACGTGTTGCTCGCGGCACTCGAGCCGCTGCTACGGCGCACGCTCGATCCTCAGATCGCGATCTCGATCGAGCGCACCGGCCCGCGCATCGGCGTCGAGCTCGATCCGGCGCAACTCGAGCAGGTCGTCCACAACCTCGTGCTCAACGCGGCGGACGCGATGGTGGGCGGTGGCACGCTGCGCGTCGTGCGCGGCCGCCGCGGCGAGCGGGTCACGATCTCGGTGATCGACACCGGATCCGGCATGGATGCCGCGACGCGCGCGCGGCTGTTCGATCCGTTCTTCACGACGCGACCGGGCAAGCGCGCCGGCCTCGGCCTGTCGATCGTCCACGGCATCGTGACGCGCGCGAACGGCACCGTGACCGTCGACACCGGCCCGACCGGTACGTGCGTCGAGGTCGAGCTCCCCGGCGTCGAGCTCGTCCCGACGATCGAGATCGCCACGATCACCGGCACCGAGCGCATCCTGCTCGTCGAGGACGAGGACGGCCTGCGCGATGTCGCCCGCATCACGCTCGAGGAGGCCGGCTACTGCGTCGTTGCCGCGCGCAACGGCGACGAGGCCATCGTCGCGGCAGACGGCGACCCGTCGATCGACCTCGTGATCTCGGACCTCGTGATGCCCGGCATCCCGGCGCGCGAGCTGGTCGGCAAGCTGCGCGCGGCGCGCCCGACGCTCCCGGTGCTCTACATCTCGGGCTACGCCGCCGACGGGCCACCGGCGCTCGAGGGTGAGGGTCGCATCGGGTTCCTCGCCAAGCCGTTCACGGCCGATCAGCTGCTGCGCTCGGTGCGAGCGGTGCTGCCGTGAGCCGCCGTCGAGTCCTGGTGATCGACGACGAGCGGCTGCTCGCCGAGGCGCTGTGCGACGTCCTGTCCGACGATCACGACGTCGAGCTCGCGACCACCGTCGCGGCGGCGGTCCGGCGATTGCGCGAGGACCCCGGCTTCGAGGTCGTGCTGTGCGACGTCATGCTGCCCGACGGCACCGCGGTCGACATCCACCGCGCGTATCGCGCCGCGTTCCCCGGTCGCGAGCACCGCATGGTGTTCATCACCGGTGGCACCGACGATCCGCAGCTCCGCGCGATCGTCGCCGCCGGGCGTCACGAGGTGCTGCGCAAGCCGTTCGATCTCGACAAGCTCGCGGCGCTGATCGAGCGCGTCGCCGCGGCTGGCTAATCGTCGTCGTGGTCGTCGACCGCGCGGGCGACCGTCGCGCCGTGCTGGTCGATGCCGATCCGCTGCATCATCCGGCGCAGGTTGCTGCGGTCGACACCCGAGCGACGCGCGGCCTCCGACAGGTTGCCGTTGCTCGTGCGCAGCAGCTCGCTCAGGTAGCGGCGCTCGAAGCGATCGCGCGCGGTGCGGTACGCCATGTCGTCGAACACGTCGAGCGCGACGTGCGCGGCGCGGGTAGCGAACAGCTTCGGCGGCAGGTGTGGCGGCTCGAGCGCCTCGCCGGCGCAGAGCGTGACCGCGTACTCGATGACGTTGCCGAGCTCGCGCACGTTACCGGGCCACGCGTAGCTCGCCAGCAGCGCCGCGGCGTCGCTGCCGATGCCGCGCTCGTGCGTGCCGGTGCGCAGCGCGTGTCGCTGCAGCATGCGCCGGGCGAGCGCGAGCACGTCGTCGCCGCGATCGCGCAGCGGCGGCAGTGACAGCTCGAACGTGCTGAGCCGGAAGTAGAGGTCGCTGCGGAACCGACCGTCGGCCATCGCCTTCGCGAGATCGACGTTGGTCGCGGCGACGACGCGAACATCGACCGCGCGGCTCGCCGTCGCGCCGACCGGGCGGACCTCGCCCTCCTGCAGCACGCGCAGGAGGCGCACCTGGGTCGCGGGCGGCACGTCGCCGATCTCGTCGAGGAACAGCACGCCGCCGTGCGCCGCCTCGAACAGACCCTTGTGGTTGGTCGAGGCGCCGGTGAACGCGCCGCGCTCGTGCCCGAACAGCTCGTTGTCGATCAGGGTCTCGGCGATCGCCGCGCAGTTGACCGGCACGAACGGCCGATCGCGGCGGCCGCTGCGCGCGTGGATCGCGCGAGCGACCAGCTCCTTGCCGGTGCCGCTCTCGCCGACGATCAGGACGGCCGCGGGCGAGTCCGAGATCCGCTCGATCATCTCGTGGAGGCGCTGCATCGGCGGGCTGTGGCCGACCAGCGTGGTCTCCGGGCCGTGCGCGCGCACGGTCTCGCGCAGCGCCGCGTTGTCGACCGCGAGCCGGCGACGCTCGAGCACGCGCTCGATGCGCAGCACGATCGTCTCGGGGTCCTCGATCGGCTTGGTCACGAAGTCGAGCGCCCCGGCGCGGGTCGCCTCCACGGCGTTCGCGATGCTGCCATGCCCGGTCACGATGACGACCTCGGTGTCGGGTTGCAGGCGCTTGATGGCACGCAGCAGCTCGACGCCGTCGCGCCCCGGCATCTGGAGATCGATCAGCGCGACGTCGACGCGCTCCTTCTCGAAGAACCGCTCAGCCTCGAGCCCGTCGCGAAACGCGAACACCGCGTAGCGATCGCCGAGCGCGGCCGTCCAGGCCTCGAGCAGCAGGCGGTCGTCGTCGACGATCGCGACCCGGGTCTGCGTCACGCGGGCAGCTCCACCGCGATCGCGTCGCTCGCGCCGCCGAGCCGCACGCTGCCGCCGACCTCGCCGAGCGCGGCCGCGAGCGACCACGGCGCGAGCGCGCAGCGCGGGGTCTCCCAGGCCTCGATCGCGCGCCAGCTGACGGGCTCCTTGGCGCCGATCACGAGCTCGATCCGACCCTCGCGATCGACGACGTGCGCGCGCAGCGGCGTCATCGGGTGATTGTCGGCGATCGCGCGCAGCGCCGTGGTCACCACGAACGTCGCGAGCGCCCGCGAGATCCGCGCGACGGTGGCCCCGCGGCGCTCGACCGCGACCTCGATCTCCAGCGTGCGCGCGGTGCGCTCGATCAGCTCGGCGAGATCGACCTCGACCACCTCACCCCCGGTGTGCGCGAAGTCGCGGGTCAGCTCGGCGATCGAGCGGAGTCGATCGGCGCACTCGCGGATCCGCTCGAGCGCGTTGGCGTCGCCGCGCGCAGCGAGCTTGATGAACGTGTAGAGCGCGGACAGCGGGCTCGCGAGCTCGTGCCCGACAACCCCGGATGCGCGCCGCGCACCTTCGACGCTCGTGGCTCGATCCGACACCCAGCGTCAGTTTAGCCCGGTTCACGCCGCCGATCGGGGGAACCCGATACGGAACGTGGCCCCTCGACCGACGACGTTGTCGAGCACGACGACCCCGCCGTTGGCGACCACGAACGCCTCGACCATCGCGAGCCCGAGCCCGGTGCCCTCGCCCGGCGCCTTGGTCGTGAAGAACGGCTCGAACACCCGGTCGACGACGTTGGCCGGGATGCCGGGACCGTCGTCGCGCACCTCGAGGATCACGCTCTCGCCGAGCCGCGCGCCGAACGTGATCGTCCCACCCTGCTGCCGCAGGGCGTCCCGCGCGTTGAGGCCCAGGTTGAGCAGCGCGGCCTCGAGCCCGCTCGGATCGACCTCGATGTTCGGGAGCGAGCTCGGGAGGTCCGTGGCGATCCGCACGTTGCCCGGGAGCACGCGCTCGAGCAGCCCCCGGACGCGCTCGATCGCGGCGACCGGATCGAGCTTCACGCGCTGCGCGGCCCGCTTGCGCGACAGGTCGAGCAGCTGCGCGGTGAGATCGGCGGCGCGGCTCAGCACGCCCTCGATCTCGACGAGGTCGGCATCGAAGTCGTCGCCGCGCGCGCGCTTGCGCCGCACGAGCTTCAAGCCCGCCGTCGCCGCGCCGAGCACGTTGTTGAAGTCGTGCGCGACCCCGCCGGCGAGCGTGCCGACCGCCTCGAGCCGCTGGACGTGCGCGAGCCGGCTCTCGAGCTCGATCTCGAGCCGCTGGGTCGCCCAGATCCGCAGGCCGAGCGCGATCGCGAGCACGACGCCGGTGACCGCCTCGACGCCAACCAGGCTACCGCTGCGATCGCGACCGACGATCGCGACCACCCACACGAGGATCGCGACCGCCGGGATCACCGGCTCGGAGCGCACCGGGCGCGGCTCGGCGGGGCCCTGACCGGCGCCCCAGATCTCGAGGCGCGCGCCGGTCGCGATCAGGAACGCGACGACGAGCCCGAGGTTGCTCACCCACGTGCCACTGCGCCCGCCGAGCTCCTCGCTCGCGTAGAGCACGTCGACGACGACCAGGATCGACGAGCCGACCAGGATCGGCGCGAGCACGCGCTTGCCGACCGCGTCGAGGTACTGCCAGGTGATGAGGCCGTACACCAGCGCGATCGCGTTGATCACCGGGGTGAACAGCGCGGCGGCGACGTACCAGGTCGAGAACTTCGCCTCGACCGCCGGGCCGTACAGCGCCTCGACCGCGACCGCGACGATCGCCGAGCTGACGAGGGCGAGATCGGCGACCTGCTTGACGCCGAGCGCGCGGGACGAGTCGCGCGCGTTGTACAGCACGATGCCGAGCGCGAAGCAGGCCGCGCCCGCCCAGCCGAAGTAGTCGACGCTCGAGGGGAATGGCAGCGCGACGTTGCGCACGACCTCGAGATACACCTGCACGATGGTCCCGGCCGTCCACACCGCCGACGCGAGCGTCAGCGCGGTCCAGGCGCGACGTGCGCGTCGCGTCGCGCCGCGGCGCGCGGCGTAGTAGCAGGTGGACGTGACGAGCAGATCGACGCCGAGCTCGAACACGTCGGCGAACACGTGACGCACCGGTTCGTCGGTGACGCGGACCCCGATCTGGTACGTGATGATCGCCCCGATACAGCCGACGAACCACACCGCACGAGATCGCACGAACGAGCTTTCACCGGAGGCTGACACCGAGCCGACGAGTGTAGCCTGTGCGCGTGAGAACCTGTACCGCCACGATCGTCGTCCTCGTCGGTGTGACCGCCTGTTGCAAACCCGACACGGCGCTCCCGGGACACCCCGCGACCGGCGGGATCGACCTCGCCGGGATGGATCGGTCGACCTCACCGGGCGATGACTTCTTCAAGTTCGCCAACGGGAGCTGGCTCGCCACGACCGAGATTCCGGCCGATCGCGCGTCGTTCGGCACCGGCGCCGTCCTCCAGGAGCTGACCGCGAAGCGCACCGCCGACCTGATCCAGGATGCCGCCGCGCACGCCGAGCCCGACTCGGACGCGCGGAAGATCGGCGACTACTACGCGAGCTTCATGGACGAGGCGGCGATCGAGCAGGCCGGGCTGGCGCCGCTCGCGCCGCGCCTCGCCGCGATCGCCGCGATCGCCGATCTCGCCGGCCTGTCGCGCTACCTCGGCACCACGTTGCGCGCCGACGTCGACGTGCTCAACAACACGGCGTACGACACCGACAACCTGCTCGGCCTGTGGGTCGCGCAGGATCTCGACGATCCGACACGGTACGCGGCGTTCCTGCTCCAGGGCGGTCTCGGCCTGCCCGATCGCGACTACTACCTCGACGCCGCGCCGCGCATGGCCGAGATCCGCGGCAAGTACGAGGCGCACGTCGCCGCGATGCTCGCGCTCGCCAAGGTCTCCGACGCGCCGGCCAAGGCGACCGCGATCGTCGAGCTCGAGAAGCGGATCGCGACGGTCCACGCGCCGCGCGTCGACACCGAGGACGTCCACAAGGGAGACAACCACGTCGCGCGCGCGGCCCTCCCGCCGGGCCTCGATTGGGCCGCGTTCCTCGACGCCGCCGGGCTCGGCACGCAGGCGACGTTCGTCGCCTGGCAGCCCGCCGCGATCTCCGCGATCAGCGCGCTGGTCCGCGATGTCGACCTCGCGACCTGGAAGGCCTACCTGACGTGGCACGCGCTGCATCGCGCGGCGTTCGTGCTGCCGAAGGCGTTCGTCGACGCGGACTTCGCGTTCTACGGCACCACGCTCTCCGGCACCCCGGCGCTGCGTGACCGCTGGAAGCGCGCGATCGACGCGACCGACCACGCGCTCGGCGAATCGGTCGGCAAGCTGTACGTCGCGAAGTACTTTCCACCGTCGGAGAAGGCGCGCGTCGAGGGCATGGTCAAGCGCGAGCTCGCGGCGTTCGCCAACCGGATCGATCACCTCGCGTGGATGGCACCGGCGACCAAGCTGAAGGCGAAGGCCAAGCTCGCCGCGCTGAAGGTCGGCGTCGGCTATCCCGACCGGTGGCGCGACTACCGCAGCCTGAAGGTCGTCCGCGGCGACGCGCTCGGCAACTGGGACCGCGCCGAGCAATTCGAGCTCGCGCGCAACGTCCGCAAGCTCGGGAGGCCGGTCGATCGCGGCGAGTGGGTGATGAACCCGCAGCTGGTCAACGCCGTCAACCTCCCGGCGATGAACGCGCTCAACTTCCCGGCCGCGATCCTCCAGCCGCCCTACCTCGACTCGACGCGCCCGATCGTCGACGACTACGCCGCGACCGGCGCGACGATCGGACACGAGATCAGCCACAGCTTCGACAACACCGGGGCGCTGTTCGACGCGACCGGCAAGCTCGAGAACTGGTGGACGCCCGAGGACTTCGCGCACTTCGACGCGTCGACCGCCGCGCTCGCCGCGCAGTACGACGGCTACGCGCCGTTTCCCGATCTCCACGTCAACGGCAAGCTCACCGTCGGCGAGAACATCGCGGACGTCGCCGGCCTCCTCGTCGCGTACGACGCCTACCGCGCCGAGTACGGTGGCAAGGAGGCGCCGGCGGCGCAGGGCTTCACTGGCGACCAGCAGTTCTTCCTGGCGTTCGCGCAGAGCTGGCGCACCAAGCATCGCGAGGGCCAGCTCCGCCAGCGCATCCTGACCGACGGTCACGCACCGGCGGAGTTCCGCGGCGATACCGTGCGCAACCTCGACGCGTGGTACCCGGCGTTCTCGATCTCCGCCGGCAAGCTGTACCTCGCGCCCGAGGCTCGCGTGCACGTCTGGTAGCTACGGCGCGTAGAGCGACGCCGCGGGCAGCCGCAGCGTGAAGGTCTTCGGGGCGCCGTCGGCGTCCATCGCGGTGCCGATGAGGACCGTGCCATCGGCGCTGGCACCGAGGACGTTGCCGAGGATCATGCCGGTCGGCATCGCGATGCCGGCCGCGGTCACGACATCGCCGAGCACGCGCATGCCGTCGCGCGGGCTCCAGATGAACGCGTTCGGCACCGTGAAGAACGCGCTGCCGACGCCGCCGAACACGAGCCCGCCATCGGCGCTCGTCGCGTTCGGGAACACCTCGTCGCTGCCGAGCGCGATCGGGAAGCGCTGCAGGATCACGCGGCCGGTGCCGAGCGTGTAGACGAAGCCGTCGGTCCCGTATGCGCCCACGAGCGTCTTGCCGTCGGCGCTGATCGCGAGGACCTCGCTCGGCGTGTCGTTGTTGTCGGGATCGAGCAGCACGCCGGTACCGTCGGCGGCGTTCCACACCGCGGCGGAGCGATCGATGGCGTCGTGCTCGGCGAACCCTGCGATCACGCGGCCGTCGTCGGAGATCACGGTCGCGCGGTTGGCCGGCGGGTTGGGGGACGTCGAGTGGCCGAGCACGTCGAGCTTGGTGAACGTGCCGGTCCCGCTCGCGTCGGTCCACAGGAACGCCGCCGCGGAGCACGCGTTCCACGCGAGCCCGACGATCTTCGTGCCGTCGGCGCTGACATCCCACCCGGCGCTGATGTCCTGGTTGCACGGCGTCGGGTACGGGCTGCCAAAGTCGACCCAGCCGCCGGCCTCGGTCCACGCGCCCGCCTGGACCGGCTCGCTGTGCATCCCGGTGATCCGCCCGGTGCCGGAGATGCCGGTCGCGATATTGCGCGTCGGGTCACCGATCGAGGTGACGACCGTCACCGTGTCCGCGACAGTGTCGTGGACGACGACCTTGCCGTCGAGCGTCGAGACGTCCTCGAACACCGCGCGCCGGCCGTCGGGCGAGATGTCGACCGCGATCAGGTAGTCGAAGAATCGGATGCCGGGGGTGGGTGGGTTTACGGTGGGTGCGTCGGACCCAGGTGCGTCGGGTGCCGCGTCGGAGACTGCCTTGGCACCGTCGCTGCAAGCGGAGAGCACGATGGACGAGGCGAGGATCGGGAAGATGAAGGACCGCATGGTCGATACATATCGATCGGTGGTGGTGCATGGCTTGACCGGTCGCGCCGAAGACTTGTCACCTCGCACGACCGGCGGGTTCGTCCGCGCCGGTATCACGCGCACGCTCGCCGGCTTCCTCGCGCGATATCCGGGCGTGTCGGCGCAACGCCTACTCGCCGACGCCAGCATCGGTGCTGCGCAGCTCGCTGATCCGGACGCGCTGCTCAGCCTGCCATTGTGCGTCACGTTGCTCGAGCAGGCGGCGCGCGACTCCGGCGACCAGGCGTTCGGGCTCGGCTTCGCGGCGCAGCTGCCGTGGCAGGACTTCGGCGTGCTCGGCTATCTCGTCATGCACTCGCCGACCGCGGGCGCCGCGCTCGGCAACGCGTGCCGCTACTTCGCCGTGCAGCAGACCTCCGGCGGCTCGGTGCTCGAGCTCGACGGCGACGACGCCGTGCTTGCCTACGATGTCGACGACGCGCGCCTCGGCAACCACGGCCAGAACTCCGAGCTCGTGCTCGGCGTGTTCGCGCGGCTGATCCGCGAAGGCACCGGACGCACGTGCTGGACGCCGCGCGAGGTTCACTTCAAGCATCGCGCGCCGAAGCACCGCGGCGTGCAGGAGCGCTTCTTCCGCGCCGCGGTGCTCTACGATCAGCCGCGCGATCAGCTCGTGATGAGCGCCGACGATCTCCGCACGCCGATGCGCAGCGCCGATGCCGGACTGTTCCCGATCCTGTCGCGCCACGCCGACGACAGCCTCGCGCGGATCCCGGTCGTCGACGACTTCGCGAGCGACATGCGCCGGCTCGTGATCTCGCGGCTCGGCTCGGGCGAGATCACCGTCGAGCAGATCGCCCAGCAGCTCGGCATGAGCACGCGCAGCATCCAGCGCCAGCTCCACGCGCACGGCCTGTCGTTCACCGCGCTGGTCGCCGACGTCCGGCTGGCGATGTCGAAGCAGTACCTCGAGGATCCGTCGCGCTCGCTCACGGACGCGGCATTCCTGCTCGGATACTCGGACCTCAGCGCGTTCTCGCGCGCGTTTCGCCGATGGACCGGGCAGAGCGCGATCGAGTACCGCCGTGCACACTGCCCGATCTCGCAGGCGCGGACGCGGATCGTGCCGGGATAGCATGTCGCGGTCATGTCCGAGCCGACGATCCTGATCGAGCATCGCGCCGAGCTGCACTACCTCCTCACCGAGGCCGCCGAGATCGAGCACGGCCTCATGTGTTGCTACCTCTACGCCGCGTTCAGCTTGAAGGACGGCGAGCGCGACGGGCTGTCCGCCGACGAGGCCGCCGCGGTCGCGCGGATCCGCGCGGCGATCGTCGACATCGCGCGCGACGAGATGGTGCACCTCGCGCTCGTGTGCAACCTGCTCGCCGCGACCGGCGCCGCGCCGCACCTGCTGCGCCAGAACTTCCCGGTCACGCCGGGCTATCACCCGGCCGGCGTCGTGGTGTCGCTCGCGCCGTTCGATCGCGAGACACTCAAGCACTTCCTCTACCTCGAGCGCCCCGAGGGCGTCGAGCTCCCCGACGGGGTCGGGTTCGCGCCGAGCCGCACCTACGTGCGCGGCCAGGCGCCGGGGCGACTGGTGCCGTCGGCCCAAGACTACGAGACGGTCGGCCACCTGTATCGCGGGATCCGCGCCGGCCTCGTCGCGCTGACCGACAAATGGACCGGACCGAAGGTGTTCTGCGGCGATCCGCGGCTCCAGGTCGGGCCCGACGTGCTGGCGATGACCGGGCTCACCACCGTCGTCGATCTCGAGTCCGCGCTGCTCGCGATCGACACGATCGTCACGCAGGGCGAGGGCTCGCCCGACCACCACGAGACGTCGCACTACGAGCGCTACCTGGCGATCGAGCGCGACCTCGCGATCCTCGAAGCGACGAACCCGGCGTTCGCGCCGGCGCATCCCGCGGCGCGCAACCCGGTGATGCGCAAGCCGCCCGATCCAAAGGATCGCGTGTGGGTCGAGCGCGAGCCCGCGGCCGGCCTGCTCGACCTCGGCAACGCGGTGTACGCGATGATGATCCGCGCACTCGGCGGCCTGTTCGGTCACCCGATCGCCGATCCGCAGATCCGGATCGGCCTGGTCGACGGCGCGATCGACGCGATGCACGCGATGACGATGATCGCGACGTACCTGCCGCGCCTCCCGGCCACCGCCGACGACGCCGGGCCGCGCGCCGGCCTCACGTTCACGATGTCGCGCTCGCCGGACTCGTTCCCCGACGTCGGGCGGGGGCTGCGCATGCTCGCCGAGTCGTCGCGCGCGATCGCCGCCAACCTCGATCGGATCGCGGTGCCGCTCGATCCGCGCTTCGTCGCGACCCGCGATCTGATGGCGCGCGTCGCCGTCCGGTTCGACGGGCTCGCTGCGCGCGACGTGCCGATCGCGGTGGCGACTGCCGCGGCCCCGGTCGGCACGCCGGCACCGCTGACGACCAACGAGGGCGGCAAGGAGATCGTTCGCGGCCAGGCGATCGAGATCCAGTTCGAGGCGGTGCGCTGCATCCACTCGCGCCACTGCGTGCTCGAGACGCCCGAGGTGTTCCTCGCCAACGTGAAGGGGCCGTGGATCCATCCCGACGACGCGCCGATCGATCGCCTGGTCCACGTCGCGCGCAGCTGTCCGTCGGGTGCGATCACCTACACGCGGCTCGACGGTGGCGCCGACGAAGATCTGCCACCGGTCAACCTCGTCCGGATCCGCGAGCGAGGCCCCCTCGCGTTCGTCGCCGATCTCCGGATCGCCGGCGAGGCACCGCGGCTGCGCGCCACGCTGTGTCGCTGCGGCGCGTCGCAGCACAAGCCGTACTGCGATGGCTCGCACACCGCGGCAGGGTTCGACGCATCCGGCGAGCCCGCGACGATGCCGACCGAGCCGCTCGCGATCCGCGGCGGCGCCCTCGAGGTCACGCCGCTCGCGAACGGCCCGCTGCGCGTGTTCGGGCCGATCGAGCTGCTGTCGGGCACCGGTCGCACGCTGAATCGGATGACGCAGGCGAAGCTGTGCCGGTGCGGAGGCTCGAGCAACAAGCCGTTCTGCGACGGCACGCACGTCCGCAACGGCTTCCGCGCCGACGGCGCCTGAGGCTAGTTACATCGGTAGACGATCGCGACGGTGTCCGGCGACAGCTCGGTGCGCGTCCAGCGCCCGCGCAACACGGCGAGGGCGGCGGCGGCGAGGTGGGTCGGCACGTAGAGCTCGCGCAGCGCCGGCAGCTGCGCCAGCACGGCGAACGAGGCCGCGTCGGGTGGCTTGCTCGGCGCCCACCACAGCTCGACGAGCTCGGTGCACGCGACCAGGTGCGCGGGGAGCACCGCGCACATCGTGATGAGGACATCGAGCTGCGCGAGCTCTTCGAAGTCGAGCACCTCCAGCTCGTCGAGCTCGCGCGCGATCATCACCCATGATCGTCGCGGCGCGGCGCGCGCGACCATTCCCCCGAATCAGGGGTTCGGCGCGCCGAGGAGCAGACGATTCTTCGGCGTGATCGCCGGATCGATCGCCTGGGTCGCGACGGCGTAACCCGCGGCAATCAGGCGGTGGGCGCGGGCGACGTCGATCGCGAGCGGCCCGTCGAGCCAGCCGGCGAGCGGCGAGTCACCGACGACATGGCAGCACGGCAACACGGCGACGCGCGCGCGGGCCGCGATCGCGGCGTCGAGCACCGCGTCGGTCAGCGCGCCGCACGCGTGGGTGGAGACCACGAGGTCGCCGGCCGCGATCGGCTCGTCGGCGAGCGTGCGCGTCGCGAACGTGACGCGGCCGGCGAGCCGCGGCCAGGTCGCGACGAGCTCGGCGGCGAGCGCGGCGGCACTCGCGGGGATCGCGGGATCGATCGCGCGCGCGGTCGGCGACGTGTCGTCGAGCAGCAGCGCGAGGTGCGCGACGAGCCCGTGGCCGCACGCGACATCGATCACGCGACCGCCGCGAAATCGCCGGCGCATCCGCCGCGCGACCTCCCACGATTCGTAGAGCTCCTTGCGCGGCAGGCACGCCGCGCGACAGACCGCACGCGCGACGCGATCGAACAGCGACTCGCTCGGGAACCGCGCGAGGTCGTGCGCGTTCAGCCGGTTGCGCGAGCCGTGCGAGAACACTAGTTCTTCTTCGCGACGAACCGGACGAGCTTCTGCGTGCGCATCCCATAGTCAGCGCGATCGTCGACGACCTCGTCGCGCACGATCGTGAAGCCGTCCTTGAACAGCGCGGCGAGCTGGCCGGTCTTCCACCCGCCGGCGCCGGTCTTGGCGGCCTCGGAGTCGGCGTGGAAGTACTCGAGGATGAACAGCGCCCCGTGGCGCATACTGGGCTTCAAGCGCTCGACGAGCGGCGCGCTGTCGCCGGCGTAGATCATCGTGACGAGGTCCCAGCGATCGACGCCCGGATCCCACTTGTCGATGTCGGCATCGATCGTCTCGAGCGCGAGCTTTCGGCGCGCGGCCTCGGCGCTCGCGATCTTCATGCCCTCGCGCGAGATGTCGACGCCGGTGACCTTCCAGCCCTGCGAGGCCTCGTAGATCGCGTTGCGACCCTGGCCCATCAGGACGTCGAGCGCGCGTCCGGGCTTCTTGCCCTTCAACGTGTCGACGAGCAGCTGGTTTGGCTCGTGGTTGAAGCTCGTGCCGATGCGAAACGCCTCGTCCCAGAACTCGCGCTCGGCGTCGAGCCCGGCGCGGACGCGCTCCCAGGCCGCCAGCTTCCACGCGCCGGCTTCGCGGACCCAGACCAGGGTGTTGTAGCCCTCGGCCTCCGCGGCCGGGTGGTCCGCTTCGCCGGGGATATGCTCGATCGCGTTCCCGATGAAGATCGCCGACGTCGGCGTGGCGTACACGTGCTCGTCGCTCCACGTCCGCGTCCGCGCCAGGTGGCGGTCGCGCGCCGACTGGACGCGCTTGGCGAACAGCACGCGATCGTTGAACCGGCCATCGGCGAAGAACACGAAGCTCGCGCCGAGCGGCGCCGCGACTCCATCGACATCCGCGCGATCGTACGCATCGAGGAACGCGTGACTGTTCGCGACGACCGTGGCGTCGTCGAGCTTCACCAACGCGGGTGGCGCGATCGGTGCGGGTGGGGTCGCGATGGGTGGTGTTGGAGTCGTGCCGCACGCGGCGACGACGGCGAGGAGCAAGAGCGTGCGCATCGCACGGACCGTATCACCGCAGCTTGCGAAGCCGCGCGACGTGGTTATGGATGGAACCACGTGTTCCGCGAGGACTACATCATCCGCCTGATCCGGCGGTTCGCGGACTTCGTCGCACGGATCGCCGGCTACACGCGCGATCACGACTACGCGTCGGCGATCGCCGAGGCCGAGCGTGCGTGGGAAGAGCTGTTCGACATCCCCCGCGCGCTGGTCGATCGGATCGACGGGCCGAGCCTCGCGAAGCTGCTGCGCGAGCCGAGCAAGATGCGCACGGCGGCGCAGCTGCTCGTCGAGGAAGCCAAGGCGTACGCCGGCAAGCAGGATCCGATCCACGCGATGCTGTGCACGCGACGCGCGCTCGAGCTCTACCTCGAGGCCCGCGCCCTCGAGCCGCTCGATGCCGATGATGCCGCGATCTTCGAGCTCGCGCGCGTGGTGCCGCCGAACGAGATCGATCCGCGATATCGTTCGGCCGAGTGAGTCGCCTGCTGCTCGTCCGTCACGGCCAGACCGCGTGGAACGCGGCCGGCAAGCTGCAGGGTCACACCGACATCGAGCTCGACGACACCGGCCGCGAGCAGGCGCGCGCGATCGCCACGACGCTCGCGACCGCGAAGGTCTCGCGGGTGTGGACCAGCGACCTCGCGCGCGCCCGACAGACCGGCGAGATCGTCGCCACGGCGCTCGGGCTCGACGCACCGCGGGTCGATCCGGCGCTGCGCGAGCGCGCGTTCGGCGTGTTCGAGGGCCTGACGCGCGACGAGTGCGCGATGCAGCATCCCGACGCGTGGGCCGCCTGGCAAGCGCAGACCGGCACGCCGCCGGGTGGCGAGCCACGCGAGGCCGCGGTCGCGCGACTCGCCGAGGCGCTCGAGCGGATCGCGCGCGAGGCGGGCACGACGCTCGTCGTCGCCCACGGTGGGATCATGCGGCTCTGGCTGAGCCAGCACGTCGATCCGACCGTCGCGCTGATCCCGAACGGCACGATCTTCACGCTCGACCACGACGGCCGCCTGTTCAGTCGCCGCCGCTGACCGCGGGGAGCGGGAACACGACGATGTCTCGCGTGGTCGAGATCCCCTCGATCTCCGACGAGTCGACCTCGAGCACCGCGGCGGGCGGGCTGCCCGCCTCGAACAGCGACACGGTCGCGCCCGAGAGCTGCATGCCCTTGCCGAGCTTGGGACCGGCGACCTTCTTCCACAACTTCTTGCCGTCGAACACCGAGAGCACGCGGGCCTTGGCGTCCCACTTCATCGTGATGTTCTCGTAGGTCACCGGCGCCGCGGTCAGCGCGTGCTCGACGAGCTTGTTGCCGCTGTTGCCGTCGAGCAGCTTGTCGAGGGCGACCTTCATCTTGTTGACGTCCGTCAGGTTCGGCGGATCGGCATCGGGGATCGTCGCGTTCAACGTCTTTTCCAGCTTGCCGGTCTTCGCGTAGAGCCGCGCTTCGCAGGTCGCGTCCATGCCGCCGGGGATGCAGCCGCCAACCAGGTACTTGGTGTCGCCCACCTCGACCGACCACGCGCCCCATCCGGGGCCGGTCAGCATCGCCTCGACCGTCGCGTTGCTCGTCACGCCGGACTTGGTCGCGGCGCCCTTGGGCATGTCCTTCGTGCACGTCGCGGTCGAGTCCCACGTGCCGCCGTTGGTGCGGTCGTCGTGCTTGTAGCCCCACGTCCCGGTGAACGAGTTCTCCGTCGTGTTCGGATCGAGGTGTTTGTCGGTGTAGGTGCCGGTGAAGCCGTCGAACCACGCGTGACCGTACTTGTCATTGTAGTCGCCGAGCACCTTCCATCCACCACCCGCTGCCGGCTGCCACCCATCGTGTCGTGGTTCTTGGTCTTCGTCGTCACCCATTTGCCCTTGTAGAGACACGACCAGGTATCGGCGTGGACGGTGGTCGCGGTGAGGCCGACCCCGACGAGCGCGGCGGGCAGATGCATTGATTTCATCGACACTTCCGTCCAGCGTATACCAGGTCACCGATGCGGATCTTCAGGCGCTACGCGAACGCGCATCGGATGTTCGAGGTCGTGCTCGAGGAGCGCGTGATCCGGCGCAAGGTCGGACTCGTGGCGAGCTGGTCGGACGCGTCGCTCGACACCGAGCACCATCGTTCGCCGATCGCCGCGCGCGCCGCGTACGACGCGATGTGCCGGGTCTACACCGAGCGCGCGATCCCGCTGGTCGCCGAGGAGATCGACGAGACCGTCGCGCCGGTCCACGTCGTCGATCCGACGACGGTTGCGACCGATCCGGAGCTCGAGGCCCAGTGCCTGGCGTCGCCCGATTCGCCGGCGCCGTGGAGCGTGTACGCCGACTGGCTGATGGCCGCGGGCGATCCGCGTGGCCCGCTCGCCGCGCTGCACCTCGCCGGCAAGACCACGGAGGCTGCCGACTACCTGTCCAGCCACGCCGAGGCGCTGCTCGGCGGCTTCGCCGACGCGGTCGAGCTGACCTGGCGCCATGGCTTCGCGATCGGCGCGCGCATCAAGGTCGTCGAGCGCGACGACCGCACGTTCGAGCTCGAGGAGTCGACCGCGGGCTTCCTCGCGCTGCCGATCGCGCGGTTCGTGCGTGCGCTCCGCTTCGGGCTCGCCGACCGCGAGGTCGAAGCCAACGACTGGGGCCCGACGCTCGACGCGATCCTCGCCGCGCCGCAGGCGGCGCAGATCACCGAGCTGCGGTTCGACGACTACTCGAGCGACGACAACGAGATCAGCTGGACCCCGTTCGGCGATCTGACGGCGATCGTCGGATTGCCGGCGCTCGAGGTCCTCCACATCCGGAGCGGCCTCGGCGGGACGCTCGGACCGCTCGCGCTCCCGGCGCTGCGCAAGTACGTGCGCATCTCCGGTGGGCTCGATCCCCGCGAGCTGACCGACCTCGCCGACTCGACGCTCCCCGGCCTCGAGTTCCTCGAGCTCTGGCTCGGGACCCCGGCCTACCAGGGTGACGTGACGGTCGCCGACCTCGCGCCGATCCTCGCCGGGACCGTCGTGCCCGCGCTGCGCCACCTCGGCTTGGTCAACACGATGCTGACCGACGAGCTCGTCCCGGCGCTCGCCCGCTCCGCGCTCCTGCCGCGCCTCGCGACGCTCGACCTGTCCCGGGGCACGATGACCGCCCAGGGTGCGGCCGCGCTGGTCGCCCACGCCGTGGCATTCCGCCACCTGACGGCGGTCGACCTCGATGACAACCACCTGACGCCGGCCGAGGTCGAGCGAGTCTGCGCCGCCCTCCCGCAGGTCCATTCGGCCAGCCAGCGCGACGAGGAACGCGCCGGCGATGGCGAGGCCGAGGCCGAGGTCGAGCGGTTCGTTGCCCTCGGCGAGTAAGATTCAGTACGGTTCCCTGCAGTTTCTGCAGCCGGCTATCAGTTGATCGTCGAAGTTGCTCGAAAACTCTCGACACCGGCTCGGATTCACGTCAAACACACTCCACTGATCACTGGTAGGGGCCGACATTTCGGAGGCCCGGCGAGCGATCAACTTTGTTACTGAGGAGTGCGACGATGTCTGAAGGTACGATCAAGCGGTTGACTGACAAGGGTTTTGGCTTCATCGAGAACGGCTCGGGGACCGACCTATTTTTCCACATGTCCGCCGTCGAGGGCGTTCGTTTCGAGGAGCTTCGTGAGGGACAGAAGGTGTCCTTCAACGAGGGTCGTGGTCCGAAGGGTCCGCGCGCCGAGAACGTTCGCGTCCTCTAATCACGCACTCGCTGCGTAACAATCGAGCTGGCTTCGGCCGGCTCTTTTGCTTTTCGGGCCATCATCGTCCGGCATGCGCTTAGCCAACAAGGTCGCGATCGTCACCGGCGCGGCATCGGGACTCGGTCGCGGATCGGCCCGGCGAATGGCAGAGCAGGGCGCGACCGTCGTGCTCGCCGACCGCGACGTCGAGCTCGGCCAGGCCGCGGCCGACGAGCTCGGTGCGCCGCACCGGTTCGTCGCGCTCGATGTGACGGACGAGGCCGCGTGGGCGGCACTGGTCGACGACACCCAGCGCCGGTTCGGCCGGCTCGACATCCTGGTCAACGCCGCGGGGGTCGCGGTGTGGGGCGACATCGAGAAGGTCACGCTCGCCGAGTGGCGATTTGCCAACGCGGTCAACAGCGAGGGCACGTTCCTCGGTTGTCAGGCCGCGATCCGCGCGATGAAGCCGACCGGCGGCGGCTCGATCATCAACATCTCGTCGGTCGCCGGCCTGGTCGCCGACTCCGACGCGCCGGCGTACTGCGCGAGCAAGGCCGCGGTCCGCCTGATGACGAAGTCGATCGCGCTGCACTGCGCGCGCGCCGGCTACAACATCCGCTGCAACTCGGTGCACCCATCGTTCATCGAGACCCCGATGGTGACCACGCTGATCGATCGTGCGCGCGATCCGGCGAAGATGCGCACGAAGCTCGAGCAGGCCGCGCCGCTACGCCGGATGGGCGAGGTCGACGACGTCGCGTACATGGTCGTCTACCTCGCGAGCGACGAGAGCAAGTTCGTCACCGGCGCCGAGCTCGTCGTCGACGGCGGGCTCACCGCGCGCTGACTACCAGACCGTGCAGCGCTTGGCGTCCGGCCGGACCATCGCCGCGTCCGGCTTGCACGCGAACGACTTCGCGAAGTTCGGCGAGTTCGACAGCGGGCCGATCACGCGGAACTTGGCGACCGGGTGCGGGTCACCCTGCACCATGAGGCGCTGGGTCTCCGGGCGCGTCTCGTCGCCGCGCGACTGGCCGTAGCCGAGGAAGAACTGCTGCTCCGGCGTGAAGCCGTCGAGCGTCGGCGCGGTGCCGCCTCCGAGCGAGCGATGGAACGCGCGCCACGAGATCGTGACGCCGCCGAGATCGCCGATCGCCTCGCCGAGCACGAGCTTGCCGTTGTGGTGGATACCGGGCTCGATGAAGTAGCCGTCGAACTGATCGGACACGCACTTGCCGCGCGCCTGAAACTGCTTGAGATCCTCGGGCGTCCACCAGTTCGACAGCGCGCCGGTCGCGTCGTACTGCGCGCCCTGATCGTCGAAGCCGTGGCTGACCTCGTGGCCGATCACGACGCCGATCGAGCCGTAGTTGACCGCGTCGGTCGCGCCCATGTCGAACATCGGCGACACCAGGATGCCGGCCGGGAACACGATCTCGTTGAGCTGCGGGTTGTAGTACGCGTTGCTGGTCGGCGGAGTCATGCCCCAGCGACCGCGATCGAGCGGCTTGCCGATCTGCCCGCGGTCGTCGTCGCCGACGAACCGGTTGCCGGCGAGCACGTCTTCCCACAGCGAGTCGCGCGTCACGACGACGCTCGAGTAGTCCTTCCACTTGTCCGGGTACCCGATCTTGGGGTTGAACGTCGCGAGCTTCTCGAGCGCGCGCTTCTTGGTCGCCTCGCTCATCCAGGTCGAGTCGTGGATCGCGTCGCCGGTCGCGAGCAGGATGTTCTCGATCATCTTCTTGACGCGCGCCTTGGCGGCGGGCGGGAAGTACTTCGCGACGTACGGCTTGCCGAGCGCCTCGCCGAACAACGCGTCGGCGGTCTCGGCGCAGCGCTTCCACCGCGGCTTGATCTCCTTGGCGCCGGCGAGGAACGCGCCGTTGAACGCGAACTCCTCGTCGACCAGCGGCTTGTCGAGGAACCCGGCGGCCGAGTTGATCACCTGCCACGCGAGGTAGGCCTTCCACGTCGCGAGCGGGGTCGAGGAGAGCGCCTTGTCGTACGCGGCGATGAACTTCGGCTCCTCGACGTTGAGGTCGCTGTGCGGCACGTGCATCGCGTCGAGGTAGTCGGCCCACGCGACGTGCGGCGCGAGCTTGCCGAGCTCGGCGAACGTCGTGTGGTGATCGTGCGCCTTGGGATCGCGCTGCGCGACGTTGTCGAGCGTCGCGGTCGCGAGCGTGGTCTCGAACTTGACGAGCGCGTCGAGCGTGGCCGCGGACTCCTTGCGGCCGGCGAGCGCGAACATCTTCGCGAGGTGCGCGCGGTACGCCTTGCGCGCCTCGACGAAGCGCTTGTCGGGCTTCAGGTAGTAGTCGCGATCCGGCAGGCCGAGCCCACCGGTCGTGACGACGGCGAGCACGACCGTCGGCGCGTGCGGATCCTGACCGGAGCCGAAGCCGAACACGCCGCCGACCCCGACGACGTGGAGATGCGCGAGCACCTTCTGCACGTCGGCCGGCGTCTTCGCGGCGTCGATCTCGGCGAGCAGCGGCGCGATCGGCGCCACGCCGGCCGCGTCGGCCTTCGCCTCGTCGAGGCACGTGCCGTAGAAGTCGCCGACGATCTGCTCGGCCGAGCCCTTCGCGGCGCCCTTCTTGGCGGCGAGCTCGTCGAGCAGGGCCTTCAGGCGCTCCTTGTTGACCTCGCCGGACTCCCAGCGCCGGCTCCACTTGCCCTGCGACGCCGGGATCGGATGCTCGGCGCGCCACGTCCCGTTCGCGAACTGGAAGAAGTCGGTGCACGGGTCGGCCTTGCGATCGAGATCGCCGATCAGCGCGCCGTGCAGCTCGACCTTGGGAGGCGGTGCCGGCGCCGGATCGGGCGTTGGCGTTGGCATCGGTGCCGGTGGCGGCATCGGCGTGGGCGTGGGCGTGACCGGCGCGGGATGCGAGCACGCAGCGACGACGAACAAGGTAGGCAGGAGCTTCACGCGCGCATCGTACGACATCCGACATGCGCGTCCTCGCGGTGACCTGGGTTCTCGTGGCGGCGACGACACTCCACATCGAGTGGCCGGTTCGGGTTAGCGTCCGGGCCGTGGGTTCGACGGCGCTCGGTATCGTGCTCGGCATCCTGGTCGGATTGCGGCACGCGTTCGAGCCCGATCACCTGACCGCGGTGTCGACGCTGGTGGCCGAGACCCACGGCCCGAGGCACGGCGCGTTCCTCGGCGTGCTGTGGGGCATCGGCCACACGATCTCGCTGGTCGTCGTCGGCACGATCCTCGCGCTGGTCGGCGCGGTGCTGCCCGCGCGCGTCGGCGTCGCGTTCGAGCTCGGGGTCGCCGCGATGTTGCTGGTGCTCGGCGCGCGCGCGATCCACATCGCGCTCCATCCGCGCGCGTCGCACGCGCACGGTCGCGACACGCACACTCACGCTGGCGCCGCGCGCTGGCGACCGCTGTTCGTCGGGCTCGTCCACGGGCTCGCCGGCAGCGGCGCGCTGACCGCGCTGGTGTTCGCGCAGATCCCGAGCACCGCGGCGCGCATCCTCTACATGGTGCTGTTCGGGCTCGGCTCGATCGTCGGGATGGCGATCGCGTCGGGCGTCGCCGGCGTCGTGCTGCAGCACGCGGTCGGCTCGCTGAAGATGAAGCGCCGGATCGGGATCGTCGTCGGCGCCCTGTCGATCGTGGTGGGGCTGGTGTGGGGCATTCCGCTGTTGACCTGAGCATCGAGATCGATCACTAGGGCGTCAAGATCCGGCTCGCGTTCGCGCGCTACGACGCCGAGGCGAGGTTCGCGGTGCCGAACGCGCAGATCGCGGATCCGACGGCGTGCCAGTGCGGCGAGGTGCTGAAGGGCATCCTCAAGCCGCACGCGTGCAAGATGTTCGGGACCGCGTGCACGCCGGAGACGCCGCTCGGCGCGCTCATGGTGTCGACCGAGGGCGCGTGCGCCGCGTCGTACCAGTACGGCGGCAACCGGCTGCGGGTGCTGCGGTGACGCTGCGGACCGTGAAGGGCACGCGGGTCACGCTCGCGCACGGCGGCGGCGGCAAGGCGATGAAGGATCTGATCGACGACGTGTTCGTGCGCGAGCTCGGCGGCGAGGTCGTGCTCGAGGATCAGGCGCGCCTCCCGATGGCCGAGCTCGCCGGCGATCGCCTGGCGCGATTCCTACGTCGTCACGCCACTCGAGTTTCCCGGCGGCGACATCGGCGCGCTCGCGGTGTACGGCACGGTCAACGATCTCGCGGTCGTGCTCAACGAGATCGCCGAGGCCTCGAAGGTCGCGATCGAGTCGACGAGGCGAAGACGCCGGTGCGCGAGGAGGTCCGCGGGTTCTGCGAGATCCTCGGCCTCGACCCGTGCTACCTGGCCAACGAGGCAAGCTCGTCGCGATCGCTGGCGGTCGGTGCCGACAGCGTCGCGATCGGCAAGGTGATCGCGGGTACAGTCGGACGCGTGACGATGCAACCCGTGCTCGGCGGCCACCGCATCGTCGACATATGCTGGTCGGCGAGCAGCTCCCGAACCTCGCGCGACGCCGACAGGATCCGCGCGACCGGCGCCCCGGCGGTCCAGCTCAACACCGGCACCGGCTGTCACCTCGAGGCCGACATGATCGCACGTGGGCTCGCCGAGCTGGCGCCCGCCGACGGTGGCGTCGTGATGATCGAGAACGTCGGCAACCTGGTGTGCCCGGCGATGTTCGATCTCGGCGAGCGCGCGAAGGTCGCGATCCTGTCGGTCACCGAGAGCGACGACAAGCCGCTCGAGTACCCGCACATGTTCCGCGCGTCGGCGCTGATGGTGCTCAACAAGATCGATCTCCTGCCGCACGTCGACTTCGACATGCAGGCCGCGATCGCGAACGCGCGTCAGGTCAACCCGGCGATCGACGTCGTCGCGGGCTCGGCGCGCAGTGGCGAGGGCCTCGGCGACTGGTACGGTTGGATCGCGAGCCGATCATGATGAAGACGATCCTGCGCTGGGTGCTGACGGTGTTCATGGTGGCCGCCGGGCTGAACCATTTCTACAACCCGGCGCCCTACCTCGGGATGATGCCGGATGCGCTGCCGGCACACGCGCTGCTCGTCCAGATCTCCGGCGTCGCCGAGATCCTCGGTGGACTCGGTTTGATCCTGCCGCAGACGCGCCGGCTCGCGGCGTGGGGCCTGATCGCGCTGTTGCTCGCCGTGTTCCCGGCGAACCTCAACATGGCGCTCAATCACCTGCCGCTCGGCACGACCGAGGTGCCGAGCTGGGCGCTGTGGGCGCGCCTCCCGCTGCAGGTCGTGTTGATCGCGTGGGCGTTCTGGTTCACGCGCCGAGACAAGTGAGGGCAGCGCCCTCACGACGCGAACAGTTCGCGTCATGAAGAAGTGAGCAGGTCGCGCACCATGCGAACGAACTGCGCCTCGAGCAGCGGGGCGCGTGGCTCGGCGAGCACCGCGGCCGCCTGATCGACCGTGACCGTGCGGCGGCAGAACTCGATGTAGAGCGCGATCGCGAGATCGGGATGCTTGTCGAGCAGCCGACACGCGTTGCGCATCCACTCGACGTTGCGCTCCGGACCGCGGCGATGAACCTGGTGATAGTTGAGGCCACCATCGAGCAGCACGGTCTTCACGCCGGCGCGATGCAGGCGGTAGTGCAGCTCGGTGTCCTCGAGCCCCCAGCCGACGAACTGCTCGTCGTGCAGCCCGACCGCGTCGAGCGTGGCGCGCCGCATCGACACGTTGCCGCCGATGCCGAGCGTCCACGGAAACGGAAACCCGACGAGGTTCGCGCCGTAGCGCGCGCGCTTGGGCCCGAGCGTGACCTCGTACCAGGGCTCGGGGATCGCGAACGTCGCGAGCGCGCCGGCGAGGTCGTCGCGGAGCATCGCGGGCGAGACGAGCTCGGCGCTCGCCTCGACCAGCCGCGGCGCGAGATCGGGGCGGCGGGCGAGGAGCGTCGCGAGATCGGCCGGGCTGTACGCGTAGTCCGGCGACCACGCGGCGAACAGGCCACGCAGCGCGCCGGCGGCGATCGTCGGCTCGGGCCCGGCGTGCGCCGCGACGTGGTCGGCGACGAAGTCGGGATCGGCGACCCGATCGTCGTCGGTGAAGATCACGATCTCGCCGCGACCGGCACGGATCGCGGCGTTGCGCGTGGCCGCGGTGCCGCTGTGAGCGCGGCGGATGTACGTGAGGTCGAGCTCGGTGGCGTAGCGGCGCGCGACGTCGCGGGTGTCGTCGTCGCCGCCGTCGTCGACCACGATGATCTCGAAGCGCTTGTCGTGCTGCGCGAGGTACGACGCGAGCGAGCGCGCGAGGAACGGCGCGCGATTGCGCGTCGGGATGGCGAGGCTCGCGACCGGCGTCACGCCGGCAGCGTACCGCGGACCTGCGCGATGATCTCTGCGGCGCCGGCCTCGGCGACCGGCAGCGGCAGGTTGAAGAAGCCGTGCGGTGCGCCCGGGTAGATCACGAGCCGGGTCGGCAGCCCGAGCGACTCGCGGTGCGCGGCGAGCCGCTCCGCCTGGGCGAACGGGATCAGCCCGTCGTCGGTGCCGTGCAGGAGGAGCGTCGGCGCGGTCGGCTGGGTCGCGAACCGCGGCGAGCGATCGGTCCACGCCGCGCGATCGCCGGAGCGGAACAGCAGGCGCGGCAGGAGCGCCGCCGGACCGCGCAGGTGATCCATCTCGTAGAGCCCGAAGCACGAGATCACGCTCGCCGGCGACAGCCGCGGCGCGGCGAGCAGCGACAGTGTCGCGCCGGCCGACAAGCCGGCGATCGAGATCGCGCGCGGATCGAGCCCGAGCGAAGGCACGCGCGCGCGCCACAGCTCGAACGCCGCGGTCACGTCGTCGACCGCCTCGGCGAGCCGGCCGCCGCGGAAGATCATCCGGTAGTCGAACACGCACGCCGCGATGCCGGCCGCGTGGAGGTGCGCGGTCAAGAAGCGCATCGGCTTCATCCGGCGCGAGCCGAGGACGAAGCCGCCGCCGTGCACGAGGACGACCGACGCGCCGGTCGCGTTCGGCGGCACGTAGAAGTCGGCGAGCCCGCGCACGCCGTCGCGATAGCGCACGTCGGCGTGGCTCGGTGCGACCGAGGCGATCGTCGGGTCACCGCGCAGGGAACGCAGCGAGCGGATCACGGAGCCATAGCGCAGGGTCATCGGGCACGCTCCAGGGCCGCGAGCTGGAGCTCGAGGCCGAATTCGAAGATCTCGTCGAGGTGATCGGGGCCGAAGTGCGCGGACACCGCGGTGACGTGCACGAACTTCTTGCGCAGCTTCGCGGTGCGCGGCGCGGCGAGCTCGTTGAGCGCGAAGCCGTTGCAGTACGAGCTGACCACGCGATAGAAGCGCGCGATCACCGGATCGGCGATGCCTGCCGTGCGGGCGAGGGCGAACAGCCGCTCGAGGAACGCGTAGGTGTCCTCGCTCGCGAACCGCCGCGTCGCGAGCAGCGGGAACGCCTTGGGGTGATGGTGCGAGACCTTCCGGTACGCGTGGGCGACCGAGCGCAGGACCGCGATCCAGTCGGGGCTCGCGACGACGGCGCGCCCGACGCTCGCCATCATGCGATCGACGACCGCATCGAGCAGCGCATCCTTGCTCGGGTAGTACCAGTAGATCGCCATCGCTTCGCAGCCGAGCACGCGCCCGAGCTTGCGCGTCGAGAACTTGTCGAGCCCGTCGGCGTCGATCAGCGCGAGCGCCGCCTCGCAGATCGCGTCGGTCGACAGCGCCGGCTTCGTCATCGCGCGCCCATGCGCACGAGCCGGCCGGGCCGCGCGCCGGTGAGCTCGCCGCGCTCGGCGATCGCCACACCCGCGACCAACGTCGCGAGGTAGCCGTCGGCCCGCTGATCGAGCCGACGCCCACCCGCGGGCAGATCGCGCTGCATCATCGGTCGCCGCAACGCGAGGCGCGCGTGGTCGATGACGTTGACATCGGCGCGCATGCCGACCTCGAGCGTGCCGCGATCGCGGAGGCCGATGAACCGCGCGGTGTCGCGCGCCTGCATCTGCACGACGCGCTCGATCGGGAGGCCTTTCGCACGATCGCGGGCCCAGTGCGTCAGGAGGAACGTCGGCATGCTGGCGTCGCACACCGTGCCGACGTGCGCGCCGCCGTCGCCGAGCCCCACCAGCGCCCGCGGGTGCGCGAGCATCTCGCCGACGACGTCGAGGTTCATGCCGGTGTAGTTGTAGATCGGGAAGTAGAGCAGCGCCTTGCCGTCGTCGGCGAGCAGCGAGTCGTAGATGTGTGCGAGCACCGGCGTGTTCGCGCGCGCGGCCTCGGCGGCCAGGCACTGCATCAGCGCCGGCTCGTAGTTCGGTGATGCGGCCATCGGGTACAGCCGCATCGCGAGCTTGCCGAGGTTCGCGAGGAAGAAGTCGGCGAGCGGCGGGATCGGCGTGCCGTCGCCGGCGACCTTGTCGCTGGTCTCGCCGAGGATCCGCGCGCGAAACGCCGGCGTGCTCATCACGGCGACGCGCTCGGCGAGCGTGCGATGCGCGATCGCCTTGTACGACGGGAAGCCCATGAACGGATGGAACGTCGCCTCGAGCCCGAGCAACACGCCGATGCCGCGCGCCGCGACCTGGCAGCGCACGTCGAGGCCGCGGGCGGCGGCCTGCTCGGCGCCCGCGAGGATCTTTCGCCACTGATCGGGCGCGTGATCGCGCTGCATCGTCGAGATCGACAGCGGGCGGCCGCCGGTCGCCTCGGCCATCGCGAGGAGCAGCGCGAATTCGGGATCGAACCGCTCGGGGCCCTGCATCATGTCGAAGTCGCTGACCGCCTGGACCACGCCGTGGGACAGCCCGCGAAACGCACCGGCGATCCCGACGAGCTCCCTGGCATCGACCTCGGACGCCGGGGTCGCGGCGCCACGCGCGGTGCGGTGGTTGTCGGTGCGCCCGGTCGAGAATCCGGCGGCGCCGGCCTCGAGCGCGGCGCGCAGCAGCGTGCGCATCGCGGCGATGTCGGCGTCGGTCGCGACCTCGCCAGCGACCGCGCGCTCGCCCATCACGTACATCCGCAGCGGGTCGTGCGGCACCTGCGCGAGGAAGTCGATCGTGTGGGGCATCGCGCCGACGACGTCCATGTAGTCGGCGAACGACTCCCAGCCCCACGGGATGCCCTCGGCGAGCGCCGAGCCGGGGATGTCCTCGACGCCCTCCATCAGCTCGACGAGCGCGGCCTCGCGACCCGGGCGCACCGGCGCGAACCCGACGCCACAGCTGCCGAGCACGCACGTCGTCACGCCGTGCAACGAGCTCGGCGACAGGTCGGCGTCCCACGAGACCTGACCGTCGTAGTGCGTGTGGATGTCGACGAAGCCGGGCAGCACGTGGGTGCCGTGCGCGTCGAGCGTGCGGGTCGCGACGTCGGGGCAGTCGCCGACCGCGACGATCCGGCCGCCCGCGATCGCGAGGTCGCCGGTGAACGCGGCGCGGCCGGTGCCGTCGACCAGCGTGCCGCCGACGATCTTGAGGTCGTACATGCCATGCCTTTACACTGTAAAATAGATCCGATCAAGCCTTGTTCGCGAGGTGCCAACCATGGTCGAACTCGCGTCATGAACCGCGTCGTCTTGCTGCTCGTGATCGCGCTCGCCCCGACCGCCACCGCCGGTGGATTCGGGCTGCCCGATATCGGCGTGCGGCGGACCGCGATGGGCGCGGTGATCGGCCGGCCCGACGAGGCCGCGGCGATCTATCACAACCCGGCGGGCCTCGTGCTCCAGCACGGCTGGCACCTCTACATGTCCGCCGGCCTCGCGGTCGTGCGCACCGAGTTCCAGCTCCACTCGTGGGCCGAGAGCGATCGCTTCCTCGGCACGACCGCCGGCGCAGACGGCTACTACGCGCCGACCAGGCCGAGCCGCGCGATGGGCGTGATCCCGATGATCGCGCTGACCGGCGAGATCCTGCCGGGCAAGCTCGCGATGGGCGCGGCGGTCTACGTCGGCAACGCGCAGGGCGCGGGGTTCTCGGCGAGCGACGTCACGCGCTACCACCTGATCGATGGCTACGTGATCGCGCCGCAGGCCGTGCTCGCGGCGGCGTACCAGGTGACCCCGACGCTCGCGCTCGGCGCGTCGGCTGGCGTGTTGAACGAGCGGATCCACCTGCACAAGGACATCTTCCCGATCTACAACGGCAGCGACATCAGCCCGATCACCGGCACGCGGCCCGAGCTCGTGCTCGACGGCAGCGGCTGGTCGCCCTCGTGGATGCTCGCCGCGTTCGGCAAGCCGCACCCGCGGCTGACCTGGGGCGCGACGCTGACCGGCCGCGTCGACGCCACGATGCGCGGCCCGATGTCGATCAAGTACAGCGACGACGCGCCACAATCGGGCGACGTGCTGACCGGCACGCAGGCGACCACGCAGATCCTGCCGTGGGCATTCATGGCCGGCGCGAACTTCGACATCACGCCGCACGTCGAGATCGGTGCCGAGGCGCGCTACTGGCTGTACCGCCAGTACAAGAAGCAGCACACCGAGGTCGTCGGCATCTTCCTCGTGCGCGAGCTCGAGACCACGAAGAACTATCACGACTCGTTCCAGGTCTCCGGCGGCGTTCGCGTGCACGACCTCGCCGCCGCGCCCGGCCTCGACCTCATGCTCGGCTCGCACTACGATCACACGCCGGCACCGACCGCGACGGTCACGCTCGACCAGCCGACGTTCGACCACATCGGGCTCCACAGCGGCGCGCGCTACACCGTCGGGCGCTATCGCTTCGGGTTGAGCTATCTCCGCTACTTCTACGCGATCCCGACGATCACCGATTCGACGACCGGCCCACCGTCGAACTTCCGCGGCCATGGCGCGAACCACATCTTCTCACTTTCGGTCGAAGCGCAGCTCTGATCCAGGATACCCTCGGAGGCGATGAGCCGTACCAAGGTGCTATCCAACGTCCTGTGGTCCACCCTGGCGGTCACCGGTTGCGGCAGCGACCCGGTCCACCACCTCGCCGATGCCCCGCCGCAGCATGACGCGTCGGTCGATGCACCCGCGGTCGGTCCGGTCGCGAGCTACGCGCTCACCGTCTCGGGCACGACGACGTGCGGCGACGCCGCGCCGGCCACGGTCGACCTGATGATCCAGAACACCGGCACGGCCGCGCTGATCGTGTCGGCCGCCAACGTCGACGGCGGGTTCACCGTCGAGACCACGCTGCCGCTGACGATCGGCGTCGCGCAGACCTTGCCACTGACGCTCCGGCCGCCGGTCGCGGTGATCGGCACCGACGTCCCCGCGACGCAGAAGACCGGCACGCTGACGCTGACGACCAACGCGGCCACCGCCGGAGCCACCGTCGCGGTGTCGGCGACCGTGATGGGTGCGGCGCTCACGCTGGTCGACGGGACCGGCACGCCGATGTCGACGTTCTCGATGTCGGGCCAGAGCGGCTCGTGCCCGGCGCCGGTCGCGGTGTTCTTGAAGAACACCGGCAACACCCCGGTGACCGTCAGCGCGAACGGCTCGAGTGACTTCGCGTACTCGGGCTTCTCGGGAGGCACGCTCGCCGCGGGCAGCTCGTCCGCCGAGATCGATCTGCGGGTCACCACGGTCGGCTCGTGCGCGTCGAGCGGCGCGACGATCGTCTACTCGGTCACCGGCGCGCTGTGCAACGGCGACAACTCGAGCACCGCGTTCAGCATCCCGGCGAGCTACAACATCAACGGCTCGTCGTCCTGCTTCTGTAGCTGATGCCGGCGCCGCGCCGACGCGTCGTCCTCGTCCCGTACGCCACGCACATCGAGCCGGCGTGCGATCGCGGGCTGCGCGCGCTCGAGGCTCGCGGCTTCGAGGTCCGGCGCTACGCGTCGACCGCCGCCGTCGATCGCACGCGCTGCGATGCCGCGTCGCTCGCGCTGCGCGACGGCTGCGATGACCTCGTGTGGATCGACTCCGACATCGCGTTCGATCCCGAATCGGTCGAGCGCCTGCTCGCGCACGACCTGCCGATCGTCGGCGGCGTCTACGCCAAGAAGGGCGTGCGCGACCTCGCGGTCCATCTGCTCGACGGCGTCACCGAGCTCGAGCTCGGCGAGCGCGGCTACCTGACCGACGTGCGGTTCATCGGCCTCGGGTTCCTCGCGACGCAGCGCATGGTCTACGAGGACATCCAGCGCACGTTCGCGCTGCCGACGTGCAACGCGCGGTTCGGCTCGCCGACCGTGCCGTACTTCCTGCCGATGGTGATCGAGGACGGGGTGCAGGGCCACTGGTACCTCGGCGAGGACTTCGCGTTCTGCGAGCGCGCGCGACGCGCCGGCCACAAGATCGTCGTCGACACCACGCTGCGCCTCGGCCACGTCGGCTCGTACACCTACGGCTGGGAGGACGCGGGCCAGGAGATCCCGCGCGCGACCAGCGTGAAGTTCACCCGACGCTGACCACGACCTTCGGGTTGCGCGGCCAGCTCGCCGCGAGCTCGGCGACCGACTTCCCCGCCTTGGGCAGCGAGCGCGCGGCCGCCTTGCCGGTACCACGCAGCTCGATCACCGCGACCGGCAACGTCAGTCCGCGCAGCGTGGCGGCGATGTTCTCGATGTCGATCGCGGCGTGATAGCCGTCGCCGACCCATTCGAGCACGAGGTGGTCGCGGGTCGCGCGCGCGTTCCAGCAGTGGTAACCGGCGGCCGCGGTGTAGCGGTAGAGCGAGCCGGTCAGCGACACGGTCACGAGCGCGGGTGCGGCCGCCAGGATCGCGAACACGATCTCGAGCGCGGCGATGTACCCGGCGACCGAGAGCTCGACGACGCGGCGCCCGACCGGCCAGGTCGCGATCTGCGCCGCGAGCCCCGGGAGTTGCGCGTGCGGCAGGGCATCGATCCCGAGGATGCGTGGGGCGAGCGCGGTCGGCTCCGCGAGGCCGATCGCACCGTCGACGACGAGCTCGTCGAGCTGGTCGGGACGCGGGAGCACGACGGCCGCGAGCATGCCGCGCGGGATGCCGCGCAACACGCGCACCCCGACGAGGTTCGGGACCTCTCGCATCGTGAAGCCCCCGGGCTTGACCAGCTCGAGCACCTCGATCGTGCCCCACGCGGGGGCGCCGAAGCGCGCGTGGTGGGTGCGCGCGAGCACCGGGAAGCCGCGCGCGAACTCGACGTCGAACGCGCCGTCGGCCTCGAGGTCCTCGTTCCACGACTTGCCGGCGTTGCGATGGAGGACGCGTTCGCGCGCGAGCGTCTTGGTCGTGCGTTCGCCGCGCGCGTGGCGCAGCTGGAGCGCGATGAACTCGCCGCGCGGATCGCCGAGCTCGACGAGTAGATCGGCGAGGACCTCGCGCGGACCGTCGTCGAACGGCGCGGCGTAGATCGCGGCGAGCAGGTCGTTGCGCGAGCGCTCGTCGGTCGCCGCGGTCGGAGACGTGGTCAGCGCGACGAGCCGGGCGATCGCCGCGACCTCGCGTGCATCCGGAGCGTAGATCCCGGGCAGCTTCTTCTTGGCGAGCGAGCCGAGCGTGGCGAGCCCGTAGGTGCGATCGGCGAGGCTGTCGGCGTCGAGCCGGGCGATGTACTCGACGATGATCGGATCGCGCTGCACGAGCATCTCGCGGAAGATCCGGCGCGACAGCCGGCGGCCCACGGAGCTGGGATACTGGCGCCGCAGGTGCAGCGCGAACAGCGCCTGCGAGATCCGCGGATGCGGGTCGAACTTCTCGAGGAGCTCGATCCGGATCGCGGCGCCGCTCGGGTGCACCGGCCACGGCGTCGCGAGGAGTTGCTTGAGGCTATCCGGATCGCGCTGACCGGCGAGCGCGACCCAGGCAGCCTCGCGATCGGAGACCTTCTTCGCGACGACGCCTTCGACCGGCGCGCGCGTATCGCACGCGACGACGAGCTCGGCGACCGCGGTCATCGGCGCGAGCTGCCACGCGCTCACCAGCTCCTCGGCGGCGTCCACCCAGGCGTCGGCCTCGGCGAACGCCAGCGCGGCCTCGAGACGCATCGCGACGAGCTCGCCGTCCACGCGTGCAAGCGTAGCGTAAGCTGGCGGCTACCCCATGGCACTTTCCGCGACGGTTCGTCGGTTCGAGATCGCGCTCAGCGACTCCGATCGCGAAGTCTACGAGCAGCTCGACTGGCGCGTCGCCCAGCACCCCTCGGAGAGCGAGCGCTACCTGGTCGCCCGGGTGATCGCGCGGTGCCTCGAGCACGCCGAGGGCCTCGACTTCAGCAAGGCCGGGCTCGGCGACGACAGCGAGCCGGCGTTGATCCAGCGCAACCTGCGCGGCGAGCTCCAGGCCTGGATCGAGGTCGGCGCGCCGGCCGCCGATCGCCTGCACAAGGCGATGAAGGCCGCGCCGCGCGTGGCGGTCTACACCTGGAAGGCGGCGCAGGTCCTCGAGGGCATCGAGGAGCGCGGCGGCATCTACAAGGGCGACACGCTCGAGCTCAAGGTGCTGCCGGGCGACTGGCTCGACGACGTCGCGAAGAAGCTCGACCGCGTCAATCGCTGGGAGCTCGCGGTGTCGGGCGGCACGCTGTACCTCACCGCCGGCGGCGCGTCCTTCGACCTCGTGATCGAGCAGATCGCCGTGCCGTGATCAACGTCGTCCAGGTCCTGCCGCCGGGCTACCTGCACGCGCACGCGCTCGACGATCTCGCGCGCTACCTGACGCACGCGCTCACCGCGTGCGGGTACGAGGTCACCACCCACGCGAACGAGCTGGTGCCCGGCGCGCTCGACATCGTCGTCGGCGCGCACCTGCTGACGCCCGCCGCGCTCGCCGCGTTGCCGCCGCGCGCGATCGTGTTCAACAGCGAGCCGCGCGTCGAGTGGGCACCTGCGTATCGCGACGCGCTCGCGCGGTTCACCGTGTGGGACTACAGCGCGACCAACGCGATCGGCACCGTGATCCCGTTCGCGTATCGGCCCGAGCTCCGCGAGGTCGCGCACGTTCCGGGCGACGCGCTCCTGTTCTACGGCTCGATGACGCCGCATCGCCGCCACGTGCTCGAGGCGCTGCGCGAGCGGGTCGCGGTCGACCTCGTGTTCGGCGAGTACGGCGATCGGTTGCGCGCCCGGCTCGCACGGTGTCGCGCCGTGCTCAACCTGCACAAGACCGCGGATCGCGCGACGTTCGAGCCGGTCCGCTGCTTCTATCCGCTGATCCAGGGCATCCCGGTGATCTCGGAGCCGACCACCGATCCATCGGCCGATCCGTTTCGCGCCGCGATGACCTTCGCCGACGAGCTGGCGACCGCGCCGGTCGTCGATCCGAGGCCGTTCGCCGCGACCGAGGCGGCCGCCATTCGCGCGCTGCGGCTGGCAATCGTGAATCAGACGTCGGATCCTGGCGTCCGATGCCCATGACCTCCTGGAAGCTGGCCGCGGTCGCGCTCGTCTCGTTCACCACGGTCGCGGGAGCCGCACCGAAGAAACTCAAGGCGCACGTCGAGTGCATGTCGGGGATGCCGGTGAAGGCGGGCAAGCCGGCGAAGCTCGACTCGGTGCTGTTCTGCTCGATCCACGTCGACAGCCTCGGCGACCGGAAGCTGACGTCGGTGATGGCGACCTTGAGGCTCGTCCCGGCGAAGCCCAGCAAGCTGTCAACCAGCGGCAAGTCGGGCCCGCTCGCCGACACCCAGGACGGCATCGTGTTCGAGCTCACCGATCCGTGGGTGTCCGGCCAGCACTACAACCAGTGCGAGTCGACCTCGGTGATCGCGGTGCTCGACGAGGCCGATCATCCGGGCACGCACGTATGGACGCAGACGTTCGCGATCGTCGGCTCGTGTCCCAGCCCGGCGAAGGTCGCCGCGACGCTCGGATGCAACTACATCGCGCAGGACCACACGATCATCAAGTGGCCGGGCAACGGCACCAAGCTGAAGGCGCGGCTCGAGAGCACGGTGGCGTGCACGATCGACGCGCCGAAGGCCGCCAAGGACGTCGTCTACGAGGTCTCGCTCGCGGTCGTCGGCAAGGGCAAGCCGTCGACCGGCAAGTTCGAGCACGACGAGGCCGGCCACGCCTTCTTCTCGGCGTCGTTCGAGGAGGATATCTACCAGGCGTGCTCGAACTTCACGATCACCGGCGAGGTCACCGCGGCCGGCACGTCGCTGTGGACCGGCAAGCTCCCGATCAAGCAGGACTGCCCGGACTGACGATCGGCAGCGTGACGTCGAAGTCGGCGTAGTCGAGGTAGCGCACGTTGGTCTCGGGATCGAGCTTGATGATGTCGGCGAACTTGTGGCCGATCATGATGTCGGTCGGGTTGTAGCCGTAGCGGGTGTGGACCGTCGCGGCGAGCCGGTCGTCGGTGCCCTGGAACGTGACGATCAGGTTCGAGGTGTCCGACGCGAGCGACTCGTTCGTGATCCCGTACAGCGGACTCGTCTTGTCGAGCACGTGATAGACGCTCCATGACAGCGCGAAGATCGGCGTGTTGTTGCGCTTGAGCGCGAGGTCGTGGATCCGCCGCACGCGCTCGCCCTCGACGGTGAGCTCGTCACGCGACAGGTAGAGCCGGAGGTTGGCCTCGAAGATCGAGGTCGCCCGCGCGTTGCAGATCCGGAACATCAGGGTGCGCTCGCCGTCGAACGTGTGGACCACGCACGCCTTCGAGAAGATCACGCGCGCCTCGGCGGTCGCGAACCGCGAGAAGAACACGCCGGTGATCATCGCGGTCAGCGCGATCCCGAAGAAGCACTCGATCGCGACGATCGTGTTCGCGAACGCGTCGTTCGGCGCGAGCACGCCGTAGCCGATCGTGCCCATCGTCTGCACGCTGAACCAGAAGTCGTCGCCGAAGCCGCTCGCGTTCGTGACGTTCGCGCCGCCGAAGTAGAGCACCGCGGCGAACACCAGGTTGCTGGCGACGAACAGGCCGGCGAACAGCAGCGTGATGCGCGTCCACGTCGCCGTTCGCATGAAGTGATAGAGGTCCTTCGAGATCGTGTCACCGAGCGAGCCCGGCAGGCCGCGCCGCTCGATCAGGAGGCGACCTCGCGCGTCGAAGAACGGGACGTTGCGCTTCTTGCTCACGGGATGAACTGCATCGCGTACCACACGACGAGGCGATCTCCGATCATCACGCCGCTCGAACGATACAGCGTGCTGGCGTCGACCTCGGCGTGCGTCAACAGCGGCATCGGCGCGGCGGTCCAGGTCACCAGATCGGGGCTGGTCGCGAGGAACAGATCCTGGTGCGAGAAGTCGCCGAAGCCCTCGTCGAAGCCGCTGATCAACATCGCGTAGCCGGTGCCGGCGCGCAGCACGTCGAGGTGCCACGGCTGGATCCCGGGAGGCAGCTCGAGCGGCACCGCGACGTCGGCCGTCTTGTCCCAGGTCGTGCCGTCGACCGAGGTCAGCGAGCCGATGTGGTTCGGTTTGCCGGTCTCGACATAGAACATGTGGGTGATCGAGGTGATCGGATCGACGATCGCGGCGGGCGACACGATGAAGATGTCGCCGGCGGGCAGGTCGTAGACGATCGCGTCGTGCCGCGTCCACGTCATCAGATCGGTCGAGCGCAGCGCGACGATGGTCTGCTTCATCGGCCGCTCGGTCTCGAGATAGAGCAGCTCGTACTCGTCAGACCCGGGCAACTTGCGCAGGTCCGGGTCGTCGTTGTGATCGACCGGTGGCGCGGGGACGAGCGGGCTCGGCGCACCAACGAACGGCTCGAACGCCATGCCGTCGGGCGCGGTGAGGAGGCTCGGGTTCTCGATCCGGCCGTTCGAGAACGGGTAGGGCGTGACCGCGAGCAGCACGCGATCGGGCTCGACCAGGATGTCGGGGTGGGTGCACTGGCTCGACCCATCGTAGGTCGGCGTGACGAGGTGCGCCGTGTCGGGTGGGATCGCCATCGTGACGCTGGGGTCGCCGGCGAGGCCGAGGGCCGACGCGTCGAACGACTTGACGCCGAGGCCCCAGTGGAGCACCGCGTTGTCCCCACAGGCCCCGAGGACCAGGCAGACGAATGCGACTCGGTGCTTCACCGGTCCTAGTATGTGATAAATCCGTCTCCGTGAACCTCCTGGACGACTGCTTCGCCGCGAATCGCCGGTGGGCCGCCGAGAAGGTCGCGACCGAGCCGAGCTACTTCACGAAGCTCGTGAACCTGCAGAGCCCCGAGCTGTTCTGGATCGGCTGCTCCGACAGCCGGGTGCCGGCGAACGAGATCATCGGGCGCGCCCCGGGCGAGGTGTTCGTCCACCGCAACGTCGCCAACGTCGTCGAGCACACCGACGTCAACTGCCTGTCGGTCCTGCAGTACGCGATCGACGTACTCGAGGTGAAGCACGTGATCGTGTGCGGCCACTACGGCTGCGGCGGCGTTCGCGCCGCGATGGCCACGCGTCCGCTCGGCCTGATCGACAACTGGCTCCGCCACATTCGCGACGTCCACCTGTGGAACCGCGAGGAGCTCGCCGCGATCCCCGATCGCGAGAAGCGCACCGACCGGCTCGCCGAGCTCAACGTCGAGGCGCAGGTCGCCAACGTCTGCCACACCACGATCGTGCAGGATGCGTGGCGCCGCGGGCAGTCGCTCACGGTCCACGGCTGGATCTACAAGCTGAGCGATGGGCTGATCCGCGACCTCGGCGTCAACGTGCAGTCGCAGGAGCAGATTCCGGTCGAGTACCGGCTCTACTGATCCAAGAAAACGGCCCGCGCTCGGCGGGCCGTCTTCGTTCGCTTCGATCAGCGCTGGCTACTGCCAGCCGCCGCCGCCGCCGCCTTGGCCGCCTTGCGGCGGGTAGCCACCACCGCCCTGCGGCGGATAGCCACCACCGCCCTGCGGCGGATAGCCGCCACCTTGCGGCGGGGGGTAGCCCCCACCGGCGGCCGGCGGAGGCGCTCCGCCGTCCTTCTTGCCGAACATCCGCATCGCCTCTTCGTACGCGGCGGGTGCAGCCATCATCAGCACGCCGAAGAACGCGACGATCGGCAAGAGGCCGTGCGCGAGCATCAGCAGCGGTCCGATGACCTCCTTCGCATCGATGATGAACGACAGCGTCAGCAACACCTGCTGGAACGGCAGCCACGCGATCAGCACCGCCGCGATCATCGGCGCGAGTGCGTCGACGGCCTGCAGCGCAGGCGGCAGCTTCGCCGGCGGCACCACGAACACGAGGCAAAACACGCCGAGCGCGATGACGAGGAAGTAGATCAGATTGTGAACGATCAGCAGCACCGGCAGGTGCGAGAAGCCGAACAGGTGGAAGCCGTCGATCAGGCCGGGGATCATGCAGGCCGCACCGACCGCGATGATGATGCGTGCCGTCTGATCCTGCGGCTTCGCGATCCGCGCGAGCAGACCGAACACGAGCGTCGAGTAGCCCATGATGTAGAGGCCACTACCTCCGATCGCGAGCGCCCAGAACCCTTCAGCGCCACCGCCACCGCCACCCGCGAGCGCCATCATCCACACGAGGAAGCCAAACCCCATGTGCGTGATGAACACGCCGGCGTAGGACACGCCGAATGGGATCCAGTGCAACACGGCGGGCG
>JBBQEX010000013.1:0-146344 GCA_038321315.1 Haliangiales bacterium | reverse complement strand
AACAGTCGCACTGGGCGTCACGTCCTCCAACTTCGAGCGCTCGCCGTCAGCGATCGCTGGGATCAGGCGATGTCTCTCACGCTACGGCCGCTCCGAAAGTCGGTCCGGGTGGCGGCGTGATCAGGATGGGAGTCACACCCGTTGCAGCTACTCCAGAACGAATAGTAAGACACCCCTGGTTTTGCCGGGACGATGACGGTGATGCTGATGTCAGGTGTTCCGAGATCGGACTGGAACAGTCGCAGCTGATCGCCGACTCTGACATCCGTGAACGTGCGGAGATCCACGCCGGTCGCTGGATTGAATCCTTGGGGCGCGGCTCCGAAAGGCGCGATGGCGGTGACGAAGCCTCCCGAGACCATCGAAGCACTGGCTGTGCCGCTCGCATCGGTGATCGCCTCGGAGACGAGCGAGCTGTCAGCATTCTGAAACAGGACGACGATGCCGGCCTGACCAACGGTGCGGCGGACGATGTGGAGCGACACCGGGCCGGGAACGGCGGCATCGACGACAGGCTCGAGCGTGGCGTCGACGTGGGTGCCGTCAGGTGTCGTCGATGCATCCACTGGCTGGCTTGACGAACCGTGGTTGCACGCCGCCAGCACACACACGAGCCATCGATATTTCACCGGATGACACTACCTCATCACCGGCGATCTACACTGAACATCGTCCGGTGTTTTGGTATTCAGTCGATACCGATCACGGGGTGAACGTCGCGGTCGTGGTCTCGAAGAACGCGAGGAGGCCGGGCTTGAACGGGGTGACGGTCAGGTCGACCGCCGGTGCCGCAATCGCCGCGATCTTCACGACGTAGGTGTCGGCCTCACGCCGACGATCGCGTGGGATGCGCCGGCGATCGGCACCGCCACCGGATACGCGGTCGAGCTCTTCACGGTCACCGCGTTCGGCACCGCGAGCAGGATCGCGCTCGCGGCGACCTTCGATACCAAGGACACCTCGCTCGCACTACCCGACGGCCTCCTCGCCGCGGGCAGCGGTGACTGATTGCCAAGCCGACCGCAACCCTCGCGCGATGCTCAGGCCGCTACAACCACGTGCCGCGGCGTCGGCGACGATCAGCCTCAACCTCAGCCATGGCTTGCGCCGAGAATGAGTCCGGAGATCGCGTGGATCGAGATCGTAGCCTTCGCCGATCCGGAACTGCCGCTCGAACGCGCCGGTGAAGCGACGGCTGACCTAGTGCCCGTCCTTCACCTTGCGCTCACCGTGCACCGTGAGCGTCGAGCCCGTCATCGTCAGCTCGATGTCGCGGTCGGTCGTCCCCGGCAGGTCAGGCGCTCGAGCTCGTCGAAGATGGACCATGGATTCCAGAGTGGGGTCTGCATGGTGGTGACTCCTCGATGTGATGTTGGTGGTCTTGGCTTCTGTTGAATCGAAAGAGGTCGAAAGAGGTCGACACCGCGGGAAGCGGGTCCGGGACGGCCAGAGTCACTCGATATGGATGAGGTGTAGGACCTTGCCGGTATCGGAGACCCGCCTCCCGCGGTGCTCAGGTATGAAGGGACGATTCGGTCGGGGTCACGAATGGCGTCATCAGGTCGCGCAGCCACTTGGGCCACACGGGCAGCTTCATCTGGGAAGCCGGCGCCGTGGCGGTGACCCGGAGCGACAATGGCTTCTTGTCGCGCACGATGTCGACCGCGACAGCCTGATCGTTGGGCACGTCCGCGAGCGCTGTCAAGACGTCGGCCGCACCGCCGATCGCGCGGCCTCGGACGTTCACGATCACGTCTCCGACGGCGATGCCGGCCGCCGCGGCAGGCGTGCCGGGCTCGACGTGCGCGACGAGTACGCCACGGTCTTCGGCGGCGCCGAGGTGGATTCGTAGCTCCGGCGTCAGGCTCATCACCATGACGCCGAGCCGGGCCCGACTCGTGGAGAGCTCGTACCTCTCGAAGACTTGCGGGGTGGACCAGGGATCGTTGGAGGGCCCGGCGGCTGCACTCGCAGGCATCGCCGCCAGGCCAGCTGCAATCAGCAGAGCGTGGAAACGTCGCATGGGAACCTCCTGTGATTTTCGGGTAAGTCCGGGCCGCGCCGGCCGCAAGGGGCTACGCGGTCGCTTTGGGAGGATGGTCGTCTCGCCACCGTCGCCAGGCCGCGAGGGCTTCGTTCGCCCGCGCGACGGTCCGGGTAACCAGTGGAGTCGTTCCGGCCTCATCGAGGGCCATGTCCGTGATCGCGTCGAGCAATCCGGCGCCGATCGCGAGGCGATCGACCAGGTCACTCGGGGCGAGCGCCGCGAGCGCCAGCTCGAGGCTGGTCTTCACATCGCGAGCGAGATGCCTCAGCTCCATCTGCTTGCTCATCGGAACCTCTCGTGGCTCGTGGGCCATCTGGTCCGAAAACCGCGCCGCGCGAAAAACATTCCCGCCGCGTGTCGATCAGCCCGCTCACAAGCGCGGACCGCGCCTATTCGAAGACGAGCCCGAAGCGCTTCGACAGCTCGTGTTGGACGGCCGGCGGGAGGCCGGTCTCGCGGTCGAACCCTGCAACGACCTCGCGGGCGGCCGCTTCGTCGCCAAGTATCTGGAGTGCGACGGCCCGCGCCGCGAGGTCCAGATCGCTCGCGCCCTTTGCTGAACGCGCGATCACCCTTCGTACGGTCGTGGCAGCCAGCTTCCCGGCCTTGCAGCGCAGTATTGCGAGCAGGATGTCGTCGGAGGTGCGCGCGCCGAACAGCTTGCAGACGGGCTCGAGTGCGCGAAGCGCGCTGGTCTCGCATCCGAGGCGAAGCGCCGTGGCCACGAACGAGAATGTGGCGAACTGATTGACGCCGATCCTGCAGTAGTAGTTCTCCGTGGCGTCGAGGTCGGTCCCGAGCGCGCGCTTCCGAGCGAGGAACTGCTCGTACGCGGCGACGCCGAGCTCGTCGCGATCGTGGAGCCAGCACCAGCTCGCGAACCAGTACGCTTCGTGCTCGAGCAGCCGCTTGATGGCCTTGCCCACGCCAGCGGCGTCCGTGTCTGCGCATGCGAGCCAGTGGGTCCAGCCCAGACCGCCTTCGCGTGCCGCAGTCTCCGCGAGCTTCGCCATCACGGCGGGCAGATTTGCGGCGATCTCCCGGGGCGTCAGCTGCAACGGCGCCAGGTTCTTTTGCACGTAGCAGCGACCGCGAAAGCGCCGCGCCACGAGTCTGCTGATCGCTTTCGGATCGAGCGCGACGTGCGATCGGCGGTCCGTCACGAGCGGTTGCCGTTTCGCGGTGCTCATTGCCTCGTGCGCCGCACCGTGCCGTCCGCGGTCAGGGTGTACAGCACGCCGCGCAGCTCGTCGCGAACGAAGCGGGCGATCGAGTGCGTGGTCGGATCGCCGACGGGCCTCCAGTCGCGATCGCCCGGCTGCTCGGACGTGGAGAACAGGCGGACCACCGCGTCTCCGTCGGGGATGCTGGAGCTCGCGTACAGCGTCGTGCCATCGCCGATCACGCTGCGGGTGCCGCCCAGCCCGAGCCCGGCGAACACGTCGATCCAGGTCGTGCCGTCGTCGGACGAGCGCAAGAGGCCGGTGTTCGCGGGGCGATACAGGGTGCCGTCGGTCGCGCGATAGAGCTGGAAGCCGTCGCCCACGGCTGCGTAGTCGTCGAGCCGCTCGAACGTCGCGCCCGCATCGCGCGTGATCCAACCGCCTCCATTGGCCGTGCCGATGTTCGAGACGACCAGCCAGTGCTGCGCGTCGAGCACCGCGAGCTCCTGCTGGTTGCCCATGCCGGCCATCGGCGGATGCGCGATCCATCGCCAGGTATCGCCGTCGAGCCGGCCTTCGATCACGCCGCTGTCGTCGCCCTCGCCGGTCCAGCCGCCGACCGACGTCGCGATCAGATGGTGCGGGGCGTCGGGCAACATCGCGATGCGCCCGATGTCGGCATCGCCGTTCCACAGCGGCACGCTGACCTCGGTCGGCAGGATCTTCGTCCAGTGGACGCCGGCGGTGTCGCTGGTCCACAGGCTCTGGCCGCCGAACCTCGCGCCGACATAGAGCGTGTCGGGGACGAAGCGGTCGAGCGCGAAGCCCAGGGGGATGCTGTTCTCGATCATCGGTGCGTTGATGCCGGTGTTGGCGTGCGTCCAGCTCGCGCCACAATCCGCGGTGCGCCACACCCCTTGCTTGGTCGTGCTCACGTACAGGACGGCTCGATCGAACGGGTCGAGCTCGAGCTCGCGAATCCCGCGATTGCCCTCGGTGCTGATGATCTCGGGTGGTGTGATGTCGTCCGCGACCCCGGACGCACCGAGCGCGCACGGGCTCGCGGTGGGGCCGAGCAGATCGTGATCGACGGCTGCGCATCCCGCACCCGCGAACAGGCCGACCAGCGCGCGAAGCACGGCCGCAGATTATCACCGCGTCCTCGTGTACCGTGAGGCGCGTGCGATGCTCGTGGCGACTCGTGCTGGTCGCGATCGTCGGATCGACGATCGCCGCGGCGCAACCGGCCCCCGCACCGGCGAGCGTGCCCCTGCTCGTGATCGGCGCGCCGAGCACGTTCGAGCTGGCCCGGCTCGCGAGCGCGCTCGACACCTACGTCCCGAACGCCAAGGTCACCGTGACGGAGACGCCGTCGGCGAGCTGCGAGGACGCGCTGGCCGCGGCGCGCGCCGCGCACAGCCCGATCGGGCTCTGGCTCCACTGGACGACCGAGGGCGCGCTCGCGATCGAGCGAGTCGGCGCGGCGGGTTGCTCGGCGGTGGAGTCGTCGACCGTCGACGTACCGCCCGAGCAACCGGCGTTCGTGTACCGGGTCGTCGCGCTCAAGGTCGCGAGCCTCGTCCGCGAGCTGCCGGCCCCACCGGCGGAGCCACCTGCCCGCCTGCCCGCACCGCCTCGCGCGATCGCGATCGAACCGCCACGATTGCCGTGGCGCGCGATCGAGCTCGGCGTGAGCGGCATCGCGAACACGGCCGCGGCAGATCGCGGCTACTTCGCGAGCGCGGGGGCCTGGTTCGGTCGCGACTGGGCGCTGGGTGGCGACGTCCGCGCCAGCCTGTCGCGCGACGCGACCGGCCCCGGTGGCAGCGGCAACGCACGCGTGTTCGGGGTGTTCGCCGGTGTTCGCCGCGCGATCGTCGAGCGGCCCGCGTGGTCGATCGATGTCGCGCTCGAGCTCGGCGCGATCGGCGTACATGGCTCCGCGATGCGCACGACCACGTCGAGCGCGATGACCGATGACGTGTGGACGCCGGCGGCCGCGCTCGCACCGCGGATTCGCGTCGCGCTGGTCGGTCCACTCGCGGTCACGGGCGGGCCTACCCTGGAGCTACACGCGCGCACCGTCGCGCTCGATCTAGGAGATTCGCCGCTTTACCACGCGGGTCGCGTGCGCCTCCGCGGCGACGTCCACCTCGAGCTGAGCTTTTAGTCATTCCCGTGCGGGCGCCCACTAACCTTCAGTTCGGCTCCGACCTGCTCGCCCGCGCGCGCGGCGGAGACCGCGACGCGCTGTCCGCCATCCTCGACCAATACTATGAGCGCATCCACCGCATGCTCGTACACCTCGTCGGCCGCTCGCTCGAGCTCGACGATCTGCGCCAGCAGGTGCTGCTCGCCATCGTGCGCGGCATCGCCGGGTTCCGCGGCGATAGCGAGCTCGGGACGTGGATCGGCGGCATCTGCGTGAACGTGTCTCGCGCACACATCCGCGACAAGCGGAAGTCGAGAGCTCGCGCGATCGACGACGGGCAACCGGCGATCGACGCCGCGCAGGGGCCCGACGCGGCGGCACGGATCGAGAGCCGCGCCGAGCTCGTCGCGGTCGAGCGCGCGCTCGCGACGCTGTCGGTCGACCAGCGCGCGGCGTTCGTGCTCGCCACGATCTACGGCCACTCGATCGAGGAGATCGCGACGATCATGAAGGCCGCACGCTCGACGACTCGCCTCCGCCTGTACTACGGGCGCAAGAAGTTCCGCGCCGCGCTCGCCGACGATCGTGGCGCCAGCACCGAGCCTGCGAAAGCAGGCCTGGCGTGAGCGACGCGCGGGATCAGCTCGAGGCGATCGCCGACGCCTCGCCCGCGCCGACGGGGCTGCGCCGCGACCACGAGATCCGCCGCGCCATCGATGCAGGTCTCGCCGCACCCGCACCGGTGCGGCATGGGTGGCGGTGGGCCATGCTCGCCGCGACGACCGCGGCGGCAGCGATCGCGATCTGGCTCGTCGCGCGGCCGTCCGCGCCCGCGCTCGTCGTCGAGCACGGAGCGATCGCGGCACCGGCGACCGGGCAGCTCGTCGAGGTGGCCGCGCGCGATCGCGTGGTGCTCCGCACCCCCGACGATTCGACCGTCGAGGCGAGCGCGCTGACCCGGTTCGCGCGCGACGATGGCGCCGCGACGCGCTGGCGACTCGACCGCGGCCACCTCGATTCGCACGTGACCAAGCGCGCGCCGGGACAGACGTTCGAGGTCGTCACGCCCGAGGCGACGGTGGCGGTGGTCGGCACCCGGTTCTCGGTCGATCGCGTGGTGGTCGACGGCGTCGCGACCACGCAGGTCGCGGTCGAGGAGGGCGTCGTCCGCGTGACTCCCGTGCACGGCGCGCCGGTGATGCTGCACGCGGGAGAGCGATGGCCCGCCCCGACCCGCACGGCCACGACCGAGCCCGTGCCGCCCGAGCCCACGCCTCCACTGCCCGACGATCCGGCGCCGGTGCCTCCGCGACACCCCACCCCGGTGCCACCACCCACACGTCCAACCCGCCCGTTCGACGCGACGGCGATCCGCAAGGTCATCCGCGCTGGCGACCTCGTCGATGCGCACCGGTTGATCGACGACGGGCGCAAGGCGGCGCACGCCGCGCCCGACCTCGCCGAGCTCGGCATCCTCGCCGCCGAGGCCGAGCTCGCGGCACGCGCGAGCCGGCGCGCGATCGATCTGTACCTCGCGGTGGTGCGCGACTATCCGAGCACGCCGCAGGCCGAGCAGGCCCTGTTCGCCGCCGCGCAGCTCGCGTTCGATCGCCCCGACGCGGGCTATCGCCCCGAGGCGATGCTCCGCGACTACCTCGACACCTATCCGCACGGGCAATTCACGGCTGATGCCAAGCGCTTGCTCGCTCGCGCGAAGAAATAGCCTGCGCGTTTAGCCGTCCACCCGGCCGCGGACACTCACCGGGCATGGGAAGAGCGCAGCTCCTCGTTCTCGTGGCATCTGTCTGCTTGCTCGGTTGTGGCAGCGACAAGGCGGCCTGCATGGTGGCGTGCGGCGACAAGCAGTGTGGCGACGACGGGTGTGGGGGCACGTGCGGCACCTGCGGCGCACCGCAGACCTGTGGCGGCACGGGTGAGCCCGGCGCCTGCGGGACGCCGACCCACAGCTGCGGCATGCAACTCAACGAGAACCCGGTCGCGTTTTGCGAGACCTTCGATCAGCCGCACCCGGTCGGCAATCGCTCGGGCGAGATGAACGGCGATGTCTGGGGCGTGCAACGCACCGGCGGCATCGTGAACTTCGGCCAGCCGTTTACGTGGGCGAACGCGCAGCTCGACGCGTGCGGGACGACGGAGTCGGTCGCGGCCGAGAGCGATCTTCGCATCTGTAGCGGGCAGCTGCGCGACGGCGTCAACGACAACGTGTCCGGACGGTTCGACGAGGGCGGCCCGGTCGCGCTGACCATGTACTCGAAGCAACCGTTCGATTTCGCCGGCCGCACGGCGACGGTCTCGTTCGACGTGACCAACGACTCGTTCGGCACCCACGCGGCGTGGCCCGAGCTGTGGGTGACGGATCAGCCGGTGCCCGCGCCGTGGATCCACTTCGGCTCGTTCATCTCGCACCCCAAGCACGGGTTCGGGATTCGCCTGGGGAACTCGGCCAGCGACGCCGGCAACAATCAGGGTGAGTGCCCGACCAACGCCAACCTCGACAAGTGGCGATGGACGGTGGACTCCGCGGCGGTCATTCGCGACTTCGTCATGGAGGACACCGTCAGCGAGAGCGATCCGACCTGCCTCGGCGCGCAGACCTGCCATCACGGGAACCTGAAGGTGAACCTCCTCGACTGCGTCCTCGAGCCGGACGGCCCCGACGGCGGCTTCAACCACGTCGAGGTGAAGATCAGCCAGGATCAGATCGACGTCTACGCCACGGACGCGGGGACGATCGCGCCGCTCAAGCACATCGCGTCGATCACCGGCGTCGACCTGAGCTTCACGAACGGCGTCGTCTGGATCGACGACGCGCACTACAACGCCGACAAGGGCCCGCAGCCCTACCCGTCGCAGCGCGTGCACACGTTCGCGTGGGACAACATCGCGTTCGACGGCCCGCTGCTGCCGCGCCATCTGTCGTTCGACGTGCTCGACTCGATGGCCCCGATCGATCCGCAGGCGGGCATCGGCACCAACGGCGTGTTCCTCGGCTGGGATTCGTCGGCGACGCAACCGGTGGCACTCTCGACGCTGCCGATGACCGCGGAAAATATCGCGGCGGCGACGGGCGCGCTGTTGCTGTTCAACTTCTGGGAACGCGACCCCGCCAAATACACGATCGCGTATTCGATCAACGGACACGACCATACGTTCGCGTGGCCGTATCCCGACACGCAGGGCGCCGTGCGCACGCTCGCGATCCCGGTCTCGCTCGACGAGCTGGTCCCCGGGCCCAACGCCATCACGCTCGGCATGGTGGGCGCGCCCGCCGAGTGGGCGCACGTCAACCTCGCGCTCCTCGACGCGGCGGGCGTCGTGCCGCCGGCGATGGGATATCCGTGAGCTCTCCTCGCGCGGGGCTGCTCGCGGCCGCGCTGGTCGCGTGCGGAACGGACGGCCACGCGCCGCTCCCCGCGCGCGCCGCGCTCGCGTCGCTGCGCTACGACGCTGGGCCACCGCCGACCGACGCGAGCAACCGCTACGCCGACGATCCCACCGCCGCGAAGCTCGGCCACGCGCTGTTCTTCGACAAGCGCATGTCGGGACCCTTGCTGGATCCCGACAACGGGGCGCTCGCCGGTTCGCTCGGCGCGAACGGCACGCCCGGCCTCGTCGCCTGCGCGAGCTGCCACGTCCCGAAGGACGGGTTTGTCGACACGCGCAGCCCGGGTCAACAGATCTCGCTCGCCGCGCAGTGGACGGCACGCAAGACGCCGGCGCTTCTCGAGAGCGGATCGGTCTCGCTGTTCAACTGGGACGGCGCGCGCGACTCGATGTGGCGTCAGACGATCGGCGTGATGGAGGGCAATCGCGAGTTCAACTCGAGTCGGCTGTTCATCGCCGAGCAGATGTTCCAGCTCCACCGCACCGACTACGAGGCGAGCTTCGGCGCGATGCCGCCGCTCGACGACACCGCGCGATTTCCCGCGCTCGCAGCGCTGCGCACGGGCTGCGTCCCGACGCCGAATTCGACCACGGAGCAGTACCTCTGCCACGGCCTGCCCGGCGACGGCGCGGAGTACGACGGCATGGCGCCGGACGACCAGACCGCGGTGACGCGCGTGATGGTGAACGCCGCCAAGGCGATCGCCGCGTACCAGCGGCAGCTGCGATGCGGCGCGAGCCCGTTCGACGCGTGGCTCGACGGCGACGACGCGGCCCTCGGCCCCGCGGAGGTGCGGGGCGCCGGGCTGTTCATCGGCAAGGCGCACTGCGCCGACTGCCACGCCGGCCCGAACCTGACCGACAACCAGTTTCACAACGTCGGCCTCGCGCCCAAGCATGTCGCCCAGGCGTTCATCGATAGCAACGATGACGGAGCCGGCAGCGGCCTCGCCGGCCTGGCGACCGACTCGCTCAACGTCCAGCACGAGTTCAGCGACGGTGACGATGGGCGGTTGCCGGCGTCGGTGCCGGCGAGCATGGCGGGCGCGTTCCGCACGCCCTCGTTGCGCTGCAACGCGACGCACCCTAGCTTCATGCACACCGGGCAACTCCGCTCCGTCGCCGAGGTCGTCGCGTTCTTCGACGCCGGCGGCGATCCACCCGGCGCGTATCCGGGACACAGCGAGCTCCAGCCCCTGGGCCTCACCGAAGACGAACAGCACGACCTGACCGCGTTCCTCGCGGCGCTCGCCGGGCCCGGGCCCGACGCCGCGCTGCTCTCCGCTCCGAACTGAGGTCCCTCATGCATCGATTCACACCATGGCTCGCGATCATCGCGATCACCGGCTGCTCGTCGAGCCACGCGGCCGGCGACGGCGGCGCTGGACCGGACGCCGAGATGCCGAGGCCCGGTCCGCCCGGTCCGCCGGGGTGCGGGCTGGGTGCCGCGGCGTTCTGCGACACGTTCGACGCGCCGACCGCCGGCGGCGGGCGCGAGGGTGAGCTCGATCCGAAGACCTGGTCGGTCGTGCGGGCGTCGCAGGCGGCGCTCGGCGGGGACTTCATCACGATCGGGGACCACGCGATCCCGATCGGGACCGCCACGCTACCGACCTGCCGCGCCGACCTGCCCGCGAAGGTGCTGCCCGACCAGGACATCTTGATCTGCGACACCATCAGCACGCTGCAGTCGAACACGCTGTTGATGGCGGCGGCCGAGCAGAACTACGGGCAGGTCGCGGCGCGCATCCGCCAGCCGTTCGACTTCGCGACCCGCACCGGCAAGATCGTGTTCGACGCGACGCTGCAGCCCAGCGGGTTGCTCGGCTGGGTCGCGCTCGACATCACCGAGGATCCGATCGGCGCGCCGAGCTATCTCCGGGTGCAGAACGAGGAGAACGGCCCGGTCCCGCGCAACGCGCTCGAGATCCACTTCGACCAGAACTGCCAGGTCGCCGACCAGGTGTCGGTCAACTACATCATCGTCACCACCAGCTACAGCCACCACATCATCGAGGTGCCCGACGAGGCTCGACACTGCGTCGCGATGAAGCCCGGGCAGCTCAACCACGTCGAGGTCGACGTGTCGACGCAGCACGTCGCGATCTCCGCATCGCCGGCGTCCGACGACGGCGTCACGTTCGCGCCGGTCGAGAAGCTCGCCGAGGCGGACGTCGCGCTCCCGTTCACCAGCGGCTACGTCCAGCTCGGCGCGTACAACCACGCGTCGGTCAAGTACAGCGACAACCACGCGACCGACGCGTACGTCGCGCGGTTCGACAACGTGGGCTTCGACGGGCCGGTGCTCCCGGTCGAGATCGCGGCCGAGGTGCCGAACTCGCTCACCGCCGCGACGCCTCCCGACGGCAGCATCTTCACCGCCGCGGTCAACATCGGCTACAAGCTCGGCGACCTCGGCACCAACGGATTCTCGCCGCCGATGTCGTTCACGCCGATCGATCTCACCGGCGTTCGCAGCGCGCAGCTGACGCTGATCTGGTGGGCGCTGTTGCCGTCCCAGAACGGCGGCCAGGGCGACGTGACCGAATACGAGCTCGACTATCGGCTCAACGGTGGCACGACCCACGCGTTCCGGTACACGGCGGAGCAGCTCGCGTTCATCAGCGCGCAGCTCGCCGCGGCCCAGCCCGTCGCCGGCAGCCTCGGCCTCCGCCTCGACGTCGATCCCGCGGAGCTGATCTCCGGGACCAACACGATCGAGCTCGCGACGACGCACGTCCCGACCTCGTATCCGCCCGCCGTCTCCAATCTCGACCTCCTGATCTCGACACGGTGACCGCCAAGCTCGCTCGACCGCAGAGGCGTATGCTGAGGTGATGCCCGAAGCCTCGGATGCGCTGTTCGCGGCGTGCGTCGCAGCACCGACCGACGCCGTGCTCACGCTCGCACGCAGGAAGCCTTGAGGATGCTCGGCGTCGTCGCGGCTGTCGTGGCTGTACTCTCGTGTAGCTGCGGCTACGTGTTCGGCCTGCACACGCTCGATCCATCACCGCTCGACGCCGCGATCGATGCGCCGCCACCACCTCCGCACTGTCGGATCGGCTTCCCCGACCTGCCGATGGCGACGGTCGGACTGTTCCCGGTCGGCCTCGCGCTCGCGGATCTCGACGGCGATGGTGCGCTCGATCTCGCGACCGCGGACTCTGACGACGCGACGGCGAGCGTGCTCCTCGGGCGCGCGGACGGCACGTTCGCGGGGCGCCGCACGTTCGCCACCGGCTCGCGGCCGCTGGGCCTCGCGAGCGGCGATCTGAACCACGACGGCCACCTCGATCTCGTGGCCGCGAACTACCTCGGCGAGACGATCAGCGTGTTCCTCGGCACCGGGACGGGCACGTTCGCCGCACAGGTCACGCACGGGAATGCGGGGGGGCCCGACGGGATCGTGATCGGCGATGCCACGGGCGACGGCATCCCCGACGTCGTCGTGACCAACTTCGATGCCGGGACGGTCACGATCTTCGCCGGCGACGACACCGGCGCGCTGGTCGCCGAGCCGGCGCATCCCACCACCGGGACCTTCCCGATCGCCGTCGCGATCGCGGATCTCGACGGCGACACGATCCCGGACCTCGTCGTCGTCAACGAGGCCGTGACCGGCAGCGTGACCGTGCTCCGCGGCACCGGCGGCGGCGCGTTCGCGGCCGGGGTCAACTACCTCGTCGGCAGCGCGCCATTCGCGGTCGCGGTCGCCGATCTGGACGCCGATGGTCATCCCGATCTCGCGGTCGCGAACTCGGCGAGCGATACCGTCAGCGTGCTGTTCAACACCGGCACCGGCACGTTCCCGGCGGTGGCTTCGCAGCTCACGCTCCGCGCGCCGGGCGGGCCGGTGAGCGTGGTCGCGGGCGACCTCGATGGCGATCTGCGCCCCGACCTCGCGGTCGCCGAGAAGGTCGCGGGGACGGTCGCGATCTTCACCAACCTCGGCGCGCGCACGTTCTCGGCCCCGCAGATCCGCGCGGTCGGCGTCGCGCCGCGCACGCTCGCGCTCGGCGACGTCGATGGGGACGGCAAGCCCGATCTCGCGGTCGCGAACCTCGGCAACCGCTCGGTCAGCGTCCTGCGCGGCCCGGACTTCGCGGCGAGGCTCGTCGCGCCGACGCCCGCGGGTCCGCTCTCGATCGCGGCCGGGCGGCTCGACCCCGGTGCCGCGCTCGATCTCGTCACCGCGAACTACGACGCCATGAACGCGAGCGTGATCCTCGCCGCACCGGGAGGCGGCTTCGCACCCGCGGCGCCACCGTATCCGACCGGCTCGCAGACGACGATGGTCGCCATCGGCGACGTCGATGGCGACACCCGCGCCGACGTCGTGGTCACGAACCTCGCGAGCGGCACGATCGGAGTCCTGCTCGGCACGGGCGACGGCAAGCTGCGCCCGGAACGCACGTTCCCGATGGCGACGCCGATCGCGATCGCCATCGCGGATCTCGATGGTGATGGCGCGAACGACCTGGTCGCGACGAACTACACCAGCTCCGCGATCGGGGTCTTCCGCAACGTCGGTGGGGGCAACTTCGCGCCGATGGTCGGGTTCGCGGCCGGCGCGAGCCCTCGCGGATTCGCTCTCATCGACCTCGACGGCGACGGCGCGCTCGATGTCGCGGCCGCGAACGTGCTCGCGGCGGGCACCGTCAGCGTGCTGCTCGGTGATGGCAACGCCGGGTTCGGCGCCCGGACGGCGTACCCGGTCGGCACGTCCCCATTCGACGTCGCGGCCGGCGATCTCGACGGCGACGGCCGGCTCGATCTCGTCGTCACGAACAGCGGCGACGACACCATCGGCGTCTTGCTCGGCACCGCGCCGGCCGGCACGTTCGCGGCGCCGACCTCGTACCCGGTGGCGCAGCGACCGACCTGGCTCGCCATCGCCGACTTCGATCGGGATGGCCATCTCGATGTCGCGGTCGCGTCCGCGGACGGGGACGCGATCGACGTGCTCCTCGGCGACGGCGCTGGCCACCTCGCGCCGGCGAATCGGTTCGCGACCGGCGCGAACCCGATCGGCCTCGTGGCCGCCGACCTCGACGGCGACGGGTTCCCCGATCTCGCCGCTGCGAACTACGTCAGCAACTCCGCGAGCGTGATGTACGGCCGCTGCGTACGCTGAAGTATGGTGTCGCTCGTGAGCCTCCCGCGACTCGTTGCTCGGTACCTCCGCGTCGTTGCCGTCCACAAGTGGGCGATCGTCGCGGCGGGACTCGACGTCAACCGGGTGCTTCGTGGTGCGGGCCTGCGCGTGTCGCTGCGCCGGCTCGTCGCCCACGATCTGTCCAAGCTGTCGCTCGCCGAGCTGTTGCCCTATGCGCGCCACTTCGATCCCGCGCGAGACAAGACCGCCCACGATCCGGCGTTCGAGGCGGCGTGGCGTCACCACTACGAGCGCAACGATCACCACCCGGAGCACTTCACGCGCGCGGATGGCACGCTCGAGCGCATGCCGGACGCGGCGGTGATCGAGATGGTCGTCGACTGGATGGCGGCGAGCCGTGCGTATGAAGGCACCTGGCCATGCTGCGGCGGCCACTGGCGCTGGCTCGAGCACAGCTGGGATCGCCTCGAGCTCCATCCCGACAACAAGGCCCTCGCCGGGGCGATCGTGCACGCGCTCGGATACGCGACCGCGATCCCCGGCTACGACCTCGACGTCGCCAGCGCCGATCTCGCGATCGATGCGCGCGTGCGCGACCACATCGCCGGCCTACGCCGCGTCGTGCGCGCGACGCCGATCCGCTAGCGCGCCTCAGTAGGGCGGCAGCAGCCGCCGCAGGCCGGTCGCGAGCACGATCGCGGTGAATGCGGCGTTGCGCAGTGGGATGACGGGCCACCAGATCGGTAGCGGAGCCCCGCGTCGCGCGACGCGTTCTCCGAGCCTGCGGATCCACGCGAGCGAGCGCGGCCAGTCGGCGATGGCGAGCCACTCGGCAGGGATTCCCGATGCACCGACGGTCGCGCCCGCGAGTGCGCCGGCGATCGCCCCGGTCGTGTCGGCGTCGCCGCCGAGGGCCACGACGTCGCCGACCACGCGACGAAAATCGCAGGGGGACCGCAACCAGGCGTGCAGGCAGATCGGGACCGTGTGATGGACGTAGCCGGTCACGCCGCGGGACAGTCCGAGCTCGGCCGCGAAGCGAGCGGGCGCGTGATCGCGGAGCAAGGCCTCCTCGACGCGATCCAGCGCGCCGAGGAGCTCGAGATCGACGACCCGCGCGCGGATGTCACGCAGGACAGCCGATGGATCGAGCTCGTGCGTCCGGACCGCGTGGTGTGCCGCGATCGCGATGGCCAGAGATCCGGCGCCAGCGCGCGGATCGCGGTGCGTGATCCGCGTCGAACCGTCGACGAACGCAGCGATCCGATCGGGATCCTCGACCCACGCACCGATGATCGGCGCACGCATCACGGCACCGTTGCCGGCGGACTCGACGCCGCTGCGCGACGGCGAGAAGCCGATCCAGGACCGCGCGATCGCGCGCAGCGTGCCCCACCCGACCGAGGCCGGCAGCGCGAGCAACCACCAGCGCAGCTTCCACGCGAGCGCGCGCGCGAACCGGACCGGGTCATCTCCGATGTTGAGGAGCGCCTGCGCCGTCATGCAAGCGTGCTCGGTGTCGTCGCTGAGCATCCCGCGTCCCAGGACGAGCCGCTGTCGGAGTGGACCACCGTAGAGCCGGGCCGCGCGCCGACCGCTCAGGCCCTCGCGCGGCAAGCCGAGCGAGTCGCCGACGGCCGTGCCGAGCAGGAGGCCGGTGATCCGATCCTGACGGGCTGGCTCGACCGTCGATGATCTCGTGTCGATCTGGCACTTCATCCGAGCGCTCGACACAGGACGATGGCGACGTCGTCGTGAAGCGCACCCGACGGAAGGCGAACGACCTCCACCAGCGTGCGAGCTGCCGCGGCCAGGTCTGGCCCGCGGGCGATGCATACGATGTCCTCTCGCGATGCGTACCGGAGCAAGCCATCGGAGGCAACGAGCAGCGTGGCGTTGCCGATCGGGCCCGCGCGGAACACGAACGGTAAACAGCCTCCACCGACGAGCGGCTTCCGGACCTGACCGTCGGTGAGGTCGATGACCTCGTCACCGACGAGCCACGCTCCCGAATCACCAACGCTGCAGCCCGTGATGCCTCGCGGGTCGACGGACATGACGACCGCCGTGGTCTGGCCATGCCCCACCCGATCGAGGGCATCGACCACCTCGATCCAGTCGGTCTCGGCCGAGGTCGCGCCCACGGCGTCGACGAATGCCTGTGCGGCAACCGCGCCGTGACTCGTGCCCCCTGCCCCGTCCGCCAATGCGATCACGAGTCCACCAGGACGACCGAACACGCACGCGCGGTCCTGGCCCGAGCCTCTCGACGAGACGACTTCGACGACGCAGTCGAACCGTTTCTTCATGATCTCGCGTTACTTCACGAGTCGTGCCGCATCGAACCGTCCCGCCGATTCTATAGCGCGGTCTTGTCGACGCCTGCGACGAGCGTGTCGCGGACGCTGGCGATCGCCTTGTACTCGTCGGTCTCGGTCCGGCCCTCGAACAGCGCCACGCAGCGCTTCGCCGCGCCGCGCTGGACGCAGGCCTCCTTGTACGAGGTGTCGATCAGGTCCTTCATCTTCGTCACGGCGGTCTTGTCGAACGCCGCGAGCACCGCCGTCAGCTTCTTCTTGTCGGCGAGCGTGAAGTCCTTCTTCTTCGTCGCTGCGGCCATCTATGCGAGCGCACGCGCTCGACACGTTGGGTCAGCGCGGCGCCTCGAGGACCGTCTTTAGCTTCACCAGGTCCTTTCGGTTCGCCCGCCGCATCGCGGCGGCCATGATCGGAGCCACGAGCTTCGAGAATCCGCTCGGCTCTCCGCGGTTTCGCAGCGTCATGCGTGTGGCGCGCTCTCCTGCCGGCTCCCACGTGTATGTGGTCTCCATCGGGAACGGACCCTCGGCGGTGCGCATCACGAGCCGCGCCCCGTCGACCAGCTCGACGATCTCGTAGGTGTACGCGAGGCGTCGCCCGAGAAAGCGCGCGACGAAGGCGACGCGCGACCCGACCACGAGCGGTGGTGAGGTCTTCCACTCCACCGACTTGATGTTGACGTACCACTCCGGTGCGTTCGCGGGTTCGGCCGCATACGCGGCCACCTCGGCGACAGGGCGATCGATGATGATCTCGGAGATGATGTCGACCGCCATTGCGGCACCGAGCCTACTCCATCATGGCGACCGGACAGTTCACGTCGGCCACGTTGGCAGCCAGGATCGGAGCGGCCTGCGCCCCCGCGAGATCGTGCACGGTCGCGAACGCGGCATTGTCGTAGACCTGCACCGACCACAGCGGCGAGTACCCGACGCCGCCCGGGATCGCGGCGATCACGTTATGGGTCTGGGTGGTGTTGGGCTCGGTCCGAAAGCCCGACGGTGGACCACCGGCCGGCGGGTTGACGTTGAACGTCACGAAGATCGGGGTGACCGGCACCTCGGCCTGGGCACCCGCGCCGATCGGGTGCAGCGCGACCTCGGCGAAGTTGAAGTAGTCGACGATCGAGTCCTTGTACCATCCGCGCGTCAACCCAGCGTCCCCACCACCGATCCGATGACGCGCGGTCGATCCGGCCGGGACGATGGGGCAGTTCACGAGCATGTCGGTCGGCGTCATCGCGAACCCCGCCATCGCGATCGCGTCGGCGCTGGTCACCGAGTTCGCGACGTACGATGCGGGCACATCGACGCGCACGACGCGCCAGAAGTCGTTGTACCCGGTGTCGCCGGGCGCGACGTCGACGATGTTGAGCTGGCCCGCGACGGGCGTGGTCGAGCCGGCCGCGAACAGGACGTAGATGTCGGCAGGCGCCGTCGGGTGCACGTCGAAGTTGTAGTACGCGACGTCGGTCCCGTCGGGCCCGAGCCCCATCGTGATGAACGGCGCCTGATCGAAGTCGACGGGCGCTCCCGAGGCCGGCAGCGAGTTGCCGGCGCCGCGGACCATCAGGGTTCCCGCGGCGGACGAGAACCGATCGATGGGCGCTTGCGCGGCGAGGTCGGGATCCTTCGCGACGTCCGCGCTGGGGGCGTCGCTACAGGCGACCTGAAGGGTGGGCAGAGCAAACAAGACGACGGGAATCATGATCTGGCGCATAGGGCTCCTGGTTGTGCTGACTACATACGCTGGATGCATCGATGCGCTTCTTGCATTGATTCGAAGGAACCGTTCCACTTTCGTGAATGAAGAATGTCCAGCGCCTCCGCAGCCTGTGGGACTACCTGCCCGCGTTTCGCGCGGTGGCCGAGAGCGAGCACCTGCCGACCGCGTCGCGGATGCTCGCCGTCTCGCCGCCCGCGCTGTCGCGATCGATCCACCTGCTCGAAGAGCGGCTCGGCCATTCCCTGTTCGAGCGAATCGGCGCACGGCTTCGGCTGAACCCGTCCGGGCAGACCTTCCTGGCGTCGCTGCGCGTGGCGATGCGCACGCTGGACGATGGTGTCGCCGAGGTCCTCGATGGCGCCGCGCATCCGAGCGGCGACGTCGGGGTCGCCTTTCCGCCCGAGGCGGGCCCCTTGGTCGCGCGCTGGATCGCCGAGCTCGCCGCGCGCGCGCCCCACCTGATCCTGCGGCAACGCGCGCCGACCACGTCGACCGCGATCGCGTTGCGCCGCGGCGCCATCGACTTCGCGCTCGCGAGCATCCCGCCCGAGGACGGGACGCTCGAGACCTTCGCGGCAGGTCCGCTGCGCTGGAAGTTGTGGCGCGGGCGCGGCTCGCGGCGAATCGCGCCACCGTGGCCCGTGATCGCGACGCCCACGACCCCATGGCCCGACGGCCTGGCGCGGTCCGTGGTCGCCGAGCTCGCCGAGCTCCATGCGGTCGCCAGCGCGGTCGCCGAGCGGCGGGGGGTGGTCGCGCTGTTGCCCGAGGGGCACGCGGCGGCGCATGGCTTGATCGCGGTCGGGCGCACGATCGCGACGACGAACCTCCACGTGATCTACCGAAAGCCGGTGGGTGCACACGCCCGCACCGAGGTCGCGCTGGCCGCGCTTCGCAGCGCGATCGCGCGCTCCAGATGACGGTATCTAGTCGAGGTTCTCGATCGCGAGGTTCGTCGTGGTCCACGGGTGGCGTCGGATGTCGTAGACCGAGACCTGCGGAGGGGGGAACGACGGATCGGCGAACGCGCCGACCGGGACCGCGATCATGCCGGGCGTCGCTCGCGAAGTAGACGGACGCGCCGCAGGTCGGGCAGAAGTGGAACGTGGCGGTGCTGCCCTCGTCGCCGACGCGGGCATAGGTGTTGGCCTGCCCTTCGATCGTCACGCGATCGGAGGGCCAGCGCGCGGTGAGGGCAAAGGCGCTGCCCGTGCGTTTCTGGCACGCGAGGCAGTGGCACATCGAGATCCGGAGCGGCTCGCCTTCGCAGGAGATGCTGAGCTGGCCGCACGAGCACGAAGCGGTGCGCATGCGCGCGAGCATAGCGAGCTAGCGCCGGACCTCGAAGAGCTTCATCGGCTTCTCTTTGCCCTTGAGCGAAGCGTCGGGCAACGCGTTGAGCGGGAAGCGCCCACCGAGCGCGATCGCCGTTGCCTCCGACACCAGGATCTGGCCGCCCGCCGCGATCCCGCACAGGCGCGCGCTCGTGTTCACGGTGTCCCCGATGACGGTGTACGACAGGGACTTCGAGCTGCCGACGTAGCCGGAGATCAGGCCGCCGGTGTGGATCCCGATGCCGACCGCGAGCGGGGGCGCGCGAAACGTCGCGCGGTGCACGTTGAGCTGGTCGAGCACCTCGAGCTGCTCGATCGAGCACTGCACGCAGCGCACCGCATCGTCGGCGTGGAACGCCGGCGCGCCCCAGAACGCCATGATGCCGTCGCCCATGAACTTGTCGAGCGTGCCCTCGAACTTGAAGATGCACTCGACCATGAGCTCGAAGTACTCGTTCAACAGCTCGACCATCGCCTCCGCCGGCGTCTCCTCGCTCATGCGCGTGAAGCCACGAAGATCGCTGTTGAACACCGTCGCCAACGGGACGTGGATGCCACCCTTCTTGATGTCGAGCTTGCCGCTGATCACCTGCTCGGCGACGTTGGGTGACAGCAGCCGCGAGAATCGATCTCGCGTCATGATCTCCTTCTGCACCTTGAGCCCGAGCATCGTGTTCGAGATCAACATCGCGACCTGGTTGCCGACGGCGGTGAGCAGCTCGAGGTCCTTGGCCTTGAACGAGGCGATCTTCTCGGAGTCGAGCCACAGCGCGCCGATGACCTCCTTCTCGTGGAGCAGCGGCACGACGATCGCGCTCGTGATCCGGTTCATGAACATCGACTTGCCACCGGCGCCGAAGTCCGACCCCGCGTCGTGGGTCATGACGCCCGCGCGCTCCCGCGCGACGTGCGCGAGGATCGTCGACGAGATATTGATCGGCACGTTGGCGCCGTCGCGGCGACGGTGGGCCCGCGGCGTCAGCGTGCCGTCGGGCTCCTTCAGCAAGATCACGCCGCGATCGGCATCGACGAACCGGAACAGCGCGACCAGGATCTTCGACAGCAGCGTGTCGAAGTCGCGCTCCAACCCGATCTCGCGCAGCAGCTCCCAGGTGACGCGCAGCCGCTCGTAGTCCAGGCGCAGCGCCGCCGGGTCGCGGGACGCCTCCTCGAACGGCAGGAACTCCTTGCTCTGCGCGGCGACCTGCTGGTTGATGTTGTGCTTGGAGTTGTCGACGCTAACCAGGTGATCGTGGGCCGGCACCTCGATCGCGCCGGCGGTCCGCTTCTTCGCCATCCACTGCGGCGTGCCCTGGGTGAGCGGCGCGCCGGTCGTCGGATCGAAGTTCGCGACGAACGGGTGATGGATCACGCCCGGCGATGGCGGCGGGGGCACGAAGTGGAACGGCGCGGAGCCGTCGTCGAACTGGAACGCGGTGTTGCCCAGCCGGATCTCGTCCCCGAGCCGCAGCACGCGCGAACCCGCGACCCGTTCCCCGTTGATGTACGTGCCGTTCATGCTGCCGAGATCGCGCAGCATCATCGACGCGCCCTGTTGCTCGATGACGCAGTGTTCCTTGCTCACGATCGTATCGAGCAGCTGCACCGCGTTGTTCGGATGGCGCCCGATCCCCTGGTGCGGTTGCAGCTCGATCGCCTGCCAGCCCTGGTCGGTGATGTAGATGATTCGAGCCATGCCCCTCCGAGGGTAGCGGTATTGTCGCCCGCCAATGCGGATCGCCCTCGCCAACCTGCCGTATCCCTCGTCACCGGCGGACTCGGTCGCCCGGGTGGTCGCGGCGATCCACGCCGCCCGGGGCGCGCAGATCATCGGGTTCCCCGAATGTTACGTGCCGGGCTATCGCGGCCTCGGCCACGCGCCACCGCCCGCGGACCCGGCCTTCCTCGAGCTGGCGTGGACGACGATCGGGAGCGCGGCGCGCGAGGTCGGCATCGGCGTCGTGCTCGGCACCGAGCGCGTCGTCGACGATCGCCTGGTCGCCACCGCCCTCGTGATCGACGCGACCGGCGAGCGCCTCGGGTTCCAGGACAAGGTCCAGATCGATCCCAGCGAGGAAGGCATCTACGCGCCCACCGACGGGCGCCGCGTGTTCGTGGTCGGCGGTGTCACCATCGGCGTCGTGATCTGTCACGAGGGCTGGCGCTATCCCGAGACCGTCCGCTACGCGGCGCGCCACGGTGCCGAGATCGTATTTCATCCGCACCTGACCGACGCCGAACCCGGCGCGTTCCGCCCGACCCGGTTCGCCGACCCGGCCAACACGTTTCACGAAAAGGCGGCGCTGTGCCGGGCCGCGGAGAACACGATCTTCTTCGCGACCACCAACTACGCGGTCGCCGGATCCGGAACCACGTCCGCGATCGTCGATCCCGAGGGTCGGCTCGTGACGTTCCAGCCGTACGGCGAGCCCGGGCTGCTGGTCGCCGACCTCGATCTCGCGCAGGCGACGCGGCTGCTCGCGCGGCGCTGCCGGAGCTAACTCAGCTCGTGCGCACGGTGATCTGGCGTGGCCGCGCCTTCTCGATCTTCGGCAACTCGAGCCGCAAGACACCGTCCGCGAGCTTGGCGTCGATCTTGGCCTGGTCGATCGTCTCGGACAGCGTGAACCGTCGGTAGAACGTCCCCGCGCGATATTCGCGCAGCACGTCCTTCGCGCCGGTCTCCTCGGCGCCGGTGACGCGCCCGGTCAGCGTGAGCATGTTGTCGTGAAGATCGATCTTGAGGTCGTGGGCCTTCACCCCCGGCATGTCCGCGAGCACGGTGATCGCGTGCTCGGTCTCGAAGATGTCGGCGGCCGGGGTGTAGACCGGTCCGGGACGGGTCTGCTCTGGTGCGGCCGACTTGTCGGTCTGCTGCATGACGTTTGCTCCTGAATCGGCTAGGTGTTGACCGTGATCTGCCGCGGCTTGGCGGCGGCAGCCTTCGGCAGCTTGAGCGTGAGGATGCCGTCGGTGTAGCTCGCCTCGACGCGCTCGGAGTCGAGGTCGGTCGGGAGCGCGATGGTGCGATCGAACGTGCCGTCCGCGCGCTCCTTGCGGTGGTAGCTGGCGCGCTCGTGCTCCTGTGGAATCTCGCGACGCCCCGAGATCGAGACGCGATTGCGGAGCGCCGAGATCGTGAGGTCGCTGGCGCGGACCCCGGGCACCTCGGCGCGCACGTAGTAGTGGTTGTCGTCCTGCGTGACGTTCACCGGTGGGAACACGCCTGCGGTCGGCTCGGCTGCCGATTCGCCGGCGGCGGTCTCGAGGGATTCGAGTAGCCGCAGCATGGGATTCGCGAGCGTGGGTCGCGATGGCCAGATGTGTCGTACCAGCATTTCTTGGCTCCTTTCGATGCGGTGGAAGCGACGGTGTTTCGGATAAGTCCGGACCGATCTGGTCGCAAGGGTCACGCGCTCGCTTTCGTTCGCCGCTTGATATGACACCATTTGGTGTCATATCGCTCGAGTGAGCATGGATGCGGTGTTCAAGGCGCTGGCGGACGCGACGCGCCGCTCGTTCCTCGATCGGCTCCACGTGCGCGACGGCCAGACGCTCGGCGAGCTGTGCGATGGCGTGGAGATCACGCGCTCGGCGGTGACCAAGCATCTGGTGATTCTCGAGCACGCCAACCTCGTCTCGATCGTCTGGGTCGGGCGCGAGAAGCACCACTACCTCAACCCGATTCCCATCACCGAGATCGCGGATCGCTGGATCCGCAAGTACGAGCGTGGCCGCGTGCGCGCGCTCGCCGATCTCAAGCGACGACTCGAAACCCCCGAGGAGGATCCATGACCGAACGATTCGTGTACACGAGCTACATCCGGACGACCGCGGCCAAGCTCTGGGCCGCGCTCACCAGCCCCGAGTTCACCCGACAATACTGGTTCGGCGCGAGCTTCGAGTCGACCTTCGAGGTCGGCGCGACGTGGAAGCTGATCCAGCCCGACGGCAGCCTCGTGGACTCGGGCGAGGTGCTGCACGCCGAGGGTGTCGCGCGCTGCATGTTCGATCTCGTCGAGGACGGCGCGCAGATGAAGCTCACCGTGACCCACGAGATCGAGCGCTCGCCCAGCAAGCTCATCGGCGCGGTGTCGGCCGGCTGGCCGGCGATCATCTCGAGCCTCAAGAGCCTGCTCGAGACCGGGACCGCGCTGCCACGCACGAAGTGAGCGCCTACCTCATCTCCGGCGGCGCCGGCGGCTCGAACAGCGCATCGAGCCATGGTTCGATCTCGCGCACGGCCGCCAAGAGGGCGTCGCGCGTCGCCTGCGGCACGCTCCGCGGCTCGCTGTCGTAGCAGCACAGCGTCCCGAACATCGAGCCGTCGGCGCGGAACAGCGGCGCGCCGAGGTAGCGCGCGAGCTCGGCGCGCTTGGAGTGGGTCGCGACGCGTGGATCGGTCGACGCATCCTCGATGACGCACATCGCGCGTGCTTCGCGAACGAGCACGCAGTACGACGCGTGGACCGGCAGCCCGATCGGAAACGCGTCGGTCCGCGGCCGCTCGCGATCGTAGGTCCAGATGCTTCGCAGTGTCGTGTTGTCGTCGTCGAACCGGAGCAGCGAGGTGTAGCGACACTCGGATGCGGTGTTGAGCTGCGCGAGCGCGGCGTGCAGCTGCGCGCTCGGCAGCTCGGTCGAATCGGTCGGCGCGCTCGCGCGGTGCTGGGTAGCGAGCGTCACCAGCGCGATCACGATCTCGGGGAGCTTGCTCGGCTTGGCGAGGTACTTCTCGAACGTCTTGCCCTCCGGGAGCTTGGTTGTCGCCAGCGCGCCGCTCAGCGCGGCGGCCGGGATGTCGCGCAGTCGCGGGTTCGCCCGCAGCAACGCGAGAAACTCGAAGCCGTCCGCGCCCGGCAACTTGAGGTCGCTCAGGATCACGTCGGGTCGCCAGGTCTCGAGCCGCGCGAGCGCGGCTTCGGCAGAGGCTGCCGCCTGGACGGTCGCGCCGACCGCGGCGAGACCGAGAGCCATCAACTCCAGGGTGTCGGGATCGTCGTCGACGACGAGCACCGAGATTCCCTTGAGCGCGCGTGCCATCTGCATGATGTGGCCACGATAGTGCTGAAGTGCGCCCCGGCAATGCTCGTTTGCCGATGGTTTGGGGCTGTGCTCGTGAGCCCCGGCGCGCATCGCTCGGCCCCGAATCGTGCGTTGGTGTCGCACTCGTGGTGCTTACGGCGGCGAGATTTCGGGCCGCTCGCATGGCACGAGACCCGCACGAGGATCCGACATGCACATCATCTGGGTCCTTCTCATCGGTCTGATCGTCGGTGCGCTTGCCAAGGCCGTGATGCCCGGCAAGGATCCCGGCGGCATCATCATCACGATGGCGATCGGGATCGCCGGCGCGCTGGTGGCACATCTGGTCGGCAGCGCGGCGGGTTGGTACGCCCCGGGCCAGCCGGCGGGCTTCATCGCGTCGATCCTCGGCGCGGTCGTCCTGCTCGCCGGCTACCGCTGGTTTGCCGGTCGCAGGTCCGCGGCGGTCTGAGCCGCGCGCGTCTCGCGCAGCGGCGCGTCGCCGAACATCCGCGTGTACTCGCGGCTGAACTGCGACGCGCTCGCGTAGCCGACGCGCTGCGCAGATGGCCCGGCGCCCTCCCCGTCCTCGAGCATCAGGCGGCGCGCCTCGAGGAGGCGCAGGCGCTTCTGGTACTGGAGCGGGCTCATCGCCGTCGCCTCCTTGAAGCGCTTGAAGAACGTCGCGCGACTCATGCCGGCGCGCTTCGCGAGCATCTCGATGTCGAGCTCGTCGTCGAGCGACGCCTGGAGTTGCAAGACGACCTCGGCGATCCGGTGGCTCTGGCTGCCCGCGCGCACGAGCTGGCAGATCGCCGGTCCGTCGGGCCCGTCGAGCAGATGAAAGATCAGCTCGCGGATCGCGAGCGGCGCGAGCACGACCGCGCCGTCGGGTCGGGCGAACAACTCGCACAGGCGCCGGGTCGCCTCGAGCATCCGGTCGCTCGCCCGGTGCATGTAGATCGCGCGTGCCGGCGGCTTTTCGGGCCGCCGCACGAGCTGCGAGGCGACCTCGCGCATCGCCGCGCTGTCGAAGTCGAGCTTGATCGACAGGAGCGGGAGCGCGGGCGACACGCCGGTGACCCGGCTGGTCAGCGGCAGGTCGAGCGGCGTGACGAGTGCGGACCGCGCTCGCGATAGACCCGGCCCTCGAGTGTCATCTCCTTGGTGCCCTGGACGACGACGCAGAAGCACGCGCGCCAGTGCCGCTTCTCGCGCGGATACGGGTGCGAGATCCGGATGCACGACACGCCCGCGATCGGCGATGGATGGACACCGTCGCGCGGGCACCACCGCGAGATCAAGGCTGCCAGCTCCGCGTGCACGTCGGCACCGTAGCAGACGATCGGGCAAGCACGCGCCGGTACGTTCGACCGAGCTGGCGTTCGGCGAGACGATCGGGCAAGAACGCGAGACCGTCAGGTATTTCAGTGGCGCGCGCGAGTGGCATGGTCGGCGCGGAGGTTTCCCATGCGCGTCTTTCTCACGGGCGGATCCGGCTTCGTCGGCTCCGCCCTCATCCGCGAGCTCGCCGGCGCCGGCCACACGATCGTCGGCCTCGCCCGCTCCGACGCTGCGGCGCAGAAGCTGGTCGACGCCGGCGTCGAGGTACATCGCGGCTCGCTCACCGATCCCGCGAGCCTGCGCGCCGGGGCGGCGGCCAGCGACGGCGTCATCCACTGCGCGTTCTCGCACGACGACTTCGCCGACCGCGCCAACAACTGCGCGAAGGATCGCGCCGCGATCGAGGCGATCGGCAGCGCGCTCGCCGGCTCGAACCGGCCGTTCGTGATCACCTCGGGCACCGGACGGTTCTCGCCGGGCGTCACCGTCACCGAGGACGACCTGCCGGATGCCGAGACCAGCGGCGAGCGTGCCCTGTCCGAGCACCTCGCGTTCTCGTTCGCCGATCGCGGCGTGCGCGTGACGTCCGTCCGGCTGCCTCCGTCGGTGCACGACGACGGTGACCACGGCTTCGTCCCGATGCTGATCGACCTCGCGCGAAAGACCGGCCGCTCCGGCTACATCGGCGACGGCGCGAACCGCTGGCCGGCGGTCCATCGGCAGGACGCCGTGCGCGTGTTCCGGATCGCGCTCGAGCACGCGCCCGCCCGCACCGCGCTTCACGCGGTGGGCGACGAGGGCATCCCGACCCGCGACATCGCGGCCGTGATCGGCGCGCGGCTCGGCCTGCCGGTCGAGTCGGTCGGCAAGGAGCACTTCGCGTGGCTCGGCGCGTTCTTCGCGCTCGACACGCCCGCATCGAGCGCGCTCACCCAGCAGCGGTTCGGCTGGAAGCCCGAGCGCCCCGGCCTGATCGCGGACCTCGAGCGCGGCACCTACTTCGGCTGACCGAGCGCCGCGAGCAGGCAAACGAGCTCGTCGGACAGCGGCGCGGAGAATGTCAGGCGCGCGCCGCTCGACGGATGCTCGAACGCCAGCTGCGCGGCGTGCAGGAACTGGCGGCCGACCGCCTCGATCGCCCCGCGATGGCCGAGGTCGGCGACCTGGGCGGTGCGGCCCTTGCCGTACATCTCGTCGGCGACGACCGGGTGCCCGAGGTGCGCGCAGTGGACGCGGATCTGGTGCGTGCGACCGGTCTCGATCACGACGTCGAGCAGCGTCAGGTCGGGCCAGCGCGACCGAACGGTGTAGCGCGTCACGGCCTCCCTGCCCTCGTCGGGCGCACACGTGACCATCCGCAGCCGATGCTTGCGATCGCGCCGCAGCGCGACCTCGATCCGGCCGCTCGCGCTCGCGACGTGTCCGTGCACCAGCGCGACGTAGTGCTTGGTCGTCGTGCGACCGGCGAATTGCTCGATCAGCGCGGCACGCGCAGAGGGCGTCCGCGCGACGACCATGACACCCGACGTGTCGCGATCGAGGCGATGGACCAGCCCCGGCTCGACGCCCCAGCGATGCGCGAGCGCGTTGGCGAGCGTGCCCCGGGTGATCGCGCCGGCGGGATGCACGACCATGCCGGCCGGCTTCGCGACGACGATCAGCGACGCGTCCTCGAACAGCACGTCGAGCGCGATCGCCTCGGCCACGATCGGCTCGGCCGCGAGCTCGGCCTCGGCCGGGAGCACCGCGACGACATCGCCCGCCTTCAGCTTGAGGCTGGCGCGTGCGGGCTGGCCGTTGACAGAGATGTTGCCGAGCTCGATCTGCCGCTGGACGCGCCCGCGGCTGCCGCCGAGGCAGTGCGTGACGAACACGTCGAGGCGCGGCGACGCCGGCTCGCTGCCGACGACGAAGCGCTCGGCATCATCTTCCACGATCGGCAGCATCGGCTGCCGGTCAGGCCGCTGCAACCATCACGGCCCCATCACGGGCGCTTCGCCGAGCGTGACCTCCCCGGTCACCGACGCGGCGTGGCGCGTGGCGCCGAGCTTCACCTTCGAGCCGGCCGGCCGCGTGATGATCAGCATCCGCACGCCATCGGGGCCGAGCTCGGTGACCGAGGCGCCATCGACCGTGACGATCAAGTCGCCGTTCTGGAAGCCCGCGCTCGCGGCCGGGCCACCCGGGCGCACGTGCACGAGCCCGGCGTCCGCGAAGTCGGCGCCGAAGCCGCTGATGACCGAGCCCGGCGGCTCGCCGGTCGAGACCACCGGGACGTCGACGTCGATGTGCTGCCCCGCCGTCACGGTGATCAGGCGCTGCCCGCTCGAGTACGTGTACCAGAGCTCGCCGCACACGACCGCGACCGCGCCGGCCGGCGCCGCGGCGATCGCGAAATTGCCCTGCGTGTCGGTGCGCACACCGTCACCGGGCAGGGTCGGCGCGAGGTCGGCGCCGACCCGCGGCAGCGCACGACACGTCATGCCCTCGACGGGCTTGCCGGACTTGAAGTCGCGCACGTGCCCGCCCACGGAGCCCGAGCTCGTGCTCGCGAGCGTCGCGTGGGCCGTGCGACCGGCGACGACCTCGACGACGGCACTCGCGGCCTCGCCCGCCGTGCGCGCGATGACGTCGTAGCTGCCGGGTGCGAGGTTGCGGAGCGTGAACGTGGCGCCGTCCTGCACGCCGACGGTCGGCGCGGATGAGTCGGCCGCGCCCGTGCGGATCGCGGTGACCTGGGGGGCGGTCTTGAACCCGGTCGTCGTGACGTCGATGCCACCCGCGGCGGGGAGCACGATCGTGATGTCGGTGCGGCCGGGCTTGATGCCGGCGAGCGTCGCCTCGACGCCGGTCGCTGATCGCGCGCGCAGGATGTAGCTGCCGTCGAGCAGCTCGCCGATCGAGAACTGACCGTCGACCGTCGTGGTGTCGGCCGGGTCCTGGAGCCCGCGCCCGCTGTCGCCGGTCGAGGCGACCACGCGGGCGTCGGGGACCGGCGCGCCGTCGGAGTCGACCACCTTGCCGGCGATCGCGAGGTGATCGATCTGCACCGCGAGCAGGAGGCCGGTCACCTCGGAGCTGCCGTCGGCGAGCGCGAGGAGCGGGAACTGGGCGCCCGCGACCGGAGGCAGCGATCGGTCCGCCATGAGGTTGCGCCGGACGTCGGGGCGATACTGGCCGCCACCGGTCAGCGAAGCCGCGCGGAACGCGCCGTCGATCGCGGTCGTCGCGATCCCTTGATCGTCCGACTCGGTGTGCTTGAACACGACGGTGACGCCCGAGACCGGCGCGCCGGTCTGATCGACGACGCGTCCGGAGATCGACGCGGCGTAGGCGATCTCGATCGTGACCTCGACGTGCTGCCCGTGGGCGAGCTGGATCGTCTCCGCGATGCGCCCGAACGAGCCCTCGCGATCGTTCGACGCGTAGACCATCCACCGGCCCGGCCGCAGCCCGCGCGCTTCGAAGTGCCCTTCCCCGTCGGCGCGGATCGGCGCGAGCTCGCCCTGGTTCGGTCCGTTGATCTGGATGGTCGCGCCCGGCACCGGCTGTTGGTTGCGGACGACCCGTCCCACGATCGAGCCGAGCTCGACGACCTCGATCGTCACGCCGTCGTGCGCGGGCTGCGTGACCGCGAACACCTGCGGCGACACCACGTCGTACGGGTACGCGGTGAACTTGATCTCGCCGCGTGGCACGCCCGCGAGCACGAAGCTCCCGTCGTCCTGGGACACCGCCAGCGCGCCACCCGCCGCGACGTGCGCGCCGGCGATCGACTTGTCGTGATCGGCGACGCGGCCGCGGATCGTCGAGCCGGCCTCGAGCCGGATCTCGAGCTCGACGCTGACCTGGCCGACCCCGACGGCGACCGACGTGCCGTGCGTGGACTCGGCCATGCCATCGGCGCGCGCGAACACCAGGTGCGAGCCCGCGGCGACCCGATCGATCCGGAAGTGACCGCTCGCATCGGCGAACGCGCTGCGGAGCGGCGTCGGCTGGGGCCCACGCTTGGCCGCGACGTAGACGTACGCCTGCGCGATCGGCGCGCCGGTGTCGCCACGGATCACCCGCCCGACGATCACCGCCTCGGGGACGAGCGCGAAGTCGAGCTTCAGGCGGCCGGCGACGATCGTGGGGTACGTGATCGCGGCGTAGCCGTCGGCCGAGACCTCGACGTCGACCCAGCCCGGCCAGCGCGCCTCGACACACAGCTCGTAACCGCCGTTGTCGTCGGTGACGGCGGCCGGACCGCCCGGGACGATGCCACCCTCGAGCGCGAGGTTCGCGATCCGCGCCTTCGCGATCGGGCCGCCCGACGCGTCGCGCACGGTGCCGATCAGCGCGGCGGTGCAGGTGCCGAGCTGGAGCTCGAGGCGCGCGGGATCCGGCGTCGCGCCCGGATCTCGCAGATCGATGTCCTGGCGCGCGCTCGACTTGCCGACCGCCGACGCCCGCACGCTCCACGCCATCGCGGGCAACGCGCCGAAATCGAATCCGCCGGTCGCGTCGGTCGTCTGGTGCGGCGCGGCGACCAGGCCGGCTTCGGAGGCGACGCTCGCGAGCTCGACGACGGCACCGGCGACCGGCGCGCCATGAAACGTCACGCGCCCGGCGATCCGGCGCGGCTTGACGTCGAGCTGCGCGAGCCAGCTCGGCACACCATCCCGGCCGATCGTCGACCCGGTCGTCGAGCCCGCGGAGCCGGTCGCGCTGCCGCCGCGATCGGCCGTCGCGATCGGCGTCGCCGGGGCGTGCGGCTCGCGCGACCGCCACAGGAACCCGGCGATGAGGACGAGCACGAGCACGACGACCACCGCGACGATCTTCTTCATGGCGAGAGCTCCGAGGGCGAGAGGGCTTGCGGCGGCGAGCACGACGAGCGCGTGGTGATTGCGATCCTTGGCGCCGAGCCGCGCGCGCAGGTCGTCGAGCGCGGTCTTGAGCCGGCGGCGCACCGTGCCTTCGGGGATGCCGAGCCGGCGCGCGATCTCGGCGCAGGTCAGCTCCTCGAAGAAGTGCAGGAGCACGGTCGAGCGATACGGCTCGGCGAGGTCGAGCACCGCGCCGGCCACGAGCTGCTGGAGCTCGACGCGCTGGACGAGGTCGTCCGGCCGGACCGCGAGCGCGACCTCGCCGGTCGCCGCCTCGCGTCGCTCGCGCCGCGTGCGCGACCGCGCCCGCATGCGCACGAGGTTGACGAGCACCCGCGCGAGCCACGGCCGCAGCGGCTGATCTGACGCCGGCGGGCGCGCCTGCGCGACGAGAAAGACGTCGTGCGCGAGATCGTCCGCGTCGCCATCGCGCAGCAGCGCGCGCGCGAGCCGCCGCAGCCACGCCATTTCGGCGGTCAGCTGGCCGATCGCGTTGCCATCGAGATCTTCCATCGTCTGGTTCTAGAATGCCGCCGACCGCCGGACCGTTCGCGGAAATCGCAACCATGCCAGGATGCCCGCGATGTCGGAGTTGCTGGCCCGATTCGTCGCCGCGTTCAAGCGCGGGATCGACGGCGAGGTCGCCGCGATGCAGGCGTCGTCGGCGGCGTTCGAGGTGCCGCTATCGCGCGGCGAGGACCTCGGTGGGCTGCGCTACGCGTTCGACGTCGCGGCGAGCGAGCCGCTGACCGCCGGGTCGGCCGCGACGCTGCGCACGCCGCGCGGCGAGCAGCGGGTGACGATCGAGCGCGTCGACGACAGCCGGGTCGCGATCGCGGCGACCCTGCCGATCGATCTCGCCGTCGCGCCGATCGCGCTCGTGATCGCACCGTGGTTCCTCTACGAGCGGCTGCATCAGGCGCTCGACGCGCTCCACGCCGACCGCCACGGCGTGACGCTCGCGCTGACGCTGTTCGGCAAGCATCCGCACCGACGCACGCCGACCACGCTGCGCGCCGACCACGCGGCGCTCGACCCGAGCCAGCGCGCGGCGGTCCAGCTGTGCAGCGACTCCGAGCTCGCCTTCATCTGGGGTCCACCCGGCACCGGCAAGACGGTCACGCTGACCAGCGTGGTCGACGAGCTGCTCGTCCAGGGCAAGCGCATCCTGCTGGCGTCGACGACGAACGCGGCGATCGATCAGGTCCTCGCGCGGCTCGCGACGCGGCCGTGGTTCGCGCCCGCGGTCGAGGCCGGCACCGTGATCCGTCTCGGCCGCAGCGAGGCCGACACCCACGGCACCGAGCTCGCCGACGTCGTCGCGCGCATGCACGGCACGCATCGCACGGCGCTCGACCGGCTGCGCCGGCGGATCGGCGAGGTCGACGCGATCGTCCGCTACGCGCAGACGCTGATCGACGAGCTCGCCGCCGCGGTCGCGCCGCAGCAGTCGCTGTTCGCCGAGCCCACCCGCGGCCTGCGCATCGGCGCGCTCGCCCAGGTGTTCGCGCCGGGGCTCGCCGATGCGATCGCCCGCTCGGATCCGCGCGATCAGCTGCGCACGCTCGCGCTGCGCGTCGCGCGCCTCCAGCGGGTCCGCACGCTGGCGAAGGCGCGGGTCGCGGAGCACGCGGCCGCCGATCGCGATCTCGAGGCGCGCGTCGTCGCGTGTGCGCGGCTGGTGATGTGCACGCTGACCAGCGCCTACCTGTCGCCGCTGATGGCGGACCAGCGGTTCGACGTGCTGATCGCCGAGGAGGCCGGCATGGCGACGCTGCCGCAGCTGTTCTACGCCGCGTGCCTGTGCCACGCGCGCGCGATCGTCGTCGGCGATCCGCGTCAGCTTCCACCGATCGTGCAGTCCGATGACGAGGGCGTGCGGCGCGCGATCGGCCGCAACATCTTCGAGGTGACCGTGCCGGATCCCGAGCGCTCCGACGTCGTCGCGATGCTCGACATCCAGTACCGCATGCATCCCGCGATCGGCGCGCTCGTCGGCGGCCTGTTCTACGGCGGCCGGCTGATCCACGCGGCCGATCGCGCGGCGACCGAGTCGATCGCCGCGCCCGCGCCGTTCCCCGGCCGGCCGATCGCGATCGTCGACACCGCGGGCCGCACGACCTGTCTGCGCTCGGCGAAGGGCAGCTCGCGGGTCAATCCGGGCTCCGCCGAGATCACCGCGAACCTCGCGTTCGAAGCGGTGCAAGCCGGCGCCGCCTCGATCGCGGTGATCGCGCCGTACGCCGCGCAGGCGAGCGAGATCCGCCGCCTGCTCGCGGCGCGCCGGATCACCGACCGCGTCGAGTGCAGCACGATCCACCGGTTTCAGGGTCGCGAGTGCGACGTCGTGATCCTCGACCTGGTCGACGCCGCGCCGATGCGTCACAGCACGCTGCTCGCCGGCGCACCGAACTTGCTCAACGTCAGCATCTCTCGCGCGCGCGGCAAGCTCGTCGTCGTCGCCGACGTCGCCTACTTCGAGGCCACCGCGCCCGACGGCATCGTCGCCGCGATGTTGCGCGCCGCACGATCGTAGACCAGGATCGCGCGCGGATAGAGCAGCGCGAAGCCCTGGCGATGGCCGTTCTCCTGCGAGGTCGAGCCCGGCTGGGTCGTCAGCACCGCGAGATCGCAGCCGGCGCGCGCGGCGTCGGCGAGGCGGCGGCGAAGGAGCGCGGCCTGGATCCCGCGACGGCGATAGGCGGGCAGCGTCGCGGCGCCGCACAGCTGGGCGACGCCGTCATCGATCCGCAAGGTCGCGATGCCGGCGAGCGCGCCGTCGACGATCGCGCAGTAGCGCTCGAATCCATCGGCGGTCGCGAACGGGCGCAGCGCGGCATCGAACGCGTCGCGCGGCGGCAGCTCGTCGGCCGGGACACCCTTGCCGTCGGGCTGCTGGAAGCTCGTGATCGCGGCATCGATCAAGGCATCGACGCCGGCCGGCGTCATCGGCTCGATCTGGACGCTCGGCGGCGGGTCGCGATCGGCGGTGACGATCGCGCGCCCCGAGACGTTCTCGAAGTTGCGCAGCACGTAGCCGCGCCGCGTGAGCTCGGCGGCGAACGCCGGATCGGCGAGCGTCGACACCTCGGCCTGCAGCGGCGCGCCGCACGCGGCGAACCGAGCTTCGATCGCGCCGAGCGCCGCCTCGTCGGGCACGCCGGCGAAGCCCACGCCGATCAGCTTGTTCATCGGCGAGTCGGGCCCGGCGTACACCGCGACGCCACCGGCGATCGGCGCGATGAACGCACCCGGCACGCGCGCGAGCACGACGTGACCGAGGGTCTCGGTCAAGCGCGTCTCGGCGCGATCGATCCGGGTGGCGAGCGCGACGGAGGCGAACACGCCCCGAGCTTAGCGGTTCGTCACCACGATCTGCCGGCTGCCGCGCGCGAACTGCGGCGTGCGGACGCCGAGGATCCGATCGAGGAACGCGCGGGTCTGAGCGCGGGCGTGCTCGCAGCCGCTGCGCAACGCGTGTTGGTACGCGACCCGCGCGACGCGGCAGGCCGCCTGGTTGCGACCCACGCTCTCGTACAGCGCGGCCAGCACGGTCTCGACCCGCCACGCCGCGGCGGGGATGAGGTCGCCCGACTCGAGATCGGGAGCGAGCGAGCGCAGGGTCGACTCCAGCATCTCCGCCGCGGCGAGGAAGTCCTTGCTCGCGATCACCTCGCGCACGCCGGCGAGCGCGCCGGTGATGACGGTCTCGGTCGAGTCGGTCGGCTGCGCGCGGGGCGACGCGAGCTGCGAGATCGTCGCGCGGTTCCAGAAATCACGCGTCGCGACGACATCGAGCAGGTCGAGCGTGGCGCCGACGCTCGACTCGCTGTGATACGCGGTCGCGATCTCGGCGGCGAGGTCGCGCGCGGACGCGTGGCGGTGATCGGCGCGACGGTGGATCGCGCGAAGCACGATCGCGTCGACGTCGCGCGAGATACCACGGCGCGGTGCGCGGCGCGAAGGCGGCACCGGCTCCTCGGTCGCGAGCTTCACGATCAGCGTCTCGACCTCGCCGCGGAACTGCGTCGTCCCCGTGAGCATCTCGTAGATGATCGTGCCGGCGGCGTAGATGTCGGCGGCGATCGACGGCACCGCGCCGTCGAGCACCTCGGGTGCCATGTAGGCCGGCGTGCCGGCGATCATGCCGTTGTCGTTCGAGGCCGAGATCTGACGCGCGAGCCCGAAGTCGATGATCGTGACCTGATCGCAGTCGTCGACCACGACGTTGCTGCTCTTCATGTCCGCGTGGGCGATGCCGGCGTCGTGGATCGCGGCGAGCCCGGCGAGCAGCTGCGCGACGATCGTCGCGATGCGATGGGCCGGCAGGGGACCCTGGTTCGCGATGAGCGTCGCGAGCGACGTGCCGTGCGCGCGATCCATGACGAGGTACGGCTGGCCATCAGCGCCCATCCCGGTCGCGAGCGCGCGCACGACGTTGGGGTGCGCGACACGCTGGAGCATCTTGGCCTCGTCGATCAGGCGGGCGGTCACGATCGGGTCGTGTGCGAGCGTGTTCCGGACGCGCTTGATCGCCACCAGGTGCCCGGCGCGATGGCGGGCCATGTGGACCTGGCCCATGCCGCCACGCCCGAGGAGCTCGCCCACCCGATATTGATCCGGCATGACCCGACCAGGAGCACGGCACGTGCCGGTCCTCGACGGCCTCCCGGTCGAATCTGGAGGCTCTCACCATGGGTACCCTCGCGCCCTGGGTAGCTGGCGCACCGGGTTTTCGTGTCGTGCTCTCCCAGATCGCCGGAGGCGACCCCGACGTACATCGCGCTTCGCGGCGCTACCCGACCCGACGTCGACGGCGCGAGATCCCGAGCACGAACCCGACCAGCAACACGCCACCGCCGCTGCCACCGGCGGCCGCGCATCCTCCGTGATCGGCACCGCCGGTCGGATCGTCCGAGCCGGAGGAGCCGGAGCCCATATCTGAACCCGAACCCGAGCCGCTGCCGCTGCCGCTGCCGCTCGGATCGCCCGATCCATTCGAGCCCGAGCCCGAACCACTGCCCGAGCCCGAACCACTGCCCGAACCACTTCCCGACCCGCTGCCGCTGCCGCTGCCGCTGCCACTGCCGCTGCCGCTGCCGCTGCCGGTTCCGCCGTTGAGCGCGAGCAGGGCCGTCCCATCGGGCGTGCCCATCCCGGTCGGGCCATCCCATCCCGCGGCGGCCTTGCACAACGAGCCCGTGCACGTGCCGTTGGTGCCGCTCGTGACGTCATGGAACGCGCTCGCGTGCAGATACGCGAACTGCGGCGTCGCGTCGCCGTGACCGGTCAACGCGAACACCGCGGCGACGAACGGGCTCGACGCGCTGGTGCCTCCGACGACGATGAAGCCGCCCTCGGCCTGGTGATAGACGACGAGGCCGGTGCTCGGATCGCCGACCGCCGAGACGTCCGACGTCATCCGCTTGGTGCAGCCGGTGCCGGTCTGCCACGACGGCTTCGCGATGCTGCCGCTGCACGAGCTGCCGCCGGAGCGCCACGCCGACTCGGACCAGCCGCGCGGGTTGCTCGCCGCGACGAGCGACGTGCCGCCGACGCCGATCGCGTGTGCCGAGGTCGACGGATAGTCGGGGCCCTGCCCGCCATCGTTGTAGCCGTTGTCGCCGGTCGCGACGAACGTGGCGACGCCGGTGTGATCGAGGTAGTGCTCGTAGCTCGCCTCGTTGCCGGACTCGGGCCCGCCCCAGCTGTTGCTGATCACGGTCGCGCCGAGCGCCGCCGCGGTGGTGTTCGCGATGAACAGGCCGTCGTCCGACGCGTTGTTCGACAGGACGACGAGGATCTTGCACTTCGGACAACCCGCGCTCGCCATGTCGACGTCGAGCGCGGTCTCGCCGTTCCAGCCGCTATCGCCGGCCGGCATCGGAGACGTCTGGCCGTTCTGGTTCACGATCTTCAAGCAGCCGCTCGCGACCGTGCAGGCCGGCAGCCCGTACTGCGCGCGGTACTTCGCGAGATCGGACTCGAGCGCCGAGTAGCCGAAGGCGTCGACGATGCCGATCGTCGCGTGCGGGTCGACGGTCGGATCGAGGCCGTACGCCGACGCGAGATCGTCCGCGCCGATCGAGCCGCCGTTGGCGAGCGGCGAGATCCCGTGGACGACGGCGCCGCCGGCGTCGACGCGGACGCGCGCATGGCAGTTCCAGCGGTGGCCCTCGCACAGCGCGCGATGCGGGTGTTGCGGCAGCGCCGCGATCTCGGCCGGAACCTGCGAGCCCGTGTCAGCGCGTTGCGAATTCGTCGTCGGCGAGTCCCCGATGCACGAGACGAGCAAGGCGCTGCACGACAGTGCGAGCGTGAACGGCGTGGCGGTGCGCATGGAGTTCTCCATTCATCACGAGCCGTGCCATGCGACCCAGCCGAGTCATTCCACGTGGTCGCAGGTTCACTCCACTTGACCGCAGCGTCGAGTCGTAGCGAAACGCCACTCGCAACCGTGCAGAACTGCGCGCGCATCGCGCCTCTCACCCGCGGTCATCGCGCGTGAGGCGTACATGTCGTCAGCCGATGCGTGCGATCACCGCGGCGACGTCGTGCTCGGGCGGGAGATAGTCGGCCGCATCGATCATCGTGTCCCGGCAACGATCGCGCGCCGCCGTAGTTCTTCGCGATCGCGGCGACGGCTGCGAACACAACGACGATGCCGACGATTCGCATCGCCCAACACTCGCCGCGATCTCTGCCCGCGTGAAGTTCGTATGCTGGGAGACGTTGTTTACGACGGACCCTGGACGACCCGCACAAGTTCATGGCCAGCCGCCGCGGCGGTCGGTACCGTGGATCGCGATGCAGGGTGGTCCGGAGGATCCGACCCAGACCCTCGTCGGCAGCGGGGAGCGCCGGCGCGACAAGATCACCGTCGGCAACATGCTCGGCCGCTACGTCATCCTGTCCGAGCTCGGGCGCGGTGGCATGAGCGTGGTCTACATCGCGTACGATCCGACGCTCGATCGTCGCGTCGCGCTGAAGGTCGTCCGCGGCGACACGTTGACCGAGGCCCACCGCGCGCGCCTTCACCGCGAGGCCCAGGCCCTCGCGCGGCTGTCGCATCCCGCCGTCGTCACGGTGTTCGAGGTCGGCGATCTGGCCGACGACACGTTCGTCGCGATGGAGCTCGTCGAGGGCATGACGTTCCGCGACTGGTGCAAGGAGCCGCGGACCTGGCGCGAGATCGTGCGCCTCCTGGTCGGCGCCGGGCGCGGGCTCGCCGCTGCCCACGCCGCGGGCATCGTGCATCGCGACGTCAAGCCCGACAACATCGTCGTGTCGTCGACCGGCGCGGTGAAGCTGGTCGACTTCGGCCTCGCGCGCGACCTCGGCGACCGCTCGGTCGACTCGGTCGACGGCATGTCGGGGCTGTCCGGCGATCCCGATCCGGGAGACAGCACGAGCGAGCTGTCGTCGTCGAGCACGAGCAGCCGCCGCCTCGAGCAGATCACGCAGTTCGGCCACGTCGTCGGCACGCCCGCCTACATGCCACCCGAGCAGCGCGGCAAGAGCACCGACGCCGACGAGCGCTCCGATCAGTTCAGCTTCTGCGCGACCTTGTACGAGGCGCTGTACAAGCAGAAGCCGTTCAAGTCGTCGAAGAAGCTGGTGCTCGATCCCGACGAGCAGCTCACCGTCGCCGACAAGCCCGGCATCGCGACGCGCACGCTCGCCGCGCCGCCGCCGCCCAAGACCGACGTGCCCGCGTGGCTCCAGAAGGTCGTGACCCGCGGCCTCGCGGTCGACCGCCACGATCGCTACGCGTCGGTCGACGCCCTGCTCCTCGAGCTCGATCGCGATCCGGCGCGGACGCAGAAGCGGATCGCGATCGGTGCCGGCGCGCTGCTCGGCGTCGCCGCGCTCGCGACGATCGTGACCTCGCAGCTGATGCCGGCATCGAACCAGACCGTGGCGCCGAGCTGCGGTACCGGCGAGGATCGGATCGCGGCGAGCTGGAATCCGGCGCGCCGCGCGGTGCTCGATCGCCAGGCGATCGCGGTCGGCGTGCCGTGGGCGCCCGGCGCGGTCGCGACGTTTGCCGATCGCGTCGATCACTACACGGCGAGCTGGAAGGCGATGTATCAGGAGTCGTGCACCGCGACCCGCATCCGCGGCGTGCAGTCCGCCGAGGCGCTCGATCTGCGCAGCCGGTGCCTCGACCAGCGGCTCGCCGAGCTCGACGCGCTGGTGAGCGTGATGGGCGAGGCCAACGTCGACGTCCTCCGCAAGGCCGGCGAGGTCGTCGCGAACCTGCCGCTGGTCGCCGACTGCGGCGACGTCCAGGCGCTGCGCCAGGTCGTGCGTCGGCCGACCGAACCGGCGACCGCCAAGCGGCTCGCGGTGATCGATGCCGATCTCGCGCGGGTCGCCGCCCGCTACGCGATCGGCGACGTCACCAAGACGCTCGAGATCGTCGATCCGGTGATCGCCGAGGCGCGCACGTTGGGCTACGCACCGACGCTCGCCCAGGCGCTGTACTGGCGTGGCCGCGCGATCGCGGATCGGGATGGCGGCGCCGAGGCCGAGGCGATGTTCGATCAGACGCTGGCCGCCGCGGTCGCCGCCGGCGACGATCGCATGGCGGCTGACGCCGCGGCGCGGCTCGCCCAGGAGGCGCTGTTCGCGGCGCGCCTCCCCGACTTCGAGCGCGAGGCCCACCTCGCGCAGGCGTTCGCGAGCCGCAGCGGCGCCACCGAGGTCGGCCTGTTCGTCGATCAGCTGGCGTGCATGGCGAACCACTTCACCGGCAAGGTGCACACCCGGCTGACCTGCCTGCGCGCCCTCGTCGCGCGGCGCGACGTGGCCGGCAAGCCGAGCGAGTGGCTGGTCACCGTGATCGGGCTCGCCGCGACCGACGCCGGCGAGCTCGCCGAGGCGATCACCTGGCTCGAGCGCGGCGTCGAGCTCGCGCGCGCCGAGAACGGCGCCGATCACCCGCGCACGCTCGAGATGCGCGCGTACCTGTGCCACGGCCTCAACGAGCTCGGCGACTACGAGCGCGGCGCCGGCGAGTGCCGCGACGCCCTCACCCGCCTCCAGCAATCGGCGCCCGACGATCACGCCCTGATCGCGCGCCTCGAGCTCTACCTCGCGGACGCCGAGGTCGGCCGCCATCACCCCGACGACGCGCGCCCGCTCCTCGAGGCGGCGAGCAAGACCGACAGCGAGGAGATCCGGCTGGCCGCCAAGACGCAGCTCGCGTCGATCGCGACCGATCGCGGCGGCAGCGCCGCGGCGGCGACCGTCGCGCAGCAGCGCGAGGCCCTCGCCGACACGATCAAGACGTTCGGCGCGTTCAACCCGCACCATCCGAACATCATCGCGTCGCGCCACGAGCTCGGCACCGCGCTGCTCCTGCACGACGAGGCAAAGGCCGCGAGCGTCGAGCTCGCCACGGCCGACACCGACGCCGACGCCGCGGAGATCAGCCCGCTCGAGCTCGCCGAGATCCGATTCGCGCGCTCGCGTGCGCTGGTCCGCTCGAACGGCGATCGCGAGCTCGCGAAGAAGCTCGCGGCCGACGCGCTCGCGATCGAGACCCGCGTCGCGCCCGATACCGAGCGGTTCCGGATCAAGCGCAAGGAGATCGAGACGTGGCTGGCGACGCTGAAGTGAGCTAGCGATGCTTGGCGCGCGCGACCGGCTTGCGCTTGGGCGTGGCCTTCGGGGCCGGCTTGGCGACCTTCTTCGCCGGGGTCGAGGTCGCGACCGGCTTCGCGGCGGGTGGCGTCGCGAGCTTGGGATGCGACCCCGGGGGTTCGAGGTACGAGCTCCAGTCGACCTTCTGCTCGGCCTGGGCCGAGCCGGCGAACCCGAGCACGAGCGCGATCACGAATCGTCCGGACGTCATGTCATGGGGCACAGCACGGGGCGTACCAGGACGCGATCGCTCGAACCCCGCGACACTGCACGGTCGCGCCCGTCGCGCCGTGGGGCTTCTCACCTCGGAGCCGAGTAACCGATCATCGCAATTGAAGTCGATTCTGTTGTCTGGCACGGTCCGCGGATCCAATGCTCCGCCAATCTCTGATCGCCACATCGTGTCTCGTCCTCGGGCTGTTCGCCTGTAGCAAGGACTCCCCCAAGAACACCCCCGATGCCACGCCCCTGCCGGACGGCACGAGCAACGGCTGCATCGCCACCACGTTCGGCGCGCAGGACCTGATCTTCCCGAACGACGGCATGGCGGTCACCTGGGGCGGTCCGATCACGCCCGGCCTGACCGGCGCGGCGACCAGCCAGATCCAGTTCCAGTTTTACCAGGGCGTCGCGGTCGGCGCCGCCGATCTCACGATGGGCGTCAACGCGAACTTCTCGACCTGCACGACCTGCGTGCTGGCGTTCGCGCGCGACGCGACCGGCAAGATCACCAAGCGGTTCTTCCAGAGCGCTGGCACCGTCACGCTGACGGCAGATCCGATCACCGGCAACACGATGGCCGGCAGCTACACGGGCGTCCAGCTCGTCGAGGTCACCGTCGATAGCATGAGCGTGTCGACCCCGGTGGTCGGTGGAGCCTGCCTCTCGATCGCCGACGCGACGCTCGCGCACGACGGCGTCCCGAACGCATGGACCTGCGCGAAGCCCGCCTTCAACGCCGGGACCGACTGCGACTGCGCGTGCGGAGTTCACGATCCCGATTGCGATATGAGCAACACCGTCGTCGGCTGCACCGGCACCCAGGTCTGCGCGAACCACGACGTCTGCACCGATACCTGCAAGGTCCTCGCGCCGACCAAGGGCTGCACCACCGGCACCTGCGGCTTCGAGACCTCGACGACGGACATCTGCTACACGGACGCGACGCTGATCGACGCGGCTGCGGTCGGTGGCACCTGCACGTCGACCACCGCGCTGTTCTGTGGCGTGACCAGCACGATCGCCACCGGCGTGTGCGACTCGTTCGTCGGTAACGATCTCGCCTGCCGCAAGGCGTGCGACGCCGACGCGCAGTGCGGTGTCGGCAACGTGTGCTCGCCCGTGGTCGGCGCCAAGGGCTTCTGCATCACGCCGCCGGCCAACGACAAGTGCCAGAACGCGACCACGATCGTGATCGGCACGCCGGTCAACGGTGACTCGACGTACGCGGTGTCGAACTACGACAACGGGCTCGAGACCGCGGCCTGCACCAACGGCGCGCAGGGTGGTCCGGACGTCGCGTACAAGGTCGTGTTGACCGCCAACCAGGCGATCACCGCGACGCTGTCGGCGGTCGGCGCGAACTTCGACCCGAGCCTCGCGATCGTCGGGCCGAGCGCGAACCCGAACGTCTGCGATGCCGATCCGATCGTCTGCGACAAGGGTGCCGACGTCGGTCTCGCGGGTGCCGGTGAGACCGTCGCCTTCACCGCGCCCTCGGCCGGCATCTACTACATCATCGTCGACACGTTCAGCGCGCCGGGCGGGCAGTTCACGCTGACCGTCACCTCGCCGTAGTCCGGAGCCACGCGATCGCCTCGGCGAGCCGCGGCTTCCACGCATCGCCGGCCGTGGCAAACCCGTCGCGCGCCGCGATCGCGAGAGGCCGCGCCCGCGCGTCGGGCCACAGCGCGCGCGCGAGCCCGAAGCGGGTGCGCGCGAGCTCCCCGAGGTCGCCCTCGTTGGCCTCGCGGAGCGCGAGCGCGCGCTCGAACACATCGCGCGCCGGCTGGTGCAGGCCGAGCCGCGCCTCGCCGACGCAGACCAGGTCGTAGGCGAGCTTCGGATCGTCGGGCCCGCTCACCTGGTCGAGCCCGAGCGCGCGCTCGCAGTACGCGATCGCCTTGGCGAAGTCGCCGCGCCGGGTCGCGAGCTCGCCGAGGTTCGACAGCGGGATCGCGAGATCGCCGTGGTCGTGGCCGAGCGTCGCCTCGTAGATCCGCAGCGCCGCCTCGAGGTGCTTCGCCGCGCCGGCGTCGTCACCGGTCTCCATCAGCAGGCCACCGAGGTTATTGTGCGACGTGCCGACGTCGCGCGCGTCGGGTCCGAGCGCGGCGAGGCGCAGCGCGAGCGCCTGCTCGTAGTCGCGGCGCGCCTCGTCGTACTTGCCCTGGTGGAACATCACGACGCCGAGGTTGTCGATCGAGTCGGCGACCTTCGGGTGGCCCTCGCCGAGCGCGGCGCGCCGGCGCGCGAGAACCTGGCGATGCGCGTGCTCGGCCTTTCCGTAGTTGCCCTCGGTCGACTCGATCATCGCGATCGTGTTGAGCACGTCGACCGCCTCGAGCTCGCCGGCGTCGGGGACGTGCTCGACGATCGCGAGCGCACGCTCGGCCTCGCGCAGCGCCGCGGCCTGATCGCCCTTGGTCGACCAGATCAGCGCGCGGGTGTGCGCGATGTTCGCGAGCTCGATCGGGCTGGCGTCGGTGCGCAGCGCGGCGGCCTCGGCGGCGCTGACGTACGCGAGCCCCTCGAGTGGACGCGACAGCTCGTAGCCGACGACCCACGCGAGCTCGCTCCATGCCGAGGTCGCGACGTCGTCGACGTGTGCGCGCGCCGCGGCCTTCACGGTCTCGGTCAGCACGACCTCGGCGGTCGCGAAGCTGCCGGCGTGACGCTCGAGCTGACCGCGGACGAGCCCGACCTCGGCGACGAGCGGCGCCCAGTCGATCGCGGCCGCGCGCGCCTGAAGCGCCTCGGCGCGCGCGCGGCCCGCCGGCCACTGGCCGGTCAGCAGGAGGGCGTGGATCGTCGACAGCTCGGTGCGCGCGGCGTCGATCGCGGTGCGCTTCGTCGGATCGGTCGGGATTGGCACGACCGCGGTCAGCGCCTCGCGATCGGCGCACGCTGCGATCGCGGGCAGCTGGCCGACGGCCTCGATCGACGCCGCGACGCGCGCGGCGTCCGGTGCGGCGACCAGCTGGGCGACCAGCGCCGCGAGCTCGTCGCGCCGACGCGCGAGGCACCCCATGCGCAGATCGAGGAGCTCGGTGCTCTGCTCGCCGCTGACGCGCGTCGCGCGACACGCCTCGGTGTGCATCGCCTTCCAGGCATCGGCGCGGCGATCGAGCGCGACGTGAAGCTTGCCGGCGGTCTCGGCGGCGAAGCTCGCACCGGTCGCGGCGAACGCGGTGTCGAGCTTCGCGGCGACGCTCGGATCCCACACCCCAACGAGGTGGGTCGCGGCGTCCTCGCACGGCCCCGGAGCACGGCCGCGGGTCGCGATCGCGACGACGATCGCGCCGAGCGCGACGACCCCGAGCCCGATCGCCGCGAGGTTGCGACGCCGGCGCGCCGGATCGGCGGCGAGCGCCGCGAGCACGTCGTCCATCGAGCGATAGCGATCCGAGGGTTGCGCGGCGAGCGCGCGCAGGAGCACGCGACGGACCCAGGTCGGCGTTGGGTTGCCCGCCGGCGGTGCGCGAAACTTTCCCTTCGCGGCGGCGACCGCGTAGAGCTTCGCGTTGTGGCCCTCGAACGGGCGATCGCGCAGCAGCAACTCCCAAGAGGTCACCGCGAACGCGAACTGATCGGCGCGCGCGTCGATCGTGCCCGGACGCCGCTGCTCGGGCGCCATGTAGACCGGCGTACCGGTGATGCGGCTGAGCACGAGCCGCGGCAAGGCGCGGTCGTCGTCCTCGGGCTGCGTCGTGCCCTCGAACGTGCCCGGCGACAGCTGCTGGGTCGGCGCGCTGTGGATGTCGAGCGACTCGTCGGCCGAGCTCGGCGACACCGCGAGCTCGAGCGGCGCCTCGCCGGCCTGGCGCGCGAGCCCGAAGTCGAGCACGCGCACGCGACCGTCCGCGCCGACGATCACGTTCTGCGGCTTGAAGTCGCGATGCACGAGCCCCGCGGCGTGCGCTGCCGCGAGCCCGCGCCCGGCCTCGATCAGGTGTGCGAGCAGCGGCCGCCACGTCGGCTCGGTCTCGCGCCGCCAGTCCGCGAGCGTGCGGCCTTCGACGAGCTCCATCGCGATGAACACGGTGTCGCCGAACACGCCGACGTCGAAGATCTGCACGATGTTCGGGTGCGAGACCTTGGCGAGCGCCTTGGCCTCGCGGATCAGCCGCGCGGTGGTGTCGTCGCTGAGATCGCGCACGAGCTTGAGCGCGACGCGCCGATCGAGATCGGGATCGTACGCCCGATACACGATGCCCATCCCACCGGCGCCGAGTCGATCGAGGATCACGTAGCGCCCGATGAACGTGCCGCGCTCGAGCTCTCCCTGACGCTCGGCCCCGCGCGGCGCGATCGACTTCGTGTCGACATCCTCGGGGCCCAAGCCTCGATGGTAGCGCGACCCCGTGCGACGATGGCCGCCACTTGCATGGCAACCTCGTGGCGCGACCGGCTCGCGGATGGCCCGCTCGACCGTGCGTTCTGGCTCGGTGACATCGACGCGCGACTCCCGGCGCTGTTCCGGATCGGCCTCGCGGTCATCCTGCTCGTCGATCATCTGACCGAGATCCCGATCGTCACCGCGCTCTACGGCCACGACGGCGTGTGGCCGCGCGCGCTCGGCAGCGGCGTCCTCGGGCACGTCTCCGATCCGCTGCTCGTCGCGGCGTGGGCCGGCGGTTGCGTCGCGCTGCTCGCGCTCGCGCTCGGCCTGTTCTCGCGGATCAGCGCGTTTGTCGCGTACGTGTTCCTGGTCTCGATCCACACGCGCAACGACGCGATCTGCAGCGGCGGCGACTACCTCGCGCAGATGTGCGTGTTCTTCCTGATCTGGCTCGAGACCGGCGCCGCCTACAGCCTCGACGCGCGCTGGTTCGGACGCGGCAAGCCGTTCGTCGCCGCCGCACCGTGGCGCGCGATGCAGGTGCGCCTCGCCCTGCTCTACACGCTGACCGCGGTGTTCAAGCTCGCCGGCGTGTGGCTGTCGGGTGACGGCATCTACGTCAGCCTCCAGCAGCTCGGGTTCGTGCGCCCGCTCGGCGCGGTCTTGCTCGAACACCCGACGCTCGCGAAGCTGATGACGTGGGGTGTCGTCGCGACCGAGCTCTCCGTCGGCCTCCTCATCATGTTCCCGCTCGACAACCGGCGCGCGCGCCGCTACGCCGCGATCGGCAGCACGCTCGTGCAGCTCGGCATCTGCGCGATGATGCGCGTGGGCGCGTTCACCTGGGTCATGCTGTGGACCTGCGTGCTGCTGTGGCCCGAGCGCGAGCGCGCGCCGGTCCCCGCGTCGCCGGCACCGCCGCGCCGCAAGGTCCTGCTCGCCGGTTGCGTCGCGGTGCTCGTGGTGACCGCGTGGGCCGGCCTGCATCTGCCGCTGCCGAGCGCGATCAACCGCGGCCGCGCGCTCGTCGGGCTGCGCCAGGACTTCGATCTGTTCGGCGGCAACATCCCGGTCGCGCGCTGGCAGGCGCACGGCACGCGCGCCGATGGCAGCGTCATCGATCTGTTCGACGCGGTGCCCGGGTTTCGCTCCGAGGTCGCCTGGCGCTACTCGCCGTTCTACAAGCTGACGTTCGCCGACAACGCCGACTACCCCGCGATCGCCCGCTGGCTATGCCGCGCGTTCGATGGGCCGCTCCAGTCGATCGAGCTCGCGAAGGACACCCGCCCGTCGCAGCTCCCCGGCGAGGACGCGCCGTTCGTGCGCGTCGTCATGTTCCGCGGTCCGTGCCCGTGATCGCTCGCTGTGCGCGGGGCGCACCGCCAACGCACTGAGATTGCTCGTCGGTGATGTGGGCCCCATCGTGCACGTTGGGGGCAGCAATGACTAGAACGATGCTCGGACTGCTCCTTGGAGCTTCTCTGGCGGGTGCCTGCGCCACGACCCGACCGCCCACCGAACCGATGGAATCCTCGGCCGCCTCGATCCGCGGCGCGCAGGAGGCCGGTGCCGAGGATGTCCCTCGCGCCGCGCTCTACCTCGAGCTCGCGAACGAGAACTCGGCGAAGGCCAAGGTGCTGATCGCCTCCGGTGGCAAGGAGAACATGGCGGCCGCTGCACATCTGCTCATGCGCGCCTCGGCCGACGGCGATCTCGCGATCGCGCTCGCCGACGACGACAAGGATCGGCAGGCCGCGGAGCACGCGCTCGCCGAGATCCACACCTTCGAACAGCAGACCTCGGGAGCCCGGTGAACAACGTGAGCAAGATGACCAAGCGATTCTCGACCTTCACCCTCCTCGCGTCCCTCGGCTTCGCGGCGTGCGCGTCGGCGCCGTCGCACGAGCTGCTCGATGCTCGCAAGGCGTACGCCCGCGCCAGCACGGGCCCGGCTGCGACCGCGGTTCCCGCCGACGTTCGCAAGGCGCGGGTCTCGCTCGATCTCGCGGAGAACGCGTTCTCCAATGACACGTCGGACCAGCGCGATCTCGCGTACGTCGCGACCCGCAAGGCGCAGCTCGCCGAGGTGCTCGCGAACCGCGCGGCCCACGCGAGCGAGCGCGCCAGCGCCGAGGCCGCCCTCGCCGGCGCCAAGGATGCCGATCACAAGCAGACCAAGGAGGAGCTCGAGCGCACGAAGTCGAACCTCGCGACCTCCGAGCAGGACGCGGCCGTCCAGAAGCAGAAGGCCGCCGACGCCGAGAAGCGCGCCGCCGACGCCGATCGCAAGGTCAAGGCGATGCAACTGGAGCTCGCGAAGTGGGCCGCGGTCAAGGAGGAGCCGCGCGGCGTCGTCATCACGCTGTCCGGTAGCGTGCTGTTCGCGTCCGACAAGTCGGCGCTCCTGCCCGACGCGCGCACGCGCCTCAAGCAGGTCACCCTCGCGTTGATGGAGACCAAGGAGCGGCACCTCGACGTCGAGGGCTACACCGACTCGCAGGGCAAGGATGCCTACAACCTCGACCTGTCGCAGAAGCGCGCGGACGCGGTCCGCACGTTCCTGATCGGCGAAGGCTATCCGCCGGACCTGATCGTGGCGCACGGCGTCGGCAAGGCGATGCCGATCGCCGACAACAACAGCGCCGAGGGACGCGCGAACAACCGACGCGTCGAGATCATCATCATGCCCGCGAGCACGACCGTCAGCACTCAGTAGTTGTTCGGCGACGCCGCGCAGGGCGTGAGGTCGGGGAACGGCGCGCACGCACCCGGATCGGTGCCGACTCCGGCCTTGAACGCGATCCACTTGTTGAGATAGTCCGCGCTCGGGCCGCGAACGATGTCGCGGTGCTGCGCGGTCTCGTCGAAGCAGTACTGGATCGTGGCGGTGCCGCCGCCGGCGATGTCCGCTGCGATCTTCTTGCGCGCGCACTGGGCGCGCTGCGGCGACACCGCGGTATCGCCGCCGCCGTAGAACACGAGCATCGGTGCGCCGTTCGGATCGATCGGCGGGCGATCGGAGATCCAGCGCGCCTTCCACTTGGCGGCCTCGGCGTCCGTGCAGTCCGGGTTGCTCGGCGACGCCGCGCAGGTGTAACCGACGACGGTCGCGTAGTGCGTGTCGAAGAAGTCCGACGGCTTGACGCCGAGCGCCGACACCTTCGCCTGGTCGTAGCAGGCGTCGCTCAGGATCGCGGCCTTGGCATCGGCCTGCTTCGCGGTCTGGAACACGTCGACGCCGTGGCCCGCACCGTCGCGCAGCTCGCCGGCCGAGTAGGCGTACTCCATCGCGTACAGCACCGACGACAGATCGGTCGCCGTCATCAGGCCCGCGGCATCGGTGACCGCCGCGGCCCAGATCGCCATCGACGTCCACAGCGGTGCCATCACGGCGACGCCGACGAGCGTGCCCTCCATGCCGTACGACGCGGCGAACGTCTGCGCCGACAGCGCGGCGTGACCGCCCTGCGAGTGGCCGGTGAACACGACCTTGGTCGGCATCGTCGGCAGCAAGTTCTTCGCGGCGCGCGTCGCATCGAGCATCGCGTGCGCCTCGTCCTCGGCGTTGAAGTAACCGGGAGGCTGACCGTAGGCGAAGCCGGCGTAGTCCGGCGCGATCACGGTGTAGCCGTAACCCGCGAGCCGCATCAGGCTGGCCGGGTAGTCCTGATCGTCGACGCCGGTCGACAGATCGAGGTGAGACGGGCGACACGGCGGCGCGACGCCGACCGAACCGTGGCCGAACACGACGAGCGGCGCGCCGGCGAGCGGCTTCTCGGGGATGATCAAGATCGCCGCGGTGTCTCCCTCGGCGCGCGCGACGCCGACCGTGTTGCGCTCGGTGCGGTACGCGACGCGATAGGTCCAGAACCCGGAGGTGGCGGTCCCCGGCGTGGTGGTCTGAAAGTTGACGTTGTAGGCCGCGATCTGCGCGTTGGTGACGTCCTTGGTGAGCGACTCGGTGATCGCGCAGTGGAACACGTCGCCGCGATGCGAGTCGTCCATCGTGGCGAGCCCACCGGGCAGCGTGTAGACGTCCGCGCGCGCATCGGCGCACGCGATCGCCAGCGCGGGTGCGGGACCGAGCGTCGCCGGGGCATCGATCGCCTTGGGCGCATCGATCGCCGGCGTCGTCTTGCCGTCATCACCACATCCAAACAGCGCGAAGGTCGCGAGGCAGAAGCGAAGCGATTTCATGTTCACTATCGTATGCCGAATCCTCCGCGATCTCGCGGTGGGCAGTGGTGGGCCGATGTGGGGTGACCTGGCTCACGTCCGTCGATCATCTCCCGATCCGCGACGCGAGCGCGATGTCGCAGCCGCCGGTCGCGGCGACCAGCGCGGCGTACTCGGCGCGCGCGGTCGGGCTCGGCGCCGTGCGGATGGCGCGGATCAGCGTGTTCTTCTTGGTGTGCTCGGCGGCGATGAACTCCATCGGGGTCGCGGTGTAGCCGGCGGCGCCGAGCAACAGCACGCGCATCGCATCAGTGACGTGCGCGGCGATCTCGCGGCGCAGGTGCGGCGCGCGACGGATCGGCGCGAAGCCGTCGCCGGTCGGCCGCTCGGCCCAGGCGCGCGCGAGCTCGGCCTGGCAGCACGGCGCGACCGCGATCAGCTCGGCGCCGGTCGCGACGCCGAGCGCGATCGCGTCGTCGGTCGCGGTGTCGCACGCGTGCAGCGCGAACACCGCGTGTGCCGGCTCGTCCGCGACATCGGCGAGCGCCGCGGCGCGAAACTGCACCACGTCGTCGAGCTCGGCGAGCGTGGCCCGGCGGCGGCACTCGTCGATCACCGCGGGATTGCGATCGATGCCGAGCACCTCGACGCGACCGCGCCAGACATACGCGAGCAACAGCGTCAGGTAGCTGCGCCCGCAGCCGGCGTCGACGATCTTGACGACCGGGTGCCGCGCGGCGAGCGTCGCGATCGTCGGTTCGAGCAGCCGGACGACGTGGTTGATCTGGAGGAACTTGCGGGCCTGCGTCGGCGGCATCGTCGCGTCGCGGTGCAGGAGCCCGAGGGCGCGCAGCAGCATCGGCGCCTCGGCGGGCACGATCGCGAGCTGCTTATCGCCGGTCAGCTCGCGCGTGCGGGCCTCGGTCCAGTGCGCGACCGCGGCGGCGGTGAACTCCGCGGCCCAGCGCTCGCGCATCAGGCCGGCTCGCCGTCGTGAATCACGATGCGAACCCCGTTGGCGTCGGGCTCGATCGGGTGGCCGCGTCGCCGAGCGAGCTCGCCGGTCACCGCGGCGCCGAAGAAGAACACCTGCGCCGAGTAGTGGACCCACAGCAACAAGAGGACGAGCGAGCCACCCGGGCCGTAGAGCACGTCGAGCGTCTTGTGGCCGAGGTACAGGCCGATCGCCGTCGTGCCGATCGAGAACAGTATCGCGGTGACCAGCGCGCCACGCCAGGCGTCACGCCACGCGAGGCGCGCGTCGGGCAGCAGCTTGAACAGCGCCGCGAACATCACCGTCGTCGTCGCGAGCGACACCAGCGTCTCGCTGATGCGGACGACGAAGTGCGTGCCGCTCGGCAGCGAGTGCGCGGTCGCCGCGAGCACGGTCTTGACCGCGACGACCGTGATGATGAGGACCCCGACGAACACGACGAGCAGCAGCGACAGCCCGCGCTTCCGGACCTGGCGAAACACCTTGGCGCGGAGCCCGCGGCCCGACAGCGCGTGGACATCCCACATGTGGTTGAGCGCGCGCTTCATCTGGCTGAACAGCCGGGTCGACGCGTAGACCAGCACGATGCCGCCGATCACGCGCGCGAGACCGGTCTGGCGATGCTCGCCGGCGCGCTCGAGCAGCGCGAAGATCGTGCGCGCGCCGTCGTCGCCGATCCAGCGCGCGAGGTCCTGCATCACGCTCGCGCGACCGACGGCGCCGTCGACCACCATGCTCGCCACGCCGAGCGCGATGAACAGGAGCGGCGCGATCGACAGGAGCGACGAGAACGCGACCGCGCTCGCGAGCATCCGGCCGCCGTGCCGCGAGTACGCGCGCGCGGCGTCGGCAAATAGCTTGCGTGTCGCGTCGATCACGCCGCCACGATATCAGGAGCGGGACTTCGCCAGGAGCGCGAGGTCGACGACGATCGCGAGCGCGATGCCGATCGCGTAGCACGCGAGATCGAACGCGTGGAACCCCTGTCCGAGGACCAGGCGGCCCGGCAGGGTCGCGCGCACCGCTTCGAGCCACGGCGGTTGGTAGAGCTGCGCGAACTCGACCGCGAAGCACCACGCGAGCGCGACGACCGCGAGGACCACGGTGCGCGCACGCGGCGCGAGGACGGCGCAGCCGAACATCACCATCGTCGCGTACAGCACGTCTCCCGCGTTCTTCGCGAGCCACCACGGCAACTCGCGGGCGATCGCGCGCGAGCCGAGCCCGAGCGCGATCGTGACCGCGACGGCCGCGGCGTAGATCCAGCGCGAGCGCATCGCGCTAGCGTGACACGCTACGGCGCGGTGATCGCGTTGTTGTCGAGCGCGACGAGGGTCTGGGCGAGCACGCGGCCGTGCAGCGACGCCTTGGTCTGCAGGGTGATCTCGGTCTTGCCGAAGATCACGCCTTCGAAGTGCGACGACGCGTGCAGCGTGACCTTGCCGGCGACCTGCCAGAAGATGTGCTTGGCCTCGGCGCCCCCGGAGACCAGGACGTTCTTCGCGGTGGAGAGATCGAGGTCGTTCGAGATCTGGAGGATCCAGACGTCCTCGGCGCCGCCGGCGAACGTGACATCGGCCGGGATCGTGACCGTGCTGCCGAAGCGATACAGCCCCGGCGCGAGCGTCTTGCCGCCGAGGTTGCCGCTGCCGAGGTTGGTGACGTCGGGGTTCGAGCGGCTGGCGGCGTCGGCGTAGGCGGCCTGCATGTCGAGGATCGCCGTGGTCAAGTTGGTCGGAGTCGGCACGGCATAGTTCGCCGCGTAGATCCGGCCCGGCGCCACGACCGACGGCGAGGTCGAGAACTGGTTGCTCGCGTCGGCGGCGAGCCCGAAGCCGGTGATCGCGGTCGCGGTCGCCGGGCTGATCCCGACGTTGCCGCCGGTGATCGCCGAGCCGGTCACGTTGGTGACGCCGGTCTTCGCGAGCGCGACGTAGCTGCCGGCGCCCGCGAGGGAGTCGCCGATCGCGACCGGTGCCGGGCCGAGGCCGGCCGGGTTGGGTGGGTTGTTGACGGCGTCGACGCCACCGTCGGCGCCGGACCCGGCCGGAGCGCTCGAGTCGCCGCAGGCAACGAGCAATCCAAGAACGGCGAACGACCGCGATAGCGTGATTCCAAGCATGCCATCCACCTCAGCACCATTCGAGCCAAGCGCGATCGGCCCCGGTGACCCCGGTGGCACGATCGGGATGCGAGCGAGTTCGCTCGGCGAGCGATCCGGACTAGAGGGATCTGACGAGCGCCTCGAGTGTGTCGTAACTCTCACCCGCGCCGTCGGTCATGCCCATCTCGGCGACCATGTCGCGGAGCTCCTTGGTGTCGAACTCGACGACGATGTGGAGCGTCGTCCGGCCGCTGGTCTCGGTGAACGTGCTGGTGACCAGCGAGCCGCCCGGCTGGCCGTCGAATCGCTCGGTGTGAACGACGCGGGTCTCGCTCACCTCGCGATATTCGCCGCTGAACGAGAACTCGCCGCCGTCGGGGCGGCGGAACACGTAGCGGTAGCGACCGCCGACCCGCAGGTCGACCTCGGCGCTGGTCACCTCGGCGCGCTTGCCGCCGAGCCAGCGCTTGATCAGCTCCGGCGTGGTCATCGCCTGGACGACCAGGTGGCGGGGCGCATCGAACTCGCGCTGCATCACGATCTGGTTCGGGGCCCCCGCGAGGAGCACGAGCTTCTTGATCATATCGAGAACTCCTTGGTCATATAACCTACAGGTTATGTACAATCGCGACAGAGGGCTGTCAACTGCTAGGATGATCCGCGATGCAGTCCCACCACGCGCTCATCGCGATCGTCGTCCTCACCGCGTGCGGCGGGAGCACCGAGGATCCGGCGTGGATGGCGAGGTTCGATGACAACCGGAGCCTCACCGCGCTGTCGATCCCCGGCACCCACGACTCGGGTGCGCACGAGGAGCCCTACCCCGGCCTCGCGAAGTGCCAGGACCTCACGATCGCGCAGCAACTCGCGGCCGGCGTGCGCTACTTCGATCTGCGCTGTCGCCACTTCAACGACACGTTCCTCATCTATCACGGCGCGATCGATCAGGAGCAGACGTTCGACGACGTGCTCGCCACGCTCTACGCGTTCCTCGACGCGCATCCGAGCGAGACGATCATCGCGAGCGTCAAGGAAGAGGCGGTGTCGAGCGGCACGACGCGCAGCTTCGAGGCGACGTTCGCCGACTACCAGTCGCGCTCGCCGGAGCACTGGTTGCTCGGTGCCTCGATACCTCGACTCGGCGACGCGCGCGGCAAGCTCGTCCTGCTCCGCCGGTTCGCCGCGACCGCCGCGCCGCTCGGGATCGACGCCACCGTGTGGGCCGATAGCGCGACGTTCACGATCGAGGACGCCGACGCGCGGCTCCGCGTGCAGGACGAGTACGTCGTGGCGTCGAACGACGCCAAGTGGGCCGCGATCGACGCGCTCCTGACCGAGGCGCGCACCGACACCTCCCCGGCCACGCTGTTCCTCGACTACACGAGCGGCTACCAGACGATGAATGCCCTGCCGAACATCACGAGCGTGTCCGACGACATCAACGTGCGGCTCGACGCCTCGCTCGCCGCGATCGTGGGCCCGGCACACCTCGGGATCCTCGTCATGGACCACGTGACCGCCGCCCGCGTACGTGCCGTGATCGCGACGAACCCGTGATTCAACGGCCCGGGCGGCGGCGCGTCGTGCGCTCGGCCGTGCGCGGGCGCGTCGCGCGGCCGAGATAGACGACGTACGCGCGGCTCCCACCCGGATGATGCAGCGTGGTCTCGAACCCCGAGTCGATCATGCGGCGCTTGAAGATCGTGTTGTTCTCCTCGGACCAGATCGACAGGACGCCGCCCTCGGACAGCGCCGCGAAGCTGCGCTCGAGCGCCTTCACACCGTAGAACGGATCGTTCTCGCGCCGCTGCGCCGCGTGCGGACCTTCGTAGAGATCGAGGATGATCGCGTCGAGCGACCCGGGCTTCGCGCGCGCGATCACCTGCGAGACATCGTCGATCACGACGTCGACGCGCGGATCGAGCGTGGCTCCGCGGGTCAGCGGCGCGAGCGGCCCGCGGCACCAGGTGTCGACCTCGCGCGTGAGCTCGGCGACCGTCACGCGCGCGAGCCGCGGCAGCGCGTCGAGCGCGGCGCGCACCGTGTACGCCATGCCGAGCCCACCGATCAACACCCGCGGCGCCTTGCGGTCGGCGATCTCGGCGCAGGCGAGCGTGGCGACCGCGAGCTCGGAGGTCTTCTCGCTGCTCGTCATCAGCACGCGGCCGTCGATCGTGATCAGGAACTCCTTCGCGCCGCGCTGGCGCAGCTGGAGTGCGCCCTCGCCGGTCGCGATGCTTGCCAGGACCTTCCACGGAACCATGGGGCGCGACCATCGCACGGAATCATGGAGTAGCGTCGCGTCATGAAGTTCCTCGGTGGCCGGATCGTCCTCGCGCTCGATGCCCTCGTGTTCGCGGGCTTCGGCGCGCTGTACTGGATCATGCCGCAGCAGATGGCGGCCAAGGTCGGCATCGCGCTGACCAACACCGGCGCGGTGATCGACGTCCAGGGCCTGTACGGCGGGCTCGAGCTCGGCCTCGGGGTGTTCCTCGGCTACTGCGCGCTCGCGGCCGGCCGCACGCGCCTCGGGCTCGTCGCCGGTGCGCTCGCGCTGTCGGGGATCGCGGTCAGCCGGCTCGTCGCGATGGCGCGCTTCGGGATGCCCGAAACCTCGGTCGCCGTGTTGATCGGGCTCGATCTGCTCGGGGCGATCCTGAACGTGGTGTTCGTGCGCCGGGTCCCTGCGTGAGCACCGCGATCGTCGTCGGCGCGTCGTCCGGCATCGGCCTCGCGCTGTGCCGCCGGCTGGTCGCGGCGGACTGGTCGGTGATCGGGCTCGCGCGCGGGGCGGCCGGATTCGACGACGCGCGCTACCGGCACGTCGTCGCCGATGTCCGCGCCCCGGGATTCCGCGCGCAGCTCGCGGCGTGCGGCGAGGCCGACCTCGTGGTGTACGCCGCCGGCATCGGCCACGAGCTCGACGTCGCGACGATCGCGCACGACGTCGACGTCGTCGCGACGAACCTCGTCGGCCTGGTGATCACCGCCGAGGTCGTCGTGCCGCGGATGATCGCGGCGAAGCGCGGCCACCTGATCGGGCTCTCGAGCCAGGGCGACCGCGTGCTCGACGCGTTCGCGCCGAGCTACAACGCGTCGAAGGCCGGGATGTCGGCGTACCTCGAGGGCCTCGCGCTCGCGTGCCGCCCGCACGGGGTGGCGGTCACGAACGTGCGGCTCGGGTTCGTCGACACCGCGATGTCGCGGCTCGCGCCGTCGCGGCCGTTCCTGATCACCGCCGATCGCGCGGCCGCGGTCGTCGAGCGCTGCCTGGTCCGCCGGCCGATCCGCCGGACCTATCCACTGCGGATGGCCGCGGTGCTGTGGCTGTTCCGCTGGGGTGGGCGGCTGCGGATCCTGTGGTCGTGATGCCGGACGCGATCGTCGTCGGCGCGGGCCTCTCGGGCCTGGTGTGCGCGACCCGGCTGGTCGCCGCCGGGGTCGACGCCGTCGTCGTCGAGGCGCGCGATCGCGTCGGCGGTCGGCTCGAGACCGGCGCGGTCGGCGGCGCGACCGTCGATCTCGGCGGCCAGTGGATGTCGGTCGGTCAGCCGCGACTCGCCGCGCTCGCGGCCGAGCTCGGCGTCGCGTCGTTCCCGCAGCGCCGCGACGGCCGCCACGCGATCGCGCTCGCCACGCGCGGCTGGCTCGCGCAGATCGGTGCGGCGTTCGCGCAGTGGCGCGCGATCCGCACGATCCGCCGCCTCGCGATCGCCGTGCCCGACGACGCCGACTCGCTCGCCGGCTGGCTCGACCACGCGGTGCCGAACCCGACGGCGCGCGCGCTGATCGGCCTGCACGCGTCGCTCGTGTTCGCGGTCGAGCCCGAGGATCTCGCCCTCGCTGGCTACCTCCAGAGGCTCGCGGTCACCGGCGACTTCGCGCCGCGTGGCCCGGAGTTGCCCGGCGGTGGCCGCGAGCACCGGTTCGTCGGCGGCGCGCAAGAGCTCGCGCTCCGGCTCGCCGGGTCGCTCGGCGGTCGCGTCGTGCTCGGCGCGCCGGTCCGCGCGATCGTCGAGACGGCCGACGCGATCCGCGTCGACGAGCGCACCGCACGCCGCGTCGTGCTCGCGCTGCCACCGCACCTCGCGCGCGCGATCGCGGGCCTGCCGCCGGACGCCGCGCAGGTCGGCTCGGTCGTCAAGTGCTTCGCGGCGTACGACCGCGCGTTCTGGCGCGACGCCGGCCTGTCGGGCGAGGGCTATCACCCCGGCGCCGACGTGCGGGCGACGGTCGGGCTCGAGTCTCCGGACGGCGGTCCCGCGGTCGTGCTCGCGTTCGTCGTCGGGCGTGCGGCGCGCGGCTGGGCGGCCCGCGATCCCGAGGCGCGGCGGGCGAGCGTGCTGGCGACGCTGGTCGCGCAGTTCGGCGACGCCGCGGCCACACCGATCGCCTATCGCGAGGTCGACTGGGGAGTCGATCCGTGGAGCGGCGGCTGCGTCGCGTCGGTGCCGCCGGGCGCCCGGGGAACGCCGGAGCGAGCGCCGCGCGGGCGAATCCACTTCGCCGGCACCGAGACCGCGGTCGCCTGGCCCGGCTACATGGAGGGGGCGATCGAGGCGGGCGAGCGCGCTGCGGCCGAGGTTGTCGCCGCGCTATAACCGCGGCGTGCAGTTCCGCCGCGCTACCCTCGACGACGTCCCCGCGGTCGTCGCGCTGATCGAGTCGGCCTACCGCGGCGACGCCAGCCGCGCCGGCTGGACGACGGAGGCCGATCTGGTCGGCGGCAACCGCACGGATCCCGACGAGATCCGCGGCATCCTCGCGCAGCCCGCCAACGCGATCGTGCTCGCCGAGCGCGATGGCGCGTTCGCCGCGTGCGCGCGGATCGCGATCGAGGACGGCGCCGGCTACTTCGGGATGTTCTCGGTCGCGCCGGACGCGCAGCGCGGCGGCCTCGGCTCGGCGGTGCTCGCCGAGTGCGAGCGCATCGTGCGCGACGAGTGGCACGTGCCGACGATGCGCATGCAGGTGATCCACCTGCGCGCCGAGCTGATCGCCTACTACGAGCGCCGCGGCTACGCGCGCAGCGGCGAGCACCGGCCGTTCCCCTACGCGGACCCGCGCGTCGTGACCAAGCGCGACGACCTGTGGTTCGAGGTCCTCGAGAAGACGCTGTGAGCCGGCGCGAGCTCAGCGCGCGGCGCTGCGTCGAGTGCAAGATGCACGCGTCGCTGTGCATCTGCGGCCTCGTCCCGCACCTCGACACGCCGACCAAGCTCGTGCTCCTCGTGCACTACACCGAGGCGCGCAAGCCGACCAACACCGGGTTGCTCGCGGCGCGTGCGCTCGCGGGTAGCCGCGTCGAGATCGTCGGCGATCGCGATCGCCCGATCCGCCAGCCGCTCGTGCCACCGGGCGCGCCGGTGGTGCTGCTCTACCCGAGCTCCGACGCGGTGCCGCTCGCGTCGATCGCGGCGTCGGGCGTCACGGTGATCGTGCCCGACGGCAGCTGGCGGCAGGCGCAGAAGATGGGCCGCCGCGTGCCCGGCGTCGAGGGCATCCCGCACGTCACGTTCGACGATCCGCGCGCCAGCGAGTATCAGCTGCGCGCCGAGCCGCGCCCCGACGGTCTCGCGACGCTCGAGGCGATCGCGCGCGCGTGGCGGATCCTCGAGGGCGAGGCCGTCGAGGCCGCGCTGCTCGGCGTGTTTCGCGTCATGGTCAGTCGGACGCTGTGGCTGCGCGGCGCGATCGGCGACAAGGACGTCGTCGGCGGGCTGCCGCCCGGTGCGCACCGCGACTGATTTCAGTGCGTGTGATCGTGGTGGAGGTCGGGCGCGTGCTCGTGGGTGTGCGCGACGTGCGCGTGATGGTGCGGGTGCGTGTGCTCGCCGGCGACTGGTGGATCGTGGAGGTGATCGTGGTGGCCATCGTCGTGGCGGTGCGCGTGCTCGTGGTCGGTCACGACATGGATGTGATCGTGCCCGTGATGCTCGGAGACATGGAGGTACACGCCGATCGCGAAGCACGCCGCCGCGCCGGCGGTCCACGCGCTCGCGCTGCGATCGCCGAACGCGAACGCGACCGCCGCGCCGACGAACGGCGCCAGCGCGAACACCGAGCCGGTCCGGGCGGCACCGACCCGACGCTGTGCCAGCAGGTAGAGCCGGAGGCTGAGCCCGTATCCAGTCGCGCCACACGCGAGCAAGATGCCGAGCGCCCACAGCGCCGGGCGCGGCTCGCCGCGGCAGAGCGCGATCGTGCCGGTCAGCGTGGCACCGAGCGCACCCTTGGCCGCGATCACCTGCAGCGGATCGCGATCGGCGAGCTTGCGGGTCAGCGTGTTGTCGATCGCCCAGCCGAGCGTCGCGCCGGCGACGGCGAGCGCGCCGACCAGGCCGGCCGACGAGCGCGATCCGGCATCGATCGCGAGCACCACGCCGCCGCCCGCCATCAGCACGACCGCGACGAGCACGCGCCGGCCGAGCGCCTCGCGGTAGATGATCCATGCGAGCAGCACGGTCAGCACGGCCTCGAGGTTGAGCACGAGCGAGCCCGCGGTCGCGCCCGCGTGCAGGAGCCCCCACGCGAGCAGCACCGGCGCTACCGCGGCACCGGCGACCGCGATCGCGACGATGCGCGGCAGATCGGCGCGGACCAGCGGCGCTCCACCGCGCACGCCGGAACGCATCGCGAGCGCGGCGAGCGCGGCGCCGGCATAGAGCAACGCGGCGATCGTCAACGGGCCGAGCGCGGCGCCGGCCCACGCGATCACCGGCGTGGTCAGGCCGAACGCGACCGCCGAACCGATCGCGAGCAGCACGCCGGTCGCGATCGGGCTTCGCACCGCTCGAGCTTATCCGATGAAGACGCTGGCGCGCGCGTTCGCGAACCGACGCGCGGCCAGATCGGCGGGCGTGATGACGAACGTGATCCACGACGCGTCGCCGACGAGGAACCCCGCGGCGTCGTCCTCGTGGATCCGCATGAGCGCGAGCCAGCCCTCCGGTGGCATCGGGCCGGCGCACTCCTCGATCGGCGAGGCGAACATCGAATGGACCAGCGCGCGCTGGTCGGCGATCAGCGCCGCGAAGCCTGCCTTCGGCATCACCGCCTGCAGCGCCGGCAGGTCCTCGTACGGGATGTCCCAGCTGATCCGCGGCTCGGCGCGCAGGCCGACCGCGTTCGGCGGCGGAGGGTCGATCGTCGCCGGGTGCTTGCGCGCGACGCACGCCGCGCGATCCGGAAAGTGGACGACCCGTGCATCGACCCGCTTGGCGAGCGACGGGTCCTCGAGATCGGAGGTCACCGCGGCGAACGCGACGAGCAACCCGCGATCCGGCAGCCGCGGATCGCCGATCGTCGCGAGATCGAGCTGGAGCAAGAACGGGATCGGCATGACGAGCTCGTCGCCGTCGTAGGTCACCTGGCCGAGCGCGCGCGCACCCTCGAGGTCGGTCTGCGCCCAGTCCGGCCACAGCGCGACATCGACCAGCGGCCACCGACGCGCCGGCCACACGAAGTCGGGCGGCAGCTCGACCGCGCCACCGATCCGCGAGCCGCTCGCGTCGTCGGTGGGAACCAGGCCGAGCTCGACGGTCGCGTACGGCGCGAGCACGTCGGCGTGAACATCGAGCCCGAGCCGGGCCAGCGCAGTCGCGAACACCTCGTCGTCGGTCACGCGGACGAGCCTATCCCGCTACAGTGCCGACATGAAGCAGCACGCCCCGGCGACCGCGCGCAATCGCGAGGCGATCCGCGAGGTGCTCGCCCGCGCCCTCCCCGGAACCGGCGAGGTGCTCGAGCTCGCGAGCGGTAGCGGCGAACACGCGGTGCACTTCGCCGCCGCGTTCCCGCAGCTCGCGTGGCAGCCGACCGATCCGGATCCGACCGCGCTCGCCAGCATCGCGGCGTGGCGGGCCGAGGCCGGGCTCGCGAACCTGCGCGCGCCGATCGCGCTCGACGCCGCGAGCGCCACGTGGCCGATCGCGCACGCCGACGCGATCGTCTGCATCAACATGGTGCACATCTCGCCGTGGGCGTCGACGCTCGGCCTGTTCAGCGGTGCCGCACGACTCGGCGTGCCGGTGGTGGTGCTCTACGGGCCCTACCTCGTCGATGGCGACACCGCGCCGTCGAACCGCGAGTTCGATGGCTGGTTGCGTGGCCGCGATGCTCGCTGGGGCGTGCGCGAGCTGCGCGAGGTCGAGGCCGCCGCGACCGGGTTCGCGCTCGCCGAGATCGTGGCGATGCCGGCGAACAACCTCTCGCTGGTGTTCCGGTGCGTCTGAACCTGCAGGCGTGGGACTCGCTCGCGCTCGACGCCATGGCGGTCGATCCCGGGCTCGTCCGGCAAGTCGACGCCGTGCTCGACAAGCACCTCGGCCCCGCGCGCGTCCGCGGGGTGGCCGACCTCGGCATGTTCTGGATCCGCTCGGGCGAGCGGAAGGCGCGGCCGTCGCGCGTGCTCGACATCCAGTACTTCCCGGCGCGGCGAAAGGTGATGTGCCGGCTGATGTTCGCGCCCGTCGGCAAGACCGTCGCCGCGCGCGGCAAGGAGCTCGTGCGCGACGTCGAGCAGCTGACCGTCGAGGTGCTCGTCGCCATCGAGGCCAAGCTCGGCAAGCGCGGCATCGCGGTCGACCTCGGCAAGCTCGCCGCGGCACTCGCGCGCGACTTCGCGAAGCTCAGGGCTCGTGCGCCGCGAGCTCGGCGATCGCGGCCTTGATGCCGTCCTTCTGCGGGACGCTCGCCATCTCGAGGTTATCGGCGAGCCCGATCCCCGGGATGTGCGCGCCGGCGAGCAGCTTCGGCGGCGCGTGGAGCTCGTAGAACAGCTCCTCGACGATCCGCCGGATCAGGTGCTCGCCGAAGTTCGTGATCTCGGTGTCCTCGTTGACGCAGAGGACGCGGTTGGTCTTCCGCACGCTGGCGACGATCGCGTCCCAGTCGTACGGGTGCAGCGAGCGCAGGTCGATGACCTCGGTGTCGATGCCGCTCTCGACGAGCTCGTCGGCGGCGGCGAGCGCCATCTGGACGTTGCGGCCGTAGGTCAAGACGGTGACATCGCGGCCCTCGCGCGCGACGTTCGCCTTGCCGATCGGGATGTAGAGCTCCTCGAGCGGCGGCCACGCCGGCGTCCACGCCGTGCGATCGCCGAGCGGCGCGTCGATCATCTGACCGAGCACCTTGTCGTCCTCGGGTGCGCCCGGGATGCCCTCGCCTGCCCGCGTCTTGGTGCGGAGCAGCGCCTTGGGCATCAGGAACATGACCGGGTTCGGATCGGCGATCGCCGACAGGAGCAGGCCGTAGGCGTCGCGCGGCGTCGACGGCATCACGATCTTCCAGCCCGGGATCCGGGTCGCCATCGCGTCGAACGAGTGCGAGTGATACAGGCTGCCGCGGATGCCGGCGCCGACCGGCGTCATCATGACGAGCGGCACGTTCCAGTCGCCGCCGGTCGACCAGTAGGTGTTGCCGGCGATCTTCAGGAGATCGATCGTGTTGAACGCGTAGTCGCAGAACTGGATCTCGGCGACCGGCTTCCGGCCGGCGAGCGCGAGGCCGATCGCGGTGCCGATGATGCCGCGCTCGTCGAGCGGGGTGTTCCACGCCGTCTTTAAGCCCTGCGTGCCGGTGAACACGCCGCCGAGCGGCGGGCCGACGTCCTCGCCGAAGATGTCGGTGACGCCGAGGCGCGACTCGCCGACGTGGAGCGCCATGCGGATCGCCTGGATCATCGTCGCCACGGCTAGCGCTCCCCGCCGACGTAGTTCTTGTCGGCGAACACGTAGTCGTAGACCGACTCGGGCGTCGGCGGCGACTCGAGGCGGACGCGCTTGCTGGCCTCGGCGAGCTCGTCGGTGATCGTCTCGCGCTGCTGGTCGAGCTCGGCGCGCGACTTGAGCTTGCGGTCGACGATCGTCTGCTCGAACTTGGTCAGGCAGTCGGCCTCGTCCTTGGCGACGTTCGCGCCACTCGCCGAGCTGTGCCCGCGCAGGCGCGACACCATCGCCTCGAGCAGGTACGGCTTCTTCTCGGTGCGCACGTAGTGGAGCGCCTTCTGGATCGCGGCGTAGCTCGCCTCGGGATCGTTGCCGTCGACCACCGCGGTCGGCATGCCGAACGCCTTGCCGCGGTCGGAGATCTGGTCGTAGCCGTGCTGGCCGGCGAACGGTGTCGAGATCCCGAAGCGGTTGTTGGTGACGATCATGAGGAGCGGCAGCTCGGCGCCCTTGCGCGAGCTCCAGACCAGCGCGGTCGCGAAGTCGCCTTCGGCGGTGCCGGCGTCGCCGCCCTGCACGATCGTGATGCCCTTGGCGCCGCTGCCAGCCCGCTGCGCGCGCGCGGTGCCGATCGCGATCGAGAACTGGACCTCGATCGGCGAGCTGACCGGCACGACGTTCCACTCGCGCTTCGAGAAGTGGCCCGCGAAGTTGCGGCCCTTCGAGTACGGATCGGTCGCGACGTTCTTCATCTGGCGGAGCGAGTCGACCGGGTCGGCGCCCATCGCGAGGAGCGTGCCGCTCGAGCGATAGTGGAGGTGCAGGTAGTCGTGATCGATCCCGGCGCCCTTGTTGACCAGCATCCCGAGCGGGACGTTGAACGCCTCCTCGCCGGGCCCACCGATCCAGAAGTAGCCGTCACCTTGCTTGTACATGGTGATCAGGCGCTCCTCGAGCAGCCGCGCGCGGAGCATCACGTCGTGGAGCTTCACGCACGTCTCGTCCGCCAGACGACCCGAGGACACAGGGACCGAAGAAAGGATGACGCTCATGGCTGCGTCCCGGTCTTACCGCAATCCGTCGCGATATTCTGCACGGCATGACCGTGTCGAAGATCCTTGCCGCAGCGCGCAATGCGACGACTCCCGAGGCTCGACTCGCCGCGTTGCTCGACGCGTGGCGCGCGACCAAGCTGCCCGAGATCGCCACGGTCATCGAGAAGCTCGGCGCACAGCTCGCGGCGGCGCGACCGCGGCTGCCGGGCAAGACGCTCGACGCCCGCCACGCCGCGTGGTTCGCGCTCGCGACCAAGCCAGATCCGGCGAACATCGGCCTCCTGCTGAGCGATCCATCGGTGCTCGCCGAGCACTCGTACGGATCGCAGTGGGGCCGCACGCTGCATCGCAAGCTCGTCGCGATCGGCACGTGGCCCGCCGATCCCCGCGTCGCGCGTGCGCTCGGCGCCGCGCTCCGCGAGTGGGTCGGGTTCTCCGATTACGCGACGCTCGCGCTGCGTGCGCTCTCCCGGATCGGCGATCCGCGCAGCCTGGTCGGCGTGCGCGGCCTGCGCGACCGCAAGAAGATCAAGGCGAAGGCCGAGGCCGATAAGGCGGTCGCCGCGCTCGCCAAGGTCAAGCCCGCGCGCGCCGACGCCGAGACCCGCAAGGTGTTGCGCGAGCTCGCGTCGATCGGCAAGGGCAAGCGCAAGACCGAGGCCGCGCTGCTCGCCGCGATCTACGCCGATCCGGCCGACGACGGCGCCCGCCTGGTCTACGGCGACGCGCTGCAGGAGCGCGGCGATCCGCGCGGCGAGTACATCGTGCTCGCGGTCCGTCACGCGCGCGGCGAGCTCGACGCGCCCGGGCGCGGGCGGATGCGCAAGCTGCTCGCGGCGAACAAGGCGAAGTGGAGCAAGCCGCTCGAGCCCGCGCTCGCGCACGGCGGTGCGAAGGAGTTCCGTCGCGGCTTCCTGTCGCGCGCGAAGGTCACCGGCGTCCCGATGGTCGGCGAGTCGAAGATCCGCGCGATCTACAACCACCCGGCGTGGGCGCTCGTCGACGAGGTCGAGTTCTCCGCGCCCGGCCTCGAGTTTCGCGCGCCGCTCGTCGCGCACCTCCGGAAGCTCGGCGTCGCGATCAAGGTCGTGTGATTTTCATTGCGGTGCCGCGCGCGAACCGCATACTGGATTTCCAATGACCAACTCAGACGGCAAGCAGTTCACCGAGCCCATCCTCACCACTCTCGATCGCTACCAGGCTGCGCTGGCCGAGCACCCGTTGCTCGTCGCCGCGAGGGCCGGACAGATCGAGAGGACGACGCTCCACCACTTCGCTTACTACCAGTACGCCGACAGCATCACGTGGATCCCGATGCTCGCGCAGATGAAGTGCAAGGCGCGCCGCTCACCGCGCCTTCGCCGCGCGATCGAGGACAACATCGCCCACGAGGCCGGCGTCGGTGGCACGTCGCACGTGACGCTCGCCGCGAACCTCTTGCGCAGCCTCGGGCTCCGCGACCTCGCGGCGTTCCCGACGAGCGCCCTCGGCGCGACCGCCGCGCTGTGGCTGACCGACGCGTTCGCCGCGATGACCGAGCCCGCCCTCGCCGGCTGGCTCTACACCGCCGAGACGCTCGTGCCCCAGCTGTTCGCCACGATGTGTCCGAGCTTCGCCGCGCTGCCCGGCGCCGACGTCGCCTACTTCGTCGAGCACATCGCGGTCGATGCCGACGAGCACGCGGCGTGGATGACCGAGGCGGTCGACGACGTGATCGCGCTCTACGGCCCCGCGTGCGTGCCCGAGATCCTCGCCGGGATGGCGGACGCGTGGGCCGAGACCTGCGAGGACCCCGACGCGCTCTGGGAGCTGCGATGCGCATCGCGCTAGCGTTCAACGCGAAGCGCTCGGCCGCCGAGACCGATGCCGAGTTCGACACCCACGACGCGATCGCGAGCCTCGCGACGCTGATCGCCGCCGGTGGCCACGCCGTCGTGCCGATCGACGTCACCGGCTCGATCCCACGGCTGTGCGCGAACCTCGAGACGATCGCGCCGGATCTCGTGTTCAACCTCGCCGAGGGCGAGCGCGGCGCGTTCCGCGAGGCGTTCTATCCGGCGCTCTACGAGCACCTCGGGTTGCCGCACACCGGTAGCGCGGCGAGCGCGCTCGCGATCTGTCTCGACAAGGCGCTCGCGAAGCGCGTCGTCGCGGCGGCAGGCGTGCGCGTGCCGGCGGAGGTCATCGCGCCACCCGCGATCGTCAAGCCGACGTTCGAGGGCTCCTCCAAGGGCATCACGCTGGTGCCGCCCGGCGGCGCGCTCGCCGCGATCGTCGGCGAGACCCGGGCGCGCTACCCGGCCGGCGTGCTCGTCGAGGAGGTCGTCGACGGGATCGATGTCGCGGTCGCGTGGTTCGCCGGCCTCGGCCGGCTGCCGGCGCTCGCGTATCGCCACCCGGGGCCGATCTACGACTACGCGCTCAAGCACATGACTCCGGAGCTCGTCGACGTCGAAGTCCCGGCGCGGCTGCCACCCGACGTCGCGCGACGACTCGACGAGGCCGCCGCTCGCGCCTTTCGCGCGCTCGGCGTCACCGGGTACGGCCGCGCCGACTTCCGGATCACGCCCGACGGGGAAATCGTGTTCATCGAGATGAACCCGCTGCCGTCGCTCACGCTCGCGGCCGGCCACGACGAGCTGTACGTCGCGGCGGCGGCGATCGGGCACCCACCGGAGGCGTTGATCGCGGCGGTGGTCGCGGCGAGCGGCTAAGCTGCGCGGATGGCGCTCACGCTCGTCACCGGATCGGCCGGCCACCTCGGCGAGGCCCTGGTCCGCACGTTGCGCGAGCGCGGCCGCGACGTGCGCGGGGTCGATCGGCTGGCGTCGCCGTACACCGACATCGTCGGCTCGATCGTCGATCGCGCGGTCGTCGAGCGCTGCCTCGACGGCGTCACCGACGTGCTGCACGCCGCGACGCTCCACAAGCCGCACGTCGCGACCCGCGCGCGCCAGGACTTCGTCGACACCAACATCACCGGCACGCTGAACCTGCTCGAGGCCGCGGCGGGGGTGCGCGCGTTCGTGTTCACCAGCACGACGAGCACGTTCGGCGACGCGCTCGTCCCACCGCCGAACGCACCGGCGGCCTGGATCACCGAGTCCGTCGTGCCGGCACCGAAGAACATCTACGGCGTCACCAAGGTCGCCGCCGAGGACCTCTGCGCGCTCGCGCACCGGAACCAGGGACTCGCGTGCATCGTCCTGCGCACGTCGCGGTTCTTCCCCGAGGCCGACGACGATCCGACCGCCCGCGACGCGTTCCCCGACGCCAACCTCAAGCTCAACGAGCTGTTGTTCCGCCGGCTCGACCTCGAGGATGCCGTCGAGGCGCACCTGCTCGCGCTCGCGCGCGCCCCGGCCCTCGGATTCGGCCGCTACATCGTCAGCGCGACCACGCCGTTCGTGCCCGACGACGCCGCGCTCGTGCGTCGCGACGCGCCGGCCGCGGTGCGGCGCCATGTCCCCGAGCTCGACGCGAGCTACGCGCGGCTCGGCTGGCGGATGGCGCCGTCGATCGATCGGATCTACGACAACGCCCGCGCCCGCGCCGACCTCGGGTGGCGCCCGCGTCATGACTTCGCGAGCGTGCTCGCGCGCGTCCTCGCCGGCGGCGACGTGCGCAGCGAGCTGGCGCGCGCGATCGGCGCGAAGGGCTACCACGCGTGACGTTCGTCAAGCACGTCAAGATGACGGCCTGGGGCATCGGCATCGTGCTCGAGGAGCGCGGCGGCATGCAGACCGTGATGTTCGCCGACGGTCAGAAGCGAACGTTCAAGACCGCGCTCGCCGCCCAGCTGCTGGTCGCCGCCGAGCCCGCCACCGAGGAGGAGCGCCAGTCGCTGTTGCGCGCGCGCGCGAGCGGCGGGGTCGCGCCGCCGACCGCGGTCAACCTCGCGCTCGAGGCGCAGCTCGCCGCCGGGTTCGACGATCCGGGCCCGTTCGTGGTCTACGCCGACTGGATGCAGCAGCACGGCGACCCGCGCGGCGATCTGATCCACGCGCAGGCGCGACGCGAGGCCGCCGTCGACGCGACCGCCGCGCGCAAGGCCGCGACCGTCGAGCAGAAGCTGATGCGCGAGCATGCCGACGTGTTCCTGCCCGAAGCGTTTCGCCGGAAGGGCGACTTCACGCTGACCTGGCGACTCGGATTCATCGCCGCGATCGAGATCGGGCGGCTCGACGCACCCGAGCGGCTCGCGCAGCTCCTCGCGCATCCGTCGGCGCAGTACTGCCAGGAGCTCGTGCTCACCGCCGGCATCTACGAGCCCTCGCCGATCGACGCGATCGCGCGCTCGCGACCCGCGAACCTCGCGCGGCTCGTGATCGGCGCGCCATTCGCCGAGACGAACACGTTCGCGGCCGGCGACCTGACCGGGCTGTTCACGTTGCCCGGGCTCGTCGAGCTGAGCGTCACCGCGGAGCTGCTCGCGGTGCGCGCGCCGATCGTCCACCCGCGCCTGCAGCGCCTCGCCCTCCGGTTTCGCCGCGAGCTCGCGACGTTCGACCACGTCGCGACACCGGACGCGCCCGCGCTCGTCCACCTCGAGCTCGACTGCCTGTACGGGTTCGACGGACCACCGATCGCCGCGTTCGCGCGCTGCCACGCGCTGACCACGCTGATCGTCCGTCACACGACCCAGACCCGCGCGTGGCTCCAGCGGATCTACGCGTCGCCGATCTGCGCGCGGCTCGAGAGACTCGCGCTATCCGACGGCGATCTCGACGATGCCGCGATCCCCGAGCTGCTCGCGAACCGCGCGAAGTTCCCGCGGCTCGTCGCAATCGATCTCGGGAACAACCACCTGTCCGCCGAGGGCGAGCGGCTGCTCGCCGACTTCGCGCCCGAGGTCCGCGCGCGCGGCCTGCCGGTGCGCGAACGCCGCGCCGGCCCGATCCGCGACGCCGTGATCGCGACACCCGCGGCGCGCGAGCTCGCCGTGGTCGCGCGCTGGGACGTGATCGGCTACGACCGCGCGCGCGATCGCGCGTGGGGCGAGTACCGCGGCAGCCGCGGCGTCTACGCGGTGTACGCCGAGCGCATCGGCGCCGCGGGCTGCAGCTGTCCGAGCTTCGAGCGCCCGTGCAAGCACGCCACCGCGCTGCGCCTGATGCTCGCCGAGAATGTCGCGCTGCCGGAGCGCGCCCCGACCTCGGATGGGTTCTACGATCGGGCCTCGCGCGGCCGCGGTTCGAGTCGACCGGCGAGTGAGCGACATGAGACCCTCCGCGGCATGAACCGCCTCCTGCTGGTCGTCGCGCACGTCGCGCTCGTCGCGAGCTGTCATCACGAGAAGAAGCCGGTCTGCTACGACTGCGGCGGCCCGATGACCGATCCGGGACCGCCGCCGTGCACGGCGCAGACGATCGCCTCGTGCACCGTCAAGCGGCAGATCCTCAGCCAGGGCCGCGACACCGGCTACGAGACCGCGACGTTCTCGCACGGCACGATCAAGACGACGCTCCACATCCTCGAGAACGGACGCGGCCCGCACGTCGAGGCGACGCTCGTCCTCGCACCCGACGGCACGCTGCACGAGCTGGTCGCCGAGGGGCACCACACGATGGGAACCAAGGTCGCCGAGACGTTCTCGCGCGACGGCGCGCATGCCCGCTGGCACTCCGAGGAGGAGTCCGGCGAGGTCGGTGACCTGAGCGGCCCGGCGATGTTCTGGCCGCAGGCCGACCTGTTCGAGGTCCTCCCGGTGCTCGTGCAGTCCGCGATCGCCGCGGGCGGCACGATGCGCCTCTTGCCGTCGGGCGAGGCCCACGTCGCCAGGGTCGCCGCGCTGACGATCAGCGCGAACGGCGAGACCCGCGACGTGATCGGCTACGCGATCACCGGGCTCGACTTCGTGCCGAGCTACACCTGGATGAACGCGGACGGCACGTGGTTCGGCAACGTCGAGCCGTCCTTCTCGGTCGTCCCGGTGGGCTGGGCGACCGCGATCGCGCCGCTGGTCGCCAAGCAGGAGGAGCTACGCCGGACCCGCGAGCGCGACCTCGCCACCGCGCAGACGCACCGGCCGCCGAGCACCGGCCTCGCCTACACCCACGCCCGCGTCCTCGACGTCGAGCACGGGACGTGGCTCGTCGATCAGACCGTCGTCGTGGTCGGCGGCACGATCGCCGCGGTCGGCAAGGCCGCCAAGATCCCCGCCGGTGCCGAGGTGGTCGACCTCGCCGGCAAGGCGATCATCCCCGGGCTCGTCGACATGCACGCGCACCTCGGCGACGCCGACGGCGTGTTGAACATCGCGTCCGGCGTGACGACGGTGCGCGACGTCGGCAACGATCCGGACAAGCTCGACGACCTGAAGGCGCGATGGGACGCCGGCACCGCGATCGGGCCGCACGTGTTCCGCATGGGCTTCGTCGAAGGCCGCAACGAGAAGGCGGCGTCGAGCAAGGTCACCGCCGAGACGCCCGACGAGGCGCGGGCCGCGGTGAAGTTCTATGCCGACCGGCACTACGACGGCATGAAGATCTACAACTCGATCCGTGCCGAGCTGATCCCGATCATCACCAGCGAGGCCCACCAGCGCGGCATGACCGTGACCGGCCACATCCCCGTCCACGTGCTCGCGAACGAGGCGGTGCGCGCCGGCTATGACGGCATCGAGCACATCAACATGCTGTTCCTCAACTTCTTCGCGACCCACGATACCGACACGCGCGACACCACGCGGTTCACGCTGGTCGGCGAGCGCGCGGCCGACCTCGATCTCGCGAGCGCCCCGGTCACCGAGTTCATCGCGCTCTTGAAGGAGCACCACACGGTGATCGATCCGACGCTCGGCGCGTTCGAGGATCTGTTCCCCGGCGTGCCCGGCAAGATCACGCCGGGCCTCGAATCCACGGTCGCGCGCATGCCGGTCACGATCGCGCGCGGCTACCTGGTCAACGGCCTGCCGCTCGGCGCCGAGAAGCACGCGCTCTACCTCCGCTCGTGGGCCAAGCTGTTCGCGATGGTCAAGCTGCTCCACGAGCGCGGCATCGTCGTGGTCGCCGGCACCGACAGCATCGCCGGCCTCATGCTGCAGCACGAGCTCGCGCTGTTCGTGCAGGCCGGCATCACGCCCGCCGACGCGCTCCGCATGGCGACGCTCGACGCGGATCGCGCGCTCGGCCGGTCGACCGCAGGCACGATCGCCGCGGGTCAGGTCGCCGACCTCGTCGTCGTCGACGGCGATCCGGTCGCGCGGATCGAGGACGTCACGCACGTCGTCAGCACCATGAAGGCCGGCGTCGTGTATCCGGCGGCGCCGCTGTTCGCCGCAGTCGGCGTCAAGTAGTCCCGATTCCGGACACGGGGACGGTGTCAATACTTGCTCGGTTACGGTCCCGTAACCGAGCAAGTATTGACACCGTCCCTGATTCACAGGGCGATGGGCCAGCCGAGGTGCTGCTCGAGGATCATCGCGCGGTGCGCGGCGAGCTCGGGCGGCAACAGGTCGCCGAGCCGCTCGCGCGCGGTGTCGAACCCGGCGCGCACCATCGGCGACAGCTTCGGGCACGCGGCCTCGGACAGCTCGGTGAGCGGCGTCGCGAACGTCGCGGCGTAGATGTCGAGCGCCGAGATCGTCGGACCGGCGAGGTACGCGTGGCCGAGCGCGCGCTGCGCGATGCATCGCTCGCGCAGGATGCCGAGCTGCGCCGCGACGCGGTCACGCACCGCGGCCAGCGTGTCGGGCGCGAAGCCGTAGCGTTTGGCGAGGTAGCCGGCGACCGGCACCGGGAAGCCGCGACCGGCGCTGATCGAGGTGTCGATCATCGCGAGACGGCCGTTCCAGCCGAGGCCGTCCTCGCCAGCGATCATCTCGAGGAGGCCCATCATGTCGGCGCGCGCGCGCGGCTCCGACGGCAGCAGCACGTCGGGGCCGGCGAGCCGCGCGGCGAGCCCGGTGATCGCGGCCCAGTTCGTGCGCGCCGGCTCGGCCTCGTGAAGCACGATCGGCACGTTGTCGACGCCGGTCCACGCCGCGATCTCGGGGTTGCCGCGCAGGCTGCGCACCGCGACGACCGGGACCTTCGCGATCCGGAACAGGCCCTTGGTCGCCTCGGACCACGGGCTCGGGATGAAGCCGGCGACGACGATGCGGACACCGGTGGCCTCGCGCGCGGCGGCGACCTCGACGAACTCGATCATGGCGGAAGCCTACTCGGTCTTCCACGTCGGCGACGGACCACCCGGCGCGCAGCAGCACGGGTCGCACGGGATGCCGTTGGCGCCGCCGGCCACCGCATAGCAGCTCGTGCCGTCGCTCGCGCAGCCGCGGCAGTCGGCGGTGCAGCCGGTGCCGGCCGCCGGCTTGGACTTGAGCACCGCGAGCACGTCCTGACAGTCGCCGGCCTCGAGCTGCTCGACCTTGCCCTGGTCCGGCGCCTGCGCGGCGCACGCCGACGTGCACGACGCGAGCTCGGTGTCGCCGACACCGAGGCACTGGAGCGCCTTGCCGCATAGCCGCGCGCACAGCCCGGTCGGCGTGTTGCCCTTCGCGGCGGCCGCGATCGGAGCGGCGACCACCGCGACCGCGACGGCCGAGCCCGGCGCCGGTGGGGTCGGACCGCTGCTGCCACACGCACCCACTGCAAATCCGACCATCAGGAGCAGGGCGTGACCAGCCATTCGCCGAGCGTACAGTGGTACATGGCGGCATGGCCTACGAACAAGCACAACGCGAAGCGCTTCGTATCCTCGAAGGGATCGAGAACGGCAGCATGTCGGCGACCGACTCGGCCAACCTGATCGACGACGCCGACCCTGCGCTCGTCTACCTGATCCTCACCTGGATCCGCAGCCGGTACGGTGCGAGCCACGCGGCGAGCGAAGCCGTGATCGGTCGCCTCGTCGAGCTGACCAACCGCTATCCCCAGGTCACCAAGAAGATGAACGAGGGCAAGCAGGACTCGATCGTCGAGTGGTTCGAGGACGCGTACAGCTACAAGGATCTCGACGCCAAGGCGTTCATCGAGCTCGTCGTCGACAAGCTCGAGAGCTGACCCACGCGTGCACGACACGGCGATCGGCAACTGGAGGCTCGTGTCGTGCCTCGGGCGCGGTGGCATGGGCGAGGTCTGGCTCGCACGCCAGCACAGCACCGATGGCAAGGTCGCGATCAAGCTGCTCGACCCGCGGATCTCCGAGGACACCGCGCAGATCCAGCGGTTCTTCAACGAGGCGCGCGCGGTCGGCAAGATCCGCCACGCAGGCATCGTCCAGATCTTCGACGCCGGGCTCCACGAGGGCCGCGCGTACCTCGTCATGGAGTACCTCGACGGCGAGCCGCTCGCGCGGCGAGCCAAGCGCGCGCGACTCTCGATCCGCCGGGTCGCCGAGGTCTGTCGCCAGATCGCGAGCATCCTCGAGGCGACCCATCGCGCCGGGATCACGCATCGCGACCTCAAGCCCGACAACGTCTACCTCGTGTCCGACGAGGCGATGCCGAGCCGCGAGCGCGTCAAGCTGCTCGATTTCGGGATCGCGAAGCTGTCGGGCCCGAGCGCGACGGCGAGCTCGCCCGCGACCCTCGGCACGATGGGCACGCCGGCGTACATGGCGCCCGAGCAGTGGGGCGACTCGTCGCGCGTCGATGGGCGCGCGGACCTCTACTCGCTCGGCTGCCTGGCCTTCGAGCTCGCGTGCGGTCGGCCACCGTTCGTCACGGCGACGTTCGCCGAGGCCTGCGCCGCGCACCTGCACGACCCGCCGCCGCACGCGAACGAGCTCGCGCCCGGGGTTCCCGCGGCGCTCGACGCGCTGATCGATCGCCTGCTGGCCAAGGATGCCGCGGCACGCCCCACGGTCGGCGAGCTCGCCGCGGCGTTCGACGCGATCGCCGATGCCGAGCCCGCCGACGTCATGCCCGCACCGCGCGTCGCTGCCGAGGAGCCGGTGCGGTTCGACGCGCCGACCGCGCTGGCGTCGATCGCGGCGCCGACCCGCGCGCCGCGGCGGCGATGGATCCGGCTCGCGGCGGTAGGTGGCGCGATCGCGGTCGCCGCCGGCACGCTCGTCGCGCTGCGCGACCCGCAAACGCGCGCGATCGCGACGCCGCTCGCAGTCCGCGCGATCGATGCCGCACCGATCCCGATCGACGCGCCGCCCCCACCGCCGCCGCCGCCGCCGTCGCCGCCGCCGCCGATCGACGCCGCGGTGCTACATCGCGCGCCGCCATCCGAGATCGTCGACGACGGCGACGTGCCGGACGAGATCGACATCGCCAAGGCCAACGCTGCGAACGACGTGCTGTGGGCGCGGGTCCAGCACTGCGGAGCGTTCGAACCCGGCGTCCCGGTGACCGGGGCCTTTCACATCGGCTCGAACGGGCGCGTCGTCCGTCCCACGGTGGTCGCCCCGACGCCGGCGATCGCGGCGTGCATCACGCGGTTGATCGAGGCCGCGCGCTTCCCGCGCAGCAAGCCCGGCCTCGACGTCGACGCCAACTACGGCAAGTGATCAGCGCGACATGAACCGGACGAACGCCGCGACCAGAACGTCCGGATCGCCAAGCGCACGCTCGGAGACGCTGCGGCCGTCCCCGTCCTCGAGCGCGTAGGTCATCGTCGCGCCGCCCTCGGCGGGGTCGAAGCGCGCGAAGCCGGTGACCGCGTCGCGCTTGCCGAGCTTGGGCTCCCAGGCGAGCACGCGCTGCGCGAGGTCGTAGCGATAGACCAGCGTGTAGGCCAAGGAGCTCGCGAACTCGAAGTGAACCTCGGCGGGCAGGCCCTTCTCCTTGGCGATGACCTCGACCCGCCGGATCCCCGGCACCCAGCCGGTCAGCGCGGCGACGTCGATGAACATTCGCCAGCACATGTCGGGATCGCGAGGAACAAACGCGGTCGCGGTTCGCACGGCACCATCCTACGCAATCACGGCACGTACGTCTCCGGCCGCTTGTCGACCATGTCGAAGTAGACATCCATGTCGTACGGCGATGACTTCTTGATGGCGGCGCGAAATGCCTTGGCGCGCGGAACCATGCCGCGGCGCAGGTAGAGCGCGTACAGCTTCTGCGGCTCCGACGAGCCGAACCACTTCATCTTCTCGAGGGCATCGAGCGACGCCGTCAGCTTCCCGAGCTCGGCGCGCGGCACGGACGCGACGTACGCGAACAGGATGGCCCAGCTGTCGCTGCTCGGGATCGCCCCGCCCCACCACAGCTTGGGCTCGAGCTGCTTCTCGATCACCTCGGCGAGCTCGGCGAGGTAGGGCCGCGCGTCGGTCCGCGCCAGCGCGTTGATGAACAGGGCGCGATAGTCCGAATGCAGCTTTGCGGTCAGGACCGGGCGCGCCTCGCCGATCGCGAACGCGAGCAGGCTCATCGCGGCGGCCTCGGCCACCGCCGGCGTGCCGTCGTCGAGGAGGCGATCGAGCCGACCGACCAGGCCCGGGTCCTGCGAGAACCCGATCGCCAGGGCCGCGGCATGGCGCAGCGACGGCTCGGCCGCCGTGCTCGCCTGCTCGATCAGCGAGTGGTCCGGGCGCTCGGCGGTGGCGAGCACGGTCGCGGCGCGGATCCCGAGGTCGGCATCGCCCCACCACGCGAGGATCCGCGCGTCGCCCGGATGCGAGCGCGCGAGCGCCCGGATCGCGAGCGCCCGCACCGCGGGGACCTTGCCGTTGACCGCGACGGTGTCGAGCTCGGCCTTCGCGGCATCGGCGGCGGGCGTGGCTGGCGGCTTGCGCGGACCGAGCCCGGCGATCGTGCCCTTGCCGATGCCGGCGAGCCAGTACGGCGCGTCGGCGTCGACGAAGTACGGGCTGTCGAGGCCGAACACGGCGATCGCGGCGGTCGCGACCGGGGTCGATGGGCTGGCGATCAGCGGCGCGATCAGCGCGAGCGAGGCCGGCCGCGCGAAGTCGGCCAGGTTCTGCCCACGGCCGCCGCTCAGCTCGTCGAGCTGGACGATCGCGGCGATCGCGTCGTCGTCGCGCCGACTGGCGAGCGCGAGGCGCAGCTCGTCGAACACGGCGTCGGCGATCGCCTTCGCGCGCACCGGGCGCGCATCGCCCGCCGCGATCACGCCCTGGTCGGGCTTCATCGTCTCCGACTTGTCGAGCTGGCGATACGTGCCGTGCTCGCCCGCGGCGGCGAACACCACGTAGGTCTTGCCGACGGCGAGCTCGTAGCTCTGGGGCTCGTAGCTCATCCCGGAGTTCGGCGGCAGCGGCGCGTGGGCGTAGTGATGGAAGTGGATCGTGGTCGCCTTGGTCGCGCCTTTCAGCACCGAGACGATCCGCAGCTGGGCGTCTCTGGGCGCGAAGCCCGGCAGCGGCTCGAACCACGGATCGGTCACCGGCGCGTCCGCCACCACGGTCGCCTTGACGACGAGGGCCGCCGTCTTGCCGAGCTCGGCGAGGCCGACCGCCGGACCGACCGCGTAGCCTCGCGCGTGCGTCGCGAGGCCCGCCACCAGCACCACCGACATCACCAGCATCCGATTCGTCGTCATGCGCCTCGACGGTAGCATCGCGTCGGATATTGTCCCCGGCGATGATGGCGGTCGGGCAGTCGGTCCCTCCCGGATTCGCGGACGCCGTCGTCGTCGACGCGACCGGGACCTCGCACGCGCTCCGCGAGCTGTGGCGCGCACGCGACGCGATCCTCGTGTTCGTCCGTCACTTCGCGTGCGCCGGCTGCGCGCTCCACGTCGCGGCGCTGCGACCGCGGCTGTTCGAGCTCGCCGCGATCGAGGTCGACGTCGCGATCGTCGGCAACGGCAACCCAGATCAGCTCGCCGCGTTCGTCGCGCGCGAGGCGCTCGAGCGCGAGCCGGTGCGCTGTTTCACCGACGCGTCGCGCGCGGCGTATCGCGCGGCCGGGTTCCAGCGCTCGGCGTGGGGCACGTTCGGGCCGATCGCGATCGGTCAGCTCGTACGCGCGCGGCTCGACGGCCATCGCAACGGTCGGTCGCAGGGCGACCTCCAGCAACAGGGCGGCACGCTCTACGTCACGCGCGGCGGCGTCGTCGCGCTGTATCACGCCGCCGCGAGGCTCGGCGACCACGCGCCGCTCGTCGAGGTCATCGACGTCGCGCTCGCGCGGCGCGCGGAGGACGCATGACCTGGTGGTTCCACCTCGCGAACGCGATCTTTCTGGTGTCGTACGCGGTCAAGGACATCCTGTGGCTGCGGCTCGTGATGGTCGTCGCCGGCATCGTGACGCTGACCGCGCTCGCCGTGGCGACGCCGGCGCCTCCGATCGCGGCGTTCGTGTGGCAGGCCGTGTTCTTCGCGATCAACCTCGCGCGGCTCGCACAGCTGGTCCACGAGCGCCGCCCGATCCGGCTCGGGCCCGACGCCCGCCGGCTCGCCGCGCGCGTGTTCCCCGAGCTGCGGCCGCGCGAGCTCGTGCGGTTGCTCGGCGTCGGCGAGATCGTCGAGCACCCGGCCGGCCAGCAGGTGATCCGTCAGGGCGAGCCGCTCGCGCACCTCGCGATCGTGATCGACGGCACCGCGCGCGTCGTTTTGGTCGACGCCCGGATCGTCGAGCTGTCGCACGGCGCCTTCATCGGCGAGCTCAGCTACCTGACCGGGAGGCCACCCGCCGCCGATGTCGTGGCAGCGAGCTCGCTGCGCATTGTGCGGTGGTCGACCGCGTCGCTGCGCGCGCACCTCGCGGCGCACCCCGAGACCCGCACCGCGATGCAGCTCGTGCTCGGAGCCGACCTCGCCGCCAAGCTGCGCGGCCGGGCCTGAGTCAGGGCGTGAACAGATCGATCATGCTCGGCGCCGCGGTCACGGTCGCGAGCCGCGGCAGGCCGAGCAGATCCTCGACCGTCGCGAGGTAGCTCGCGTGGGAGTACGCGATCGCCGTCGTCATGCCCGGCTTCTTCAGGCGGGGTGACAGGATGATCATCGGGACCTGGTCCGGGTCGTTGTTGTTGCGACCCTCGGCCTCGTCCCACGTGATGAACAGGATGCCGCCCGCCTTGTAGCCGTCGCTCGCGAGGATCTTGGGGACCTCGATCTTGAGCCACGCGTCGCTGTTCTTCAGGCCGGTCACCGGCGTGCCCGTGGGGTCGTGCCCATCCGAGTTGAGGTTCGGCGTGACCCACATGTAGCGATACGCGTTGCTCGCCATGTCCGCCGCGAACATCGAGTAGTCGACGTTGGTCTTCGCGCACAGGCCGTTCGCCCCCGTCTGCTGGTCGACGAAGTAGAGGAACGGGTCGTGCTTCGGCGCGTAGGTCCCGGCGCCGGTGAGCTTGCACGCCGTGCCCATGCTCTCCTGGTACGAGCGCCACTTGACGCTGCCCGCCTGGAGCTGGGTGCCGAGGTTCGGCTGGTCGGCCGGGAAGTACGGCCCGGTCGTCGGGTTGACGTCGACGACGCCGGGGTACTGGGTGGCACCGCTGATCATGTAGAGGTAGTTCGGCAGCGACGGGTGCGAGCCCGAGTCCTTGTAGTTCGTCATCAGCTGGGCCTGCGCGAGCAGCCCGTTGACGTACGGCGCGTTCGCCGAGCCGATGATCTCGGCGTAGTCGTGGTTCTCGAGCAGGATCGTGTAGATCGTCGGCTTCGCCGCCCCCGCCGGTGCGTCCGGGTTCGTGGTCTGCGGGGCATCGATGGACCCCGCCGGCGCGTCCTGCGCGTCGACCGGACCATTCGTACCGGCCTTGTTCGAGCTACATGCCGTGAGGAGGAGGAGTGCCGCGATTCGACGCATCCGGATCAAGTACGACAGGTCGGTCCGACCAGGGCGGACTTTCGACGACCGGGATCGGGTTTTCGACCTTCACTGACAGCTCCTGGCATTGTCGGGCGGATTCGCGTGACCCGATTCTCGTGAGCCTGCCGAGTCAGCGCCGGCGACGGTGCGATTGCGGTCGCGGGACCACCTTCGGGACCGGCTTTGGGCGGAGGCCGTCGATCTCGGCCGGCGTCAGGTTGCGCCAGCGACCGACCGCGAGGTTCGCGAGCCGGATGTGCATGATGCGCACGCGCTGGAGCGCGACGACCTCGTAGCCAAACGCCTCGCACATCCGGCGGATCTGTCGGTTGAGGCCCTGGGTCAAGATGATCGCGAACGCCTTGGGGCCGATCTTGCGCACCTTGCAGCGCTTGGTCGTCGCGTCGGACAGCCGCACGCCGCCGGCGAGCTTGGCGACCAGGTCGTCGGTCACCGCGCGGTCGACCGCGACGATGTACTCCTTCTCGTGCGCGTGCTCGGCGCGCAGCACCTCGTTGACGATGTCGCCGTCGTTGGTGAGGAGGATCAGCCCCTCGGACTCCTTGTCGAGCCGGCCGATCGGGAAGATCCGCTCGGCATGATCGACGAAGTCGATGATGTTGCCCTCGACGTGGCGCTCGGTCGTGCACGTGACGCCGACCGGCTTGTTGAGCGCGATGTACACCGGCTTCTCGAGCTTGCGCGCCCCGCCGACGACGTCGCCGTCGACCTTGACCTCGTCGCCGTCCGCGACCTGGGCACCGAGCGCGGCCGGCACCCCATTGAGCGTCACCCGCCCCTCCTCGATCAGCTCGTCGGCCTCGCGGCGGGACCACGATCCGCTCTCGGATAGATATTTATTGAGCCGCATCAGTGGGGCCTAGCTTACTCGTCGCACCGCATCAGAACACCTCGGGGCACCACGGCGCGACCGGCCACGCGAACATGCGGTCGAGCAGCTCGACATCACCGGTGATCCACCCGGCGCGCCCGAGCGCCGCCGCGCGAATCCCACCCAGAAAGATCGACGACAGCGCCGCCCTCGTCATCTCGACTGTCGTCGTGCTCGCACTCGTACTCGTATTCGTTCTCGAACCATTCTTCACCACCAGCCCATGCTCCTCGCCTTCCACCACGATGCGAATCTCGCCATCGCCGGCATACCGCCGCGCTGCAAGCGTGCGCGCGACATCATCGATCCGCAGCCACAGCGTGTCCTCGCGCTTGCGCACGAGCCGGCGCGAGTTCGACGCGATCCACGGCAGCACCGAGTCGACCGGCGCGTACTCCCAGGTCGAGCGCGGGAACAGGTCGATCCCGGCGATCAGGTGCCACAGGCTGGCCTCGGCGCGTGGATCCACGCCGACCAGCTCGACGATCGAGGTCTTGCCGCCGGTCGTGGTGTCGTGCAGATCGCCCTGGCGAAACACGACGTAGCCGACCGCCTCGCCATCGCGGCGCGCGACGACGTAGCGCCGCCGACTCCGGCCACCGCGGCTGAGTGGCGACTCGAGGAACCGACGCTCGCGCCACCACGTGGGCGTGCGGTGGAGCGCGCCCGGGCGATCGGCGATCGCGCGCGCGTAGATCGGCGGCAACACCTCGCGCGCCTCGATCTCGTCGACGTACTGGCAGCCGTCGTGCTCGCCGATCGCCGCGATCGCGAGCCCGCGATGATCGAGCTCGAGCGTGTCGCCCTCGGCAGCGACGCCGAACCCGAATCGCCCGTAGATCGTCGCCTCGCTCGCCCACAACCCGAACAGCGCGGCGTCGTGGGCGCGCGCGTCGGCGAAGAACCGATCGATCATCGCGGTCAGGATCCCGCGGCGGCGATGACTCGGCCGCACCGAGACCATCGTGAGTCCGGCGATCGGCATCGTGCCACCCGGGATCCCGAGCTCCATCGCGTAGGCCGCCGCGGTCGCGACCGGGACCCTGCCGTCGAACGCCATCCACGCGCGACCGTGCTCGACCAGGTTGCGGAACCGGCGCTCGCCGTCGGGATCCGACTCGGCGTCGTCGCCGAACGAGGTGATCATCACGTCACGAAACGCGTTGACCTCGGTCTCCTCGATCGCCCGGATCTCGAACATGCCCCCGAGGCTACCGCGCGAGCACGGGCGCGAGGAACGCCTCGTCGGCACCGAACGTCTCGGCGAGCGCGGCGTGCACCGCCACCGGTGCCTTGCCGGCATCGAGGTACGCGCAGGCCGCGGCGGCCTCGAGCGTGTAGCGCGGCGCCTCGCAGTAGGTCGCCGCGTAGCTCGCGTCGAGCCGGCGCACGAGCTCGAGGTGGAGCGCGTCGGCCTCGCGCGCCGCGAAGCCCTGCAACGTCATCAGCTGGACATGCTCCGGCGCGACGCGAGCCGGCGTGAACGTCGTGTCGTGCTCGAGGCCCTGATCGGTCCACTGCCGCGCGATCGCCGCGGTCACCGCCGGATGATCGACGCGCACGCTGAGCTCGCTCGCGTAGCGGCCGGTCTTCTGGATCGCCTGGAACGTGAACACGCGCGGCTCCTCGCGCGTCTTCTGCACCGGCTTCTGGACGGTGCGCCACGCGGTGCGTGTCTTGGTGACCAGCTCGGAGTGCGAGACCGTCTGGAACGAGCCGTCGGGCTGCATCTCCTGGGTCGTGGTCGTCTCGGTCTCGGTGTACGGCTCGTCGTACGACTCCTGCGAGGTCTCGTAGTCGGTGTACGAGACCGTCTCGGTCCAGCCGCGCGAGATCGTCCGCGGGTGCGCGTCGAACGCCGCGGCCAGCGTGCCCGCCATCGTCGCGTGGGTCGCCTGCGCGGCCGGCGCGAACCACACGCTGGCGCGCATCGCGCTCGCGACCTCACCGCGCAGCACGTCGGCATCGCCGGCGGGCGCGCCGGAGACCGCGCCATCGATCGCGACGTCGCCGACCAGGTTCGGCAGCGGCGCCGGGACCGCGAGGTGCGGGCCGCCGAAGTGCGTGCAGTAGCGATCGATCACCCAGGTCGCGTACGGCGTCGTCGCCGATGGCGCGAGCGCGGCACACGATGCCTGACCCGCATCGCGGGTCGTCGCGAGCAGTGCGTCGCGGCGCGTGCCGAAGTCGGACTTTTGCAACAGCCGATCGTAGCGATGGACCACGGCCTCGCCGGCGAGCGGCCCGACGTCGTGGGTCCGCGTGGTGACCGCGGATGTGAGATCGCCGCCGATCGCGGCGACCTCGTCAGCGAGCTGCGGCGCGATCGCCGGGGGCGTCGGGATCCCCCACGTGTCGCGCTGGTCGAGCGTGTCGGCGAGCCGCATCGCGGCGACCTCGCCATGTCCGGCGTGGCGTTCGGCCTCGGCGCTCACCAGCATGGCGCGCAACACCCCGGTCCGCGCGATGGTGCGCCGCGAGCGCGCCGCGGCGTCGTTCGGCGTCGTCGCGAGCACGCGATTGTAGAGTGCCACTGCTTGCTGGTAGTTGCCGTGTGCGAACTCCGTGTCGGCCTGGCTCCGCACCGTCGTACATCCCGCCAGCACGACCGCGATCAGGGCGAATCTCGTCATGTGATCACGGTAGACACGGCTTGGTGCTCGGATATTTCGCCGATGTGAAGCGCTGTGAAGCGGGTGAATTCACGCTTCCGGCGCGATCGCGACGAGCTCGCCGCGGTGGATTCCCGCGCATAATTTCTCCCAGTCCTCGGTCACCTGATCGGCCGCGGTCATCGCGAGGTCGCCGATCGCGCGATCGAGGTTGTCACCACTTCCCGCATAGCCGGCGAACACTGCAGGGTCGCCGCTGCGCGCGTGGGCCTTGGCGAACGTCTCGCCGCAGACCCGGCCGTACTCGACGATCGCGGCGCGCCCGAGATCCTCGAGATCGATGCCGGCCTGGTGATCGGCGAGCCGGCGCACGACGAAGGGCACGCCGGCGATCTCGGTCCAGCCGAGGAACGGATCGGCGTGCGTCTGCATCCGGTGCTGGCCCTCGGCGACGCGCTTGCCGTGATGCGCGGCGACGCGCGGGTCCGGCTCGACGAGGCCGAGCACCTGGTAGCACGCCGGCGCCGCCTGCTTGACCTGGAGGATCAGCGGATCGTCGATCCCGTTGCCGGCGCAGATCACGATGTAGTTGAGCAGCCCGAGGCTGCCGGTGCCGGCGACGCGAAACGCGACGTCGTACGGCCAGTAGCAATCGAGCACCTGCTGGCGCGCGGGGCCGAGCGTGTCGCGGTAGCTCGCGAGCGCGGCGAGCACCGCGGTCGCGGTCGCGTCATCGATGCGGTGCTCGACGAACCGGGGCCGGCCGTCCGGATCGGGGCGCGTCCAGCGATCGCGTGCGACCACCGCCGTCATCCGCTCGGCCTTCGCGAGCGCGCGACCGACCGGGCCATCGGCGTTGAACCGCTTGACCTGGTAGTGGGCGAGCTCGACGGTCGGTAGCTCGACGAGATCGATCATCGTCTCGCGGTACGCGCGCACCAGCTCGCGGGCGGCGTCGCGACACAGCCGCTCGTCGCAGCGGGCTTCGCGGCCCGCGAGCACGAGGCTGATCACGATTCGCCGCACGTCCCACTCCCACGGTGCCCGGCAACTCTCGTCGAAGTCGTTGAGGTCGAACACGATGTTGCCATCGCCGGTCGCGCACGCGCCGAGGTTGCGGACGTGGGCGTCGCCGCAGATCTGCACCGCGTAGCCGGTCGAGGGCTGGGCCGCGAGATCGGGCGCCATCACGGCCGCGCTCCCGCGCATGTACGCGAACGGCGAGGTCGCCATCTTGCCGTACTTGCGCGCGATCAACTCGGGGCGGCGACCCTGCTCGCTGGCCGCGAGCCGCGCGCGCATGTCGCGGTCGCCGAGCACCCAGCGCGCCTGGTCCGCGCGCCGCACGCGATCGCGAAGCGACTTGCCGAACGCGAGCCGCTCGACGTACGACGCCCAGCGAGGTGGCTCGACCATCGCATCACGATAGCCTGCGGCGATGGGACTGCTCCTCCCGATCGTCCACGACGTGCGGGTGACCGACCTCGCGCGACTCGCCGCGGTGTTCCGCGCGTGGGGCGTTTCGACGCTCGACGCGAACGGCTGCCGCCCGCGCACGCTCGACGAGGTCACCGCGCTGCTCGGCGCGGTCGCGGCGGGACACGACACCACGATCACGTTCGCGCGGGGCAGCCTGCCGCGCGCCGAGCTCGCTTGCCTGGTCGCGAGTGAGCTCGGATACCTCGCGGTCTCCTCGCCCACCGCCAACCTGCGCGTGTGGCCGGAGCACGCGTGGGTGCACGTCGAGGCGATGCCGCCCGGCGGGCTCGCGGCCGCCATCGCGCTGCTCGCGCCGCTCGGTGTCGCGCTCGAGCCGCGCGCCGGCACGCAGACCTTCGGCGAGGTCACGGTGCGCTTCGCGACGCCGCACCTCGCGATCGATCTCGCGACCCCGGATCGTCGCGCCGCGCTGCAGGTGTTCGAGGCCGTCGCGGGCACCACGCTGGTGCACGGCTACGCGACCGCGCCGTCGACAGACGGGCGCGAGCGGATCTACACGCTGGAGGCCGCGCCGCTTCAGCGCGCCGCCGGCTGGCTCGCCGGTTACACCACGTTCTGGCAGCACAACCTCGACCGCCTGAAGCGTCACCTGGAGGATACATGACCACGAAACGCAAGCTCGCCACCGCGATCGCCGACCTCGACAAGGGCGTCGTGCTCGCACGCGTCGACATCGCCGTGCCACCCGAGCGCGTGTTCCGCGCGCTGACCACCGACGAGTTCGCGCAGTGGTGGGGCGCCCCGGAGCTCTACCGCACGACCAAGCACTCGATCGATCTGCGCGTCGGCGGTGCGTGGAAGAGCGAGGGCATCGGCGCCGATGGCTCGCCGTTCCACGTCGGCGGCGAGGTCCTCGAGCTCGATCCGCCGCGCCTGCTCGTGCAGACCTGGCGACCGTCGTGGGACAGCGAGACGACGACGGTCGCCTACGCGCTCGACGCGACACCGACCGGCACGCGCGTCACCGTGCGCCACTCCGGCTTCGTCGATCCGACGGTGTGCGACGGCCACGCCGAGGGCTGGGAGCGCGTGTTCGGCTGGCTCGGCGCGCACCTCGAGGTCCCGGCCCGCTACTTCCTGTGCCGGCTGATGCCGCCGCGCGCGACGTTCATGCAGGACATGACCGCCGACGAGCGCGCGATCATGGGCGCCCACGGCCGGTACTGGCGCGCCAAGCTCGCCGATGGCGTCGCGATCGCGTTTGGTCCCGTCGTCGATCCGGCGGGCGGCTATGGCCTCGGCATCATGAAGGCGGACGACGAGTCCGCGCTCGCCGCGCACCTCGCCGGCGACCCGGCAGTCGCAGCTCCCGGGTTCCGCTACGAGACGTTGCCGATGGCGAGTGCCGTCTACTGATCGTGCGATGCTGCGCGGATGATCTACGACGACATCACGCAGCTGATCGGCCGCACGCCGATCGTGAAGATCAACCGCCTCGCGCCCGCCGGCATCGCGATGTACGCCAAGGTCGAGCTGTTCAACCCCGGCGGCTCGGTCAAGGATCGCCTCGCGTTCGCGATCATCGAGGACGCCGAGCGGCGCGGCGTGCTGGCGCCCGGCCAGACCGTCATCGAGGCGACGTCGGGCAACACCGGCGTCGCGCTCGCGATGGTGTGCGCCGCGCGCGGCTATCCGTTCGTCGCCGTGATGGCCGAGTCCTTCTCCGTCGAGCGCCGGCAGATCATGCGCGCGTACGGCGCCAAGGTCGTCCTCACGCCAGCCGCCGAGCGCGGCTCCGGCATGGTCAAGCGCGCCGCCGCCCTCGCCGCCGAGCGCGGCTGGTTCCTCACCGAGCAGTTCGAGAATCCGGCGAACCCGGCGTACCACCGCCAGACCACCGCGCCCGAGATCCTCGCCGACTTCGCGGGCAAGCGACTCGACGCGTTCGTGACCGGCTGGGGCACCGGCGGCACGCTCACCGGCGTCGGCCAGGTCCTGAAGGTCGCGCGCCCCGGCATCGAGATCGTCGCGTGCGAGCCCGCGGAGGCGCAGCTGCTCGGCGGTGCCGAGTGGAAGCCACACAAGGTCCAGGGCTGGACGCCGGACTTCGTGCCCGGCGTGCTCGACCGCGAGGTCGCGACCCGCCGCGTCGCGGTCACCGACACCGAGTCGATCGCGACCGCGCGCGCGCTCGCCACCAAGGAGGGCCTGTTCGTCGGGATCTCCGCGGGCGCGACGTTCGCCGCCGCCCTCGAGGTCGCGCGCGGCGCCAAGCCGGGCACCGCGATCCTCGCGATGCTGCCCGACACCGGCGAGCGCTACCTGTCGACCGTGCTGTTCGAGGGCGTCAACACTGGCACCGACGAGATCTAGCGGACCTCGACCTGGAGGCGCGACCAGCTGCGCAGCTGATGGCGCCCGAGCTCGGGTTCGTCGAGCGTGGCCTCGAGCTCGCTGGCGACATCGGGGGTGATCGTCAGGATCACGGTGCGCGCGTCGTCCTCGTCGGCGTGGTAGCCGAGCACGTCGGACGGCTCGAGCACCACGTTCCACGCGCGGCCGCGGAGCTCGTAGGTCCGGCCGTGGCGCAACCGGCCACGCATCGCGCGCGCGAGCACGTTCGCGAACGACGCCGCGAGCACGAGGCACACGGTGTCGCCGTCGACCACCGCCTCGAGGTCGGGCGCGAACGCGACTGCCTCACTCGAGCCCTCGAGCCTCACCCGGCGATGGATCTCGGCGGCGACGTGCGGATCGTCGAGGATCGAGCGCCGCGCGAGGTCGGTGACCAGGAGCGGCGAGCGCGCCGCGAGCAGCTCGACCAGCGACTCGGTCGACCAGTCCTGGACCAGGGCGTGCTCGTCTGCCGTGATCCCGACGACCTCGAGGAACTCGGCGCGCCCGTGGTCCGACTGGATGTCGCCGAGCTCCGGATCATCGGCGAACGCGAGTGCGGCGATCGCGGTCTCGTGGCCGGGCGCGAGCGGCGTGCGTGGCGCGAGCGAGTGTCCGATCGCGAAGCGATTGCCGGTCGCGAACACGTAGCCGGCGAGCGAGCGCACGAGCTCGATGGCCCAGGTCGGCTCGAGGTCGTCGCCGGCGCACCGCGCGATGCGGAGCGACAGCTCGAAGCCGTAGCCCGAGACGTCGAGGTCGTCGGAGTCCTTGTCGAACAGCTCGGTGAAGCCGTAGGTCACGACGTGGAAGTGCGGCGTCGGGAGGTCGCGCCGGTAGATCGAGATCGCGTGCAGCGGCTCGGCGACCTCGCCGGTCAGGTGACGCCACGGCTCGGCACCGTGATAGAGCGGATCGAGGGCGCGCTCGACGCCGTGGAGCCCGTGCGCGGCCGCGCTGTCGTCGCCGGAGTCGTCGTCGAGGTCGAAGTCGTCGTCGGTCGCGGGCGCGGGCTCGACGAGCTCGGCGTACGCCGCGTGCTCGGCGGTGTGGGCGCGGCCGATCGCGATCGGCGGCAGCGGATCGGGGTCGGCGGCGAGCGAGGCGAACGCGGCGTCGAAGTCGTCGTCGTCGAGCGCCACCTTGGCGACCGGCGCCGAGTCGAAGATCGCGACCGCGGCGGCCTCGTGATCCGAGTCGAGGGCGTCGCCGTCGTCGTCGTCTTCGTCGTCTTCGTCGTCGACGACCGCCACGTCGTCGTCATCCTCGAAGTCGAAGTCTGGATCGATCGCGCCGGGCAGCGGCGGTGGTGCCGGAGGCGCGACCTCGAGCTGCCACGCGCCATCGTCGCGGAGTCGCGCGACCACGCCGGCGTCGGTGCCGATGACCGCCCCGCCCTTCCAGCGCCGCACCGAGGTCAGCCGCGTGGTCGCGGCGAGCCCGATCGCGACGCCGGCCCAGCTGCGTCCGTCGTCGGTCGATAGCAGCACGCAGCCGCGGTCGCCGACCGCGATCAGGCGGCCATCGGCCAGCATCGCGACGCCCGCGAGATCGATCGCGCCGAGCGCGAGCGGCATCGTGATCCGCGAGTACCACGCGCCGTCCGGCGAGCGCGCGACGAACCCGGCGCGGCCGACCGCGATCCAGCTGCGCGGCGTGATCGCCAGGGCGGTCACCGCGCCACCCGGCGTCGCGGTCGCGATGCCGGCCTCGGTCCATCGGCGGATCGTGCCTTCGTCGCCGAGCACGACGATCTCGTCGCGCACCGCGTACACCCGCACGAGCCGCGTCGGGGTACCGAGCTCGACGGTCACTGGCGCGCCGCCGTGCACGCGCGCGAGATAGCCGGCATCGCCGCACAGCCACACCGCACCGTCGGCGGCGAGCGCCAGGCCGTGCAATCCACCCGGCGTGCCTACCTCGATCGGCTGCCAGCTCGCGCCGCCGTCGCGCGACGCCGCGAACCGCCCGGCCGCGCCACACGCGTAGAGCGTGTCGCCGACCGCCAGCACGTCCTGCCACCCTACGACCGCGACGACCTCATGTCCGGTGACCGCGAGCGCCATGCGCGGCGAGCATACTGCGCTTCGCGCGGGAGTTACGGCTTCGCGGGGTCGGCCGGTGCCGCGACCGGCGTCGGGATGTTCGCGATCAACTTGAACTCGACGCGGCGGTTCTTCGCGCGTGCCGTGGTCAACGCCGCACCCTTCAAGGACTTCGGATCGTCGAGCGGGACGGTCTCGCCGTAGCCCTTGGCGACGAGGCGAGCGTCCTCGACGCCCTTCTTGACGAAGTACGCCTTCACGCTCTCGGCGCGCGCCTGCGACAGCGCCTCGTTGGTCGAGTACTTCGCCGTCTTGGTCGGCGCCTGGTCATCGGTGTGACCCTGGATCTCGAGACGGATGCCCTTGAACTCGACGAGCACCGCGAGCGCCTTGTCGAGCACCCTGCTCGAGTCCGGCGTCAGCTCGGCGGAGCCCAGCTTGAAGTTGATGCCCTGGATCGCGCCGGTGAACTGCGCGAGCTTGGCCGGCACCTCGTCGGGGCAGCCATCCTCATCCTCGAAGCCGTTCATGGTCTCCGGCTTCTCGGGGCACTTGTCGGCCGCGTCCGGGATGCCGTCCTTGTCGTTGTCCGGATCCGGGCAACCGTCCTCGTCCTCGAAGCCATCCTTGTCCTCGGCCTCGAGCGGGCACTTGTCGGTCGCGTCCGGGATGCCGTCCTTGTCGTTGTCGAGATCCGGGCAGCCATCCTCGTCCTCGAAGCCGTCCTTGTCCTCCGGCTCGTTCGGGCACTTGTCGGCCGCGCCGACGATCCCGTCATGATCCGGATCGACGTCTTCCTTCTTCTCGACGACGACCGGCTCGATCTTCTTGAGCGCCGTCTTCCTGCCGTACTCCTTGTAGATCGAGACCAGCGCCTCGGCATCGAGCGTCTGGCCGCCCGCGCTCGACGGCACGACGATGCCGCGCAGATCGCCGCGAATGCCCCAGCCGTTCGCCGCGCGGTACTTCACGCCGACGCCGAGGTAGACCATCCCGTCGCGGTCCTTGTGGAGGATGACCTCGTTCTTCGAGTAGCGCAGGTCCATGATGCCGCCGCCGACCAGGACGAACGGGACGAACAGGTTCGCTGACTCCGCGCCGCGAAACTGCGCGACGACGTGACCGCGATAGGTCACGTTGTAGATGTCGAACACCATCGAGCGCGGCTCGGACGGGATGACGCCGCCCTCGATCTCGAGGCCGATCATGTCGTTGAGATAGAAGCCGAGGCGGAGCCCGAACAGCGCCGAGTTCTTCTCGCTGTCCGCCTTGGGGTGCGAGTTGACACCGAGGCCGTTGGTGTCGCTGAACACGTGAGCGCCGGCGGTGCCACCGATCTCGACGTTCGCGTGGGCGGCGTGGGACGCCGCGAGGAGTCCAAGGACAGCAACCAGGGCGGGCTTCATGGACCCCGTGTTTCGTCTCGAACGCCCACAATTGCAAGCCGTTGGCCGGCTTTTCTAGTATCCGAACAGCTTCGCGACCGGCACCGTGGTCACCGGCGCGAGCGCCTTCAACTTGGCGAGATCGAGCTTCTTGCCGTCGCCGACCACCGACACGATCACCGGCTGCTTGAACGCCTTGCCCATCCACGCCGCGAGGTGCGCCTTGTCGACCGCGAGCGCCTGCTGGGTTCGCGTCTCGCGAGGATCGCCGGTGGCACCCTCGTCCTGCCAGCCGAACACGGTCGCCGCGATCGAGCGCGGATCGATCCGGTCGACGCGGTGAGCCTGCGCGATCGCCTCCTTGGCGACCGCGAAGTTGGTGTCGTCGATCGGCTCGCCGAGCACGTCGTGGATCGCGGCGATCGCGTCGTGCGTCTTGTCGCCCTGCGTGCCGACATAGATGTAGATCTGGCCGTCGTCGGGCTTGTGCCCGCCCGGGCCGTAGCCGCCGTACGCGGTGTATGCCAGGCCGCGCGCCTCGCGGACCTCCTGGTAGACCAGCGGTGCGAAGTACGACGAGAACACCGCGCCCTCGGCGCGCTCGGCGTCGTCGGCCGGCTTGCGCGGCCAGATCATCCACACCTGGGTCTGCGCGGTCTCCTGATCGGTGAAGAACACCTGATTCGGCGCGCGGAACTTCGCCGGCGCGCGCGTCGAGGTCGCGACCTTGCCGTCGCCCAGCGCGATCGACGCACCCGCTGCGCCCGACACGTCGCGTGGTCCGAAGTACATCGTGCGGTGCTTCTTGGTGAGCAGGCTGCCGAGCAGCGCCTTCAACGGTGCCGCCTTCACGGTCTGCAGCTGCTTGGTCGTCGGCTGCACCAGCGTGTCGCTGTCGGCGCCCCACCGCGCGTAGTTCTGCTGCGCACGCGCGACCGCGGCCGGCGCGGCGATCTGGTTCGCGCGCTCCGTCGCGGTCGCCGCGACGCGGGCCGCGAGCGCCTTGTCGTCGATCGTTGGCGTCGCGAGCCAGGTCCGCAGCAGCGCGACGCCGGCCTCCATGTTCTTGTCGATCCCGGAGACCGTGAGGCGGGTGAACTGGCGCGAGCAGCTCGCGTCGATCGACAGCCCGAGCGCGTGGAGCTCGTTGGCGACCTGCTCCGCCGACTTTGCGCCGGCGCCCGCGAACTTGAGGAGGTCGACCGCGAAGCACGCGAGCCGATCATCTGCGCGCCCGAAGTCGTACTGGTACGTGATCGAGAACAGCGAGTTGCGCGGGTTGTGGACCGCGATCACGTCGCCGGTCGCGAGCTTGCCGCGCGTGTAGTCCTTGCCGGCGACCAGCGCCACCGGCTCGATCGGCGTGACCGGCATCGTCAGGATCGCCTTGGCGAACTCGCTCGCGCGCGTCGGGTCGAGCTTCACCGGCGTGATGCCGGGCTTGACGATCTTCGGCGGCGTCGCCGTGCCCTTGACCTTCTTGACGACGATCATGTTGCCGGTCAGGTACTGCTTCGACACCCGGACGATGTCGGCCTTGGTGACCGCGCGCAGCTCGTCGAGGTGCTTGATCGCCGCGGGCCACTCGGCGCCGGTGATGAACGCCTGCTGCATGATGCTCATGCGGCCGTCGTTCGACTCGAGCTGGCGCTGCTCCTGGAGATCGGCGCGCAGGATCGCCGTCGCTAGATCGGCGTCGGTGAACTCGCCGCGCTGGAGCTTGCCGACCAGCGCGAGCAGCAGCTTCTCGAGCTCGACGTGGGTCTGGCCGTCGAGCGCGTCGGCCCACATCTGGTAGTAGCCGGTCTCGCGCAGGAACGTCGGGCTGCAACCTGCCGCCGCGACCTTCTGCGGGATCAGGAGATCGCGCGCGAGCATGCCGGACTTGTCGTCGAGCAGCAGCAGGTCCATCAGCTCGAGCGCGGGCCGATCCTTCGCGGTCGCCGACACCAGGTGCCAGCCGAGCAGCACGCCCTCGTCGGACGGCACCTTGACCTCGGTCTCGGTGCGCCCGACGAGCGCCGGCAGCGCGCCCGGGACGTTCGCGTCACCCGCTGGGCGGCTCCACTTGCCGAACTCCTGCTCGAGGGTCGGCAGCACCGAGTCGTCGATGTCGCCCGACAGCAGGATCGCCATGTTGCTCGGCGTGTAGTAGCGGTTGAAGAACTTCACCATGTCGCCATAGGCAGGCGACTTCAGGTGCTCGATCTCGCCGAGCGTCGGGCGACCGTAGCCATGCTTGGGATACAGCGCGGAGACGAACGCCTCGTACGCGCGGCGCGGCGGGTTATCGAGCCCGCGGTTCTTCTCCTCGTAGACCGCCTCGAGCTCGGGCCAGAACAGCCGGAACACGGCGTCGGAGTAGCGCGCCGCCTCGACGCGCGCCCACTGCGCGAGCCGGTTCTTCGGGATCTCCGAGACGTAGACCGTCGCGTCGGTGTTGGTGAACGCGTTGAGGCCCGAGATCCCGATCCGGCGATACAGCTGGTCGAGCTCGTTGGGCACCGCGAGCGCGGCGGACGCCTGGGTCGCGTCGTCGATCGCCTTCAGGATCTTCGGCCGGTCCGCGCCGGGCTTGCGCAGATCGTCGTACAGCGTCGCGATCTGATCGAGGCTGACCTTCTCGCGCGTGTAGTCGAGCGTGCCGAGCTTGCTCGTGCCCTTGAACAGCATGTGCTCGAGGTAGTGCGCGAGCCCGGTCGAGGTCTCCGGATCGTTGGCGCTGCCGGCCTTGACCGCGATGTGCGCGACGATCGAGGGCTCGGCCGGATCGGGCGACAGGTAGACCGTCATCCCGTTGCTCAGCCGATGGATCGTCACGTGCGATGGATCGCCCGCGAGCGGCCTGGTCACGAGCTGCGGCTGCGCGGTCGCCTTCGCGACGACCACGATCGGTGCCACCGTGGGCTGCTCGGTCACCGCCGAGCCTTCGGGCGCGCGATGCGGTACGGGTTCCGGTTTGGGACTACCACCGCATGCGTATAGCGTGATTAGCGCGACTCCGAGGGCCTTCATGCGCCGGACGTTACGACGGATCGTGATCGTCCGCTTCGGTGTCGTGTCGACTCGTGAGCGCGACACCCTGCGACGGGGCGTCGGCGAACGCGAGCGGGGGCGTCCAGCGCGGGCGGCGGATGCGAACCACGCCGGTGGTGCGCGGGACTGGCGTCGCCATCGTCTCGACGAGCCACGACAGCTCCGCGTGGGTCTCGGCGCTGCTCGGCCGATCCCACTGGTCGTACGCCAGCATCTGATCGACGAGCTGCGTGAGCTCGCGCGGGACGTCGGGGCAGTGCACCTCGGTCGGCATGTGCTGCTGCTCGCCGTCCTCGCGCGTCGCCACGCGACCGGCGAACGGCAGCACGCCGGTGAGCAGCTGGTACGCGATCACGCCGAGCGCGTAGATGTCGACGCGATCGTCGATCGCGTCACCGCACGCGAGCTCGGGCGACGTGTAGTGCCACGACGCCACCGTCGGCTGGTACGGCGCCGGCGCCGCGTCGTGCGTGCGCGCGTCGCTCCAGTCGGTGATGCACAGCGGGAAGCCGCGCGCGCGCCCGGTCAACACGATGCGGCTCGGGCGCAGGCCGCAGTGGATCGCGCCGCGGCGATGCGCGTGTTCGAGCACCTCGGCGAGATCGCGGAGCAAGGCGATCGCGTCGATCCGATCGAGCGCGCCGGGCGCGAGCACGTTCGCGATCGACGGCCCCTCGACCTCCTCGCACGCGAACCACGGGCGTCGATCGGGCAGGAGTCCCGACTCGTAGACCCGCACGATGCCCGGATGGTGAAGCGCCTCGAGGATGCAGGCCTCGCGCAACGACGAGATCGCGATCGCCGGCAGCGCGTCGAGCACCTTGATCAGCGCGCGCCGCGGTAGCAGCTGATGGACCGCGTGATAGACGCCCGACACCGTCGCGTGCGGACGGTCGATTCGATAGTTGCCGAGCCGCTGGCCCAGCTGGAGCGTCGCCGTGGTCACCGTTGGTGACCCGCATATACCCCACGGTTACCCGATCGCGGTAGGGGATCTCTTCGAACCAGATTCGATCGTCGCAGCGCGTTTACAAGCTCGGACGTTTCAATACGCTGAAATTACAAGAAAAGGTTGGATGGGCCCGGCTCGGACTCGTAGCGTTTGGGGGTCGGATCGACCAACTCGATTCCACCCAACCAAGGATTTCGATCAGATGAAGAAGCTCACCACGATGTTCTCGATCGCCGCGTTCGCGATGACCCTCGGCGCCGCCGGCTGCAAGAAGAAGGCGGCCGAAGAGGGTAAGGACCCGGCGATGAAGACCGACGAGAAGGGCTCGGCGGCGATGGCCGACGACAAGAAGCCGGCCGACGACAAGAAGCCGGCCGCCGACGACAAGAAGCCGGCCGACGGCAGCGCGGCTCCGGCCGCGGCGGGCGGCGGGGACCTCCCAACCGAGTGCAACGACTACAAGGCCGCGATGGACAAGCTGATGGCGTGCGACAAGGCCAAGGCCGCGGCCGCCCCGATGAAGGACGCGTTCGACAAGAGCTGGGCGGCGTTCCAGGCGACCCCGGCCGCCGGCCGTGGCGCGCTCGGCGCGTCGTGCAAGGCCGCGGCAGACGGCGTCACCACGACCCTCACCAGCATGGGCTGCTGAGTCGCTTCGATCGATCAACTCGATCGATCGGTGGTGCGAGCTCGTTCCTTCCGGAGCGGGCTCGTTTCAGTTTCGGAGATCGCGCCGATCGTCGTGAGTTGGCGACATTCTCCGACGGTGAAAGTACAAGAAAACGTTGGCTCGCAACGCGCTGGACTCGTAGCGTGCGGAAAATGAAAAACCTGACCACGATGTTCACGATCGCCGCGTTCGCCATGACCCTCGGCGCCGCTGGCTGCAAGAAGAAGGTTGTCGTCGAGGGCACGGGCTCCGACGGTAGCGCGGCCGGCAGCGCGGCGATGGCCGCCGGCTCCGCGGCGATGACGGCCGGCTCCGCGGCGATGGCCGTTGGTTCCGCGGCGATGGCCGCCGGTTCGGCGGCGGCGGCGGGCGGCGGCGGGGATCTCCCGGCCGAGTGCAACGACTACAAGGCCGCGATGGACAAGCTGATGGCGTGCGACAAGGCCAAGGCCGCGGCCGCCCCGATGAAGGACGCGTTCGACAAGACCTGGGCGGCGTTCCAGGCGACCCCGGCCGCCGGCCGTGGCGCGCTCGGCGCGTCGTGCAAGGCCGCGGCGGACGGCGTCAACACGACCCTCACCAGCATGGGCTGCTGAGTCGCTTCGATCGATCAACTCGATCGATCGATCGGGCGAGCTCGTTCCTTCCCGGAACGGGCTCGTTTCATTTTCGGTGAGCGCTGGCGCGCGCTCGTCGTCGGTCGCTTACTTCAAAATACAAAGATTGGTTAGCCCATCGTCGAGCGGCCCCGTAGTGTTCGAGCACATGAAAAAACTCACCATGATGTTCTCGATCGCCGCGTTCGCGATGACGCTCGGCGCCGCCGGCTGCAAGAAGAAGGCAGCCGAGGAGAGCAAGGATCCGGCGATGAAGACCGACGAGAAGACCGGCTCGGCGATGGCTGACGTCAAGAAGCCGGACGACAAGAAGGCCGACACGGTGCCGCTCGCGGCGGCGGTCAACGGCGACCTCCCGGCCGAGTGCGGCGCCTACAAGGCCGCGATGGACAAGCTGATGGCGTGCGACAAGGCCAAGGCCGCGGCCGCCCCGATGAAGGACGCGTTCGACAAGAGCTGGGCGGCGTTCCAGGCGACCCCGGCGTCGTCGCGCGGCACCCTCGGCGCGGCGTGCAAGGCCGCGGCGGACGGCGTCACCACGACGCTCACCAGCATGGGCTGCTAGTCCACTTCGCGTACGTGATGCGGGCTCGTTCTCTCGAACGGGCCCGTTTCTCGTTTCGGCTAGGGGCAGCGGACGTCGACGCTCATCGTGTTGTTGTCCTCGCGGCACTCGAGATCGATCCCGTTGCCACTGCCGCGGTCATCGACCACGACGGTGCCGGGGCCGTTGCCACCGGGCCAAGTACACGACACCGTCGCGCACGAGCCCGGGAACAGCCGACCGACCGTCTTGGTCGTGCACTGCAGCACCTTGGGCGACCCATCGGCGTAGACCGCGACCGGCAGCCCCTGCGCGACCGGCTCGGTGCCGCGGTTGCAGACCTCGGCGGTCACGGTCGGCCCCGCCGCGTCGCACGTGACCTTCGTGCTGCGCACCGTGAGATCCGGACTCGCGCCGGCGGTCTCACCGGTGCCGGGCGAGTTCTGCCGGTAGTTGTTGAGCCCTGGCTGCTTCCAGTTCTGCACCCACGCCGAGGTCCGCGGGACCTTCGCGTGGTCGTCGATGTTGGTGACCGAGTACGCGTGCTGGTTCCAGATCGGGCGGGTGTTGACCCAGCGATCGATGCTGTCGGCGAGCACGCGGATGCCCGACGCCTTGGCGTCCGCGGGATGCGAGGCGCGACAGACCTTGCCCGCGGCCGACGGGCCGGCGATCGGATCCTGGCAGACGAAGCCGTCGCCGCCGCAGTCGTCGTCGATCGCGCAGCGGCAGCGCCCGAGCGTGTCGGTCGTGGCCTCGCGTCCGCACGACGTGGTCGACGGGCAATCGGAGTCATCGAGACACTGCACGCCGTCGAAGATCGGGTCGACCGCCGGGCACGTGACGACGCAGTTCTGGTTCGACGTGCTCACGATCTCGGCGTTGAAGTCGGCATCGGCGTCGGCGATCACCGGGTTCTCGTACCAGGTGCAGCTCGTGCGGTAGCGCGAGTACACGACCTTGCCGGACAGGCCGTCGTAGACGCGCGTGAAGCACTCGTCGCCGTAGACCACCTCGGCGCGACCGTCGCCGTCGAAGTCGAACACCGACGATCCGGTCGTGTTCGACGAGTAGTCCTGCGACGACTGCGTCCACAGGATGCCGTCGGTGCGCACCGAGTTGCACGTCGTCGCGTCGGGCGTGCCCTGGCAGTCCGGATCGAACACGACGTACGCGCTCGCGCCGGCCGACGCGAGCTCGACGCGGCCGTCGCCGTCGAAGTCGGCGATCGTCGGCGGCCCGCCCCGCCCGACCCGCATCTGAGGGTCGGTGGCGGAGTACACGAGGTTCGCGCTGAACACCTCGCGTCCGCCGAGCGTGAAGATCTTCGCGGTGCCCTGATAGATCACCGCGATCTCGGGGATGCCATCGAGCGCGGCGCGGTTGTCGGCGCCGGCGGTCTCGGGATACGTGCCGAAATCGGCGAGCGCGACGTGGCCGCCGAGCGAGCCGCCGATCGCGTTGACCGGCTGCCAGTGGCGCAGCGCGACGTCCCAGGTGTAGAGCTCGCTGCCCGTGATCAGCTCGGCGGTGCCATTGCCATCGACATCGGCGATCACCGGGAGGTAGCCGGTGCCGTCGGAGGCCGCGATCGTCGCGCCGAGCGACTCGTCGATCACCGCGCCGGTCGCGCCGTCGTACACGTTGCCGTAGAAGATCACCTCGGGCTTGCCGTCGTCGTCGAGGTCGTGGATCGACGGCCCGGCCCAGTCGCACTCGGCGTCGCCGAACGTCGACGCGGTCTCCCACAGGACGGTCCAGCCGACCGACGGATCGAGCGTGAACGCGACCAGCCCACCCTGCGTGCGCGGGGCGACGATCTCGGGCGTCCCATCGGCGCCGCCGAGATCCGCGACCGCGACCGAGGCCGACGCGATCACGGTCGGCTGCGCCGAGCCCGGCACCGGCAGCGAGGCCTGCTGCGTGCAGCTCGCGCCGTCGACCAGCCGGATCACGCCGTAGTACGCGCCGACGTCGCCGATGCACGACTCGTGGCCGCCGTCGGTGAAGTTGTACGACGTGAACACGATCGATGGTGTCGACAGCTCGCCCGAGCTGTAGAACGTCGCGACCATCGGGGTCGCGAGCACGTTCTTGTGATCGGGATACGCGTCGCCGGGCGGCGGCGCGGTCCACTCGCACTGCGCGCCGGGGAAGAACACGCCCGGCACCGGCGTGCGCTTGCACGTCGGATCGCTGAGCCCGCCGGGGCCAACCCCCCAGGGCAGACACTCGTTTCGCGACGTGTCGCAGTACGCGTCGCCCGGACAATCGGCGTTGGTCGTGCACGCGGTCGGCGCCGCGACGCACGCACCGTACCGACACACGGTCGGGTCATCGCACGGCGGCGTGCAGATGTCGGCGGGGTTCGCGTCCGGCTGATCGCCGTTGCCCGCCTTCGTGTTGCAGCGACAGCCGGACGAAAGGATCAGGGCGAGCGCGAACCACCGCATGTCCCATCGTACCCCCGCAGCGCTGCCTTCACTTCATGCATTCCTTCGCGAGCGAGTTCTGCAGGCACTTCTCGCTGATCTTGACCGGCCCGACCCGGATCTGATGCTCGTGATCGATCCGCGCCTGCTCCGCGCGCTGCTGCGCCGCGGCGAGGTCCGCCCGCGCCGCCGCCGCCTCGGCCGCCGCCTTCCTGGCCTCCGCCGCGTTGGTCGCCTTGCCGACGCGATCGATCGCCGCGTTGACCACGCCGTCGAGCCGGGCGAGCTCGGCCTGGGTCGCGACCAGCTTGTCGTCGGCCGCCTTCTGCGCCTGGATCGCATCGTCGCGGTCGTGGTTCGCCGCGATCACGTCGATGTTCGCCCGGTTCGACGACGCGACCGCCTGGACCGTGAACCCCACGAGGATCGCCGACGCGACGATCGCGACCGCGGTCACCGCCAGCATCCAGCGCGGCCGCTTCTTGTGCGCCTCGATCCTCTTGATCGCCATCTCCTCGGCGAGCCGCTGCGCGGAGAGCTCGGCCTCGTGCTGCGCGCGGGCCTGCGCCTCGGCTGCCTGCACCGCGATGCGCTCCTGGCGCGCCGCTTCGACGCGCGCCGCCTCGACGCGATAGCGCGCCTCGCGGTCCGCGCGCGCGGCCGCCTCGATCGCCGCCACCTTCGCGTCCTCGGCGTCGAGCTGCGCCTGGGCGACCGCCGCCGCCGCCGCGGTGCGCTTGCCGTGCTCGTCCGCCAGGCGGCGCTGCTCGAGCTCCCGCAGCTCCTTGAGAGAGAACGCCACCGAGTCGTCGCGATTGGTCGCCTGCATGTCAAACCAGACACGCGATGCCGCCGGCGATTGCACGGGTGAGATCGCGGCCCGAAACGCAAAACGGCGCCGGGACTTGGGAGTCGCGGCGCCGCAGGTCGGAGCAGGTCGGAAAACGTCGTTAGCTCAACAGCCCTTGGCGAGCGGGTTGGCGAGGCACTCCTTGCTGATCGTCACGCCCTTGACGCGCTCGGCCTTGGCCGCCGCGGCCTTGGCGTTCGCGATGCGACTGTCGAGGTCCTGCTTGTCCTTCTGGAGCTGGTCGAGCTTCTTCTTGGCGGTCGCGCGATCCGCGTCGTTCTGCGCGGCGACGACGGCGTTGACGGCCTCGGTGGTCTTCTTGTCGAGATCGGCGAGGTCACGCTGGAGCTTCTCGACCGCGTCCTGAGCGGTCTGCGCGTCCTTCTTGGCCTGCTCGGCGACTTCCTCGGCGATCGCCTTCTGCTTGTTGGCGTCGTCCTCGGAGCCCTTCGCCTTGACGATCAGCACCGCGACGACGATGACGGCGACGACCGCGATGCCGGTGACCGCGAGCATCCACGTCGGGCGCTTCTTGGCGACCTCGGCGCGGCGGAGCTCCATCTCGTGGGCGAGCTTCTGGCGCTCGAGCTCGGCCTGCTGGCGCTGGCGCTCGGTGGCCTCGGCCGACTCGACGCGCATGCGCGCCTCGCGCTCGGCGCCCTCACGGGCCTGCTCGATGCGCAGCTGCTCGTCGCGAATCGCGCGCTCCTTGGCCTCTTGCGCTTCCTGGGTCGCGCGGGCGTGAGCCTCGGCATCGGCCGCGCGCTTCTGCTCCGCGGTACGGACCTTGTCGTCCTCTTCTTGGACCCGGTTCTCCTCGATCTGCCGCAGCTCGCGGAGCGAGAACAGGACCGAGTTTTCACGCTTTTCAGGTGTCGGCATCGCACTCGATCTGTATCACGACGGATCCCGTCCAGCAATCACGTCATCGAGGGGCGGGTGCATGGTACATGGTCCCCCCAATGGGCTACGTCGACCTCCATTGCCACCTGCTCTTCGGCCTGGACGACGGCTCGCCCGATCGCGAGACCACCGCGGCCATGCTCGACGGCTTGGCGGCATTGGGGATCACCGACCAGTGCATCACACCCCACCAGAAGGCGAATCAGTACCTTCCGGACTGGGAGGACGTCGAGACCACGTTCGCGGCGGTCGAGGCGATGCGCGCGCCGCACCATCCGACGCTGCGACTCGGCGCCGAGAACATGTGGGACGATGTATTCCACCGCCGGTTGCTCGACAAGACGATCCCGCACTACCGCGGCACCCCGGCGTTCCTCGTCGAGATCCCACCGTCGATGATGCCGCCGCACATGATCGACCAGCTGTTCAAGCTGCGGATGGCCGGGAGCTTGCCGGTGCTCGCTCACCCGGAGCGCTACCACCAGCTGTGGGACGACGCCGTGCTCACCGCGAACCTCCGTCGCGTGTGCGCGTTCGCGGTCGACCTCGGCGCGATCGCGGGGTTCCACGGCAAGCGCGAGACCAAGGCCGCTCGCGCGCTGGTCGAGAAGGGCCTCGCCACCGCGGTCGCGACCGATGCCCACTCGATCGGCGATCTCCAGCAGGCCGCGGCGGGCCTCGCGTGGATCGACAAGAAGCTCGGCCACGCGACCACGGTGCGGCTGTTCGACCACGCGCCGCGCGAGCTGCTCGCGGGCAATCTGCCCGACTGATCCATGAAGCTCGCGATCAACCTGCTGCTGTCGACCGCGATGCTCGCGCTCTGCGTCTGGCTCGTCTGGCCCGGCCCCAAGGATCGAGATTCGTTGTCGATGTGGTTCGGGCACATCCAGTGGTGGTACCTGGCGCCCTACTTCGGGCTCCAGACGATCGTCCACATCTGCCGCTCGCTGCGCTGGAACAACCTGCTCGCGCCGCTCGGCGTGCGCATCCCGACCGGACCGTTGCTCGCGATCAGCTCGGTCGGCTTCATGGCGATCCTCGCCCTGCCCGTGCGGCTCGGCGAGTTCGTGCGGCCCGGCCTCATCCGCAAGCACGGCGTGTCGGCCGCGGGCGCGCTCGGCACCGTCGCGGTCGAGCGCATCGTCGACGGCCTCATGATCTCGCTGCTCGTGTTCTGCTGCTTCTTCGTCCAGCGCGGCCCCGGCGCGCCGGGCTGGATGATGCCGACCGCGTACGGCGCGCTCGGCGTGTTCTCCGCCGCGATGGTGTTCCTGGTCTTCGCGCTGTGGCGCGCGCAGGCGACCGTCACGTTCTGCCTGCGGCTCACGCTCCTGCCGCGGTTCGCGCCGAGGATCGCCGCCGCGATCGAGACCAAGTTGCTCGAGATGATCCGCGGGCTGTCGGTGCTGTCCGACAAGCGCAACATGGCCGTGTTCTTCGCGTGGAGCCTGGTCTACTGGGTGTGCAACGGCCTCGGCGTCTGGGTCCTCGCGCGCGCGTTCGGCGTCGGCGACGCGATCGCGGGCGTGCCGGCGCTGTCGTTCGTCGGTGGCATGGCGGTCATGGGGCTGGTCGGTGTCGGTATCTCGCTGCCGAACGCGCCCGGGCTCGTCGGCCAGTTCCAGTGGTTCACGCTGCTCGGGCTGTCGGTCTACCTCGGGCCCGACGTGATGAAAGAGGGCACGTCGCTCCACGGCCTGTGCCTGGCCTACGCGATCATGCAGCACGTGCTCCAGGTCGCCTGGTACTGCTCGATGGGGGCGCTCGGCCTCCTGTCGCCCTGGGTGTCGCTCGCGGATCTCAAGATCGCGCGCAGCCGCACGGCCATCGTCACGGACGACGGAAAAGTGGCCATCATCCCGCGGGCTGACGATGATCCGGGCGATGGTCCGGTCGCTCCTCCTCCTTAGCCTTAGCCTGGTCTGCGCGCTCGCGACCCCGGCCGCGGCGCGCTCCGAGAAGACGCTCGCGTACACCCGCGACCAGGCGTGGACGACCGCGGTCCGGTTCGTCCGCGTCGACGAGCGCCTTGCGGTCAGCGACAAGGACGAGGGCGCCGGCTACATCCTGTTCGAGCTGGTCGACGACGGCAAGAAGTTCCGCGGCTCGCTCGAGGTGATCAGCGTCGTCATCGATGGCCGCCCGGCAGTGCGCTTCGTGGTCGCGATCGAGGACCGGCCGAGCTACGTCGAGCTCGGCATGCTGATGCGGCTCGAGAAGAAGCTGAAGCTCGAGCTCGGCGCGCCGGCGCCGACCCCGACGAAACCCATGCCGCCCGTGCCGCCCGTGCCGCCCGCGCCCGGGCCGCCCGAGGCGAAGCCCGCGCCCACCGAGCCGATGAAGCCGACGCCGTAGTAGATTCGCGGCATGTCAGCCGTCGTCGATCTGCGCAGCGATACGGTCACGCGCCCCTCTCCGGCGATGCGCACGGCGATGGCGAACGCCGACGTCGGCGACGACGTCTACGGCGAGGACCCGACCGTGCGCGCGCTCGAGGAGCGGGTCGCCGCGCTGCTCGGCACCGAGGCGGCGCTGTTCGTGCCGAGCGGCACGATGGCGAACCAGCTGGCGCTGCGCTCGCACACGCGCCCCGGCGACGAGGTGATCGCCGGCAAGGAGGCGCACATCTGGCGCCACGAGTCGGGCGCGCTCGCGGCGATCTCCGGCGTCCAGACCACGATCCTGCCCGACTTCACGTTCACCGCCGCCGACGTGCGCGCGGCCTACAAGGCCGACGATCCGTATCAGGCGCACACGCGCGTCGTCGCGGTCGAGAACACGCACAACATGGGCGGCGGCATCGTGTGGGACCGCGCGCAGCTCGCCGCGGTGGTCGCCGAGACTCACGCGCTCGGGATGGTCGCGCACCTCGACGGCGCCCGGCTGTGGAACGCGGCGATCGCGACCGGCGCGAGCGAGGCCGAGCTCGCGGCCGGGTTCGATTCGATCAGCGTATGTCTGTCGAAGGGGCTCGGCGCGCCGGTCGGCTCGGTCGTGTGCGGCGGGAAGGACTTCATCAAGCGCTGCTTCCGGTTTCGCAAGATGCACGGCGGCGGCATGCGCCAGGCCGGGATCCTCGCGGCCGCGGGGCTCTACGCGCTCGACCATCACCGCGCGCGGATGGCCGACGATCACGCGAGCGCACGCGCGTTCGCCGAGATCGTCGGCGGCGCGAAGCACGCCAAGGTCGACCTCGCGCGCGTCCACACCAACATCGTGATGGTCGATCTCGAGACCGGCACGCCCGACGCCGTGATCGCGAAGGCCAAAGCGCGCGGCGTGCTGCTCGGCTCGGCGGGCGCGCGCCGGATCCGCGCGGTCACCCACCTCGACGTCGATCGCGAGGGCGTCGTCCGTGCGGCCCACGCGGTCGCGGAGATCGTCGCCGCGCTGTGAAGTGGCTGGTGCTCGCACTGGCGGCCTGCTCCGCCCCGGCGACGCTGAACGATCTCAAGGTCGCCGAGCACCGCGAGCGAATCGGCGATGTCGATGGCGCGCTCGCGGCGTACCGCAGCGCCCAGGTCTCGTGCCTGAAGGTGAAGTCGGCGCGCCGCAAGAAGGCGTCGTGCGGCGACGCGTTGCTCGGTGAGGGCGAGGTCCTCGAGCACCACGATCGGGTGCCCGAGGCGATCGCGACGTACCTCGCGATCCCGGCGCGCGCGCCCAACGACCCGACGACCGCGGCGATCGCGGTGTTCCGCGCCGCGCAGATCCAGCTCCGCACCGGCGCGACCGTGCCGGCGTGGACGAACCTGTGGCGCGTGGTCACCGACTACCCCGACGAGGGGCCCGCCGCCGATGCGATCCGCATCCTGCTCGAGGACGGCCGCACCCGCGACGCCAGGGCGTTCGCCGATCAGGTCGCGCGCCTGCTCACCACGCTCGCCGACACCCAGGTCGCCGACAACCTGGTGTGGACACTCGCCGATCTCACCGAGCACGAGCTCGCGAACCCGGCCGCCGCGCGCGCGCTCTACGATCGGATCCCGGTCGACTATCCGGGCAGCGGCCTGCGCGACGACGCGCGCTGGCACGGCGCGCGGATCTCGCGCGACCTCCACGATCCCGCCGGTGCGGTGAAGCGGCTGCGCGGCCTGCTCGCGACCCGCGAGGTGTCGTTCGGCGCCGGCTCGTACTTCTCGGTGTGGCTCGACGACGCCCAGCTCCTGCTCGGCCAGATCCTGCGCGACGACCTCCACGATCTGCCCGGCGCCGCCGGCGCGTTTCGCCAGCTGCCGAAGGACTACCCGGCCTCGATCCTGCGCGACGACGCGCTCTACGAGCTCGCGGTCACGCTCGCGCAGGCCAACGATCATGCGGGCGCGTGCGCGGCGGTGGTGGCGCTCGGAAAGCTCGACGCCGACTCGAAGTACATCGCGCGCACCACGGAGCTCGGATGCCCGCGATAGCGTTCACGAACGTCGCCAAGCGGTTCGGGCACCGGCGCGTCCTCGAGAGCGTCACGCTCGAGATCCCCCAGGGCCACAAGCTCGGGCTCGTCGGGCCGGCCGCCGCCGGCAAGAGCGTGATCTGCAAGCTGGCGTGCGGGCTCGACACGATCGACGCCGGCTCGATCGAGGTGCTCGGCACGTCGATCGCCGGCAAGCGCGAGGTCGAGCTCGGCGGGCTGCGCCGCCGGATCGGCATGCTGTTCCAGAGCTACGCGCTGTTCGACTTCCTGACCGTCGCACAGAACGTCGCGTTCCCGCTCGAGCAGCGCGGCGTGCCGGCCGAGCAGATCGCGCCGCGCGTCGCCGATCGGATCCGCGCGGTCGGGCTCGCCGGCAGCGAGCACAAGCTGACCGCCGAGCTGTCGGGTGGCATGAAGAAGCGCGTCGGCATCGCGCGCGCGACCGTGACCGACGCCGAGATCGTGATCTACGACGAGCCGACCGCCGGGCTCGACCCGGTGACGACGCAGAAGATCTACGACCTGCTCGCCGAGGATCACCGGCGCACCCAGGCGACCGTGCTCGCGGTGTCGTCCGACGTGCTCGCGCTCGCCGGGTTCGTCGACGAGATCGCGTTCCTCTATCGCGGCACGATCCTGTATCGCGGCCCGGCCGCGACGATCATGGACGCGCCCGATCCGATCGTGCGCCAGTTCGTGCGCGGCGAGCTCACCGGCCCGCTCGACGAGGCCACCGCGTGATCGCCGCGCTCGGCGCCGCCGTGCTCGAGCTGACCCGGCAGGTCGGTGGCATCGTCGTGCTCGGCGGCAAGGTGCTGCGCGCGCTGATCCCGCCGCGGATCGACGGCCGCGAGCTGGTCAAGAACCTCCACAAGATGGGCAACCGCTCGGTGCCGATCGTCGTGCTGACCGCGTTCTTCGCCGGCGGCCTGATGATGTTGCAGTCGGGTCCGTTCGTGAAGAAGTTCGGCGCGACCGCGCTCGCCGGCTGGGGCGCGGGCTACGCGGTGCTCCGCGAGATCGGCCCGATCCTCATCGCGCTGATGTTCTCGGGCCGCGTCGGCGCCAACAACACCGCCGAGCTGTCGACCATGACGGTCACCGAGCAGCTCGACGGCCTGCGCGCGCTCGCGATCGATCCGATCCGATTCCTCGTCGTGCCACGCGTCCTCGCGATGATCGTGATGCTCGTCGCGCTCACCGTGATCGGCGACGCGGTCGCGCTGCTCGGCGCCACGATCGTCGCGCACTTCATGCTCGACATCGAGTGGGCGACGATGTTCCACAGCTTCGCCGACAACCTGCAGCCGTACGACTTCCTGCACGGCGTCGCCAAGTCGTTCGCGTTCGGCGGCGCGATCGCGATGACCAGTTGCTACTTCGGCGTCACCGTGAAGGGCGGCGCGGTCGGCGTCGGCCGCGCGGTCAACGCCGCCGTCGTCGCGGCCGCGGTCTCGATCATGCTGCTCGACTTCCTGCTCACGTACCTCACCGGATGACGTTCATCACCGACATCGGCACGTCCGTGGTCGGCGCCTACCGCGCGGCGATCGAGCTCTGGCTCGTGTTCATCGGCACGCTCGCTGGCCTCATCCGCGGCAGGAAGACGCGCCCCAAGGGCGAGATCCTCCGGCAGATGTTCTACATCGGCAACCGCTCGCTCGCCTTCATCGTGGTGACGCTCGGCTTCATCGGCATGGTGATCACGTACCAGGCGTGCCTCCAGCTCGCGCGGATCACCGGCGACTTCTCCCAGGTCGGCAGCCAGTACATGCGCCTCGTGGTCTCCGACTTCGGTCCGACGCTGGCCGGCATGATGCTCGCGACCCGCGTCGGCGCCGGCATCGCCGCCGAGATCGGATCGATGAAGGTCACCGAGCAGATCGATGCGCTGCGAATGTCGGGCGTCGCGCCGATCGACTACCTGATCGTGCCGCGGTTCGTCGCCGCGCTCGTCATGGGGCTGTTCCTCACCATCGTCGGATCGGCGGTGATGTTCGGCCTCGGCGGGCTGACCGCGCGCTACTCGTTCGGCGTCAACCTGCACGCATTCTTCGATCCGTCGTTCGTGCGACCGCGCCACCTCGCGATCTTCCTCGTCAAGGCGCTGTCGTACGGCGGCACCATCCCGATCGTCGCCGGGTTCTGCGGGCTGCGCGCACGCGGCAGCTCCGAGGGCGTCGGCTGGGCGACCACGGCCGCGGTGATCGGCGGATCGTTCGCGGTGATCGTGCTCGACTTCATCATCTCGGCCTCGGCCCTGTTCCTCACCGGCGGCGATCTCTGATGGCGCTGATCGAGATGAAGGGCCTCGAGAAGTCGTTCGGCGGCAAGCCGGTGCTGCGTGGCCTCGACCTGTCCGTCGACAAGGGCGAGGTCATGTACATCATCGGCACCTCGGGCGTCGGCAAGAGCGTGACGATCAAGCACCTCGTCGGGCTCCTGCGGATCGACGCGGGCGAGATCTGGTTCGACGGCAAGCGCGTCGATCAACTCGGCGAACGCGACCTCGCGCCCCTCCGCAAGCGCATCGGCATGGTGTTCCAGAGCTCGACGCTGTTCGACTCGATGACGCTCGCCGAGAACGTCGCCCTGCCCCTGCGCAAGCACGCCCGCATGCACCACAAGGCCGCGCACGACGAGGCCGTGCGGCGGCTCGCGCGGGTCTACATGCAGGACTACGCCGACCGCTATCCCGCCGAGCTGTCCGACGGCATGCGCAAGCGCGCCGCGATCGCGCGCACGCTCGCCCTCGATCCCGAGGTCGTGCTGTTCGACGAGCCGACCACCGGCCTCGATCCGGTCAGCGCGCGCCGCGTCGATCGCCTGATCCGCGAGCTCGCCGACACGACCGGCCTCACCGCGATCGTCGTGTCGCACGATCCGCCGTCGATCTTCGGGGTCGCCGATCGCGTCGCGTTCATGTACCAGGGCGTGATCCGCGTCGTCGCCACGCCCGCCGCGCTGCGCACCTCCGACGATCCCATCGTCCGCCAGTTCATCACCGGCCAGTCGACCGGCCCGATGGAGACGCCGGGGTTCTAGCGCCAACTTGCGTCGTCGATCGAGCCCGAGCGAGCCCGATCTTCGTGAACGTCGCCGACGTCAGCCGCAGGTCGGGATCCGAGATCGCGCGAAACGGCGGAAACGCGAAGTGCTCCGGGAAGGTCACTTCATCTTCGCGGCGCCCTTGTCGAAGTCGTGCTGCATGCGCTCGATGATGGTCGAGGCGAGGCCGCCGGCACAGCCGAGCGCCTCCATGCACGAGTCCGCCTCGGTGCCGCAGGTCAGGAACTGGTCGTACTTGTCACCGAGGTCGGCCTTGTGATCGACCAGCGCGGTGCCGCACTCGTCGAGATCGCTCGCCTCGCACAGCGTGTTGACGTGCTCGCAGAGCTTCCGCTCCTTGCCACCCCCGAAGATCTTGCTGCAGCCAAGAACGCCCACGGCAATCGCGAGCACGATGGCGACCTGCTTCATCGCCGATCAGCCTAAGTCGGCATTCCGCGAGATCAAGGGTCGGACCTATCCGGTTGAATCTACCCGCCCCATCCCTCATGTTTTGCTCCGTCTGCGGTACGCCTTTCACCCAGGGTGCAGCGTTCTGCGCCAAGTGCGGCAACAACCTGAGCGGCGGCATGCCCGCCCAGCACATGGGTCAGATGCCCATGATGCCGCCGATGATGGACATGCCGATGGTGACGCGCACCTCGGGCATGGCGATCGCCGGCTTCGTGCTGTCGTTCTTCTGCGGCCTGCTCGGCCTGATCTTCTCGTGCATCGGCTACAGCGAGTGCAAGAAGTCGGGCGGCTCGGTGACCGGTGAAGGCCTCGCGATGGCGGGCATCGTGATCTCGATCGTGTCGATGCTGATCGGCCTCCTCATGGTGGCCGGCGGCGGCGGTCACCGCTTCTAGCAGTGCGTCACGTCGCGCGGATCGCGGCCGCGATCTTCGCGCTCGCCACCGTGGCCGCGGTGGTCGTCGGTGCCGTCGCTCCGGCGAGCTGGCGCACCGGGCTCGGTGAGGGTGGCCCCGGGTGTCCCTTCCTCGCGCTCACCGGCGTGCCGTGCCCGTTCTGCGGGATGACGCGCGCGTCGATCGCGCTCGGCCACGGCGATCTGCACGGCGCGCTCGCTCTCCATCCGCTCGCGCCGATCGTGCTCGTCGTCATCGTCGCGCTGTGCGCGATCGTGGCGGCCGGCAAGGCGGACTGGCTGCGACCGCCGCGCCGGATCGCCGGCGTCGTCGGCCTGATCGGCGCCCTCTGGATCCTGCGCTTCGTGATCTAGAAGTTGCTCCGATCAGTCCGGCGCGTGGAGGAAGATCCGCCAAGGCTTGCGCTTCAGGATCTTGCCGAGCTCCTTGGCGTCCTCGGGGAACTCGGGATCCTTCATCAGGCGGCCGAGCGAGCCCTCGCCGCGCGCGAGCCGATCGTTCAACGCCTGGACCTGGGCGAGCAGCGGATCGATCTTGTCGATCGCGGCGCGCGTGCGCTCGATCGCGCGATCGATCGCGGCGAGCGTCGCGGCGCCCTTGCCGTCGACGTGCCCGCTGGCGGTGGCGATCGCGGCGCGCAGCGCGTCGGCGTGGGTCTCGAGCGACGCCAGCATCGCCTTGCCCTGCGCGATCGTGGCGCGCAGCCGATCAACCATCGCGGCCATCCGGGCGAGCCCGTCGCGACCGCCGAGCTCGACGTCGCGCAGCTGCTTCGCCTGGACGGCGAGCCCGAGCAGCTCGTCGCGCAGCGCGCCCGCGGACGACCCGCTCGGCAGCACCGCCGCGGCGTTGTCGGCGAGCGCGGCGAGCTGGACCGCGAACGCCTGCGCCTCGGGTTTGACCTCGTCGGCGAACGTCTTCGCGATCATCAGGTTTCGCCAGGTGTCCTGCATGACGCGATCGAGCGACGGCGGATCGCGGCCCATCACCTGATCGCCTTCGCGATACAGCGGCTGATCGGCCGGCGTGGCGCCGAGCTCGAGGTAGCGATCGCCGAGCGGGCCCTTGCTGGCGACGAACACGTCGCCGCCACGGTGGACGAGCTCGGCGGTCGCGCGATCGATCCCGACCGACGCGACGACGCCCTCGTCGCCGTGGAGCGGCGTGTTCGCGGCGCCCTCGGGCGAACGCGCGATCGCCTCGACCTCGCCGACCTCGCGACCGCCGACGACGAGCGGCGCGCCCTCGTGCAGCGGCCCGGCGTGGTGGAAGTACACCCGGATCGTCGTGCGGTCGCCGCGCGCGCACGAGCGATAGAAGAACAGCGCGAACACGCTCGCGCCCGCGAGCACGAGGAGGGCGATCGCGCCGACCCCGCGCGCGAGCCTGTCGCTTATTCCTTCCAGAAGAACTTCCAGGGATTCCGCTTGAGGTCGCGGATCAGCTCGCGCAGATCGCTATACAGATCGTCGCGCGCGAGCAGCGCACCCGCGGTGCCCTTGCCGGCGCGCAGGTCGGTGACCAGGCCGTTGACGTTGTCGATCAGGCCGCCGGCCTGCCCGGCCGCGGTGGCCGCCTTGTCGGCCGCGTTGATCGCCTTGTCGACGCGCTGCTCGGTGACCAGACCGGTGACGCGCGTGGCGTCGGTCATCAGGTTGTTCGCGGTCGGCGTGATCGTCGTCATCGTCGACTGCGCGGTGCGCAGCGTGGCGTCGGCATCGGCAACCAGGTTCGCGATCGGCTTGCCGTCGCCGAGCCCGGCGTTGACCTTCGAGAGCGTGGTCTTGGCTTCCTTGGCGAGCTCGGCGCCGTTGCCGATCAGGTCGGCGATCTGCTGCTTGTTGTCGATCAGCAGCTGGTTGACCTCGGCGACCGCGCTCGCGCCGTTGCCGAGCAGGTGCTTGATCGCGTCGCGGTCGTCGTGGAGCACCGACGACACGCCCTCGAGCACGTCGTAGAGCCGCGCGACCACGAGATCGGTCCGCGGCGGATCGTGCACCGGCTTCTTGTCGGCCGTGTTGTGCACGATCGTGTCGGCGACGATCGGCGGGTTCGTCCAGTCCTTGCCCGGGACGATCTCGAGGTCCAGCTCGCCGAGCACGCCGGCGGTGTTGATGAAGAACTCGGCGTCGCCGCGGATCGAGTCGCGCACGCGATCCTCGATCCACGCGGTCACCCGCACCTGGACACGCTCGTGGGTCTTGGGATCGAGCTTGCCGCCGAGGAACTCGACGTCGGTGACCTTGCCGACCTTGATCCCCGAGACCTTGACCGGCGCGCCGGCCTGCAGGCTGCCGACGTAGTCGTAGTCGACCGCGATCGAGAACCCCGAGTGCAGCGAGAAGTTGCCGAGGATGAAGATGAACGCGACGAGGATCGCCGCCGAGATCAGCACCAGGAGGCCGACCTTCCACTCGAGCCCGCGTTCGCGCGCCATCGGGGATCAGTCGAGCGGAACGAACGCGTCGAGCGGCGCGTCCTTGGGAACGAAGGCATCGATCGGCTTGGGGCCGTCGGCATGAGAGATCGGCGCGTCGACGCCGGGGGTCGACCCGGCATCGGGGCTGCCCATGCCCGCACAGACATGGACCTGGTTGCAGAGCAGCGCCTTGTCGCACTCGCTCGAGGCGACGCACGACTCGCCGGACCGCTTCGCGTTGGTCGCGCCGCACGCCGCGATCGCGAGGCCGACGACGACGGTGAGGGCGTACCGCATGGCCGTACAGTAGCCGAAAACAGGTCAGGCCGAACAGATGTTCGGCCTGCCTCGATATCACCTACTTACGTAGGGACTTACTGCTGCGGCCAGCCGCCGCCGCCACCCTGCGGCGGGTAGCCACCACCGCCCTGCGGCGGGTAGCCACCACCGGCGGGCGGATAGCCACCACCTTGCGGCGGGAAGCCGCCACCCTGCGGAGGATAGCCGCCACCCTGCGGAGGATAGCCGCCACCCATGTTCTGCGGCGGCGGCGACGACGCGCCACCACCCTTGGTGAACATGCGCTTGGCTTCCTCGTAGGCCGCCGGGGCCGTCATCATCAGCACGCCGAAGTAGGCGATGAGCTCGAGCAGGCCGTGCGCGAGGCGCAGCAGCGAGCCGATCACGTCGCCGTGCAGCAGCGAGTCGATGAACATGAAGACCTGCTGCACGGGCAGCCAGGCGATGAGGACGGCCGCGATGATCGGCCCGAACGCATCGACCGCCTGTAGCGCGGGCGGCAGTTTCTGCGGCGGGACGACGAACAGGATGCACGCCACGCCGAGCAGGAGCACCACGAACCAGAGGAGGTTGTGGATGATCATGATGCCGCCGTGGAAGTCGAACACGAACGCGAGCGTGTGGATGAGCGGCAGGATCAACATGCCGGCGCCGACCGCGATCACGATGCGCGCGATCTGGTCGTTGGGCTGGGCGATGCGCGCGAGCAAGCCGAACACGAGCGTCGCGTAGCCGATCACGTAGAGCGCGCTACCGGCGACGTAGAACGGTGAGTGCGCGAAGTGCTCCATCGCGGCGGATGCCGCCTCGGCGGCTCGCGACATGTCCGCGACGCTCATGTGGGTCATGTCGCTGATCGCGCCGAAGCTCGCGAAGCTCGCGGTCGCGGCGTTGACGTAGGTCGCGAGGCCGAGCGCCGAGATGAACACGCCAGCGTACGACACGCCGAAGGGCAACCAGTGGAGCACCACCGGCGGCACCTTCGCCCGCATGTCGGTGGGCGCGATCGTGAGCAGGAGGTACGCGGCGCCGGCGATGATCGGCCAGATGATCGCGCCGAAGTGACCGGTGAACGGGAACGTCAGCGGCGAGATGCTGTACGGGACGACGATCGACGCGACGAGCGCGACGCCGGCGAGGAACAGGACCTTCTTCTGCAGCCCGACGTCGCGCAGGCGCGCGACCGGGATGCCGAGGATCGTACCCGGTGCAGATGACGGCAGCTTGCGCGCGATGTCATCGAGCGGCCCCGGCAGATCCTGCTGCGGCACGCCGAAGCCCGGCTGCTGCTGCGGGTAACCACCCATCTGCTGCTGCGGCTGGCCGAACGGCGGCGCGGCCTGCGGCTGCTGACCGAACTGCGGCTGCGCCGGCTGGCCGAATTGCTGCGGCTGCTGGCCGAACTGCTGCTGCGGCGGCTGCTGACCGAACTGCTGCTGCGGCGGCGGCTGACCGAAACCCTGTGGCGCCGGTGGATAGCCCGGCTGCTGCGGCGGCGGGAAGCCCTGCTGCTGGGGCGGCTGCTGACCATACTGTTGCTGCGGGGGTGGATAACCCTGCGGCTGTTGCTGCTGCGGGGGCGGATAGCCCTGCTGCTGCGGGGGCGGATAGCCCTGCTGCTGCGGCGGCGGGAACCCCTGCTGCTGCGGCGGCGGGAACCCTTGCTGCTGCGGTGGCGCGAAGCCCTGCTGCTGCGGCGACGGGAACCCTCCTTGCTGCTGCGGTTGCCCCGGACGTGGCGGCTGCTGCTGCTGTGGCGCCTGCTGCTGCGCGATCACGGGAGCGGCATATCCGAACATCGTCTTCGCCGGCTGCGGCGCGCCACCGCCGGGCGCCCCCTGCATCGGCGGCATCGGCCGCCCGCAGGTCCCGCACGCGGGAGCGTTCATCAGAACCGCCGCGCCACAATACGGGCACGGCCTCGTTGGAGTCGCCATGGCGGCGACGATATCCCGCAACCGATCGCCATCGCAACGAAGTGGCGATCTGATCGGCATGGTATTCCTTGCACGTGGTGAGGCGACTACCAACCCACGACGCCGCGCGCGGTGGGACCGTCGAGGTGAGGATCGGCGACGCGACCGTGCGCGCGTACACCGGCGAGAGCCTCGCGGCCGCCGCGATCGCCGCGCAGACCGGGCTCGTGATGGCGCGCTCGCTGAAGTATCACCGGCCGCGCTCGATGTTCTGTCTCGAGGGCCACTGCAGCGGGTGCCTCGTGCGCGTCGACGGCGTGCCGAACATCCGCGCGTGTCAGACGCCGTGTCACGCCGGCGCCGAGATGGGTGGCCAGAACGCGTTCCCGTCGACCGAGCTCGATCTGCTCGGCGCGGTCGACTTCCTGTTCTCGCGCGGCATGGATCACCACACGTTGATGACCGGCAGCTCGGTGCTCAACAAGCTCGCGAACAAGGTCGTGCGCCAGCTCTCGGGGCTCGGCAAGCTGCCGGCGACGCCGGTGCACGAGCTCCCCGCGGTCGGGCGGTTCGACGTCGACGTCTGCGTCGTCGGCGGCGGCCCCGCCGGGCTCGCGGCCGCGACCGCCGCCGGGCGCGCCGGCAAGTCGGTCGTGATGATCGACGATCAGCTGTCACCCGGCGGCAGCATGCGCGCCGATCCGCGGCTCGGCGGAGCCCTCGCCGACCAGCGCGTCCTCGACGCCCGCGGCGCCGGGGTCGCGATCGTCGCGCGCGCCACCGCGATCGGGTTCTTTCCCGAGGACGACGGCGGCGTGCTCGCGGTCGCCGCGCCCGATCGCCTGTACCGGGTCTACGCGCGCGCGTGGATCTGGGCGACCGGTGGCTATGCGGTCAACCTGCCGTTCCCCGACAACGATCGCCCGGGGGTGCTCGCCGCGCGCGCGGTCGGCCGGCTGCTCGTCGAGCACGGCATCGTCGCCGGCGATCGGATCGCGATCGTCGAGGTGCCCGAGGTCGTCGCCGAGACCGACGCCCTCGCCCGCGCGCTGATCGCGGCCGGCGCCGAGGTCACGCGGATCGCGCTCGACGACATGATCGGCGTGCGCGGCCGCGGCTGGGTCACCGGCCTGTCGGCGCGCACCGGGAGGATCGACTGCGACGTCGTCGCGGTCGCCGCGATCCCGGCACCGGCGTCCGAGGGCGCCCGGCAGCAGGGCTGTCGTGTCGTGCTCGATCCCGAGCGTGGCGGGTTTCGCATCGTCGTCGACGACGACGGCCGCACCACGATCCCGAACGTGTGGGCGTGCGGCGATGTCGCCGGGTTTCGCGGCCCGTCGGCCGCGGCCGCGATGGGGGCACGCGTCGGCGCATTGGTCGCCGCGGGAGGTGGGTGATGGCAGGCAAGATCGTGCTGTGTCGCTGCGAGGACATGACACTCGGAGATCTCGAGCACTCGGTGGAGCGCGGCTACACCGATATCGAGGAGGTCAAGCGCTACACCGGGTTCGGCACCGGGCCGTGTCAGGGCAAGGAGTGTCTCGCGCTCGTCGCGACGCAGCTCGCGCGCATCACGCGCCAGCCGCCCGCCGCGATCCCGCCGTTCACCGCGCGCCCACCGCTCGCACCGACGCCGCTCAAGCTGCTCGCCGCCGATCCGGCCGCGCACCGGTTCGAGGACGACCTCGAGTGAACCCGGTCATCGACGACGACGAGGACGGCCCGCGCGCGGACGCCTCGGGCGAGATCCGGTTGCCGGCGACGCTGGCCGGGCCCGGCCCCATGCCCGAGCGCTGCGAGATCGCGATCGTCGGCGGCGGCGTCATGGGGTTGTCGATCGCGTACCAGCTCGCCCGCCGCGGGCTGACCGACGTCGTGGTGATCGAGCGCGGCTACCTCGCCGAGGGCGCGTCGGGGCGCAACGGTGGCGGCGTGCGCCAGCAGTGGGCGACCGAGATCAACATCCGCCTGATGCAGGACTCGGTCGAGCTGTGCCGCCGGTTCGCCGTCGATCTCGGCGTCAACGTGTGGTTCCGCCAGGGCGGCTATCTGTTCCTGGCGCGCAGCCAGCGCGAGGTCGCGCGGCTCGAGAAGAACATCGCGTTGCAGAATCGCTGCGGCGTGCCGACCCGCATGCTCGAGCCCGGCAAGGCGCAGGACATCGTCCCCGAGCTCGACCTCACCGGCATCGTCGGCGCATCGTACAACCCGAGCGACGGGATCTTGTTTCCGTGGCCGTTCCTGTGGGGCTACGCGCGCCAGGCCGCGATGCTCGGCGTCAAGATCTTCACGCAGACCCCGGTCAGCGGAATGGCAGCCGAGCGCGCGGGCGGCTACACGCTCCACACGCCGCGCGGGGCGCTCCACGCGCGCCGCGTGATCAACGCGACCGGCGCCTGGTCGCCTCAGCTCGCGAAGCTCGTCGACGTCGAGATTCCGACGTATCCGATCCGCCACGAGATCTGCTCGTCGGAGCCACTCAAGCCATTCCTGCGACCGATGGTGTCCGAGCTCGCGAGCGGCCTGTACTGCAGCCAGTCGATGCGCGGCGAGATCGTCGGCGGGGTGTCGCCGCCGGGCCACGCGTCGACCTACAACATGGGCTCGACGCTCGCGTTCCTCGCGACCTACGCGCGCCGCCTGGTCCGGCTGATGCCGATCCTCGGCGACATCAAGGTGCTCCGGCAGTGGGCCGGCCCGTATGACCAGTCGCCCGACGGCAACCCGATCCTCGGCGCCGCGCCCGGGCACCCCGACTTCTTCCTCGCGTGCGGCTTCGTCGGCCACGGCTTCATGATGGCCCCGATCATCGGCAAGCTCTACGCGGAGCTCCTCACCGGCGAGCCGCCCCACGAGATCTTCGAGCGCAGCGCCCTCGGACGATTCACCGACGGCAGCGGCGCCAAGCACGAGAAAGAGGACTTCAACATCGGCTAGTGTTGGGGTGATGAGTGGGCCCCTGCGCTTGGTGTGCTTCGATCTGGGAGATCAGGAGCTCGCGCTGCCGATCGCGGATGTCGGCGAGACGTTGCCGCTGCACCCGATCACGCCGGTGTTCCTGACGCCCGCGTGCCTCGCCGGTGTGTTCAGCCTGCGCGGCGACATCGTGCCGGTGATCGATCTGTCGGTGCTGCTCGGGTTGCCGCACGCCACCAAGATCGGCGACGACAGCAAGATCGTCGTGATCGCGACCGACGACCTGACGATCGGGGTCGTCGTCGATCGGTTGCGCGACCTGCGCACGATCGAGGATCCGCTCGAGCCGCCGCCGCCCGGGTTGCCGAGCGCGATCGCGCAGCTGTTCGCGGGCGTCAGCGTCACCCCGACCGGATCGGTGCGGGTGCTCGACGCCAACGCCATCGTGAACGCCGAAGCGCTGCGCGCGCTCGCGCATGCCGATGACGAAGGACGCACGCCATGACCAAGGCGACGACCAAGGCGACGACCGCGCGCCGCTTCCGCGTCCCGATGTTCGCGAAGTTTCTCGCCGCCTGCCTGCTCCTCGCCGGCATCCTCATCATCGGCGCGACCGTGGTGTACCGGAACGAGTCGGCGCTGAAGAACCGCGGCACGTTCCTCATGAAGCAGATGCGGCGCTACCAGACGTTCCAGGAACGTTCGGCCAGGGCGCTCACCACCGCGACCGAGCTCGCGTCGGGCGATCTCGCGCTGCGCCAGGCGCTCGCCGCCGAGGTCGCGCGCGGCGAAACACCGACGACGACGACGCCGACGCCGACCGCGCCCCCCGTGCCCCCGACACCGCTCGGAGCCCTCCCGGAGACCCGGGCGGTCATCAAGCAGATGTGGGAGCGCGCGGCGAACGAGAACGGCGTCCTCCCCGACGTGTTCGCGGTCTACACCGCGAACGGCAAGCTCGTGTGGGCGCCCGAGAAGTCGCTGATCGATGCCAAGCAGCTCGGCTCGCTCGCCGCGGTCGACAAGACCCGCATGGGCACCGACTTCCTCGGCCAGATCCAGGTGATCGATCACGCCGCGTATCAGATGTCGGCGCTGCCCGTGCACGCGCCGAACAGCGACGCCGTGGTCGGCGGCATCCTCATGGGCATCAAAGTCCAGCGCCTGGTCGACGACTACGCCAAGCAGACCGACGACGATCCGAACCTGCGCTATCGCCCGGCGCTGATCGACGGCACGAACCTGTACGCGAGCGCGATGCCCGGCGATCAGGGCGAGGTGATGCGCGCGATGCAGCCCGACAAGTACGTCCGGGTCACGCTCGGCGACGACACCCGCGACGTGATCCGGCTGAAGGACAACGACTACGACTTCTTCGTCGACGAACAGGACGGCTACCGCAACAATGACGCGGCCACCGTCGGCCGCCTCGTGATCGCGCGCAGCCGCGCGAGCCTGGTCAACCCGGCCGCGACCCTGCCGTGGTTCGAGATCGGCATCGGCATCTTCTGCTCGCTCGCGATCGCGTTCGGGCTCGGCCTCTGGGTCACCCGGCCGATCAAGCAGATGGTGCGCCAGTCGCGCGACCTGCTCGCCGGCGACACCGATCTGACGCAGCGGATCGTCGTCAGCTCGCGCGACGAGACCGCCGATCTCGCCGACAACATCAACCAGGTGTTCGCCCGCGTCCACGCGCTCGCGACCGGCGTGCAAGCCGCCGCGTTCCAGGTCGGCGCGTCGAGCGCCGAGATCAGCGCGGCCTCGCGCACGATGTTGAACGGGCTGAAGGATCAGACGCTCAAGATCGAGAGCTCGACCACCGCGGTCACCGAGCTGTCCGCCTCGATCCAGCAGGTCGCCGGCAACGCGGCACAGGCGACCACGGTCGCGGCGACCGCATCGTCCGCGGTGACCGCCGCGGTCCAGCGCATGGAACAGATCCAGCTCGCGGTCGACGACGCGGCCGAGAAGATGAAGGAGCTCGGCGAGAGCTCGAAGCGCATCGGCAACATCGTCGAGGTGATCCGCCAGATCAGCGAGCAGACCTCGATGCTCGCGCTCAACGCGTCGATCGAGGCGGCGCACGCTGGCGAGCAGGGGCGCGGGTTCGCGGTCGTCGCCGACGAGGTCAGCTCGCTCGCCCGCCGCGTCGGCCAGTCCGCGAAGGACATCGAGGCGCTGATCCAGACCGTCAAGGAGCAGACGCAGGCGGCGATGGCCTCGATGGAGGTCGGCACCCGCGAGGTCGTCGGCGGAAGCGCGCTGGTCACCGGCACGCTGACCGGGCTCGGCGAGCTGATCACCGTGGTCAACGAGACCGCGAACGCGGTGCAGGAACAGGCCGTGGTGTCCGACGAGATCGCGCGCAACATGGACGCGGTCCGCCACATCGCGACCGAGGTGCTCGGCGGCTCGGAGGAGTCCGTCGTGCAGAGCGAGCGCCTGCACGAGCTCGCGTTCGAGCTCGAGGAGTCGATCGGCGGGTTCAACCTCGACGGCGCCAAGGTCGGCGGCCCGCGCGACGTGCCCGAGCGCGTCAAGGCCGGAGACGACTCGGCCCGCCGCGCGCTGCCGGCCGCCGGCGGCACCGCGGAGCGCCGCGCGCGCGTCCGCAAGCCGGGCGAGAAATAGCGTTTGGAGCTGACGGCTGACATCGTCGCGCGCGTCGCGCGCCGGCTGGCCGAACACGCAGGCATGGAGCTGCCGGCGTGGGTCGTCGAGGCGCGCGCGGCGGCGCGGATCGCCGACACCGGACTGGCGCCCGCGGACTACGTCGAGCTGATCGGATCCGGGCGTGGCGCTGGCGAGCTCGCCGCGCTGGTCGAGGCCGTGCGCGTCGGCGAGACCAGCCTGTTCCGTCACCGCCAGCAGTTCGCGATGCTGACCGACACGATCGCGCCGCGGCTGCGCGCGCAGCACCGCCGCGTGGTCCAGGTGTGGAGCGCGGGCTGCGCGACCGGCCAGGAGCCGTACTCGCTCGCGATCGTGCTCGCGCGCGCCCTGCCCGACCTGCAGATCTCGATCGTCGCGACCGATCTGTCCGAGCCCGCGCTCGCGACCGCGCGCGCCAACACGTTCGCGCGCGACGCGCTCGACGGCGTGCCCGACGAGTATCGCGACGCGTTCGTCGACGGCGACGACGGCGTCGTCCGCGTCGCCCCCGAGTACGCGCGGCTCGTCCGGTTCGAGAAGCAAAACCTCGCCGAGCCGCGCCGCGGCGACACCGAGAACGGCCGGTTCGACATCACGTGGTGTCGCAACGTCTTGATCTACTTCTCCGCCGAGGCCCGCAAGCGCGCCATCGAGCGGCTGATCGCGTCGACCGCGTTCGGCGGCACGCTGTTCGTCGGCTACAGCGAGTCGCTGCGCGACACGCCTGGCCTCGAGGCGATCCGCGCCGGCGAGGCGATCTACTACGTGCGGCGCGATCCGCGCGAGGTCCTGCGGCCGAGCTCGCCGCGGACCCCGATGCACGGCGTGCCGGCGATCCCGCGCAGCGCGCACACGCCTCCGGTCGGGATGCCGGTCGCGAAGCTGCCCGACGTGCTCGCGCTCGCCGGCCAGCCCGACGCGCGCGCGCTGACCGCCGAGCTCGCGGCGCGTCTCGGAGAGGACCACCCGCACGTCGTCATCGATCTCGACGGCGCCGAGCTGCTCGACGACGCGCTCGCCCCGGTGTTCCGCCGCGCGACCGCCGCGGCGCGTGCCGCCGGCGGCGAGGTCGTGCTCCGCGCCACCCGCGCGGGCACCCAGCACTGGCTCGTGCGCCACGGGCTCGATCGCGAGGACAGCCGGTGAGCCTGTGGGATCAATATCTCGGGATCGCGACTCACGACGCCGAGCTCGTCGCCGCCGCGTTGCCCGAGGCGACGCTGGCGAGCGCGCTGGATCCGGCCGCCCGGGCCGGGCTCGCGCACGTGATGTTCCGGCTCGGCATGTCGAGCCTCCTGATCGGGGCCGACGACGTCGGGCGCCTGGCGCTGGCGATCGAGCGCGCGCTCGACGTGATCGAGTCCGACGAGGCCGAGGCGTGGGCAATGGTGTGCGCGAGCGCCGCGACGCTGCGCGGCGCGATCGCGCAGCTCGCGAACCCCGACAAGTCGGGCGCGCGCGTCGAGGGGCTGCCGCTCGGTCCGCGCCGCGAGGCGCTCGACGCGTTCGTCGCCGACAAGGGCAACGCCGCGCGCTCGGCCGATGCCGGCGGCACCGCGGTTGCCGCTGCCGCGATCGATCGGGCGTCGCCGCCACCGGTCCCGACCGCGCCCGTGCTCTACGCGAGCGGCACCGCCTTCGTCTGGGTGCCGACGGTCGACGACGACATGGTCGACCTGTTCTTCGACGAGGCGACCGAGCGGGTCGAGGCGCTCGCCGGCAAGCTGATCGAGATCGAGCGCCAGCCCGGCAACCAGGACGTGCTGCGCGACGTGTTCCGCGACATGCACACCGTGAAGGGCAGCTCGGCGATGGTCGGGCTCGCGCCGATCAACGCGCTGGCCCACGCCGCCGAGGATCTCGTCGGGCAGATCCGCGATGCCGGCCGCGCGGTCGACGAGCACGTCATCGACGCGCTGCTCGCCGCGCTCGACGGCCTGCGCGACATGCTCGCGCAGGCGCGCGCGCGCCAGCCGATCGCGTACGACCCGACGCCGGTCGTGATGCGGCTGCGCAACCCGGGTGCGCCGACCGCGCACAAGAGCCAGCCCGCGGCCGGCCAGGCGACCGGCCCGGCGATCCCGTCGGTCGTCGCCGCGGTGCACGCCGCCGCGGTCGAGGCCAAGCAGACGATCCGCGTCGACTTCGACAAGCTCGACCGGCTGCTCAACCTGGTCGGCGAGCTCGTGCTCGGTCGCGAGGAGCTGCGCAACGCCGGCTCGGCGCTCGCGTCGGTGACCTCCGAGCTCGCCGCCGATCGCGGCATCGCGCGCCGGGTCGCGCACGCGCGCGGCGCGAACGGCCCTGCCCTGATGCGCGGGCTCGACGGGCTCGGCGAGGAGATCGGGCGCATCGAGCGCGTGCTCGATGACGTCGCCGACGATCTCGACCACGGCACCGACAAGCTCGACGCGATCTCCGACGAGCTGCGCGATCAGGTGATGAAGCTGCGCATGGTCCCGGTCGGCGGCGTGTTCCGAAAGCACGTGCGCACCGTGCGGGACCTGTCAGCGAGCCTCGGCAAGCGCGCGCGGCTCGAGCTCGAGGGCGATGACACCGAGCTCGACAAGCTGCTCGTCGAGTCGCTCGACGAGCCGCTCATGCACCTCGTCCGCAACGCGGTCGACCACGGCATCGAGCTCGCCGACGTTCGCGTCGCCGCCGGCAAGCCTGCGGAGGGCGTGATCCGCCTCGAGGCCGCGCACCGCGGCAACCAGGTCGAGATCCGGATCTCGGACGACGGCAAGGGCCTCGATCCGGCGAAGCTCAAGGCGCGCGCCCTCGAGAAGGGCCTGATCACCGAGTTCGAGGCCAGCGCGATGGACGAGCGCGCCGCGTTCGAGCTGATCTTTCGCGCCGGGTTCTCGACCGCCGCGGTCGTCTCGGAGGTCTCCGGGCGCGGCGTCGGCATGGACGTCGTGCGCCAGACCATCGTGAACCGCCTGAAGGGCACGATCGACATCGAGTCCACCCTCGGACAAGGGAGCGCCCTCGTGCTCAAGCTGCCACTGACCCTCGCGATCATCCAGGTCCTCGTCGCGCGCATCGGTGGCGAGACGTTCGCGATCCCGCTCGACTCCGTGCTCCGCGTGCTGTCGGTGACGCGCGCCGACATCGCGGTGATCGGCGATCGCGAGGCGGTGGTCGTGCGCGGCAAACACGTCCCGCTGATCCGGCTCGACCAGGTGCTCGAGCTCGACGGCGCCGGCTCGTCCGACGAGCTGCAGCTCGTGCTCACCGAGCAGGGTGGCGCGACCTACGCGCTGGTCTGCGACCACCTGATCGGCAAGCGCGAGATCGTGATCAAGTCGCTCGGCAAGCTGCTCGGCCACGTGCCGTGCGCCGCCGGCGCGACGCTGCTCGGCGATCGCGTCGCGCTGATCCTCGACGTGCCCGCGATCGTCAAGCGCGGGCTCGCCGCACCCGCCATCGGCCCGCGGCCGCGCGCCGCGAGCGCGCGGGTGTCGACCGCGGTGTCGTCGACCCAGATCCTGCTCGTCGAGGACAGCGACATCATCCGCGAGTCGCTGCGCCGGCTGCTCGTCGATGCCGGCTACCAGGTCACCCCGGCGAGCGACGGCCAGCACGGCCTCGAGCTCGCGAAGTCGCGCAAGTTCGACCTGGTGTCGACCGACGTCGTGATGCCGCGGATGGACGGCTACGAGCTGACCCGCGCCCTGCGCGCGACGCCGGAGTACGCGACGACGCCGATCGTGATGGTGACCAGCAAGGGCGAGCGCATCGATCGCGTGCGCGGGTTCGACGCCGGCGTCGACGAGTACATCACCAAGCCGCACGACCGGAAGCTCCTGCTCGCCGCGGTCCGGAAGCTGCTCGGCCACGGCGGCGACGACCACGCCGGCCCGACCTCGACGCCCGAGGAGGCTGTTTGAACGTCGTCATTATTTCGGACGAGCCGGTGCTCGCCGAGCTCGCGCGTCGGCCGCTGATCCCGCTCGGTCACGAGGTCACGCACGTCGCGACGTTCGCCGAGCTCGTCGAGCGGCTCCCGGCGCTCGCGCCGCGCGCCGCGCTCTTGCCGCGTCGGCTCCCCGATCGCTCGCTCGCCGAGGCGGTCGCGTTCCTGCGCGCGCGGAACGAGCCGATCGCCGCGATCATCGTCGGCACGTCGGCCGCCGATCGCGCGCTCGCCCGCGACGTCGAGGCCGACGGCTTTTTGCAGGCGCCGTTCTCCGACGCCAAGGTCCTCGACGTGCTCGGCGCGACGACCCGCAGCAAGCGGATCATCCTGCTCGCCGACGACTCGCCGTTGATCCATCGCCACACCGTGCCGATCCTCGAGGACGACGGCTACGAGGTGATCTCGGCGCACGACGGAGCCGAGGCGCTCGAGATCGTGCGCCAGCGCAGCCCCGATCTCGTGATCACCGATGTCGAGATGCCCAAGCTCGATGGCTACGCCCTGTGCAAGGCGTTGAAGTCGGCGACCGAGACCGCGCACCTGCCGGTCCTGATCTGCAGCTCGCTCGGCGAGGCCACCGATCTCGAGCGCGGGTTCGACGCCGGCGCCGACGACTACCTCGTGAAGCCGGTGATCCCCGAGGAGCTGTCGACCCGCGTGCGCGCGCTCGTGCTCGGCTCCTTGCCGGCCTCGCGCGAGCGGGTGCTGGTCGTCGACGATTCGCCGGCGCAGCGCCACTACGTCGCCGACTGCCTGGCGCGCCAGGGCTTCCAGGTCACGACCGCGGAGGACGGCGCGATCGCGCTGCTCAAGGCGCAGCAGGCGCGGCCCGCGCTGATCGTGTCGGACTACGAGATGCCGAACATGACCGGCTTCGAGCTCGTCCACGCGCTGCGCCGCGATCCCGAGCTGCGCAACATCCCGGTCATCATGCTGACCGCGCGCGACACCAAGCGCGACATGGCGCAGATGCGTGCGGTCGGCGCCTCGGCGTACCTCGTGAAGCCGTTCTCGCAGGACAAGTGCATCGCGCTCGTCGAGCGCACGCTCGCGGAGCGCCGCCTGATCGCCTACAAGGAGGCGTCGTCGTTGTTCATCTCCGAGGGCGCGCGCCAGGCGGCCGAGGAGCGCGCCGAGGCGGGCGCGACGCTCGCGTTCCGCGCCGACGAGTGTGTCGTCGCCGTCATGTTCTCCGATCTCGTCGGGTTCACGCCGATGTCGCAGGGCCTCCGACCCGCCGATCTGATCGCGCTGCTCAACGACTACTTCGACGTCATGTGCCCGATCGTGAAGCAGCACGGCGGCGACATCGACAAGTTCATCGGCGACGCGATCATGGCGATCTTCCCCGACCAGCGCGGCAAGGCGGCGCCCGCCGAGCGCGCGGTCCGGGCCGCGCTCGCGATGCAGACCGCGATGCCGTTCTTCAACCAGGGCCGCCCGATCACGCTCGAGATGCGCATCGGCATCAACACCGGGCCGGTCGTGCGCGGCGATCTCGGCAGCAAGGTCGTGCGCCGCGACTACACCGTGATCGGCGACACCGTGAACCAGGCGAACCGCTACGAGGCCAAGTGTCCCCCCGGGCGCGTGCTGGTCTCGAAGTCGACGGTCGACTCGATCGGCGAGCGCGCGAGCTTCACGCCGCTGCCGGGGCTGCAACTGAAGGGCGTCGCGGTGCCGGTGACCGGCTACGTCGCCGAAGCGATCGAGGAAGAAGCATGACGAAGAGAATCCGCGTCCTCATCACCGACGACTCGCTGTTCATGCGCGCCGCGATCGCGAAGACGCTCGGCGCGTATCCGCAGTTCGAGGTCGTCGGCCAGGCCAAGGACGGCAAGGACGCCCTCGATCAGATCGCGAAGCTCCGGCCCGACGTCGTGACGATGGACTTCAACATGCCCGGGATGAACGGCGCCGAGACGGTGCGCGCGATCATGCACGCGCACCCGACGCCGGTCGTGATGTTCTCGGCGCACACCAAGCAGGGTGGCAAGGAGACGTTCGAGGCGCTCGCGTCGGGCGCGATCGACTTCGTGACCAAGCCGTCCGGCGAGGTCTCGATCGATCTGTCGAAGACCGCCGAGGAGCTGGTCCGCAAGCTGACCGCAGCGGCGGGCGCCAAGCCGCGCGTGACCGCGGCGCATCCACCCGGTCGCCCGAGCGGCCAGATCGCCGTGCCCGTGAAGGCGGCGCCGGTGTCGCTGACGGGCTCGCTGCCGCGGCTCGGCCTGATCGCGGTGTCGACCGGCGGCCCGGCGGCGCTGTCCGAGCTGGTCCCCGCCCTGCCCGCCGATCTGCGACTCGCGATCGTGATCGTGCAGCACATGCCGGCGCACTTCACCGCGGCGCTCGCCGAGCGGCTCAACGCGATCAGCCGGGTCGGCGTTCACGAGGCGCGCGAGGGCGATCGGCCGATGCCCGGCACCGTCTTGATCGCGCCGGGCGATCGCCACCTCGAGTTCGACGATCGCGGCGCGGTCATCCTCACCGATGGACCGATGGTGAACGGCTGCCGCCCGGCGGCCGACGTGACGATGCGGTCGGCGGTGAAGATCTACGGCCGGCGCTGCAACGGCGTGGTGATGACCGGGATGGGCAAGGACGGCGCCGCCGGCATCACGGCGATCAAGAAAGCCGACGGCAAGACCTGCGCGCAGGACCAGGCGACGTCGATGATCTTCGGCATGCCCAAGGCCGCCGCCGACACCGGCATGGTCGACGAGGTCGTGCCGCTGTCCGAGATCGCGACCTGGCTGCGCTATGCTTGATGGCGCGTGACCATCACAACCCTCGCCGACCACGACATCGCCTTCATCGGGGCCGGCAACATGGCCGAGGCGCTGATCCGCGGCCTCGTCCGTGGCGGCCACGTGCCGGCGAGCAAGATCCACGCGAGCGCGCCGCGCAGCGAGCGCCTCGCCGAGCTCGCCGCGACCTACGCGATCGCGACGACGACCGACAACACGGTCGCCGCGCGCGCCGCCGATCTCGTCGTGCTGTCGACCAAGCCGCAGATCCTCGACAAGGTGCTCAAGCAGATCGGCCCGGAGCTCCGTCCCGGCGCGCTCGTGATCTCGATCTGCGCGGGCATCGACTGCGCGACGATCGAGGCCGCGATCCCGGTCGAAGGCGTGCGCGTCGTGCGCGCGATGCCGAACACGCCGGCCCTGGTCGGCGCCGCGGCGACCGCGATCAGCCCGGGCCAGCACGCGACCGAGGGCGACCTCGCGCTCGCCAAGACGCTGTTCGACGCGGTCGGCATCACGGTCGCGCTCGACGAGATCCACCTCGACGCGGTCACCGGGCTGTCGGGCTCGGGGCCGGCATACATCTTCCTGATCCTCGAGGCGCTCGCCGACGCCGGCGTCAAGGTCGGGCTGTCGCGCCGGAACGCGCAGCGGCTCGCGGCGCAGACCGTGATGGGCTCGGCGAAGCTCTTGCTCGACACCGACGAGCATCCGGGCAAGCTGAAGGACATGGTGACCTCCCCGGGTGGCACCGCGATCGCCGGGCTGCACACGCTCGAGCAAGGCGGCCTGCGCACGACGCTCATCAACGCGGTCGAGACCGCGACCAAGCGGGCGCGCGAGCTCGGCGGCCGTGGCCCCAAGTGACACGCTCGTCGTGCTGATCCACGTGCAGCCCCGCGCGTCCCGCGACCGGCTCGGGCCGATGCACGACGGGCGCCTGAAGGTCGCCGTCACGTCGCCGCCGGTCGACGGCGAGGCGAACGCGGCGGTGATCGAGCTCCTCGCGAAGTCGCTCGGCGTCCGCCGCTCCGCGATCGAGATCACCGCCGGCCAGACCGGGCGCAAGAAGACCGTGCGGATCACCGGCGTCACGCAGGCCGAGCTCGACGCGGTGCTCGCGTGAGACGCGTCGCGCTGGTGCTTCTCGCCGGCTGCGCCGGCACCGACGGGACGCTCGACATCTCCCTCACCACCGCCCCCGGCTCCACCGTCATGGACAACGTCCAGACGCTCGCCGTCACGCTGACGAACCCGACCGAGCTCCACGAGATCGCGCGCGGCGCCGATGGCTTCTCGCTCAGCCTCGCGCTCGGCGCCAGTGACACGCCCCGCGCGCTCGTGATCGACGGCCGCGATGCGAGCGGCGCGGTGATCGCGTCGGGCGCGTCGCCCGCGTTCCCGGTGTCGGCGATCAACGCGAAGATCGTGGTCTACATGGCGTCGCCGATGTCGATCGGCGCCGCGCCCGCCGCGCTCGGGCCTGCCCGCCACGGGCTCGGCGTCGCGCCGCTGACCTACGGCGCGATCTTCGTCGGTGGCTACGACGCAGCCGGGGCGCCCTCGGGCTCGGTCGAGCTCTACAACGTCTACGACCACTCGCTCGCGCTCGGGCTCAGCCTGACCGTGCCGCGCGGTGGCATCGCGGTCGCGACCACGGTGGCGAACAACGCGTACCTGTTCGGTGGCGCGACGGATGCCGCGGGTACGCCGAGCGGTCAGCTGCAGCTGTTCAACTCGGCGACCGCCCCCGCCGGCGCGTACATCGATTTCGGCGATCACCCCGAGCTCGCGCGCACCGGCGCGATCGCCGCGCGCACCGCGGTCGATCAGTTCGCGGTCTCGGGCAGCCCCGCGCTCGCGATCAGCGGCTCGACCGTGGTCGCCCGCACCGACGTCACCGAGCTCCCGGCGAACGCCACCGCGCTCACCGCGACCGACGGCGCGGTCACCGCGATGTTCGTCGGCGGCCCGACCGGGCTCGTGCGGTTCCGGGGCGACCTCGCCGACATGCCCGCCGGCGACCCCGCGGTCACCGGCGCCGCGGTCGGCGCGATCGGCACGCGCGCGATCGTCGTCGCTGGCGGCGAGCGCGCCGGTGCCGCGATCGACGACCTGGTCTCGATCGATCCGATCACCGCTGCGCGCAGCGTGCTCCACCTCGCGATCCCGCGCGCGCACGCCGCGATCGCCGCGACCGATCGGTTCGTCGTGATCGCGGGCGGCGACGTGCTCGGCACCGCGCTCGACAGCGTCGAGGTCCGCGACGCCGCGACGCTCGCGCCGGTCGCCACGCTCGCCCTCGGCGCCGCGCGCAGCCACGCCAGCGCGGTCGCGCTCGCCAACGGCCAGATCCTGATCGTCGGCGGCACCGACGCCACCGGCGCGCCGCTCGCGACGATCGAGCTGTTCACGCCGCCGAACTAGTCACGGCACGAACTTGCCGGCCGCGTCGAACGTGACCGGCTCGGGCGGTGGTGGGTACTCGTCGTCGGCGTGCTTCTCCTTCTTGCCCTTCATCACGCGCACCACCTTGCCCGCCGCGTCGACCTTGTAGACGCCGTTGTCGGGGTCGCGCAGGTAGAGCGTGTTGTCGGGGCTGTAGGCGGGCGCGTAGCGATGGTCGAACTTCGTCAGCGTCTTGCCGGTCGCGAGGTCGACGAGGACCGCGCCGTCGTCGGTGCTGACCGCGAGCGTCTTGCCGTCGGCGTTCCACGCGAAGGTCGGCGCCACCGCGGCGTCGACGATCCGGGTGTGCTCGCCCATGCCGTGCGCGAGCCAGATCGCGGCGTGGCAGTAGTCGCCGCAGCCGGCCGATGACAGGACGAGCGCGTAGTCCGGCTGCTTCGGGCTCGGGTGGATGTCGTCCGCATGGATGACGTTCGCGATCGTGACGTAGCCGGTCTTGTCGCCGGCCTTCACGTGCGTCCAGTCCTCGGTGTGATCGTGCTCGCCGCCGTCGACGCGCGTGACGATCGTGCCCTCGGGCAACGTCGTCTTGGTCTTGTCGTCGAGCTCGAACGGAACCGTGCCGCCGACCACGTCGGCAAACAAGAACCCATCATCCTCGCCGGTCACCTTCGGAAATGGCTTCACCGCGCTCGGCACCGCGACCGCGACCGCGACCGTGACCGCGACCGCCGAGCCCGAGCCCGAGCCTGATCCGGAACCCGCGATGACCGGAACCGGCTCCGCGGCCTTCTTGCATCCGATGATCGCGCCGACCACCACGACGAACCGAGCTGCGCCCATGCCACGAGCATTCCGCGAATTCCACCTGCAACGCCACGGTCGCGGCGATCCCGATATTTTCACGATTTGCGCAACTTCCTCGGCGAACACTTGCTTTCAACTACCCCACCCGGGGTAGTGTGGGCTCGTTTCTGGTTCGACCACGTACGACCAACATTCACAACGAGGGATCCACGATGGCTGAGGGAAAGCGCCCTGGCGGGCTTACGGCACTTGCAGTTCTTAACTTCGTATTCGGTGGCCTGGGAGCGCTCGGAACGCTCGCAGCGTTCGCCCTGATCGGCCTCGCCAAGTCGGCGGTCGACAGCGCCGAGTCGGCGGGAGCGACGGTGACCTCGTCGGGTCCCGGCGTGGGCATCCTCTACGTGTACGTCCTGCTGAGCGCGGTGTCGGCGTTCCTCTTGATCGTGTCGGGCGTCGGCTACATCAAGCAGAAGCGCTTCCTCGGCCGCACGATGGGCACGGCGTACGCCCTGCTCTCGCTCGGCAGCACGGTGGTCGGGCTCGCGCTCGTCCACAGCGGCTTCGGCATCGGCACGATCATCGGGCTCATCTACCCGGTGCTCACGCTGATCCTCGTGAACACGACGTTCAAGGACGACCTCGTCAACTGACGGCAACGGAGTCTTCGACTCCTACAAAGGCCTGGCACTACGTGGCAATCTCCGGGTTGCGGGTAGTCCCAGGCCTTTCGTGTTTGTTCTTCGGTTCTTCTAGCGGGAAATCAACATGATCAGAAAACCGCATCTCCAGCTGATCGCGGGCCACTCGGTACGCCACGGCATTCGCGGCGGCGCCGGCCTCATCTCGATCTTCATGACGCTCATCACTGGCCTCATCCTGGCCTACGTGGTGATCGCCCCGCTCGAAGCATTCGATCAGCAGAAGTCGCACTTCGCCGACCGCTACGCCGAGCTCTCACCCGAGCAGAACCAGCAGCTCACCGAGGAGCTCAACAAGTCGGTCATCAAGACCGCGCGCAAGGCGATCGACTGGGCGACCGATCCGTCGGAAGCCCAGCTGAAGAACCTGACCGACGATCACCCCGCGATCGTGTCGGCGTTCCTCATCTTGCTCATGCTGTTCACCCCGTTCCTGATCTGTCTCGGCGGGTTCAACCAGACCTCGTCGGATATCGACAGCAAGGGATTGCGGTTCCTGCTGATCCGCACGGAGCGACCGAACATCTTCTTCGGGAGATTCATCGGCACGTATCTGTTCACCGCGGTCGTGTTCGCGATCCTGTTCGTCATCCTGATGCTCTACATGGCCATCAAGGTCCACATCCACGCGCCCGGCGAGATGGTCCTCTGGCTGCTCGGTGGCTACTTGCGGATCATGATCTTCGCGCTGCCGTACATGGCGCTGTGCGCGTGGATCTCGTGCTCGATCGAGTCCGGGTTCGGCTCGATGATCATCTCGATGATGATCGCCTACCTGATCCCCGGCTTCATCGGGTTCGGCTCGAGCATCTCGAGCTCGGTGCACTACGGCCAGTACCTCACGCCGTGGGGCTACAAGTACTGGCTGTTCCAGCCGATGGGCCTCCAGTTCTTCGCCGGGATCCTCGTCATGCTCGGGTTCACCGTGCTGCTCCTGTTCGTCGGCAGCCGCCACTTCGCGAAGCGAGATCTCTAATGGCCTCCGCCGCCGCCGTCACCGTCAAGGGCATCTCGAAGACCTTCGGAAAGCAGAAGGCCCTCGACGACGTCTCGTTCGAGATCCCGCACCACACCGTGTTCGGCCTGCTCGGCCCCAACGGTGCGGGCAAGACCACGCTGTTCTCCATCATGGCGAACTTTTTGAAGCCGCAGGCCGGCGCGATCGAGGTCCTCGGCGTCAACGTCGATCACATCGGCGAGCTCCAGGGCCGCCTGACGATCCTGCCGCAGGACGCGCTGTTCCAGGGCAACGTCCCGGTGCGCGAGCAACTCGAGTTCTTCGCGCGCCTGAACGGCATGACGAAGGATGCCGCGGCCGAGGAGACCACGCGCGTCCTCACGATGGTCGGGCTGCTCGAAGCGCAGAAGAAGAACGCGCGCGCGCTGTCCCACGGCATGACCAAACGACTCGGCATCGCCCAGGCGTTCATGGGCAAGCCCGAGGTCATCGTGCTCGACGAGCCGACCGCCGGCCTCGATCCGGTGAACGCCGCGGGTGTGCGCCGGCTGATCGCCGACATCAAGACCAAGCACAGCGCGACCTTGATCGTCAGCTCGCACAACCTCGCCGAGATCCAGGAGATCTGCGACGCGGTCGCGATCCTCAACAACGGCAAGCTCGTCGAGTGCAAGTCGGTCAAGGAGCTCACGCAGGCGACCGGCGTGGTCCGCATGACGTTCGGCAAGAAGCTGTCCGACGAACAACTCGCGCTGCTCAAGCGTCAGGCGGGCGTCGGCGAGGTGACCGTCGACACGCAGAACGAGTACCACATCACCATGGCGCTCGCGCCCGACCAGACGACCGACGCCTTGATCGGCAACCTGGTCTCGGAGCTCGCCAAGGCGGGCCTCGTGCCACGGTCGGTCAAGGAAGGCGCGTCGCTCGAGGAGAAGTTCCTCGAGGCCACCAAGAGCAACTGACCGGGCGCGTGCGAGTCGCTGTCATCCTCGGCGCGCTCGCGCTGGTTGGGTCCACCGCACATGCCGGGGACGTCGTCGACGAGCCGGCCGCGTCGCCGTTCGCGATGCCGGAGCTCGTCCCGGTCCCGATCCCGGAACCCGAGCCACCACGCCCCACCGATCCGCGCGACGACGCGGCGTGGGACCTCTACCACCGCGCGTTCACCGCGCTCGCCGATCACGATCGCGACGGCGCGCGTGGGTTGCTCGCCAAGCTCGCGCGCGAGCACCCCGGTCATCCCGCGACCGTCGCGGCCACGCGCGTCGCCGAGGTCCTGAAGGTCCCACCGGACGGCGTGATCGCCCACGTCTCGCCCGAGCTGACCGACGAGCCGACCTCGAACGCGCGCGCCGAGCTCGCGACCGTGCAGACGCTCCACGGCGCGGTGGTCGGGATCGAGCTCTGCGCGATCGGTGGCTGTAGCGGATCGAACGCGGCGCCGTTCGGCCTCGCGCTGATCGGGGCGTCGCTCGGAGCGCTCGCGACCCTGTCGGGCTTCGACTCGGTGCGCCCGAGCACGCGGTCGCTGATCGACGGCGGCACGGTGTTCGGCTTCATGGAAGGTCTGTTCGGCTCGCTCACCGCCACGTCCAACGTGTCACCGACGATCCTGTTGATCGGCCAGGTCGGAGGGCTCGGCCTCGGTGCCGTGATCGACCAGACGCACCCGACCGCCGGCCAGGTCGCGCTCGCGAGCTCCGGTGGCACGTGGACCACGATCGTCGGGCTGCTCGCGTTCACCGCGCTGTCGCCGAACCCCAGCGACTCGGCGACCGGGCTCGTCGGGCTGGTCAGCCTCAACGTCGGGCTCGCCGGCGGCGCGCTGCTCGCCGCGACGCACCCGAAGATCCTGCGCGGCCAGACGCTGGTGATCGATGCCGCCGCGCTGGTCGGCGGCATCGGCGGCGGCGCGATCGCGACCGTCATCACGAACGACGCGACCGCGCCGCTCGTACTCGGCGCCGCGTCGGCCGGTGCGGCGCTCGGGCTCGTCGTCAGCCTGCTGCTCACGCCGGAGATCAGCCACCCGAGCAAGGGCCCGGCGGTCCAGACGTTCGTCACACCCGCCGAGCACGGCCGCGGCGCGCTGGTCGGCGCCGGCTTTCGATTCTAGAAGCGGAAGATCGCCGAGACGCCCGCGCCCTGGCTCGTCGGGCCACCGATCGGCGTCGGCGCCACGTGGACCGGGTGATCCCAGTCGCGCGACAGGTAGACCGCGCTGGCGAGCCCGAGCGCGGTGCCGACGAACAGGCAGGCGCCGACCGTGGTGTCGCCGCCGTTGCCGATCGCCGCGGCGAGCCCGCCTCCGAGGATGCCGAGCAGACCGCCGGTGTCGAGCAACAGCGACCGCCCGCGGCTGATGTGCCACTTCGTCGACGTCAGGCCGCCGACCACCAGGCCGACGTCGCCCGCGATCACCACGTCGTGGAGATCGGGGCTGCGGTTGCGCCCGATGCCGACCCACAGGTAGAGCACCGTGCTCCACAACAGGCCGGTGTTGGTCAGCGCCACGTCGCCCTCGCTCGGCCGCCACGAGTGCCACAGGCCGTAGGCCGCCGCGACCCCGGCGACCTGGCCGCCGATCACCATGATCGAGTGGACCGGCGCCGAGGCGGTGCGATCGGTGAGCGCGGTGCCGTTCCACAGCCCCCACGCCATCGCCGAGTTGTACAGGTGCGCCTCGCCCTCCTCGATATCCTCGCTCGCCGCGAGCGCGATCGCGAACGTGCCGGCGACCGACGCGGTGAACACGGCGGCGGTCGTGCGCTGATCGGCGCAGTCGACCGCGACGCAGATCTCGCCGGCGGTGACCAGGCCACCGAGCGTCTGCCACAGCACGAGCTCGGCGCGCGCGATCCGGCGATCGTGCAGCAGCGTCTCGCGCCCGAGCAGCGTCCGCGCGCGGATCCCCGCCGGGTGCGCGGGATACTGATCGGCGAGATCGTAGAGCTGGCGCGTGCCGCGATCGTGGCCGAGCGCGATCTGGACGAACGCGCTGTCGTAGGCCTCCCACGCGTCGTCGGTCGAGGTCGGCGGCGTCTCGCCCGGGGCGTCGGCGTACGCCGTGCCCGCGAGGCCGATCAGGAGCACGAGCGCTCTCATTCGATGACCATGCGCTCCGTCGCGGCGCGTCCGAACGTCTCGGGCATGTACATCTCCTCGGCCTTGGTCGGCGGCACGACGAACGTGCCCGGCGTCGTCGCGCGCGCGACGTAGTCGTAGTCGTGGACGCCCTCCCACAGCAGCTGGGTGAACGCCTCGACCCGGTCGTCGCGCAGGTTCTGGTGCTCGTACCAGGTGCGGTACCACCACGAGTACCGCTCGGCCTTCTTGTCGACCGGCGCTGGCGGGATCGGGCCGGTGGTCGCGAGCGCCGGGTTCATCGGCTCGAAGCCCGCGGGCAGCGGATCGACGAGCGCGACGTGGTAGCGCCGGTTCTCGTTCATCATCGCGAGCTTCACACGCACGCGCGCGCCGCGCCTCACGTGCCATACCCCGTCGGTGCCGCGGATCACATCCTTGGGATCGTCGACGCCCTCGTAGGTGCGCGTGACCACGAAGCCGTAGTCGGCCGCGGCGAGCGACAGGGAGGCCGGCGCGTACGTCATGCCGACCCGATAGTACAACCGGCCCGGACCGTCCTTGGCGATCGTGAGGTTCGCGTGGTCGTGGGTGATGACGTCGGCCATCGCGACCGCGATCTGGAACGTCTCGGTGGTGTGGCCGCGGAACGCGTGCTCGCCGCCGAAGTCGCTGCCGAGCCAGACCCGCGCCGTGAAGCTCGGCGTCGTCTTCTCGTAGGTCTGGAAGTAGTGATCGAGCGCGACCAGCACCCAGGTGTTCTCCTGCGTGCTCTCCCAGCGCCCCGCCTTGCGATGCGCGAGCAGCCCGGTGACGAGCTTGGGGATGAGGTCGGAGTCGGGCTGCTCCTCGATCAGCGCCTCGATCATGATCGCGTCGACCCGGCGGTCGCTCGCGAGCAACAGGTAGCCGCCGTCGGTGTAGCCGACCGTGAAGTTCGCGGCCCCCGCGGTCTCGCTGACCTTGTTCATCGCGTGGCGCACGATCGCGGCCCGCTCGGCCGCGGCCTCGGGACGCTTGGCGAACACCTCGAGCAGCCAGCCGTCGGCCTCGAGGCCGAGCTTGTCGGGTCCGCCCGCCTCGGCGAGCAGGCGCTGCGCCTTGACGACGTCGAGATCGCCCATCGACTTGCGGGTCGCGAGCGCGTACGCCGAGATCGCGTGGCGGATCTCGACCGGGTAGTCGCTCGGATAGAACGACTCGATGTTCGTCAGGTAGTGCTTGGCGCTGTCGAGCATCGCCGGGGGGACGTCGTAGCCCTTGGCCTTCGCGAGCACGAGCGCGTGGGTGACGTAGACCGAGAGGTACGGCACCGACGGGTAGCCGCGCTCCCAGTAGTCGAAGCCGCCGTCGGGGTTCTGCATCTGCGCGATCCGCGCGATGTCGTTCGCGTTGCTCGACGCGAGCGCCGCCGGCGACGGCAGGCCCGGCGCGTCGAACGCGGTGAGCACGTCGCGCAACGCGGCGATCGACATGATGCGGCTCGAGCGCTGCTCGCTGCACTCGTACGGGTAGTGCACGATGTAGAGCAGCGCGTCGGTCAAGGCGCCGAGGTTGGTCGACGTCGTCGAGACCTCGAGGCCGCCGAACTGCGGAACGACCTTGCCGGGTAGCGCGATCGGCTGCACCGCGGCGCCGCTGTCGATCACGCCGTAGGTCGCGAACGCCTCGGTCGTCGCCGGTGTCCACACCGGCAGCGAGACCTCGGCGGCATCGGTCGACTTGCCGGCCACGCCGACGAACTGGAACCGCGCGGTGCCTGCCATCTCGGCCGCGGCCGGGAACAGCACCTCGACGCGATCGTTGGCCGGCACGCTGACCGCGCGCCCCGCCCCGTCGGTGAACGCCGCGTTGGTCGAGCGCACCGCGAGCTCGACCGTCATCGCCTCGTCGGTCTGGTTCTGCACGACGACCGGCAGCTGAAACGTGTCGCCGAAGTTGAGGAACCGCGGCGCGCTCGGCCGCACCATCAGCGGCTTGCGCGCGGTCACCGCGCTCTCGCCCTTGCCGAAGTCGTGCGCGCCCGACGCGACGATCGCGATCACGCGGTAGCGCGTCAGGTTGTCGGGCATCTTGACCTCGACGGTCGCCCGGCCGTTCGCGTCGGTCGTGACGGTCGGGGCGAACGCGGCGAGCGGATCGAAGTTCGAGCGGATCGCGATCGGCGTCTGGTCGGGTTTGCCACCGGTCCCGTTCATCCCGCCGAGCACGCCGGCATTGCGCGCGTCGGATACCGCCTCCTTGCGCATCCGGTAGTTGCCGCCCGGCGCCTTCTCCTCGGCCTTGCCCATCTTGCCTTCGTCGAGCGCCATCACGGTCGCCGGCGCGGCCATCTCCTGGTCCTCGAGCTCCGGTGGTGGTGGCGGTGACGATGGATCGGACGGCTTGGCGTCGGGGTGCAGATCGGCGTCGGGCCTCGCGAGCTTCACCGCCTCGCGGCTGTGGTGATCGGCGGTGCCGCTGCGCCGCGGGTGATAGATCGACGCGATCGGATCCGGGTGGCTGTAGCCCGCGAGCGCGAGGATCGATTCGTCGACGACGATCACCGCGGCCTCCGCGCCAGCGACCGGCTTGCCGCTCGCGTCGCGGACCTCGATCGCGACGCTCGTGGTCTCGCCCGGCGCGACCTTGGCCGCCGCCGGCGTCGCGGTCACCGCGAGCGTTCGTTGCCGGGGCGGGATGCGCAGGTTCAGCGTGCCGGCCGCGAACGCCGGCCGCTTCGGCAGGCTCGCGACGACCACGCCGTGATCGTCGGTGCGCGCGGCGCTGCCGACCAGATCGACGCGCACCTCGAGGTTCGGCGTCATCGCGTCGACGATCGGCACGGTGATCACCTTGGTCGGCCCGTCGAGCGTGATGCGCTCCAGCTTGACGATGCCGCTGCGCCGCCAGGTCACGATCCCCTCGGCGGGGAAGAACGGCGCGCGCACCAGGATCTCGGCCGTGTTGCCCGGCACGTAGGTCGCCTTGTCGGGCACGAGCGTCACGCGCTCCTCCTCCACCTCGCGCGCCGGAATCTGGTCGCCACCCGACACCCAGTACTGCAGGCGCGTCGTGTTCGCGCGCCCCTTGGGATCGAGGATCGTCGCGAGCACGTTGTAGGTGCCACCGGTCGCGGTCTTGAAGTGACACGGCTGCGCGCCGTCGTCGGTCGTGCCGGTCGGCGCGACCGCCGGCATGGTCAGCGTGCAGGTCTGCGGCTCGACCTCGCGCGTGCGGAGCTCGCCCTTGTCGAACACCTGATCGACGCGCGTCGCGACCAGCGTCACCTGCGCGCCGAGCGCGAGCTTGCCGTCGAGATCGACGCCGATCGCCGACACGTCCATCGGCGTGCCCTGATCGACGAACGGCCGCGCGGTCTTCAGGCCGACGTAGCGCGTCGCCGGGTGCACGATCAACGTGGTCGACGCCGACCACTCCTGGTGGTTGACGTCTTGGACCGCGACCGACGTGGTCACCGACATCGGCACCGCCGGCTTCACCGACACGAAGTCGAGGTGCAGCGTGTGCGCGCCGCTGCCATCGGTCTTGCCGGTCAGGGACCAGCTCGATGGCGGATTGCCACCGCCGTAGCGCCCGCCGTAGCGACCCCCGAAGGATTCGCCGTCGTACGAGTCGAGCCCCGACGAGCTCTCCCACCACGGCGACCAGCTGCCGAACGCATAGCCGTCGCGGTTCGGCGGCGTGAAGCTGGTCTGGCTCGCGCTCGCGTCCCACCGCGCGGGCGCCCCGGCGAGCGGTCCGCCCGCGTAGTACTTGGCGTCGACCGTGACGTCGCCGCTCTCGCCGACGACGAACGGGCCCTGGCTCGCGTGCGCGGTGACCTCGAACTCGGGACGCCGGAACTCCTCGATCCGGAACTGGTGCGTGTACGCCGGCGCCTGGAGCGCCTGCAGCGAGTCCGGCGGCACCGTGAACTGCACCGACGCGTAGCCCAGGCTCGGCGTCTTCGGCAGCGGGATCGCGAGCTCGAAGCTGCCGGCCGGCGACAGCGTCACGGCGCCCTTGGCGAGCTCGTGGCCCTGCGGATCGTGCGCGATGTACGGGATCGGGCGGGTCACGAGGGCGCCGACCAGGCCGACGTCGCCGTTCAACCGATTGTCGATCGCGCGAACCCAACCCTTGATCGTCACGGTCTCGCCGGGCCGGTAGAGCTGGCGATCGTCGATCACGTACCAGGCGAGCGTCGAGGTCGGCTCGTCGGCCCACCAGCGGTACGCGTTGGTGACGTCGAGCGCGCTGTCATCGCCCTTCCGGGCGATCACGACGGGCTGGATCCCGGCGATCGGGTAGTGCGCCAGGCCGGTCGCGTCGGTCGTGCCGACGACCTTGCCGGCGTCGACGATCTCGGCGCCGGCGACCGGCTTGCCGGTGGCGAGCTCGGTGACGAACGCGTTCATCATGTGATCGAAGTGGCTGTCGATGCCGAGCCGGGTCGACTGCACCCAGCTGACGAGCTGCGGCGCCGGCGAGGTCTCGGTCCACGGCGACGGCGACACCACGGCGATCACGTGCCCGAGGCCCGACTTGCCGAGCGCGGCCGACAGATCGAGGTGGTTCTCGGCGAGCAGGTTGCTGCCCGCCTTGATCGGCACGATGGCGTCGAACGCCTTCTGACCCGGAGGCAGCCTCGGATGATCGCGGTTCCAGCGGTCCGACAGATACGTGACGTATGCCGGCCAGTCGCTCGGCGCGACCTTGTAGAGCTGGACCGAGAGCCCGGTGTAGTTCGTCGTGAAGAAGTCGAGCGTCGGGACCTTGGCCGATGGATCGAGGACGACCATGCCGGACGGGCCGTAGAACGTGGTGTCGGCGTCGCCGACGTCGAACGTGCGCGTCGCGGCCGTGCCGAGCGTCTGGTCGAACTTGTCGGCAAACGTGGCCGGCAATTCGACGGTGTAGCGCGTGCGCGGCTGCTTCTTGCCGGCGATCACGAGCATGTTGCCCTGCGGATAGATCCGCACGTTCGGGATCGCGGGCGAGATGCCGATGCGCTTCGGATCGAACTTCGCCGCGTCGATCGCGTTGTTCATCCGGATGTCGAACGTGGTCTGGGGCCGGCAGTGCTCGTTGTGATAGCTGCACCACGCCTCCTCCACCGCGAACGGCGGGAACGTGCGGAACGTGAACCGATGGGTGTCCTTGGTCAGGTTCGGTCCCTCGGCCGACGGCGTGCCGAGCGGCACCTCGACGGTGATCGCGGCATCGGCGGGCATCGGCTTGTCGGTCGCGAACGCGAGCCAGCGACCGTCGAGCTCGGCGAGCTTCTGGTCGGCGACCATCGCCTTGAGCTCTTTGTCCTTGGCGATCGCGGCGGCGTCGAGCAGGTGCACCGCGAGCACCTGGTCGTTGCTCCAGCCACCCGCCGCGGTGACCTTCAACCGGGCGAGCACGGCGGCCTGATCGATCTTCTGATCGAAGCCGATGAACATCGGCGCGTCGGTGCGCACCGGGCCACCGTTTGGCCAGCTGCGCTCGATGCCGATCGGCGGCGTCTCGAACGTGAACTTCGTGGCGGCGGCGAGCGCGGCCCCGGTCGCGCTCCTGGTGCCGGCCGGCACCTCCACGGCGTAGGTCGTCGCCTGCGGGAACCGGATCTCGGGATCGAACAGGATCGTGCGCGTGCCGAGCCAGCGCCAGCGGCCCTTGGGGGTCGGCGTCAGCTTGACCGGGTTGGTCGCCGCGGCGTCGTCCTGGGACGTCACCGCGACCATCGGCTGATCGAACGTGATCGACAGCTCGGGCGCGAGCGGCACCGTGCCCTCGGGCATGTAGCGCACGACGTGGAGCTCGCTGGTCGCCGCGGCCTTCGGCGGCAGGAGCGTCGTCGGATCGGCCGGGAACGCGGTCGCGACGACGGCGCCGGTCTTCGGCGGCGGCTGCGTGCCCGGGCGCAGCGCGAACGCCTTCTTGTCGGTCGCGTCGGCGGTGATCGGTGCCGCGCGCGCGAGCAGCGTCGCGACGTCGGCGTCGGCGAGCTTGGTCGCGGGCGCGAGGTGCGCGCGATCGAAGCCCGGCGCGCCCGCCTTGCCGTTCGACAGCTGGAGCACGAGCCCATCGCCACCACTGCCGCTGCCCGATCCCACCGCGCTCACCACCGGACGCTCGACGTCGTCGAGCTTGCTGTGGTGCCCGCAGGCGCTCCCGACGATTGCCACGACCAGGACCAGGCGCTTCATTTCGTGGAGCATGGTACGCCGACACCCGCGGTACAACCGGGCATGGCGCGAGGCGACTACGAGGAGCTCCCCGGAAACTGGTCCAATACCTCGGCGGCGACCGGGGTCCCCGATCGGATCTTCGCGGCGTGCAACGACGCGCTCTACGCGATCGATCCGGCGGACGGCTCGTGGGTCCAGCTCGATGGCACGTGGGACTCGATCGCGCTCGTGCCGATCGGGGCGTCGATGCTCGCGTTCGAGCGCAGCGGCGCCCTGTATCGCGTCGCGTTCGGCGACGGGGCGTGGACCGAGCTCGAGGGCACGTACACCGAGCTCCGCGCGGCGTGCGGCAGCGATGGCAGCGGGTACGCGATCGTCGGCGACGTGCTGTTTCGCATCGCGGCCGATGGCACGTACGTGACGCTCGAGGGCAGCTGGGACACCGTCAAGATGGCCGCGATCGGTGACGCGCTGTTCATGTGGGAACGCAGCGGATCCCTGTATCGCGCCGAGGCCGCGACCGGCGCGTGGGTCGAGCTCGCCGGCACGTGGTCGGCGACCACCGCGGCGTGCGCACACGACGGCCGGCTATACTGCGTCGACAACGGCAACCTGTACGACGTCGATCCGGAGACCGGCGCGTACACCGATGTCGGCCCGGGTTGGACCACGCAACATCTGGTGTCGGCCGGGCCGAACCTGTTCGCGTTCGAGGCGTCGGGCTCGCTATATCGCGTCGAGATCTAGGCGATCTGGACCGAGCGCTCGGCGCGCAGCGCGTAGAGCTCCCAGAATTTCGTCGCGACGACCGCGGGCGCGAGGTTCGCGTTGCCGAGCGTCGTGGTGCCCTTCACGGCCGACAGCACGACGACCTCGCCGACGTAGATGCCGTCCTTGCGCAGCTTCTCGGCGAGCAGGCCGACCAGCTTGTGTTGCGCGGCCTTGGCGAGCGCGAGGCCCATCGCGTTCCACGCGACGGCCGAGCCGTCGAGCTTGGCGTCGAAGTACGCGAGCCCGCCGCCGGTCACCAGCACGGCCGACTCGGGTTGCGCCTGGAGATCGGGGAGCGCGGCCTGGACCGCGGCGATCAGGCCGACGACGCCGACGTCGAGCGCGGCACGGACCTGCGCCGGCGTCGCGGTGAGCAGGTCGCCCGCGCCGGTCGGCGTCGCGTTGTAGTGCAGCACCGTGACCGGGCCGAGCTCGGCGTGGACCTGCGCGATCATCGCGGTCACCGCGTCGGGATCGCCGAGGTCGGTCGGGTACGCCTTCGCCGTCGCGCCGGCCGCGGTGAGCGCCGCGACCCCGGCGGCGAGGCGGACCGCGTTGCGCGCGACGAGCGCGACCGCGAAGTCCTCCTTCGCGAACTTCCTGGCGACGGCGTCCGAGATGCCCGGGCCGTAGCCGCATACGACGATGGTCTTCATCCGTCGCGCAGCATAGCGCGGGCCGTCGCGAGCCAGTGCCCACCGTGCTCGCGATAGGTCGCCTCGATCGCGAGCGGGATCGCGGAGGTCACGCGCACGCCGTCGTCGGCGAACGCGAGCTCGACCTCCTGGAACCCGACGTAGCGCCGCACGAACGGATCGATCGCCTTGTAGATCGCCTCCTTGATCGAGAAGTGCAGCAGCACGGCGGCGGTGCGCGCCGTGGGATCGGTGGGCAGTGTCACGAGCTCGGTCGCGGTCATGATCCGCCGCGCGATCTCGGCGCGCAGCGGCCCGCGGCGCTCGAGGTCGATGCCGACGCGCGCGCTGCCGTCGGCCGGGGCGACGATCGCGGCGGCGAGCGTGCCCTTGTGCGAGACCGAGCCGATCCAGCCGGCCGGCAGGATCGGCGCGCCGCGATCGTCGGCGCCGATCGCGATCTCGCAGGTCGCCGCGAGTTGCGCGAGCGCCTGGCGCAGCGCCGCGCGACCGCCGAGGTGCTCGCGCGCCCGGATCGCGGGGAGCGCCGCCGCGGTGGCGCGCTCGTCGGGGTGCAGGGCGGCGGCGTCGATCGCGTCGAGCTCGACGATCGCGCAGACGCCGTGCGCCAGCCTCACTTCGCCTTGGGCCGCGTGATCATCAGGTGGTTGTGCTTCGCGTTGTCGGGATAGCCGAAGCGAAACGGAAGCGGGCGGTGCGGCTGGTTCTTCCACAGCTTCACGAACTCGGCGCGCGTGTTCTTGTCGTCGATGATGAAGTACGGCCCGGTGAACTCGCCGTAGGTCAGCTGCTCGAAGCCCGCCGGATCGGCGTAGCTCGGCGGGATGCCCGAGGCATCCGAGATCATCCACGCGACGTTGGCGAGCAGGTAGTTCCGGATCGTCTTGAAGTCGTCGTACCAGAGCAGGAAGCTGGCGGCCTTGGTCATCACGGCGACCTTGCCCTTGAGCGCGAGGTGCTTGACGACGCGATCGTCCTTGGCCATGTGCGGATCGTCGAGGTTCGCGACGATGTGGCGGTACGTGCGCACCGGCGCGTTGGCGTCGCCGCGCGGGCGATAGCCGATCTCGACGTTGGCGAACGCCGAGTCCTGCTCGTACCAGTAGTGCGTGTAGTTCTTCGGCGGCGTCTTGCCGCGCTTCTGCGCCGCGAACTCGGCCGCCCGCGCGTCGAGCTCGTCGTTGGTCAGGTAGGTGATCTTGCCGTCGGGCTCGAGATCGAAGTAGCGCAGCGACACCGGCTCCATGTCGTGGACGACGAGCGCGGCGAGCGCGAACATGATCGTGCCCGGGATCGTCGAGTGCGACGCGTGCTGCAGGCTCTTCGTCGTCGAGTGCGCGGCGTAGTACAGCCGGCGGATGTCGAGGCCGATCTCGTCGACGTCGTTGGCGAGCTTGGCCTTCGTGATCGTGTCGATCGTGCGCGCGTCGCCGGCGGCCTCGAGCGAGATCGTCGTGATCTCGGTCGCGTCGGGGTAGACGACGAGCGCCGACACGAGGTCGCCACCGCCGAACGGATACACCACGGTCTTCGTCAGGTCGGCCGGGCGCAGATCGGCGATGAACTTCTTCGCCTGATCGGCCCACGCCTTCTTGTAGGAGGCGTAGATGCCCTTCATCTCCTTGCAGTGGGTGGCGATCGTCGCCGGGCCGTACTTGGCCTCGACCACGTCGTCGCCGCCACATGCCGCGAGCCGGTAGAGCAGCTTCACCTCGGTGGCGAAGTCGGTCCCCTTGGGGGCATCGGCGTGCGCCGTCGTCGACAGGGGAAGGACGAGGGCGGCAAGGAACGCGAGGGTCGCCGTACGCATGGTCGGGTCCATATCGCACGATGGACGTCCCAGGGCCACGGTTTGTTCGGTAGGATGAGTCGGCGATGACCAACGACGAGTATCTCCAGAGTCAAATCATGCCGTTACTGCAGCCCGGCGAGCAGGTCCTGCAGACTGCCTACATGCGCCGTCAGCCCGGGCTGGCGATGCAGATGCTGGTCGTGGGTGGGTTGCTCCTGTTCCTCATCACGAAGGCGTACTTCGTGGTGTTGACCAACCGGCGCATGATCCTCATCCGCACCAAGATGAGCTTCTGGTCCGGTGGGCCCAAGCAGATGAACCTCGAGGTCGAGAACTGGGACATCCGCAACCTCCGCGGCGCGACCACGAGCGGCATCGCGAACAACAAGTCGATGACGTTCCAGATGGTCCAGGGCCCGGCGCAGACGCTGCGGATCTCGCCGTGGGGCAAGAAGATCCAGGGCACCGCGCAGTTCCTCGAGCACGTCCCGAACCTCCTGTCGTCGGGTCAGCTCCAGCAGCTCGCCGCGGGCGCGCCGCCGCTCCAGATCGCGCAGGGCCAGCCGATGCAGCAGATGCAGCAACAGCCGCAGATGCAGCAACAGCCGCAGATGCAGCAGCAGCAGCCGCAGATGCAGCAGCAGCAGCCGCCGCAGGGCTATCCGCCGGGCTCGCGCGTCGTCGTGACCGCGCCGAACGGCGCGCGCTACCCGGCGACCGTCGCGCAGCTGGGCCAAGGGCAGTACCTGTGCACGATGCCCGACGGCTCGCAGCACTGGATCCCGATGCAGAGCGTCGCGACGGCCTAGGCTTCGACGATCTCGGCGCCGAGCGATCGCAGCGCCGCCGCGAAGCCCGGGTACGACGTCGCCACGTTGTCGGCGTCGGAGATGATCGTCTCGCCGTCCGCGACGAGCGCCGCGATCGCCGCGGCCATCGCGATCCGGTGATCGCCGTCGGCGTGCACGTGCGCCGCGGTCAGCGCGCCGTCCGGGCGACCCTCGACGACGAACCCGTCCGGGCGCGCCTCGCACGACACGCCGAACGCGCGCAGCATCGCGACCGTCGTCGCGATCCGATCGGACTCCTTGACGCGCAGCTCCTCGGCATCGCGGATCGTCGTGGTCCCCGTCGCGCGCGCGGCGAGCACGCCGAGGATCGGCAGCTCGTCGATCGAGCGCACCGCGAGGTCCCCGGCGATCTCGGTCGCGCGCAGCCCAGCGGGGTCGCCGCGGACGACGAGCGTGGCGAGCGGCTCGGGGCCGGTGGTCACCGCGTCCTCGCGCGCGACCGTGCCGCCCATCGCCGCGATCGCGTCGAGGAAGCCGGTGCGCGTCGGGTTCACGCACACGCCGGGCAGCCGCACGCCATCGCCACTCGCGCCCGCGACGAGCGCCGCGGCGATCAGGAACGCGGCCGACGACGGATCGCTCGGCACGTCGAACCCGGCGCCGGCGAGCTGGCGATCCCAGTTGCGGGTGTCGATCGTCGTCGCGCGGCCGCGCACGATCAGCGGCGCGCCGAGGTACGCGAGCATGCGCTCGGAGTGATCGCGGCTCGGACCGGGCTCGGTGACGACGGTCGCGCCATCGGCGTACAGCGCGGCGAGCAGGATCGCGGTCTTGACCTGCGCCGACGCCATCGGCAGCACGTAGTCGATCGCGGCGAGCGGTCGCGGCGCCGGCCCGACGACGAGCGGCGGCACGACATCGGGCCCGATGCCGGTTCCCGTGATCATGGCGCCCATCGCCTGCAGCGGCTCGATCACGCGCTTCATCGGGCGCTTCGACAGCGAATCGTCGCCGAACAGCGTCGTCGGGAAGCCCTGGCCCGACAGCAGGCCGCACAGCAGGCGGATCGTGGTGCCGGAGTTGCCGCAGTCGACCGGCGCGGTCGGGGCCGTCATGCCGCCCCAGCCGACGCCGGCGATCGTGATCGCGTCGCCATCGCGGCCGACCCGCGCGCCGAGCGCCGCGATCGCCTTGGCCGAGCGCCCGTTGTCGGCGCCGTCGCCGAGGCCGCGCACGCGAATCGGTGTCTTCGACAGCAGCGAGAACAGGAGTGCGCGGTGGCCGATCGACTTGTCGCCGGGGATCGCGATCGTGCCGGCGAGGGCACGCTGAGCGGGACGAACGATCAACTTCATAGGGGTGCCTCGACGAGTAACGGGAACGCGCGCGCGACGATGCGCTTCAGGTGATCGGGACCGATCGCGACGATCGCGCGCACCCAGGTCTTCTGCACGACGATCCGCGCGTCGGCGACGCTCGGCGCCGCGCCGAGCACCTTGAGCGCCGGCTCGGCCGCGATCGACGCGAGCGCGCCGCGCACGACCGCCACGAGCGCCTTGGTCGCGCTCGCCGGGTGCTTGTCGCCCGGGTCCGCTGAGTCGGCGTCGATCACGATCGCGAGATCGTCGGCGACGTCGCCCCAGATCGACAGCTGCGCCGGCGCGGCCTCGAGGCCGGTCATCCGCGCGAGCGCGATCCGCGCGTCGAACGGCAGCCGAGCGGTGACCCGGATCGCCGCGCCGGGCGCGCCGGTCGGCACCGCGTGATCGCGCAGCGCGAGCAGCGCTTCGGGCGCGGTCGCGTCCTTGATCGCCGCACGCGCCTCGAGCTGGTCGAGCCACGCCGGTGGCCCGAGTGCGACGAGGTCCGGCGTCAACCGGCGCGCGTTGGCGACGTCCTCCTTGGTCGCGAGCACGATCACCGTCGCGGCCTGCGCGGTGCCGACGCCGTAGGCCGCGAGCACGAGCACGCTCGACTTGCCGAGCGGTGATCGCGGCACGCCGGCCGGCATGCGCGGCTCGACCATGTCGCCGGCGAGCGCCTCGCGCACGAGCTTGCCGACGATCTCGTTGGCGCGCAGCCGATCGAGGTCGAGCTCGACGACGACCTGGGCGCCATCGGGCAACACCGCGATCAGCGGATCGCCCGCCGACCGGATGTGCGCCATCGGGATCGCGGTCCCGCTCGCACCGATCGCGGTGGTACCGCGCGCGTGGCCGCACGCGATCAGCGCGAACGCGACGACCGCCGCTCTCACGACTTCAGCACGTCGACGAGCGTCGCGATCACGCGCGGCAACTCGGCGTCGGTCGCGACCGACACCCGGAGGCAGGTCGGCAGCCCCCACGCCGTCATCGGGCGCACGATCACGCCGCGCCGTAGCAGCTGGTCGTACAGCGGCGCCGATGGGCGGCCGCACTCGATGAGCACGAAGTTGGCGAGCGACGGATACACCCGCACCCCGGGCGCGACGAGCTCGGCGCGCAGCTGCTCGATCTGTCGGCGCGCCTGACGCGCGCTCGCCTCGACGTGCGCGGTGTCGGCGAGCGCGATCTCGGCGCCCGCGAGCGCCAGGCTCGAGACATGGAACGTGCGCCCGACGCGACCGAGCAGCTCGACGACCGCCGGATCGGCGACCGCGAACCCGACGCGCAGCCCGGCGAGCCCGTAGATCTTCGAGAACGTGCGCAGGACCACGACGCGGCGGTCGCGGCGCTGCACGGCGAGCCCGTCGACGTGGTCGACCTCGGGCCACGCCGCGGCGTACTCGGCATAGGCCTCGTCGAGCACGAGCAACGCGCGCGCCGGCAGCTGCGCGAGCACGCGGTCGACCTCGGCGCGCGTCAGCACGCTGCCGGTCGGGTTGTTCGGCGTGCCGAGCACGACGAGCTTGGTGTGCGGCGTGATCGCGGCGAGCAGCGCGTCGACGTCGCAGGCGAGCGCGGCGGTCGTCGGCGCGGCGACGAACGGGCGACCGGCGACCTGCGCGGCGAGCCGGTAGCTGAGGAAGGCCGCCTTGTGGGTGAGCACCTCATCGGTCGGCTCGCAGGTCGCGAGCACGAGCTGGTACAGGAGGTCGTTGCTGCCGTTGCCGAGCGCGATCGCCGCGGGATCGACGTCGAACCGGGTCGCCAGCGCACGGCGCAGCGCGAACCCACCGGCGTCGGGATACAGATGCAGGGTCGCCATCCGGCCGGGCAGCTCGGCGACGACCTTGGGCGACGGCCCGAGTGGATTCTCGTTCGAGGCCACCTTGATGACCCCGGAGATCCCGAGCTCGCGCTCGAGCTCCTCGATCGGCTTGCCCGGCTGGTAGCTGTCGAGGCCGCGGACGTGGGCCGGGGCGATGTCGTCGATCCAGGAGCCAGACACGGCGGCACCCTACAACGCCACGCACACCAGTGGAATGCCCATCCCACCCGCTCCGGTCTATAGTGAGCCCGCATGCGCCGCCGTCTCCTCTGGGCACTCGCCGGTCTCGTCGCCGCGATCGTCCTCGTTCCTCATCTGGCATCGGCGGCGGGTCCGACGTGTGGGTCGTCCTTCAACGCGTACCAGCAGCGGGGCTGGATCTGGATGTACCTCGCCGCGTTCGGCTTCGGGTTCCAGACCTCCCTGACGCCGTGCGTGTACCCGATGATCCCGATCACGCTCGGCATCTTCGGCGCACGCGGCAAGAACGTCACCCGCGGCCGCGCGCTCGCCCTCGCCACCGCGTACGTCGTCGGCATGGGCCTGACCTACGCCGCGCTCGGCGTCATCATCGCGATGGTCGGCGGCCAGTTCGGCACGCTGCTCTCGAACCCCTACGTCGTCGTGCCGATCGTGCTCGTGTTCGCCACCCTCGCGGCGTCGATGTTCGGCGCGTTCGAGCTCAACCTGCCCGCGTCGTGGCAGGCCCGCCTCGCCCAGGTCGGCGGCTCGGGCTTCCGCGGCGCGTTCGCGATGGGCATGGTCGGTGGCCTGGTCGCCGCGCCGTGCACCGGCCCGTTCTTGCTCGGCCTCCTGACCTACGTCGCGACCACGCGCAGCGTGATCGGCGGAGGCTCCTTGCTGTTCGTCTACGCGCTCGGCATGGGCGTGCTGTTCTGGGTGCTCGCCGCGTTCGCGATGTCGCTGCCCAAGAGCGGGCGCTGGATGGACTGGGTCAAGTCGGCCGGCGGCATCCTCCTCCTGATCGGCGGCATCTACTTCCTGCGCCCGTTCCTGTCGTTCATGCGCGAGGGCTCGCCGGAGCTGTGGTTCCTGCTCGTGTCGCTCGTGTTGATCGTCGCTGGCCTCGCGCTCGGCGCGATCCACAAGTCGTTCCACGGCGACATCACCGAGAAGCTGCGCAAGGGCGTCGGCGTCCTGCTCGTGCTCGCTGGCGTGTTCGGGATCTGGAGCTACAGCCTCGCGCCGAAGCACCAGGTGCCGTGGGTGTGGAACGACGAGAAGGCCGCGTTCGATCGCGCCCGCACCGAGCACAAGGGCGTGATGATCGACTTCGGCGCGACCTGGTGCATCCCGTGCGGCAAGATCGAGCGCACGTTCGGCGACACCGACGTCTACAACGCGATCATGAAGGACTTCGTGCCGCTGAAGTTCGACGTCACCAAGGACACCGCCGAGAACTCCGAGCGCAAGGAGCGCTACGAGGCCGGCACGCTGCCGAGTGTCGTGTTCCTCGCTGCCGATGGCACCCTCCTCGGGCGCATCAACAAGGAAGTCGAGCCCGACGAGGCGCTCCAGACCATCGAGCCCGCGGCCTTCGGCCTCCGGCATCCCGAGAAGCTCGCGACCACCGCCTGCAAGTAGGCTGTGAATTGGGGACGGTTTCAGCTCTGGCCCCTTT